>CAJOLH010000006.1 GCA_905235375.1 uncultured Bacteroidales bacterium
TCCTCTACGGATTTCTCGGATTGAACGGATTTATTTTTGACCGAGCCGCTAATCTGATAAATCTGTGAAATCTGTAGAGATGTAAGGACACAGACTTTTGCTTGCGCACCTCCGTCATAGTCCATGAAGTCCATGAAGTCCGTAGAGATTTAGGGTCACACAGATCGCACAGATTCACACAGATTTTTGCTTGCGCACTCCAGAGATTGTCCTTTCCTCTACGGATTTCTCGGATTGAACGGATTTATTTTTGACCGAGCCGCTAATCTGATAAATCTGGGAAATCTGTAGAGATGTAAGGACACAGACTTTTGCTTGCGCACCTCCGTCATAGTCCATGAAGTCCATGAAGTCCGTAGAGAAATTAAAATAACACCGTAGAGAGATAAGAAAAGTCCGTAGAGATAAGAGGATGGGCAAAGTCCGTGCTTTCCGCCCAGTGGTCGGCGAAGCAATGACCACTGGTCTCCCTTGGGACAACAGATAATCAGTGTGATTCGTGTGTTCCGTGGTAGATAAAAATTGTTCAGTGGTAGATACCTCCAATGTTCTTTTTTATCGAACACGGAAGACACGGAGGACACTGAAAATTAGCGGTTCCCAATGGAGGCCTGGGCGCGTTTCTGCGTCGCACTCAGGACGGAAGCCACTGAGGCTTGACGCGAAATAATTCCGTGAGATTCGTGTTATCTGTGATCGAAAAAAAACAAGTGGTCGCAGAGCTCAAAATTATAGGAAAATTGTATATCATTGCCTAACTTAATAAAGTAAAAAATGGATTTTATTGAAATACAATTACTGAACTATTGGCAAATTATTTATCATTGCCAATATTTATTGCGTTTTAAACAAAAAATATAGTATAGAATTTGTTTGTCTCAAATTAATTGTATATATTTGCAGCGAAAATGATATTTATTTTGAAAAATGTTTAATATATGGATAATATAGATAAGATAATAAAAGAGTCGATAGATAATATGCTTCTTGAAATGGCATATCCAAGAAGTGAATTCATTTCTGAGACAAAGAATAAGACTAACGAAATAATACGGAACTACGCATTGATATATTATGCCAACAAACATAATCTACCAACAGTCAATCATTGGAGAGACGAATTAATTACACATATTACCGACATTCAAGATATGGACACTAAACCTAAGAGGGGAAATAGAAAAATGGTGTTAAAAGCCATACAAGAAGTTTGGATAACTCAGATGGAATTAAATACGCATCCATTAACTATCATACATAAATATATTGCAAAATTTAAACAAGAAGGTATAATACTGTCTGACGAAGAACATATGGAAATTGCACAATCATTCATTAATCATTTGGACGCTTTAGCAAATGAAATGGCTTATGGGAATTATAATTCTGCTTTAACTTTCGTAAATTCATTTTAATGCTACATTAAATGAGTAGTCGTTGGTTTGGTTACTTTTTAATCCACTGGTGCCAAATTGTATATCATAGCCGAAAATTATTATAAAAAATGTCAAAAAGGGATTCTTAAAATTTTTTGATTCAATTTTCTTATAATTTTGAGCGAAGCGACCCCTTGGACGCGGGGTCATGATGCACCTTGCAGTGGCTATCGGAACAGCCACCGCAGCAGCCGTCGCACCGACGACCGCCCGTGCGACGCAGCGTTGCGATGGACCAATAGGCACCAACGCCTACAAGGAGAAGAACTATGATAGTGGCAAGGTTCATTTTCCGGTGATTAAAATGCGAAAAGCAGGAGGTGTGCGAGGAAGGCGACAAGCCAAGCGACGAGACACTGCAGAATTACAACATTCAGCGCCCATTTGCCTCCCAGTTCGCGCCGCACAGAAGCGATGGCAGCGACACAGGGCGTATAGAGCAAACTGAAGACGAGGAAGACGAAGGCAAGGGAGGGTGTCATGATCTCGTAGAGTCCGGCATCGCCAGGGAAGAGGACACCGATGGTGCCTACGACACTTTCCTTGGCCATGAAGCCCGAGACGAGGGCAGTCACCCAACGCCAGTCGCCCAAACCGAGGGGCGCAAAGACGGGTGCAATGGCACCGGCAATGTCGGCCAACATGCTTTCGGTCTCATCGACCATCGACAGATGCCAGTTAAAGTTGCGCAGGAACCAGATGACGAGCGCAGCCAGGAAGATGACGGTGAAGGCTCGCTGGATGAAGTCCTTGGCCTTCTCCCACATCAGATGCAGCGTGTTGCGGGCACCGGGCAGACGGTAGTTGGGCAATTCCATCACGAAGGGCACAGGTTCGCCTTTGAAGACAAAACGCCCCAAGATGGCAGCCACGAGGATGCCAGTGAGGATGCCCAGAACGTAGAGCGAGATGACTATCCAACTGCCATTCGAAGGGAAAAACTTCATGCAGAACCATCCGTAGATGGCATATTTGGCCGTACACGACATGAAAGGCGTGAGCATGATGGTGAGCTTGCGGTCGCGCGCCGAAGGAAGGGTGCGGGTGGACATGATGGCAGGCACCGAACAGCCGAAGCCCACGAGCATCGGCACAATGCTTCGACCCGAAAGACCTAACTTGCGCAGCAGCTTGTCGGACACGAAGGCCACTCGGGCCATATAGCCCGAATCTTCGAGCATGGAGAGCCAGAAGAACAGGATAACGATGACGGGCATGAAACTGAGCACCGTCGAGACACCGGCATAGACACCATCAACCACCATCGAGCGAACGATGTGGTTCACTTCGAGCCGAGTGAGCAGCTCCGACAGTCCCGCGCCGCACCAGTCGAGCAGTGTGGCGAACTCCTCCTGTATCCATCCACCGAACGAGAAGAAGGTGAAGTAGAAGATGAAGCCGATGATGAGGAAGAAGGCGGGCAAGGCCGTCCATCGTCCTGTAAGCACACGGTCGATGGCATTGGTGCGGACCTGTTCGCGACTACGGTGGGGCTTGACGACCGTCTTGTCGCACAGATCCTTGATGAATGCGAAGCGCATATCGGCGATGGCAGCTGCACGGTCGAGACCGCGTGCCTGCTCCATCTCCTTGATAAGATGCTCGATGGCATGGGTTTCGCCTTCGGAAAGCTGCAAGGCCTCGATGGTCATGGGGTCGCCTTCGATGAGCTTGGTGGCAGCAAAGCGCACGGGGATGCCAGCGTGTTCGGCATGATGCTCGATGAGGTGCATCACGGCATGGAGGCAGCGATGCACAGCACCATCGTGGTCCTCGGGCGTACAGAAGTCCTGGCGATAGGGCGTCTCGTGATGCCGTGCCACATGGACGGCATGGGAGATGAGCTCGTCAATACCTTCGTTCTTTGCAGCCGAAATGGGAATGACCGGGATGCCCAAGGCAGCCTCCATCTCATTGACGCGGATGGAGCCTCCGTTGCCTCGCATCTCGTCCATCATGTTGATGGCAAGAACCATGGGCGTATTAAGCTCCAGCAGCTGCATGGTGAGATAAAGGTTTCGCTCGATATTGGTGGCATCGACAATGTTGAAGATTGCCGAAGGCTGTTGTTCGAGGATGAACTGACGCGAAACAATCTCCTCGGCAGTGTAGGGCGACAGGGAATAAATGCCGGGCAGATCGGTGATCTCGGTATTGGAATAGCCACGAATGGCACCCGTCTTGCGATCGACAGTGACCCCGGGGAAGTTGCCGACGTGCTGATTGGAGCCTGTGAGCTGGTTGAAGAGCGTGGTCTTTCCGCAGTTCTGATTACCGGCAAGGGCGAAGGTGAGATGATTGCCCTGCGAGGCACTATTTCCACTGCCCTGGTCGGTGTGATGAGCGCCCCCATGCTTGTCTGCCTCCTTGACACGTATCGCATGACGGCGACGTTGGTCTTCCTCATGATAACGTCCGGGCTCGCCGAGGCCGGGGTGCGGAATCTCTTCGCCACGCAGCTGGGGTTTAGGTGGCTCGACGGGGATGTCGGTGGTGATTTCGATTTGAGCGGCATCGGCAAGGCGAAGCGTGAGCAGGTATCCGCGCAGCAGGATCTGCATCGGGTCGCCCATGGGGGCATACTTCATCAGCGTGACTTCGATGCCCGGGACAATACCCATGTCGAGGAAATGCTGACGCAATGCTCCCTCACCGCCCACGACGGTAACAATAGCTCGATGTCCTATCTTGAGGTCCTTTAGGGTCATATATCAATTAACAATTAATTATTTCGTCGGTTTTCGATTTCTCGAAATGGACGCTGCAAAGATAAGTAATATTTTGATAACTTGGTGTTATTTTTCGGAAAAATACCTATTTTTGGGTATAAAATATGTCCGTGCCATTAAGCGCGGACACATTTGTCTTTAACCAGAAACGGAATCAGGCATTCTTCTGAAGCATATCGAAGAGCTGGAGCAAGGAAGTGACAGTGGGTTCATACTGTATGACACTGTCGGAGTTGTCCCAACTGGAGCCCTTGAGCCAGATGGCATTGCAGCCCAGGGAACGCGCAGGTTCGATGTCCTTCTTGTAGCTGTCGCCAATGATTGTGATGTCCTTCGGGTCGAGGTGAAGCCTGTCGATGGCAAGCTGGAAGATGGCAGGGTCAGGCTTGCGAACATCCACCACCGCTGAATCGATGACAACGCGGAAGCAGCGACTCAGGCCGAAGTCCTGGATGACCGACTTCAGATTGCCGTAGAAGTTGGACACCAGCGCAATCTCGTAACAGTCGGACAGCTTCTCAAGCAGAGGGATATTGTCGAGCGTGCAACGCCGCGCATAGTCGTAGCAATAGCCCGCAATGATATCAACGAAGTGCTGGGCAAGCTCGTGCATATCGTCGATGATAGGCACTTCGCCTTCGCTGAAAATCTTAAGCGTCGCCTGGAGGACATCCTCGTTGAGCAGCCCTTGACCAATCAGATAATCAATCTGAATGCCAATGCGAGCCTGCATCAGTTCGAAGAAGTTATAGCATGGCTGAATGACGGGAGAAAACTGGACATATCGCTCGGCATAAATGTAAGCCTCGCGGAAATGTTCCTTGGTGACAGGAAGATACACCTGACAGTAACCCTCCCAAATGACCTCAGACCAGTGCCGGCCTCCGCTGTCGATGGTGGCACCATAATCAAAGATTAAACCCTTCATATAATTATTGTTTTATCATTTGCGTTTCATGAAAGCCAAACCGACTGCAATCCAGAAGAACTCACGGATTCGCGTGGCAAAACTGATGGTGAGTGCCACAGGCAGCAGATGACCAGTGTGCAGATATTGGAGAGCGAGGAGAATGCCTCCTTCGCGTGTTCCAAGCTGCATGGGTGAAAAGAACAGAATGTTGGCGAACAGTGAACTGAAGGCGACTACGAGCAGTGCCTCAGCGTATCCGAACGACGGGTAACCAAGAGCCTGCATCACAAGCCAGTATTCAATGACGTTGACAAGACGGCTCGACAGTTCGAGCAGCAGGGCACGAACGAATCGGCCCGAGGGAAGGAGCGAAGGGTCAAGCAATGACCAGTTGACCCAACGGCTCATGAACTTAAGTGCAATACCCCTGCGGTAGAGGCGCCAGAACAGGGACAAAAGCAGGGCGCAAACAACCATCAAACCTGCGACCCAAACCGTCTCGTTCCAACCTATAGGATCCTGACCTCGCGTGATGGTTGCAGTGGCCATTGCCACAAAAGCGGCCAAGATCCAAAAAAGGAAATGCGAGGCGATGTGCATCATCGAATAGAGCACCACACCTTGCGTGGCCTTTTCTATGCCCATCGTTCGCTTGAGCACCCATACTCTGTAAGGTTCTCCTCCGAGAAGCCCAAAGGGGGTGATGTAGTTGAGCGCATAACCCGAAATGGTGACACCGAGCGTCGCGAGATAGCTGAGACGGGCACCTGTACCGAGCAGGACATGACGGAATGCCGCCGCATTGAGCAGATAACCCACTGCCCAGACAAGGATACAGAGTGCAATGGTGCCCGGCATGGAGCAGAGCGTGTGCCACAGCTGCATAGGACCTGCCTTCCATACCATAAAGCCCAACAGAAGACAGCAACTGAGGAAGACGGCTGCCTTGAACAGACGTTTGGTACGAGCCTTCATCTCCAATGTGGTCATTTAAGCTGGTGCAACGCGTTCCGGCACATTGCCTCATGCCTGCATACCATGTAGATACATAGGGCATTGAAGATGGTCAGTTCGACAACCCAATAGAACCAGGGCAACCCAAGCATCAGGGCAATGAACAGCGTGATGGCACGGCAGTTGAACGTCAGCGCATTGGCAATGGGCATCAGCGGCAAGGATTGCTGCCTCAGACTTTGCCAGAACCCGTCAGGCACGTTCGAACCACTCGAACCTTTCGAACCATTCAGAGCCTCCTCTCTCAACCTCTTCCTCAGCTTCTGGAATCGGGGAGTAAGCCTCTCCTGCCCAGTCGTGTAGTTGCGATAGAACCAAAGGAAGACCTTGAGGATGGGTTCATCGGTGAACTTCGTGGCGGCAAACTGACGCGCCACATCGCGAGCATCATCAAGTTCGGAGCCCTGCTTGCCATTGACACAAAGCAGATGGAACTGACGGTAATAGTCGGCCATAGCAGCCTGCTGGGCATGGCAAACACCGGTGACGATGGCCAGCAGCCAGCACCAGATGCCCCATTCGGGCGTGAGACGCATGGCTATTGCGATGTAGATGGCAGCGAACCAGAAGTCGCCTGCTGCACCATCGAGGATACGTCCCAGCTGGCTGTACTGACGGGTGATACGCGCCAGTTGCCCATCGGCAGAGTCGCCGATGTCGGCGAGGATGAGCAGAACGATTGCCAAAAGATTGAGCCACAGATTCTGCGGATAGCAAAGGATGCCGCAACCGACACCCAAGAAGATGCTTGCGATGGTGATCTGATTGGGAGTCCATCCGAAACGGCGTCCGAGGAGCGCCACGCGGAAGCCCACAGGCCGGTAGAACCACAGGTCGATGGGTTCCTCGACATCGGGATGCTTGAGGCTGGCCCGATACTGTATCTTGTCCGCTTCGGTCATCTTACTGGGTTTTAGACAAAGAATTGACAATCAGTGCAGCAATGGCTGTAGCCCCTTTCTGACGATAGGCCGAGAAACTGGGCCAATCGTTGACATCAATCACCACGATATGCCCATCGGGCTCGATGACAACATCAAATCCGAAGATTTCGATGCCAAAGGTGCGGGCAATGCCCCAAGCGATGGCATGAAGCTCCTCCTCACTATATCTGATATGTGCCAATGCCGTGTTGTGCTGCTCGGCAATGCCGAACTTGGTGTAGTTCATCTCCTGCGGATAGAACGCATAGACGAAATCGGGCATCACGGCATAAACCTTGAGCAGGTCGCCCTTCACGTGACGAGTCACAACAATGTCGGGCACATGCTGGGCGGCAAGCTCCATCACGCGCACATCGGCCTCAAGAGGCGTCTCGACCCACGTCACATCGTCGTGACATATACCGCCTTCGCGCATCACCTTCACCCATCCAGGGAGGAGCTGCTGAAGCTGGGGCTCGCACTGGAACATCTCGTCGGCAGAAGGCTCGTAAGCCCACCACTGAGGCACGGCAATGCCTGCCTGCTGGAGCAATTCGAGCGTCATCTCGCGACTCTTGGCCACCGTAAGCACCGCCTGTGGTGCATTGACAGCCGGCAGGCCAAGGCGTTGCAGCTTGAGGAGTGACGACATACGTCGCATCATGTGGACAACGAGTTCATAGCGACGCAATTCGTCGTCGGTCATCCGCCCGAATGTATCTTCATCAACTTCATCGACACGGCAACCCTCCTCTTCGAGTTTGGCCGACACGAGCTGGAGGATCGCAGCATCGCTCACTGCCAGATTGGGTGAAAACTCGGGAGCACGGTGGACGGCAAGGATGGAGCGCGTCTTGCGCGACACGTCGAGCCACGCTTCAGCCTTCCTCAGGTCGTCGGCATGATCGATGTCCATCACCTTGCCAAAGACGTAGGCCGACAAGGGGACATCTGCATGCACGAGGGCACGCTGGAAATTGCGCATCCGACTCTGACCCGCTGCAATGCATTGGTGCAGGACGGGCCATGCCGTAGCCGTATCAAGACCATAGATGCCGCCACTGACGAAATGCCACTCATCGTCGGGCATTTGCGCCTCGTCATCATAGAATCCACGGATAACAGGGCAAACGTGTCCGCCAATCGTAGCCCCACCCTCCTTGGAACATGCCACCCAAAGGGGCCGCTCGTCATCGACAAAAGGCGTAACTGCAAAGAGGCCGCCCTGACACTGCTCGAAAGCATGAATGTAAGCGGCAAACTCCCGCTCCTGGAAGATGGTATCGACGGTAGTCACACAGACCTTGCCCTCAGGAATGACAGCTGACAGTCGTGCAAGGCTGTGCATGGAACTCGGCGTACTTTCGACAACAAGATTAAACACCACACCGGGATGACTGTCACGAAATGACATCAGATGCCCAGCCACCTCCTGCATCCGGGCATTGCATATCACCGAGATGCTTTCTGCTCCGCAATGCAGCATGACATCCATCAGCCTATCCACCATAGCCGTTCCCGCAATAGGAACCAAAGGTTTAGGTGAAAGGACTCCTTCATCACGAAGGCGCGAGCCCTCTCCTGCAGCGATGATAGCGTAGTGCATGCTATTGTCTTTTTAATAAATGCCGCGGCAAAGGTAGTCTTTTTTTTGCTAAATTGTTTCATTTTGAACCTTAAAAAGTATAAAAAAAGCCTAAAACTATAAAAAATAGCAAGAAAACTGCACTTTTTTGGCGAAAAGTTTGTGACTTATCGAATATTCTTATTAAATTTGCATCGTCAAAGACTTGGTTTCCCAAACTCGAACGACGTAATATCAACCTAAATATTTTAATCATCACTATGGAAGAACTGGTTCAGAAATTCAATGAACTCTCAGCTGCTTTCGCCGCTGACGCTTCTGCACAGGCCATCAAGGGCAACAAGGCTGCCGGTCTCCGTGCCCGCAAGAATGCCCTCGCACTTATTGATCTCCTCAAGGAGTTCCGTAAAGCCTCGGTGGAGAAGGCTAAGGCTTGATCCCTTTTACCTTTTAATCACCATTCCCCATTCAAAACGAGGCATCCATGGGCTGACACATACGCACGTGGATGTCTTGTTATGTGGTCTATGAAGCAACTTCTCATAGCAGCGTTATTGACGCTGACTTATTTTTTACCCGCGCGTGCGCAATTGGATTTCTCCGACTCCCTGCGCATCAGTTTGCTGACCTGTTCCCCCGGTCCCGATGCGTACGAACGCTTTGGGCATACGGCTTTGCGCGTCCAGGATCAGCGCAATCCGCAGATGGACATCACCTTCCACTACGGAGTCTTTTCGTTTAATACACCTCATTTCAAATATCGTTTCGTCAAAGGCGAGACCGACTATCAGCTGGGTGCTCTCTATACACGCAACTTCATCGAAGAATACCGCCAGCGTGGTCTTGGCATGACCGAACAATGGCTGCGCCTCGACTCGGCACAGGCACAGGACGTGCTGCAAAGGCTCCTCATCAACTATCGGCCTGAGAACCGCACCTACCGCTACTCCTACTTCTTCGACAACTGCGCCACCCGTCCCTATCGACTCCTCTGTGCATCAGCAGGCGAGCAACTGCGCTACGATACGGCTTGGGTGAAGGACATCACCCTGCGTCAGATGGTGCAGGAGAAGACCCACCGCAACAACTGGCTCGACTTCGGCATTGCACTGGCTGTGGCTGCCCGCTCCGACCAACGTGCCTGGTTCGAGGAACAGATGTTCCTGCCCGAATACCTAAGCCAGGCTGTGGGCAATGCCAAAATCGAGAAGAATACAGCTTCCAACCGTTGGCATGCACCGTTTGTGACCGAGAGCGACACGCTGCTCACCATGCATCCCGACATCGCATCGAAGATAGCAGCCCCCGACCGCATTGCTCCAAGAACCGTCTTTGGCATCGTGCTGCTCGTTGCCCTTGTCCTCTCGGCTTGGGAGTGGCGCAAGCGAAGAGATGCCGAGCAGAAGAGACGGACTGCCAAAGTGCCGTTGTTGGTGAATGCCTTCGACTCGCTGCTCCTCTTGGCTACAGGACTGACAGGATGTGTGGTATGGTTTCTGAACTTTTTCTCTCTCCATCCGGCGGTTGACCACAACCTGAATTGCTTCTGGTTGCTGCCAACGCATGTCATTATGGCTGTTCTTATTTGGTTCAACAGCCTGAAGAGAGGGTGCAGCATTTACTTTGGCATAACATTTGCTCTGATTATTGCGTATGTAATCTTCGACTGGATTATCGGACAATATTGTCCGCCCGCCTTCCTCCTACTGTTGTCCACCCTGTTGCTCCGCAGCTACATGAGGCTTCGGATATGAAGTACCAGAGGTGATATGAGAGGTTCGAAAGATTAAGAGAAGTTAGAAAGATACATGATTTCCCACAAGACTGACATACTGACACTGACACAGCTGGCTCTGCTGCTGACGGCGCTCCATACGCTGCCAGCCTATGCTGTCACCCCAGACCAGCGCTATCCTGCCGCCAGTGCAAGCAGCAGTGAAAATCAGGATATGCCGCGACTCATCATCGGCATCACCATTGACCAACTGCGCACCGATTATCTCGACATCCTGCAGAACCGCTTCGGACAAGGCGGTTTCCGTCGTCTGCTGCAAGAGGGGAAAGTCTATGACCAGGTAACCTTCGAACTTGACCATCCCGATGCCGCCACTGCCATTGCCGTACTGACCACAGGCAGCTATCCTTTCCAGAACGGCATCAGCGGGGAGTTTTCGTTCGACAAAGAGACACTGCGCCGGCGACCCATCTTCTTCGACATCAAATACATTGGCAACTCCACCGATGGATACTGGTCGCCCCGTGCCCTGCTGAGCAGCACGATAGCGGACGAACTGAAGCTGGCATCGATGCAGACCAGCAGAATCTACAGCATCGCGCCCAATGCATACGAGGCACTTATCACTGCCGGACATTCGTCGGATGGGGCAATCTGGGTGGATGACAAGCGAGGCAACTGGTGTTCGACAACTTTTTACAAGGAATTTCCCCCGTATGTCACCAACCAGAACAACAATCACCCGCTCTTCTGCGATGCCGAGAGCAAAGGCTGGGATTCGCGACTGCTGACACAGAACGGTGTTTGCGCACTTTCTCCCTATCAGCCCTGCAACCCCTACTTCACCCATAAGTTCCAGGAAAGCAAGCAGGTGATGTACACTTGGATCAAGACCTCACCCATCATCAATGAGGCTGTGGGCAAGATGGCGCAAGTCTTCATCACCAACGGACGCATGGGAACTGCCGACAAGCGCACCGATATGCTGCAGCTCACGTTCTATGCCGGCACCTATCAGCATACTGCCA
This sequence comes from uncultured Bacteroidales bacterium, assembly GCA_905235375.1. Taxonomy (GTDB): domain Bacteria; phylum Bacteroidota; class Bacteroidia; order Bacteroidales; family UBA3663; genus Liminaster. The sequence goes on from CAJOLH010000006.1 coordinate 11,361, forward strand.
AGGAGGTCTATCCCTGCGAACTTGAGGAGACTTATCTGCGCCTCGACCAGACACTGGAGGAACTGCTCAACTTCATCGACTGGCAAATTGGGCTCAAGAACACCCTCATCTACTTGATGGGGACGGGCGACACCCGCAAGGAAACAGATGAGATACTGGGCCTTTCGCTGGGCGAATTCAATGCCAACCGTTGCACAGCACTGCTCAACATTCAGCTCAATTCGCTCTATGGGCAGGGACAGTGGATTGAAGGATTCGACGACAACCAGGTTTACCTCAACCACAAGCTCATCGAACAAAAGCAGCTGCAAATAGATGATGTAGCCCGTGAAGCCGCTAAATTTGTAGCACTCTTCAGTGGTGTCGATGAGGTCTTCACTGCCCAGCAGCTCCTGCATGAAGACTACAGCTTGCGCATCGAACGCATCCGCAACAGCTACCGCAAGAACGGAGGTGGCGACCTGGTCATCATCCTTCAACCCGGATGGAACCTCCGGCTCGATGACAACAGTCGTCCGCTGCCACAGAAACGCTTTGATGTCTATCCTGGCCCAGCCATCATTTTTGCACCCTCATTGGTGAAGGCAGAGCGTATTCATGCTCCCGTCGAGGCAACCGCCATCGCCCCGACCATCGCCAAGATCATTAGGATCAGAGCTCCAAGCGCTTGCCGCGCATTGCCACTCTTCTAATTTAATTTTTTTCTAGAGCATCTAGAATATCTAGAGTATCTAGAAAATCTAGAATTCCTAGACAATATAGCCCCGAATGAAATAAACAACAAAAAAATAAATACATGGGATTTAATGATTTCTTAAAGAAAATCTTCGGCGACAAGTCGAGCCGCGATATGAAGCTCATCCAGCCCTGGGTAGAGAAAATCAAGGCTGCTTACCCTGCCGTCGAAAAACTAAGCAACGACGAGCTGCGTGCCCGCACCAAGCAGATCATGCAAGACCTGGAGGCCAGCGTGAAGGCCGACAAAGATGAGATACAACACCTGCGCGATACCGTCGAGGACCTTGAAGTGGAGAAACGCGAGGCTGTGTGGGCAGAAGTAGATAAGCTCAAGAAAAAGGTTCGTGAGACACAAGAAGCAAAACTCACCGAATACCTTCCTGAGGTATATGCCATCGTCAAGAACACCGCCTACCGATTTGCCAACAACGAAACCGTGGAGGTGACTGCCACACAGATGGACCGTGACCTCGCTGCCACACGTGACTTTGTCACCATCGACGGCGATAAGGCCATCTACAAGACCACGTGGATAGCAGGCGGCAACCCCACGCGTTGGGATATGGTTCACTACGACGTTCAGCTCTTCGGCGGCACCGTGCTCCACCAAGGCAAGATTGCCGAGATGGCAACAGGCGAAGGCAAGACGCTGGTGGCTACGCTCCCCGTCTTCCTGAACGCGATGACCCACAACGGCGTACACGTAGTCACCGTCAACGACTACCTCGCCAAGCGTGACTGCGAATGGATGGGTCCACTCTACCAGTTCCATGGTCTGACCGTCGATTGCATCGACCGCTACCAGCCCAATTCAGACGAACGTCGCAAGGCTTACAACTGCGACATAACCTTCGGCACCAACAATGAGTTCGGCTTCGACTATCTGCGCGACAACATGGCCACCCATCCCGAAGACCTCGTGCAGCGCGAACACAACTTCGCCATCGTCGATGAGGTTGACTCCGTGCTGATTGACGATGCCCGTACGCCGCTCATCATCTCAGGTCCGACTCCACGCACTTCGGAATACTCCGATGAGGAACTTTACCAAACCTACCGCGACCGCGTTGAGAACGTAGTACGCATGCAGAAGACGTTGGCCAACCAGTTGCTCAACGAGGCCAAGAAGAAGGTGAACAACCCCGACAAGACCATCAAGGACGAAGGTGCTACCCAGCTCTATCGTGCCTTCCGTGCATGGCCAAAGAACTCTGCCCTCATCAAGTTCCTGTCGGAGCCAGGCGTCAAGCAGGAGATGCTGCGCGCCGAGGCCTACTTCCTGCAGGACAACCAGAAAGAGATGCCTACAGCCTTAGAGCCACTTTACTTCGCTATCGAGGAGAAGAACAAGCAGGTCGATCTGACCGACAAGGGCATCGACGCACTGACTGGCAGCTCGGAAGACCCTAAGTTCTTCGTGCTCCCCGACGTAGGGTCAGAGTTGGCCGAGATTGAGCACGACGAGAGCCTTTCGAAGGAGGAGAAGCTCGAACGCAAGGACAAGATCATGACCGAATACACCACCAAGGCCGAACGCGTACATGCCGTGGATCAGTTGCTCAAGGCTTTCTGTATGTTCGACAGGGATGTCGATTACGTCATCTCGGAGGACGGCAAGGTGAAGATCGTCGATGAGCAGACCGGACGTATCATGGAGGGCCGCCGCTGGAGCGATGGTTTGCACCAAGCCGTCGAAGCCAAGGAGCGCGTCAAGATCGAGGCCACCACACAGACCTTCGCCACCATCACCCTGCAGAACTACTTCCGTATGTACCACAAGCTGTCGGGCATGACCGGTACCGCCGAGACCGAAGCAGGCGAATTCTGGGACATCTACAAGCTCGACGTGGTGACCATCCCCACCAACCGCCCCGTGGCCCGTATCGACATGAACGATCGCGTCTATAAGACCAAGCGTGCCAAGTACAAGGCCGTCATTGCACAGATTGAGGAATATGTCAAGGCTGGCCGTCCTGTGCTGGTCGGTACCACCTCAGTCGAAATCTCCGAGACCCTCTCGAAAGCCTTGCAGCTGCGTGGCATCAAGCACAATGTGCTCAACGCCAAGTTGCACCAGCGTGAAGCCGACATCGTGGCACAAGCCGGACAATCTTCGACCGTAACCATCGCTACCAACATGGCTGGTCGTGGTACCGACATCAAGCTGTCGCCCGAAGTAAAGGCGGCAGGCGGTCTGGCCATCATCGGCACTGAGCGCCACGAGTCGCGACGTGTCGATCGTCAGTTGCGTGGACGTTCAGGTCGTCAAGGTGACCCTGGTTCGTCGGTATTCTTCGTTTCGCTCGAAGACAACCTGATGCGTATCTTCGGCTCGGACAAGATTTCGAAGATCATGGACTCGAAGATGTTCGGTATGGCCGAAGACGACGTCATCGAGCACTCGCTGCTCAACAAGTCGATCGAGACCGCACAGAAGAAGGTTGAGGAGAACAACTTCGGCATCCGCAAGCGTCTGCTCGAATACGACGACGTGCTCAACAAGCAGCGTGAAGTGGTCTATGCACAGCGTCGCCACGCCCTCATGGGCGAACGCATCTTCATCGACTTCATGAACATGGCCTACAGTGTGGCTGGCAACCTCATCGAGCAATTCGGCATGAACAACGACTACGAAGCCCTGCAGCTCGACGTATTGCGTAATTTCGGCGTTGATGTACCATTCACCGAAGAGCAAGCCAAGCGACTCAAGCCCGAAGAAATGAGTGAGAAGATCTACAAGGCAGGTATGGAGAACTTCAATCGCCACAGCAAAGACCTGGCCGAGAAGGTCACTCCACGCATTAAGGAAATCTGGGAACAGGTGAAGGATGGCGGACAGATCAAGAACATCATCATCCCCATCTCCGACGGAAAGCGCGTCTATCAGATACCCGTTCCGCTCCAGGAGGCTGCCGAGACCGATGGCAAGTCGATCAGCAAGACCTTCCTCAAGGTGATCATGCTTCACAACATCGACGAGGCTTGGAAGCAGAACCTGCGCGACCTCGACGACCTGAAGCAGAACACACAGAATGCCAGCTACGAACAAAAGGATCCGCTCTTGATTTATAAGCTGGAGTCGTACCACATCTTCGAGCGCATGGTGACCAAGATGAACTCGAAGGCCGTGTCGGTGCTGATGCGCGGACAACTCTATCTGCCCGAACCCACTCCCGAAGAGATTGCACAGCAGCAGGCTGCCGCAGCACAGCGACAGCAGATGCAGCAAGCTGCAGCCCAGCGTAAGATGGCAGCTATGGGGCAGATGAAGGGCGAAGCTCCTTCGCGTCCCGTTCCACCTCCTCCATTCCCACCGCAGTTCCGTACTGCCGGTGACCAGCGTCAGCGACCCGATTTCAGCCGTATGCAGGCTACACATGCTGGAGCCAACGGTCAGAACACCGTGCAGCGAAAGCCCATGGGCACTACGCCTCACGTAGGACGTAACGACCCATGCCCCTGTGGTTCGGGCTTGAAGTACAAGAACTGCCACGGCAAGTAACAGTTGGTTCAAAAACCCTAAGAACACACGAATTATCATCCCTGCTCATGAATTATCGAAATCCCAACTCCCAAATCCCCTTAACCCCCATCCCTCGTAATTCATGGTCAAATGATAATTCGTGTTTTTTATCTTCGATTCAATTCACTACGTTTTGAGTCAATCCTCCCTGTCTTGTTTACACTTTTTTAATACCCTTTTAATACCTTTTAAATATATACATATTAAACTTACCTTGCGAAACACGTCTTATAGTTATGAAACACTCACTGACACTCATCCTTTCCTTGTCGATGCTTGCAACCTCACTTTCAGCACAGCATCCTGACCTCAACCGTCCCTTCGGTTGGGCAAATTGTACGACCCTCACCTCGGGTGACGATTATCGCGTAACAGGTGGCAAAGCAGTAGCCAGTCCCAGTACCATCACGCTCACCAACACGGGCAGCGATATGCGCAGCACCCTCATCAAGGCCATCAACGAGAACGACATCATCATCCTCGATGGCAGCAAGGGTGACTTCATTGTTAGCAGCTCGATGCAACTGAAGGACCTGCAGAACAAGACCATCGTAGGCATCAACAACGCACGCGTCTGCACCGAGTTCTACATGTCGCCCGAATTACATCAACTGATGAACGACAAGAAAGTGCTTGAACAGAATACCTCAAAATCCGATCAGGTACTTACCCTTTCGAATGGCAGGCGTGTGGGCGAACCCCGTGAATACCTCATCCGCCAAATCCTCATCGACAAGATGCAGGATCCTGACGAGAAATTCCGCAATGCCGGACTCTTCAGTCTCTCCAATTGCCAGAATATCATCATTCGCAACCTGTCCTTGCAAGGGCCAGGTGCCATTGACGTAGGTGGCAACGACCTGCTCACCCTCAGTCGTGGTTCAAAGCACGTTTGGGTGGATCATGTGGATTTCTGCGACGGTATGGACGGCAACTTCGACATCAACAGTTTCTCGGACTTCATCACCGTATCGTGGTGCCGCTTCCATTACACCGAACGCACCTACATCCACGCCAACACCAACCTTGTGGGTTCGAGCGACCGTGCCGAACAGAATGGCGAGGACAACCTGAACGTCACCTTTGCCTTCTGTGAGTGGGGCGAAGGCTGCGACCAGCGTATGCCGATGGTACGTTTCGGCACCATCCACCTGCTCAACGACTATTATACCTGCGCCGGCAATTCGGCAGCCGCCAATCCACGCTTCCAGTCCGAGTTCCGCATCGAGGGATGCTATTTTGCCGAAGGTGTCAAGAAGATCTTCTCGCAAAAGGATGCCAAGGCCTTCGTCTTCGTCAATAACCACTACACCGAGAAGTTCAAGCAGCCCGACAATCTTGGTGATGTCACCCTCCCCTATCGCTACGAGGCTATTCCCGTCGAGGAAGTTCCGAAGGTGGTAGGCGAACACGTGGGAGCCACCCTCTCCGACCCGCTGAACATAACTGATGAGCCGAAATAAGCAAGTCTGCCAAATAATCGAGATGGAGCACCTTCCATCCCGATCTAATCCCTATATAATCCTTGCATCATGAAACGGAATTATTTTATTGCCACTCTGACTATTCTCATGAACATTGTAAACATTTTCAGCTCAGACGGCCAAAGTTATGATGAATTTTGGAAAAACGTCTCTGACCTACAGCAGAAGGACATGCCCCGCAAGGTGATTGACGAGGCACAGAAGATCTACGACAAAGCTCAGAAGGAGAAAAAGTTCCCTCATCTTGCCAAGGCGTGGATCACCATCGTCGAGACCAAGTGTGACCTCGATCCCGACAGTTTCCGTATTGCCAACTTCCCACCTTTCCCGCACGAGGGGCTCGTTGAGGATGCCGTCTATAACGCCGTCATGGGTTCGGCCTATCTGGCCATGACCGACAGCCACATCTCCGACTTCGACGAAGAAACGAAGAGCGAATACAATGCCAAGGCACGCGAACTCTTCACCCTTTCGCTAAAGGACAAGGCAGCATTGGCCAAGGCTTCGGCTTTGGGCTACGAACCACTGATTCAGGAAGGAGAAGACAGCCGTCTCTATCAGCACGATATGCTGTCACTGCTCACCCGCTTTGTGCTTCAGAATGCTCAGATGAAAGAGAGCGAAAAGGCTCAACTCCTGGGCGAAGTGGCAGCCTACTACAAGCAGAAAGGACCACGCGATGCCTACGCACTGACCGAACTGGAGCACCTCACACTGCTGCGCAACCACGAGGACTACAACCTCCGTTTGTCATCCGACTCATTTCTGGAGGCACTCAAGACGCTCGTCGAAGAAACCAAGGACATTGAGGCTGGAGCCGATGTAGCACAAGCATATTGCAATCAGATATACAACGATGACGAAAGGTTGACCTTTGCCCGCTGGGCACAGAAGCAATACAAGGGCTCGCATATCGCGCCCTACTTCTCCAACGTCGAAGGCGAGTTGATGAACCCTACTTGCACCCTCTATGTTCCATCAGGCATTCTCCCCAACCGTCCTTTCGATATTGAACTACGCTTCAGGAACCAGACCCAGGCCACGGTCGAGGTACGCCTTTACAACGGCAAGGACAAGAACCGCCAGTTCAAGACCGACGGCAAACTCATCGACAAACGAGACTACATCTTAGGTGACGACAGCCTCAACGTGGCGCGTCGTGCTGAAAACATGCCTACCAGCGGCGAACGCAAAGACCAGTTCTCGCTGCCCGCCGGTCATTACATCTTCATTGCACGTACTCCTCAGCGCGTATCCATCGAAGACATCGAGATCACCTCGCTCCGCCTCTTCCTCTTCGAACTGCCTTCGAAGGAGACACTGGCTTTCGTTGGTGACATCGAAACAGGACGTCCTGTGCCCAATGCTACCGTCGTGGTGGAGGACTATTCGGGCAATGACCAACAGTTCTTTGCATGCAACGGGAAAGGCGAGGTCATCATCCCACACTATGACCGAAACAAATATGTATGTGCCTGCATCAAGGGTTCTAACGACCAGACAAACAGGGTCTATCTCTACTCCAGCGATGCCCATGAAAAGAACAACAATTTGCACAGTTCGCTCTTCACCGATCGTGCCATCTATCGTCCAGGTCAGACCGTCCATGTCTCTGCCATCGTCTATCAGCAGAATAGCGATAACACACAGGTGGCAACCGACCGCAAATTCACGCTCACGTTCACGGATGCAAATGGTAAGGAAATTGACAAGCGCGAGGTGGTGACCAACCAATACGGCAGTTACGACTGCGACTTCGTGATTCCAACTGACCGACTGCCAGGCCGATTCACCGTGACGGATAACAACAGCGGCAGTACCAGTTTCCGTGTCGAGGAATACAAACGACCCACTTTCGACGTCAAGGCCAAGGCTACCGAAAGCCACGGTCGCAAGATCAGCATCGGCGACACCATCGAAGTAGAAGCCATAGCCAAGACATACGCCGATGTTCCCGTGCAGGATGCACAGGTCAAATACACCATCGAGACCGCCAAGTGCAGTTTCTGGTTCTGGGGTGGTTCAGGTTGGGAACAACTCTCTGAAGGCGAAGGTCGCACCGACGAGAAGGGTCGCATCGCCGTGCCCGTCTATCTCGACCCGAAGAAACTCGACGACGATGATGACGACCAGATGCTGCGCTATCGCGTCACCTTCGACATCACCGATATAGCAGGCGAAACACACAGTGCCACCTACACCACCGCCGTTTCGCTTCAGCCGTTCAGCATCAGCTTCAGTGTACCCGATCCATACGACGCAAGCAGTTCCCAGCAAATCATCGTCAAGGCTCGCAACGCCAGCGGCGAGGAAGTCAACGTTTCAGGTATCTTCAACGTTCTGACTGAGAGCTACAGCTCGGAGTCCATCCATTCCGGTACCTTCCAGACCGGTGTACCCATCGAACTGCCTGCCTTGAGCCCAGGACAATATTACATCGAAGCATTTGCCACCGATGAAGCCGGCAACATGGTAGGAAAGCGCAGAATCGAATCACTTAGGCTCTACGACTCGAAGGCCGCCATTGCGCTCAATCCCAAAAAGATGAGCCGCAATGAAGCACAAAAAGACCTCACACGCTTTACGGGCGACTTCTTCCACGTTGCCAAGAAAGAATTCTCGGAGCAAATGCCTGCCGAAGTGTTCTTCAGCCCTGGCTGCAAAGATGTCTATGTGGGCTACATGATTCTGGCAAACGACCGTATCGTCGAGCGCGGAAACATCGAACTGGGACGAGAACTCTATCGACTTATCATACCCTACGACCGCAGTTATGGCGATGGTGTCCGACTCTTCATCTGGTACGCACGCGATGGCCAAGTATGCAACACATCCACCACGTTGACCTACGTGAAACCCGAGAAGCAACTCAAGCTTTCGTGGAGCACATTCCGCGACCGCCTCTATCCAGGGCAGGACGAAACGTGGACGCTCACCATCCAAGGCAAGGACGACAAGCCCGTCAGTGGGGCAGAACTCCTTGCCACGATGTACGACGCATCGCTCGAACAGTTTGCCAGCCACTCCCTGCCGTTCTCTCTGTCGTTCCAGCGATTGATACGCTCGTTCTACAATAACGTGACGAACAGCAACTACGGCACCACCATCCATGCGACACGTGCATATTCCCGCAAGTCAATCCGCAGCCGCGATTACGATCAACTCACCGAATATATTCACCAGCGCTGGCTCCGCCAAAACCGTGTCCTTATACGTGGTGTTATGGGTGCAGCTTCAAGGGCGAATATGGCAGTTTACGAGACTGCAATGGCCGATAGCAGCGAGGATTCCGAAGTCGTGACGGTCGGTTACGCCGTACAGATGAAGTCGAATTCCATGAATGATGCTGCCGAAATAATAGCGGAAGAAGAGATGAAAGAGCAAAGCGAGGATGGAGGCAGTTCTCCATCCCTGCAGCTTCGAAGCAACTTCGCCGAGACAGCCTTTTTCTATCCCCACCTTCTCTCCGATGCCAACGGCAACGTCAGCATCAGCTTTACCCTGCCCGAAAGCCTCACCGAATGGAAGTTCCTCGGTCTGGCTCACGACAAGGATGTCAACTATGGTAAGATCCTGGCCACGGCTGTCAGCCGCAAGGACTTCATGGTGCAGCCCAACCTGCCACGCTTCGTGCGCGAGGGAGACAAGGCCACCATTGCCTCACGTATCATCAATCAGGGCGACAAGCCCCTGAAAGGCACCGCACGCCTGCGTCTGCTCGATGCCGAGACCGAACAGGAAGTCTTTACAGCCACACAACCCTTCTCGGTCGATGTGGAACAGACCACGTCGGTCACCTTCAGCATCGATATCGACGACCGCTATCCGATGCTCATCTGCGAAGTAAGCGCCGTGAGCGGTGACTTCTCTGACGGCGAGCGCAACTACCTGCCCGTACTCACTTCGAAGAAGTACGTCACCGAAGCCATCCCCTTCTACGTGACCAGCGACGAACAGGAGAAGCACATCGACATCAGCAGCCTCTTCAACGAGGGCAGTCAGACTGCCACCCACAAGCGTCTGCTCTTCGAATACACCGACCGCCCCGAATGGACTGTCATCTCGGCCCTCGACGGCATCAAGGTGCCCGATCGCGATTGCGCCACCGGCTATGCTGCCTCACTTTATGCCAACATCGTGGCTCAACGCATTGCAAAGAGCATCCCGGGCTTTGAGGATGCCCTGAATGCTGCCAAAAAGGCTGGCACCGACCAGCAGAGCCAGCTCGACCGCAACAACGATCTGCGCGACATCGTGCTCCAGGAATCCCCATGGGTTAACGATGCATTACGCGAAGCCGAACAGCGTGCACGCATGATTGACCTCTTCAACGACCGCCTCATGCAGGAACGCATCGACAAGGCTCGCACACGTCTCCAGAAACTGCAGCAGGGCGACGGCTCATGGAGCTGGTTTGAAGGCATGAGCGGCAGTTACTACATGACCCTCGCCATCTGCGAGAATCTCGCCATGCTTATCAATTCCGAAGGAAGTGACGGACTCGATGTCGAGGCCAGAATGCTCGAAAAGGGATTGAGTTTCCTCGACAACAAGGAACGCGAGCACTATGAGTACTGCATCCGCAAGAAACTCCCCATCACGGCCAGCAACAATACGCTCAGTTATCTCTACGTCAGCTCACTCGCGCCCGACCACAAGGTGAGCAAGAAGGTCAGCACCATGCGCGAAGCCTATCTGACTTACATTGAGAAGAACGTACGCGACCTCACCATCCACGGACGCACCGTGGCTGCCTGCGTGCTGCGCACCTTCGGTCATACCAAGAGTGCTGACGACTTCCTGGAGTCAGCCGTCGAATACACCATCACGAAGCCCGGCATGGGTCGCTACTACGCTACTGACCAGGCATACTACTCGTGGCGCGACTATCGCATCCCTACCCAATTGGCTGCCATGCGCGCCATCCGTCAGTCATCGCGCACCGACAAGGAACAGCTCCTCAACGAGATGCAGGTTTGGCTCCTGCGGCAGAAGCAGACACAGACTTGGGACAACGAGATGAATACTCTCGGTGCGCTCGACTTCCTCCTTGCAGGTTATCAGTCCAACGGAAAGCAAATCACCGCACGTCCACACGGCTTGCAGCGTTCGTTCAGCATCGACAACAGCATGCTCCCCACGCCCATCGACACCACACGCTTCCTGGCCGAACAACTCGGCTATGTGCGCACCAATGTCGATGATGCCATCACCGCTTCACCCATCCGCAACCTCAGCATCAAGGCCAATGCACCAAGTGCAGAAATGCCTGTCATCTCTTGGGGTGCCCTCTATGCACAGTACCTCGAAGAAATGGATCGTCTGAGCAACCAGACCACAGGCGAGCTCAAGGTGGCTATCAAGTTCATGAAGGACGGCAAGGATTTCGATCCTGAAACTGAGACGCTCAAGGTAGGCGACAAGGTGACACTTCGCGTCATCATCACTGCCGACCGCGATATGGACTTCGTGCAGATTCGTGCCCAGCGTCCTGCTTGCTTCGAACCCGTCACACAATACTCAGGCTACCGTTGGATGAATGGTCGTGGTGGTTACGTCAGCATGCACGATGCTTCGACCGATATCTTCTTCGATATGTTCACCAAGGGCACTACGACCTACGACATCGACTTCCGTGTCGATCGCAAGGGCCAGTACCTCTCGGGCATAACTACTGCCCAATGCGCTTATGCTACTGAGTATGTGGCTCATACCAGAGCATATAGAATTACTGTCAAGTAAAAAAAGTATGTCACTCATCCCTTCATTCTCTTCGTTGCGCGAATCGATGGTCAACATGTCCCGTCGATTCCCTACGGCATGTTGTTTTGCCATAGCATTGTCCATCGCCCTCATCATCATGGTAATTGTTGAGGAATATCGTGGTGTGCCCATCTATTATTGCACGGCAGCATTCCTGCTCTCGCTGATGCTTGCTCTTTGGAATGAGGAATACCAGAACAAACGAACGGTCTGGACAGTCACAGCCATTGCACATGTCTTGTTGCTCATCGATGCCATCTACCTATGGAATCTTGACCTCTCACGCTTCAGTGCCGTACTTTACATAGCACGTGCTGCAGTCTATATAGCCTTTGCGTTGGGCATTCTTTTCCTTTCTTTCTACAAGGAAAAGAATGACATAAAGTCGTGGAATTTCACGTTCCGAATGATTGTTGCATTGGTCCTTTCGTTCATCATCGGAGGTGTGATGACAGGTGGCATCGAGGTACTCCTTTCGGGTGTTCAAAGCCTGTTCAACATCAAGATTGACTCCAAGGTATATCTCATCGTCTCCATCCTCTTCGGTCAACTTCTGCCCATGCTGCTGTTTCTCTCCCGTATTCCCCAAGGAGAAAGGAAGCATGACGATACGATTATTGTCTCCCGATTCCTGACAGGTGCGACACGATATCTGTTCATCCCCTTGGTGGGCTGCTACATGCTGGTGCTCTATGGTTATCTTGCTCGGATTCTGTTCTCTTGGGAATTGCCCAAGGGTACCATTTCGTGGCTCGTCACTGCTATGATGTTCGGCATCATTGCTGTCGAATTTCTCCTATATCCATCGATGCGCAGTCAGGAATCCAAGACGTTCGAACGTTGGGTGGTGCGATGGGGTCCCATTCTTGCCCTTCCACTGGTCATCTTGATGACCGTTGGCATCGTACGCAGGTTGGACGACTATGGCATCACGGTCAATCGCTTGTATGTCCTCACGCTCAACCTTTGGTTCTATGCCGTCTGCATCGGGCTCTTCGTGTTGAAAGCTCGTCGCATCCATTGGATACCGCTCTCGTTCGGCGCCATCCTGCTGCTCACTTCGGCTCAGCCGATGAACTACTGCGAGATCGTCAAGCATCACTTCAAGCAGAAGATGACGGAGACCATCGCACAATACAAGCCCGAACATCTGCCGATGAACCAGGATGAGTTCAACACTTGGGTTAATTCTCTACCCGAAGACGTATGCGATCAGGTGTATGACCAATTGAATTATCTGAATGATTTCTACAAGGGACAAACGACCCAGTGGATTAACAGCGATGTATCCCTTTGGAGAAGTTACAGTAATAATAATGTCGAATCTTTTTACTACAAAACGACTGCCGATCACATTACCATTCCCGAAGGCTACCATCGTCTCGTGACCAATAATGGATATGATGAATATGATATCGTTAATGCAACCGATAGTCAAAATGACAGCATACAAATCGCTTCGTCAAAGACCAGTCTGAACGACAGTATTCTGCTTCTGCATACCACGGGTATAAACAATGAGGGCCTATCCTTCGAGGTCAATTTGGAGGAATTCCGCAGGAAGAAAGCTGAAGGCATCCGTCCCATCTACTACACAGAAAAGGAACGCGGCGACTCCATCCTGCTCTACTTCGAACGTCTCAGAATCTCCCACGATGATGAAGACACATTCTTTATCAGCTACGGTGTCAATGTTTTCTACAAATAAGGGCAATCAATGGTATTGTCCCTTAGAACCCCTTCCTATCCCCTAATATCCCTTAGAATCCTTATAATTCATATATATAGTCAATGTAGATGCCTCGCATAAAGTTATCGTTCGAAGCTGCGCCCTTCCAATAGATTGCCTGGGGCGAGGTGAGCTTGAAGTCGGGGAACTTGATGAAAGTCCATCCGCTCTTGGGAACCACGTATTTCGACTTATCGCTTAACACGGGCTTATCTTTTCCAATATAGACATGCGACTTGGTCTGATTGGCCCAAGTAAAGACCTTATTGCCTTCTGCATCGGAAGGCAAGGCATCGTATATCTTCTGAGGCACATAGACGCGAGCTCCATATCGTTTGCCGGGCTTGGCCGTGAAGATCAGCGCCTGCGTCAGGTCGCCACGCTTCACGGTCATTCCGTAAGGCGTAGCTGCACCCGCCTTGATGTAAATCCATGTCTTGTTTTTGTCTGCCGATTTTATCAGATCAACTGCACTGACAGCTCCAGCCACAGCCAGTTCGGGTTTGGGACATTTGATAGGCGGAGCCCCTTCCAGATAGAAAGGATATTCGCCGGTGCCCCATGTCTGCTGCACACCGATGCTGTGATAGGCTCCACAGCCCTTGGCATAGACGACCCAAGGACCTATGGCCTTGCTCAAGCCACCCTGTCGCTGCAGATACACCGACCGAAGATTAATGACTGAAGACGTCTTGGGCAAAGGTGTGCCATCGTCACCCACGCCGACTATAGCATAGTAGCGATAGTAGTCGGTAATCTTCTGCCCATCGGCATCGAGCGCAAATATCTTACCATCTTCTTCTTTGTAACCGCTCGTGATGACATTCCCATCGATATCGACGATGTTTCCCTCACTGTTCTTCCGATAAGTGCGAAAGCGTTTCAGCCCGTTGCCGAAATTCGACACCGTGACCGACTGCACGATGATGTCATGGAAGCCGATACTGCCAGCGAAGATGAACCACTTGTAGAGTTTGCCCTTGGGCGGGTTGTAGCCATCATCACTGTCATACTTCATGCTCGAAGAAGCGCACTTGATGGGTTGCGTACCATTGCCACCTACACAGGAACCTTCGACTTGAATGTCGCCGAACTCACAATGCGTGAAGTTCATCTTGCCAGGCTTGCCATAGAAGAAGTTGCCCATGCATCCCTCGAAGTTGAAGTAGTAGAAATAGCAGGCAGAGACATCGCTCGGTCCCGGTGGATCGAAGAGGAAAAGCGGAGCAGCCCGTCCCACATTATCTATACGTCCGCAGTTGCGCACATTGGTGTAACCGAAATGACTTTCATAGCAGCGACGCAGCAGGACGCACGTTCCCTTGACATGCTGGAAGTAGAGTCCATCGAATTGTCCATACGGACAGCAGTCGAGCCACAAGGCAGCCTTCGTGACGTAACGATAAGTACGATTAGTGATGGCCTCGCCATATTTGGGAATGAACCCCATATCAACCATCGACTCGGTGCCAGTCAGGAATGCAAGGTCGCACAGTTTGCACCCGCGCATGAACAGCGATTTCTTGCCTTCCAGATAGCCCAAACGGAAGATGTAAGGCTGCGATGTGCGGTAAGGCAAGATGCGGGCACCCGAAGCATTGGCCTGCATCTTAGGGCCTCTGATGCTGATGCCCAAAGCCGAGAAAGCATCTCCTTTGCGAAGGAGCAATGTGGGCGAAAAGGCGTAGGCTCCCTCGGGCAGAAAGAGGTCGTAGGTTGTGGCACGACGATCGAGGAAAGCCATCCATTTGACCATATAAGGCATATTGTCTTCGTGTGTGTCGGCTGTTTTTCTCCGAGCGCCCAATTGCAGGAAGTTCACCTCATTGCTGGCCGGCACTACCAAGTCGGCATAGAGTTCGGCCTCAGCATTGGCAAGCCTGATGAGCGTAGCCGTATCGAGATAGGCCGTCGTGTGTTCGCCAGCCATCGCTTTCCAAGTCAGGTCGTAGGCATAGCCAACGACATTGTGCCGGCTGTCATAGACCAGCAACGATGCATCATGATGCCCCTTGATGTAATAGGTGCTGCCTCCTCCATCGCCTGCGTCATAAAAACCCTTAGTGATGGCAACATCACCCTTCTTCAAGTTCGTACTTGCAGCAAGGTCGGCCACATTTTCATAGATATAGGCCTGAGTGTATCGAACTGTGTCAGCAGAAGCTGTCCCAATCCTACTACCATATATTCCCCGCTCTTCGGCAGGAACAGTCGGAGTATAGACAGCCGCTTTCTTCGGGTCAAGCGTCGGAACCTTAGCTTGGCTTTCGGCCTGTGCATACTGGTTCGAAACAAACACGAGCAATAGCGCCAAATGTCCGTTTAACAATCTTATATGTCTCATAGTCGAATATGCTTGATAACTGAATCTGATAAACGATGCAAAGATAACGTTTATTTTGAGAAAAGGAGCCGGAAATGCCAAAAAACTGCTTACAAATAATTATTTTTCACATTTGCTTGGAGTTTTCTTCAAAACTTCTTATCTTTGCACCAAGACAAATGCCATCAGTATCATCATGAAATTCTCCCCCCCTGCGTTTATACGGCAACCATCCTTGGTTGCTCAAGTTCAATATTCCACCCCTATGAAAACTCTCCTCACCCTTCTCCTCTCTGCCCTAAGCGCCGTCTTCTGCCTTCAGGCACAATCCTTTCAACCTGACCTCGTCATCAAACTCTGGCCCAATGGTGCACCCACCAGCAACGGCGATATGGAGCCAGAAAAAGACTTCGGCACACACTATGAACATACCCAGGATCCCGACATCTCGGTCTATTTGCCCGAGCATCCCTGCGGACTCGCTGTACTCGCCATCCCAGGTGGCGGTTACAGCAGCGTGTGGTACAACCACGAGGGACATCTGCCCGCAGCGTGGTACAACGAGCAGGGCATTGTCTATGCCGTGTTAAAATATCGTTTGCCCAATGCTCATCCCGAAGTGCCACTCGGTGATGTGCAGCAGGCTATGCGCATTCTGCGTGAACATAGCAGCGAATGGAATATCCAGAAGATTGGCGTGCAAGGCTGTTCGGCAGGTGGACATCTTGCCTCAACGGCTGCCACCCACTACACATCGTCCGACGTCCGTCCTGACTTCCAGATCCTCTTCTATCCCGTCATCTCGCTCGACTCTTCGTTTACCCACTATTGGTCGAGCCACTTCCTCCTGGGCGACAAGCCTTCGAAGAAACTCGTTCAGCAATACAGCAACGAACTGCAAGTGACACACGATACTCCACCCGCCTTCATTCTCGCAAGCAGTGATGACGGTCTCGTACCCGTTCGCAACAGTGTCGAGTACTACAACGCCCTTGTAGCCCATGGTGTCTCTGCCACCATGCACCTTTATCCCGTGGGTGGACACGGCTGGTGCTGGCGCGACAACTTCCGCTACAAGCCACAATATGTCAGCGAACTCGGGCAATGGCTTCGCACCCTGCTACCTCAGCGCCGTGTGCTCTGGATTGGTGATTCCATCACCGATGGCGGATGGGGACGTAGTGGAGGCGATATGCGTCCGTCGAGCGAACGCAATGAGTGGGACAAGAACCACGTCTATGGACATGGCTACGTCGAGCAGTGCGCATCTTACTTCGAGAGCCAGTATCCCGACGAGGAAATCAAGTGCTGGAACCGTGGCATCAGCGGCAATACACTCGAACAACTTGCTGCCCGCTGGCAGCAGGATGCCATCGACCTGCGCCCAAACGTAGTCAGCATCCTCATCGGCATCAACGACGCTTGCACCTTCTTCGATCGTCAGAAGCAGGACCCCTCGCTCACCTTCGACCTCAAGGCATGGGAAGCTCAGTATCGCAAACTGCTTGATCAAACGCGCGATTCGCTGCCTGGTGTACAATTCGTGCTCTGCACTCCTTTCATTGCACGTGCCGGATGGGTGGCCGAAACCGAAAACTTCGACCAACGGCTACAGCTGATGAACGAAATGGCCTCCGCTGTACGTCGCCTCGCTCAGGACTATCATGCCACACTTGTGCCCTTCGATACGCTCTTCCGCGACCTGCGTGACCAACATCCCACTTCGAACAATTCCTATTGGATCTGGGATGGCATACACCCCACTCCTGCGGGCCATCGCAAAATGGCAGAACTATGGATTGAGAAAGCAGCAACCCTTGTGATGCCCCACCCATTTTGACGATGGCCCGAGTGTAGCAGCAGTGGTTATTTGAGCAATCCTATCTGCAGGTAGCTCTGGTACTCACCGCCGCAGTGGATGATGTGGCGACCGTGGTTATCCTTCGAGACGTAGGCAGGAACACCGGGATGCACGTTGCCTGTAAGATTCTGGCTGCAAATCATGAAGCGGAGGGTTTCGCCAGGATAGAAGGTCATGCCGGTGGGTGCCAGCGGAACTTCAATCTCCACAATTTCACCTTTCGAAAGTTTCTCGTCGCGATCAAAACTCTGCACAGGGATGATGTCGGTGCTGAGCTGTTCGTCGAGGTGACGACGGCTCACACGCAGACGTCCGTAGGCGCCCGAGTACTTGGCCACACCGCCATGGTTCTCCAACAGGTCGTGAGTAGTTGGAGCGGTGGAAGGGATGGTGAACTGGCGCAGCACATTGTAATGCTTGTCGAGCTTTTGCACGATGAGGAAAAGATCCATTTCGTCACTTCCATCGGCTTCTACGAAGAGGTGTGCCTTGGGATAACCGATAAACGAAGTCTCCTCGGTGATGGGCAGATAGAACGAAGCCTTGGGTGCATTGCTCTCACAGATGTAGGCAGCAGGCACGTCAGCCTTTTGCGGCTCCTCACACAGTTGGCGGGTCAGACCATTGAGATAGAATTTCTTGTATTCCGTATTGGTTGGAGGGAATGTTGTAGCGGGTTGGTCAATCTTGTTGCCGCCTTCCATGTCGTGCAGACAATAACGTACCACAGGAGTGTCCTTCCAGCCATTTTCGATCCCCTTCATATAAAAGTCAAAGAAACGCAGGCGTTCCTCCACGTACTTCGGCTCGTAGTAGTCCTGCCACTCCAGGTTGTCATGGATGCGCAGCCACTTCTCCTTCGAGCCAAGCTGGCGCCATGCACGGAAGGTGCCGTCGGTATGGAGCACATTCGAGTAGGATGCCACCACAAGGATGGGCACCTCAATGCGGTCCACCCGTGCTGTCTTGTCGTCCCACAGCGGATGGTTGCGGAATGGATACTGACGGCTCTCCTCGGCTACATCCTCGCGTTGCTGGAAGCCCTCGTGATTTGCCTGGATGAGTTCGGTAAAGGCATAGTCGGGCATACCGCCCACAAGGCACATGTCACGATAGCCGTCGGTGAGTCCCTCCGTCACCTGCATACACGTCAGGTGCTCTGGACGTTCGGCAGCGGTGAACCACTGCGAGAATGAGAGATAGCTCGTGCCGCTCAGCGCCACCTTACCGTTGCACCAGGGCTGACGGGCCACCCACTCCACGAGGTCTGCTCCGTCCTGACCCTCCTGAGTGCCCAGCATGGTGCTGTTGCCCTCACTGCGTCCGATGCCACGGGGGTCGGGATGAACGATGGCATAGCCCTTGGGACACCAGAAGTCAGGATCTGGTCCCTCGAACTTCTGGAGTCCGCTCATGCGCTTCTGGTCGAGACCCAAAAGTCTGAACAGTGCCTTATAGCGGTCAGCATTGCCCGAGTTCTTGCCGTAAGGACTCCATGCAATAATGGCAGGCAGGGGTTCCTTCGTGTCGGAAGGCAAATAGACGTCTGTGAGAATCTTCACGCCATCGCGCAGCGTCACCTGTTCATCCTTGATGAAACGTATGTCATGCTCCAACGGATGGAAAATCTCATCGACCACCGTACCCTTCTCCAGCAGATGCTCACCAGCTGCCCAGTCGTAGTACTTACCTTCATAGTTGCGCACATCGCGATACTTCAGCGACGGCTTGCGAATTGTCATTTCCTGAATGTTCTTTTCCATAATTGTTACGTATTAGATATTCTTGCGCTGTAAAAACAAAATAATAAAATCTTTAACCGAATGTTGCAAAGATACATATAAAATCTGAAAAAACAAACACCTAATGGTGGATTTTTTCACATTATGGACTGTTTTGGTCGAATTTTATGCAAAAATATCGGCTCTACCCTCCAATCTGCAAGCATTTTTGCTGGCTATCAGGCTACGCGGAGACCGCAGTCCGTGCCATTGAGTGACTGACAGAAGGATATTGCATTTTGCCCAAATACCCCAGCTATTTTCGTGCGAATCCTCGTTTTTCCTTCAAAAGTCTTGGCAAAACCAAAATTTATCGCTATCTTCGCATCGTTTTTATGAGATAATGTTAAATAATATTCATTGTTCATTGTTAATTATTAATTGTTAATTGAAACAGTTATGAAAGATAATTCCTGGCAGAACTTCTTGAACAAGGGAGCACAGAATGGCCCCAAGGGCAAGGGTGGCAAGCAGGCTGGTGCCGCTTCGACCAAGGGCAATAAGGCTGCTCCAAAGCAAATGAATCGTCGCTCGCAGTAAATCCTGCGTTGCGTCCTTACAAAATCACCGAATAATCGTAGCAAGCATTTTGTCGGCCGACAGGATGCTTGCTACGTTGTATAGAGTACTCTGTCGGCCGACAAAGTGCTATTTCCGTTCGCAGCATGACCTTTTTCGGCCAAGATTGGGTATGCTCCATTCGGAGAAAGCACTCTGTCGGCCGTCAGAGTGCTCCATCCAATCGCGGCATGACCTTTTTCGGCCAGGATTGGGTATGCTCCATTCGGAGAAAGCACTCTGTCGGCCGTCAGAGTGCTTTATCCAATCGCAACATGACCTTTTTCGGCCAAGATTGGGTATTCTTCATTCGGATAGAGCACTCTGTCGGCCGTCAGAGTGCTTTATTCAATCGCGGCATGACCTTTTTCGGCCAGGATTGGGTATGCTCCGTTCGGAGGAAGCACTCTGTCGGCCGTCAGAGTGCTTTATTCAATCGCGACATGACCTTTTTCGGCCAAGATTGAGTATGCTTCGTTCGGAGGAAGCACTCTGTCGGCTGAAAGAGTGCTATATCCGGCATATACACGAAATTATCAATTCAAAGTGGCTGATACCAAAAAAGGAGGGCGCACCTAAGTCGGGAAAGACTTTTGGCACGCCCTCTATTCAATGAAAGTTACGGGAACCTATGCAGATTATTTGATCATTACCTTCTTGCCATCGATGATGTACATGCCCTTGTCGAGCGACTGGATGTCAGAGCCCACATACTGGCCATTGATGGTGAAGATGCGAGTTTCGCTCTGCTCATCGGCATTCATCGTGCTGATGCCTACGGTGCCCATATCGCCATGGTTGGTGCTGTTAGACCAAGAAGACTGGGTGGTCTGGAAGGCAATCTCGTAGAAGTAAGAACGCTTGAAGCTAACTACAACCTTATAGATCTTGCTGGCATCAAGATTGTCGAGCGTAATGATGAAGCTCTTGTATGAGGTAGTGTACGAAGCGGAAGTCACGGCTGTAGAAGAAGCGCTGACGGAACCGTTGGACGATACTGAGCATTCATATACGCTGACGGTGGTGTTGCTGCCTGAGCGTGGGTTGTAACCATAGACCTTGACAGCTGTGAGGTTGGTCACGTAGTAGGTCTGGGTAGCTGTGCCATTTGAGCTTGAGGTGACGGCACGTGCCGAAGAACTTGAGCCGCCCCACCAGCTGGTGGTTGTTCCAAAGTATGCCGAACTGCCCTGGAAGACATCGTTTGCGCTCCATGTGGTGCTTGTCGAACTGTTGCTGCTGTAAGTGAGCCAGCCCTGGCGGCTGCTCGAATAGTAAGCGCCGTATGGTGCAACGGTGAGCCATGCCGAACCATCAGACTTCTCCGAATAGGTGTAGAGGTTCTTCACACCACTGAAGCCGGCTTCGTCGATGGTGCTGTACTTGTGGAGGTTGAGGTAAGCGTCGGAAGCTGTACCACCAGCAGGCTCTTCTTCAGGATCCTCGACTACAGGAGCTGCAGTTGCAGTACCTGAAAGTGCTACACTGGCTGAAGCGCTACCGCTGGTGAGTGTTACGCTGCCGCTATAACTGCCAGCTGCCTCAGGACTGAATGTGACGGTAACGGTGGCACCTGCCATAGCTGAAGCAGCGGTAATGGTTGAAGGACTGACGGCATAGACACCATTGTAGTCGGTGAGACGTACGCTGACGTTCGAAGTGAGGTCGGTACCGCTGACGGTGAAGGTCTGGCTGACAGGAGTACCTTCCTCTGTGCTGAAGCTAAGAGTTGAACCAGAAACATTCAGTACGGGATCAGGAGTTATTACCACGGGGTCTTCACTTGACACTGTGATGGTGGTCTTCTCGAAGAAATAGACATTCGATGAAGTGGAAGTGATGGTCCAACCATTCGAGTAGGCAAGGTACTTGGTGCCTCCACCTGAATAGTAAAGCGATGCAGCATTGCTACCGACAGTCCAATTGGCCTTGCTGGTCGAAGTGCTGAGTGACAGCTTAGAGCTATTATGATAGAGATAGTAGCTGCCATTCTTGAACGTCTTGCTCGAACCACTGGTACCACAGGTCCAGACAGCATACGAACTGGGTTCCTCGATATAGATGATGTCGTCGTCACCACTCAAGATAGTGACAGTGCTGTTCGCAACGCTTTGGCCAGAGGCGGTGAGTGCATTGGCCGATCCCACAGCATTCTTGTTGACAATCATGTACTCATTTCCCGAAGTGACGCTGCTGACGAGCTTATAGACCTCCTTGGTAGTAGATGTCGGGTCTGGGTCGGGATCGACCTGCTGAGCCACCGAAGTGCCAAAAAGGGCAACGGTTACGGTAGCAGCTGAAGCGCTAGTAAGAGTGAGAGTTCCTGTGTAAGAACCTGCAGTGGCAGGAGCGGTGAAGGTCACGTTGACGGCCTTGCCCGAAGCAGCCTGGGTGACGGAAATGCTGGTGGCATCCACCGAGAATGCAGAACCGCTGGCTGCCACAGTGATGGCTCCGCTGAGGTCACTGCCGCTCACAGTGATCGTCTTGGTCTCGGTTTCACCTGCATTGGCCGAGAACGTCAAGCTCGAAACACTTGCCGTGATGACAGGAACAGCAGCTGCTTCAGCCGCACCGCTCAGGCTGATGGTTACACTCTGTGCGTTACTGCTTGCAAGGGTGAGGGTAGCCGAGGTGTTGCCTGCTGCTGTTGGAGTGTAGGTAACAGTAACGGTGGCACCTGAGGTGGCATTGGCCTTGGTGATAGAGCTTGGCGAAACTGTGTAACAGCTCGAACCACTGATGGTAGCCGAAACAGCACCCTCAAGATCGGTACCAGTAACTGTGAAGGTCTTGGTGTAGGTCTGTCCTACGGTTCCCGAGAAGGCGAGTGACGAAGCACTTGCCGTGATGACTGGAGTAGTTACCACAGTTCCGGGAGTAGAACCGAGAATCTGCTGGAGACCTGCAAGCGCATCAATCTTACCATTACCGAAATGCGACGCATTAGCACCGCTGGTGGTGTAACTGTCGGTGATAGCGGTCTGTTTCATGATGGTCTTGACATCGTCGTTGGTCAGTGTCTTACCAGCCTCGGTGGCAGCTTGGAGCCAAAGGGCAACGATACCGGCAGCCACAGGAGTAGCCATCGAGGTACCCTCCATCATGGCGTATGGATAGGACGAGCTATTGACCACAAGGTCGCTGCTAAAGTTGCTGCCATAATAGCTATAGTCATCGACGCTGGCGGTATGATAGTGGTTCACACCGGCAGCCAGACGGGCACCAGGAGCCGTAATCCACGGGTACTGAATGCCTGTAGGGCTCTGGCTCGCGGTAGCGTAGCTGGAAAAATAGGCGATGTCGCCAACAGTATAAACGTCGCTCATGCTGTAGGAAGAGCCACTAGCGGCATTCCAAGTATTGGCGGTTACGTATGCGCCAATGGAAATGACATTGGGATCAGTTGCTTCGTCACTTACACACATATCATCCGAACCGGCGGTCCAGGTGTAGTCGCTGGTCGAAAGGTGGTTGGTGAAGTAACCGTAGCTGCCTCCCCATGCGTCGATGGTGCAGCTGCCGCTTGTAGGATAGAACTGCACAGCCAAAGTATATTTACTCTTGTAGTAGGTGCTGCCGTTCTTGGTGGTCGTGGTATAACTCCTAGAGGTGAGACCCGAGGTGTAGAGCATGATCTGGCTCTTGTTGGAGCTGACATAATCCTTATAGGCATACAGTGTTCCGCTGAAATAGCTTGACAATCCGCTCACAGAGGCACCACTGGTGCTTGGGGTGACGGTGACTGAAGTCTTGACAGCACCTGTGCTAGAGTCAAGGACGAAAATCTTGCAAGCAAGGCTGCCGCTGCTCAACTTCGAACGAGACCATGCATTGGCGATTATACCATAATAGTAGTAACCGGCATCGGTGTTGCTGTAGGAAGCAGCACGCAGGATAGACCCAAGAGGGCTACTGCTCGATGCAGTACCACTGATGTGATAGCCACCACCCTCGCCGTCCTTCGACTTACCACCGTCGTTGGAAGCTGCGAAGAGACAAACATGGTTGGGATGGCTCGAGCCAAAATACTGTGCAGTGATGTCGGCAAAGTCACCTGTACCATCATGAGGGCCATACTGCGATCCCCAGCTGTTGCTAATTACCACAGGCTTGCCCTGAGCATCGGCATAGTCGCAAATCTTCTGGAAGGCGTTGGCCATATAGGTGCTCGAAAGGCCATTGATGCCTGCAAGATAAAGGTCTGCTCCTGGTGCCATACCACCGTAGGTAGCGTTGGCATGGTCGTTGGTGACAGTGACGCTCGAGCCGCTGACGATGACGCTCGATCCACCAGCAGTCGAACTGGTATGCGTACCGTGGTCTTCGCTCTTTGTGTCGGTGGTGGGACTGCTGCTGGAGATGGAAGTATATTCCTTGGCACTTGAACCATTATATACATACGCGCGCTTGATACGCGAGTTGCCGCTGGCATCCTTGAATGCAATGTGCTGGAAGTCGATACCTGTGTCAATCACACCAAGAACGACACCTGTGCCATCGTACTGCTTGCTGAGACCGAGAGCAACGGCATCGGCCGACTTGGTGAGGGCATCATCGACATTGGTTGCTTGACGTGCCTTGTTGGTGAATGGATGCATCAGCATCGAAACATTGATGCGCTTCACGTTGGTGAGACCGGCAACTTCCTCAATTCTTTCTACAGGGATAAGGGCAGTGTGGAGTCCGTTATTAAAGCTGCTCTGAATCTGGACACCTTTGTTGACCAGATCCCTGACATCGGCATTGTTCTCCATGCGGATGAAGGCCGAAATGTAAACGCGGCCATCGATAGTGTCGGGAGCGGCATAGATACGATCATCATTCTTTGTGGGGCGAAGACGCTTACCAACGAACTCAAGGCCGAGCTGCTTCTCGGCTACAGCATTACGTTTCATTTCGAGCGCTCCATCACGTTCGTCAATGAACATTTTTGTTGAAATAGACAACTTGTTGCTGATGTCACTCTGACCAAAAGACAGCATACTCGATGCCATCACAATAGCAAATAGTAAACCTTTTCTCATAATAGAAAAAATAGAAATTGTAATGTAATATGTATAAAAAGCGCTACAAAGATATACATTATTTTCATTCGTCAAACAATTTTGTCAGATTATTTTCGAAAAAAGTACGATTTTTCTCGTTATTTGCATAATAATCCTATAAAAACACAACAATTTCGCTCATTTGGCGACATTTTGAAGTGGAGACATCCTAAAACAAGAAAAGTGCGACAATCAATTTGTCGCACTTTTCTCTTATAAAGGTATCATTTAGGCATAATCTTTGCCAAAAACAGGGCAAAAAGGCATCAAGCCTCGACTGCAGCCAAAAGAATCTCGCTCAGTGAGGGATGGGCGTGAACAGTGTGGGCGATGTCACCGACAGTGCCGCCTTTGCGCATCACAACGGCAACTTCGTGGATGAGGTCGCTGGCATGGGCACCGAGAATATGAGCACCGAGAATCGTTCCATCAGGCGCAGCGAGAATCTTGACGAGACCATCGTCGGCATCCATCGAGAGCGCCTTGCCATTGGCGCGATAGAATGACTTGAGCGCTTTATATTCTATTCCTGCCTCGGTGAGTTGCTCTTCGGGCTGGCCCACCATCGCCACTTCAGGCGTGGTGAAGACAGCGGCGGGAATGACCGTCAGGGCAGCGTGATAGGGGTTCTCGCAGCCAAAGATAGCTGCGTCAGGAACAGAAGACGACAGGATGTGATGAAGCGCGCAATAGCCTTGGAATGTGGCAGCATGGGCAAGCTGGCAGAGGCCATTGACATCACCAATGGCATAGACACCAGGAACGTTGGTCTGCATATCCTGATCTACAGAAATGCCTCGACGAGTATAGGCCACACCGATATCGTCGAGATTGATGGCTTCGAGGTTTGCACCACGACCCACAGCCATGAGCACAAGGTCACATTCGAGAGACTGAAGTTTTCCCTTTTCTTCGTATTCCACGCGCATCGGTTCGCCCTCATAAATAGCTTTGGCAGCAGCACCCACATGGAAACCGATGCCACGCTTCTTGAGCGAGGTGCGCAGGCGCTTGGCAATGTCGCGGTCGAAAGCGGGAAGAATCTCCTTCATGAACTCCACCACCTCAACCTCCACGCCGAAGCTGCGGAAAATGCTGGCGAACTCCATGCCGATAACGCCACCGCCGATGATGCAGAGTCGTTTGGGCAGAGATGTCAGGTTGAGGGCTTCGGTGGAAGTAATCACGCCTTTGGCATGAGCTCCGGGAATGGGCAGGAACTTGGTCACGCTGCCTGTAGCAATAATGACGTTAGGAGCCGTGAACTGTTCCTCATCCCCATCGGCTTTGCGAACAGCTATGGTGTGGGCATCGACGAATCGTGCCTCGCCTTCGACCAGTTTTATGCCAGGCGTCTTCATGAGCATGGCGACACCCTGACGCAACTTTTCGACCACGCTGTCCTTGCGCGCCACAAGGGCTGCGATATCGACTGCAACATCGGCATAACCAGCGGCAACCACTTCGTCATGAACTTCGGCGGAATAACAGAGGCACTTTGTAGGGATGCAGCCTGCATTGAGACAGGTGCCACCCAGCGAAGCCTTTTCGATGATGATGGTCTGCAGACCCGCCTTAGCAGCCTTGACGGCAGTCTCATAGCCTCCAGGACCCGCTCCGATGATGATCAGATCAATCATGGCTCAAAGGTTCTTGAAAGTGAACTTGGGCTCCTTGACAGCCTTCACATCGTCGAGACGACGGATGGGCGTGTTGTGGGGAGCTGTCCGAACCATCTCGCTATTGTCGCGTGCCTCCTCTGCGATACGCTTCATCACGGCAATGAAGTCGTCGAGTGTATCCTTGCTCTCGGTCTCGGTAGGTTCGATCATCAATGCCTCGTGGAAGAGCAATGGGAAATAGATCGTAGGCGCATGGAAACCGTAGTCGAGCAGGCGCTTGGCCACATCGAGTGTGGTGACATGAGCAGGGTCGTGATGATCGCCACCGTATTCGGGACGCAGACCGTCGAAGACAAACTCGTGCTTGCAAAGGCCCTCGATAGGCAGCTCGAAATGGCTCTTGAGGCACTCCTTGATGTAGTTGGCATTGAGCACCGAGAGCTTGCCCGCCATCGGGATGTTCTCCTTGCCCATGCTGAGCAGATAGGCGTAGGCACGGATGATGACGGTGAAGTTGCTGAGGAAACTGGAGATGCAGCCGAGCGACTGCGCATCGCAATGCAGGTCGTAAGTGCCATCGGCCTTCTTCTCGACCTGTGGGTTGGGCAGCAGGTGCTCCAAACCCTTGCGAACACCCACAGGGCCACTGCCAGGACCGCCACCACCGTGAGGCGTGGAGAAGGTCTTGTGCAGGTTAATGTGCATCACGTCGAAGCCCATGTCGCCGGGACGGCAAACGCCGAGCATCGGGTTGAGGTTGGCTCCATCGTAGTACATCAGACCACCGCAATCGTGGACAAGACGTGCAATCACGGGAATGTTCCTTTCGAAGATACCGAGGGTGTTCGGGTTGGTCATCATCATGCCAGCCACATCGGGACCGAGCAGTGGCTTGAGATCCTCCACATCGACGGTGCCGTCGGGCAGACTCTTCACCTCGACCACCTTGAAGCCAGCCACGGCAGCCGAAGCGGGATTGGTGCCATGAGCCGAATTGGGCACAATGATCTTGGTGCGTGCCACGTCGCCACGCTGCAGATGATATGCCTTGATGACCATCAAGCCAGTCAGCTCACCATGGGCACCGGCGTAGGGATTGAGCGTGAAGCGCGAGAGGCCGGAAATCTCAGCCAGGGTACGCTGCACCTCATCATAAACCTTCAGACTGCCCTGCACATACTCCACGGGGGTGGAAGGATGGCGATTGAAGCCGGGGAGGGCGCAAAGCTCCTCGTTGAGCTTCGGGTTGTATTTCATCGTACAGGAGCCAAGGGGATAGAAGCCCGTATCGACACCGAAGTTATTGTTCGACATATTGGTGTAATGGCGAACCACGGTGAGTTCGTCACACTCCGGAAGGATGGTCTTGCTCTGGCGCTTCAAGCCCTCAGGCAACTCGCTGATGCAATATCCACTGATCTCGGACTTGGGCAGTGAATAGCCTACACGTCCTGGCTTTGACAACTCGAAAACGAGTCGGCCATAATATACATTGTTCATAGTTTTATCTTAGGGATGATAAGGGATATTTGGGGATAAGAAGGGATATTAAAGGACGTCACTATTACTTGATGTCTATGGAACCCAAGAAACTATCGTCCCTTAGATTCCCTAAAAATCCCTTAGATTCCCTTAGAATCCTTTTTAAATATTAGAGATTAGTGAATCGATTTCCTGTTTAGAACGCATTTCGGTGACGGCGATGGTGAGGCAGCCAGGCATACCCTCGGTCTCGACGCCCAGGAGGAAGCCCTTTTCGGCCAATGCCTTGCGAAGCTCAGCAGCATCGCCCTTGACACGCACGGTGAACTCACAAAGGAAGGGCTTGGGGCCAAAGGCATCCTCAAACCTGCCCGTCTTGAGTAGTGCCTCATGCAGATAGTGGGCACCAGCATAACTCTGCTCGTTGACTTCGCGCAATCCCTTTTCGCCCATCAGGCTGAGATAAGAGGCAACGAAAAGGCACATGAATCCTTGCGCCGTGCAGATGTTGCTGGTGGCTTTCTCGCGGCGGATGTGCTGCTCGCGAGCCTGCATGGTGAGGACGAAGGCACGACGACCCTCGGCATCGGTGGTGGCACCGACAAGACGACCCGGCATCTTGCGCACCAGTTCGTTCTTGGTACAAAGATAACCGATGTAGGGACCTCCGTAGTTCATCGGAATACCCAAGCTCTGGGCATCACCGCACGCAATGTCGGCACCCCATTCTCCAGGAGTGCGGAGCACACCAAGAGCGCTGGCAACGCTATTGACTGCGAAGAGCGCCTTGTGGGCGTGGCAAAGGTCGGCAAGACCAGAGAAGTCCTCGATGATGCCGTAGTAATTGGGCTGGCTGACGATAAGGCCAGCAACGTCATCGTTTTCGATGAGTGCCTTGGCCTCAGCCTTGTCCATCACGCCATCGGCAGCAGGCACCTTGACGAGTTCCACGTTGTGATACTTAGCATAGGTCTCAACCACGCGCAGCACTTGCGGATTGGACGTGGCGGAGATAAGCACCTTGTTGCGCTTCTTGGCATTCGCCACGCACATCAGCATAGCCTCGGCAGTGGCCGTGGAGCCATCATACATCGAAGCATTCGACAGGTCCATACCTGTGAGGTCGGCCATCATGGTCTGATACTCGAAGATATATTGCAGCGTACCCTGCGAAATCTCGGCCTGATAGGGAGTATAACTGGTGGAAAACTCGCTGCGGCTGGCGAGGAAAGGAACTACGCTGGGGGTATAGTGGTCGTAGGAACCACTGCCGGCAAAGCAGAGAAGCGGTTTGTTCTGTGCAGCCAGGTCGCCGATGATGCGGCGCACCTCCACCTCCGACTTCTCAGACGGGATGTCGAGCTCGCGCTTCAACTTCAGTTCCTCGGGAATCTCGGCATAAAGTTCGTCGAGAGACTGAACACCGATGACACCCAGCATCTGCTGAATGTCATCGGACGTATGGGGAAAATATTTGTACATATTTTTCAATTAACAATTAACAGTTAACAATTAACAATTAATTGATTGACGAATTATTATTCGCAGATTGCCTCATAAGCCTTTGCATCGAGCAGATTGTCAAGTTCAGAGGGGTCAGACAGTTTCACCTTTATGATCCAGTTCTCGAAAGCATCGGCATTGATCAGCTCAGGCTGCTCTTCGAGAGCCTCGTTGATTTCGACAACAGTGCCGGAAACGGGAGAGAAAAGGTCACTGGCAGCTTTCACCGATTCGACAGCGCCAAACTCTTCACCTGCCGTTACCTCGTCGTCAACCTCAGGCATATCGACATATACCACGTTACCCAGCTGAGACTGTGCATAATCGGTGATGCCGATGTAGCCATACTCGCCTTCCACTCTTACATACTCGTGGCTCTCTGCATAGAAGAGGCCTTCAATAACTTTTGCCATAATTTGTTTGTTTGATAATTATTTCTTATAGGATTTCTCGTAAAATTTCTTCTTCACAACGACACCCGGCTGGAGTTTGCGATGAATGCGAATCTGCACGGGGGTGCCCAGCTTGGCATACTCAATCTTGACAAGGGCCATGCAGACACTCTTGCCTGTCGAGATGGAGTTGTAGCCTGTGGTAACGGTTCCTACCACTTCGTCGGCGACCACCACCTCATAGCCATGACGAGGAATGGCACGACCTTCGAGCTCTATGCCGACCAGCTTGCGAGTGACGCCTTCAGCCTTCTGCTTGGCACAAGCCTCCTTGCCAATAAACTCCGCCTTGTCAAGCTTCACAAATATACCGAGACCAGCCTCGATGGGACTTATTTCATCGCTCAGTTCGTCGCCATAGAGCGGCAGACCCACTTCGAAGCGCAGGGTGTCGCGGCAACCCAATCCGCAGGGCTTCACGCGTCCGCTCTCGATGAGCTTGTCCCATTGGGCCACGATAAACTTGTGAGAGCCATAGATCTCGAAGCCATCCTCACCAGTGTAGCCGGTGCGGCTGATGATGACAGTCTCACCAGCGACTTCCAGTTTCTTGAAGGTGTAGAAGACGAGCTCGGCACAGGGCAGCCCCAGTACCTCCTCGACCACGCGCTCTGACTGAGGACCTTGAACAGCAAGCTGTCCGTAGTATTCGCTCTGATTTTCGGTTATTACATTGAAGCCCTTCGACTGCTCAACAATCCAAGCATAGTCCTTGTCGATGTTGGCAGCATTGATAACGAGGAAGAAGCGATCGTCGGCCTCCTTATAGACCAGAAGGTCATCAACGGTGCCACCTTTCTCGTGAAGCATCATGCCGTAGTAGATCTTGCCAACGGGAGCCTCGGCGATGTCGTTGGTGAAAATATGTTGCACGAAGCGTTCTGCCTCGGGACCAGTGACCAGTACTTCGCCCATGTGGCTAACGTCGAAAACGCCACAAGTCGTGCGCACAGCAATGTGCTCGTCGGCAATATCGCTATACTGCAGTGGCATCACGAAGCCACCGAAAGGAACCATTTTTGCATTCAAACTGATGTGTCTGTCGTAAAGACAAGTTTTCTTATCTTCCATAAATTATAGTTGTTGGATTATTATTGTGTGAATGAGTCATTGATACTTTGAGCAAGCCTGTCAATAGTTCCATAAGCCGATCAGCTGCTCCTGCGAGAGATTACGGACAGACCGCTCGGGATGATGCTTGGTGATGGCCTCACAAAAGCTTTCTCGGGTGAAAGCCACGCCCTCGAAAGCTTCAGCAAAAGCCTTTTGGGCATCCGAAAGCTCGAAGAAGTCGCCCGTGAGATGCACTTTCCGCACGAGGCTTCCTTTCAACGAGAAATGAATCTCGATGGTGCCACAACCCTCAATACGTGCCTGCAGCACCTCCTCGTCGTGCGCCGAGCTGCCCAGCAGGAATTCGTCGGTATAATAACCCCGTTCGATTTGCTCTATTTCGCTTACAGCCGAAGCATCGAGTACGATAGAGCGATCGGTAAGCTTCTGACGCAATTGACTTCGCAGCCACGCTATCTCCTCGGCTTCCGTAAGACCTTGTGGAGCATTGAGGTCGCCTTTCAGCACACCCACTCTTGCTCTGATGCTCTTGACGCCCTTGCCTTGAAGCTTTTCAAGGTCGGAATGCAAAGCGCCCTGCATCAGCTCGGGATCGGTATCGTAGAGCATCGTTCCATGCACGATATTGCGGTCGGCAAAATGATAGAAAGCATTACCGCAAACCTTGCCCTTGCCCATAAGAATGACGTCATTGCGTCCGTGAACCTCGGTATGGGCACCTAATTCATTCAGACTACGCGAAACGGCAGTGGCATACTCCATGAAGATGGGTTCTACACTGCCCTGTGTCGTGACGAAGCTGATCATAATGTTTCCCTCGTCAGCAAAGATGGCACCGCCTCCACTCTTTCGACGAATGACGTCGATGTGATGCTCTCGGCAGAAGTCAAGGTTGACTTCCTGATGAGCCACCTGGTTGCGCCCCATCACCACAGTGCGTCCCAGCTGCCATGTGAAAAGATAGCTGGAGGCAGGCAAATGACTAGCAATCCATTCCTCAGCAGCAAGATAGAATGGAGCACGTCGCCGAAAAGCAGACTGCGGCTCGGATGCAGCAGCGAGGTCTGGAATCTCTACAAAACAAGCTGGAAAATACATTTTGTCCCTTGGTTTAAGAAATTACATTTAGGTTTCATGTGCAAATTAAATGGAATTCCCCGAAATAACAAAATAATTCAGGCTAAAAATGGCAAAAAGTCAAGAATTGTCCCTCTGGGAAGGTCTTTCGAAACACAATCATTACAAAATGACAAGCTTCGGGCTGCTGTGAAGAGCGTCCCTAATTGTTCACTTCGTTGGTCAGTGTCACCGATGCCACGTTGCCCGTCTTTTGGACGTCGTTGAAGAGAGCCACGTAGTCGGGTTTGTCGTAAGAAACGACTACGAAATTGATGATGGTCTGTTGGTCGGAGAAGTTATAGCGAAGGAACTCGTCCGAAATGTGGATGTTGTATTGCTGGATCAGATTACGCAGAGCTGTGATATCTTCCAGAATACCATTTACCTTCACACGGATGATCCTGCTTTCGCCTGCACGAATGAATCGGGTCAGATAACGGTCGGCTGACGAGAGCACAAAGATAATGAGCAACGTAGCAGCGGTGGAGATAATGTACATACCTGCTCCGATGGCCAAACCGATGGAGGCGGTCATCCAGATGCCGGCAGCCGTGGTGAGACCCTTTACCGAACCCTTCATCTGAATGATGGCACCAGCGCCCAGAAAACCTACACCCGATACCACCTGCGCAGCAATGCGTCCAGGATCACCATTCTTCAAGCCCAAATATTCCTGCGGGATATAGATTGACACAAGCATCGCCATCGTAGCACCCATGCAAATCAGCGAGAAGGTGCGCATACCTGCGAACTGGCCCTTGTGATGACGCTCCAATCCTATCACGCCACCCAAAACAAAACTAAGCAACAGCTTGTAGATAGCGCCCACCAAATTGATGTTAGGGCTGACTATCAGCGAATAAAACTCATTGAACGCTTCCATATCGAATAATCACTTCGAATTAAAGTAAAGAATCAGCAGCACAACAACGGCAATCAGGAAGAGCACGATGTAGAGCATCTTCTTGCTTTTTCCCTTTTTGGCTGGCACTTGGGCTTTGGGCTTTTGAGTCGTGATGCTGGTTGTTCCCTGCTTGACAACGACAGGGTCAGGCTTCTTCACCAGCGACCGAAGTGGATCGACCACAGCATTCACCGTATCGCTGGTCAAAAAGATATGCTGGGCAAGGGTTCGAAGTTCCATAAATGCAGCATCGACCTCAGTCTTACCACTCTTTGCCGATTTTACAGCATCGACAAATTCCTCGATTTGACCATAGATGTCTCCATTCTCCGGGAAAAAACGGCCTATCTCGCTGCGGAAGCTCGACAACGACTTGCCCTTGAGACACACGTCCTTGACCAAGTCGTTAACGAACTTGACGCTGGAGGCACCAATGTGACTTCTTTCTTCCATTCTGTTTCGACGTATTTTTATGCGGAATTGATTTATTACTTCTGATCCAAAATAATCGCAAATTCGGGATATCGTAATTAAAGCCCCTTGACCACATTGACCATCTCAATGGCAGAAATCATAGCATCAGCGCCTTTATTACCTGCCTTGGTCCCTGCACGTTCGATGGCCTGCTCAATGCTGTCGGTGGTGAGAATGCCATTGGTGACAGGCACACCGCTGCGGAGACTGGCTGTGGCTATGCCCTTGGCACTCTCGTTGGCTACCATGTCGAAATGGGGTGTAGCGCCGCGAATCACGGCTCCGAGGCAAACCACTGCATCAAACTTGCCCGACTCGGCCATTTTCAGGGCTACCAGCGGAATCTCGAATGCTCCAGGCACGAATGTCAAAGTGAGGTCATCGCTGTTGCCGCCATGACGCACAAAGCAGTCTTCGGCTCCACCGATGAGTCGATCGACGATAAAGTCGTTGAAACGCGAAGCCACGATGCCTATCTTCTGGCCAGCGGCTGAGAGGTTACCTTCAATTCTTTTCATAATCTTTCTATTGTTTGATATCTTTATATTTTTTGCGCAAATCCTTGACGTGCAGCAAGTGTCCCATCTTGGCATACTTGGTGTACATATAGAACTCGTCCTTCTCGTTGCACGTCATTTCGATAGGCTCACGGCCAACGACCTTGAGTCCGAAGCCATCGAGGCCTTCTATCTTGGCGGGATTATTGGTCATAAGAATGAGTTCGTGGATGCCAAGATCGGCAAGAATCGATGCTCCAGTGCCATATTCCCGCAAATCGGCAGCATAACCCAGTGCCAGATTGGCCTCCACAGTATCCATGCCCTGATCCTGTAGGCGATAAGCCTTGAGTTTATTGATCAAACCAATGCCACGGCCTTCTTGACGCAGGTAGAGCAAGACACCACGTCCACGCTGTTCGATACGACGCATGGCTTCGGCCAACTGTTCGCCACAATCACAGCGCAAGCTGCCGAAGGCATCACCCGTGAGGCATTCCGAATGGACACGGCAGAGCACAGGCTCGTCGGTAGTGACATCTCCCTTGACGAGAGCCACATGATGCTCGCCAGTCACACGGTTGACATATCCGTAAGCCTTGAAGGTGCCAAAGCGGGTGGGAAGTTCGGCATCGGTAACCTGGTCAACGAGTTTCTCGGTGCGACGACGATATTTCACGAGGTCGGCAATAGTGATGGCCACCAGATCGTGCTTCTTTGCAAACTCCAGAAGTTCGGTGGTGCGCATCATTGTGCCATCTTCGCGCATGATTTCACAGCAAAGACCGCATTCCTTCAATCCAGCAAGACGACAGAGATCGACAGTGGCTTCAGTGTGGCCAGTTCGCACCAACACACCTCCATCGCGTGCCTGAAGCGGGAACATGTGGCCCGGCCTACGGAAGTCCATGGGTTTGGCATTATCGTCAACCGTAGCACGGGCAGTAATACCACGCTCCACAGCCGAGATGCCCGTCGAAGTGGAACAATGATCGATACTAACCGTGAAGGCAGTAAGGTGATTATCGCCATTGTTGGCGCACATCTGGGGCAAAGCGAGTTTTTCGCAGATCACGCGGCTCATGGGCATACAAATCAAGCCCTTGGCCTCAGATGCCATGAAGTTGACGTTCTCGGTGGTGGCAAATTCTGCAGCACAGATGAGGTCGCCCTCATTCTCACGATTGGGGTCATCCAATGCTACTATGCATTTGCCCGCCTTGAGAGCTGCGATGGCCTCATCTATAGTGTTGAATTGATTCATTATTTTTTTTCTATAAAAGACTATGGTAGCTATAGCGGCTATAGTAG
Source organism: uncultured Bacteroidales bacterium (assembly GCA_905235375.1). Taxonomy (GTDB): domain Bacteria; phylum Bacteroidota; class Bacteroidia; order Bacteroidales; family UBA3663; genus Liminaster. Next base: position 46,607 of record CAJOLH010000006.1, read on the forward strand.
CTATAATGGCTATAATAGTTATTAAAATCTATACCGACTATAAAATCATAGCGACAAAATAAAAACTCTACAGGAATCCGTTACTCCTAAGCTTGTCCATGAAAGTGTCATCGGGAGTCTTTCCAAGAAGTTTTTCGACATATTTGGCAACGATGTCGTTCTCAATATTAACGAGGTCGCCAACACGGACACCGTGAAGCGTAGTGGCACCTTGTGTGTGAGGAATCAGCGAAACCGAAAAACTGCGCTCATCAACACGAGCTACGGTCAACGAGACACCCTGGACTGTGACACTCCCCTTCTCGACAACGTATCGGAGCAATTTGCTGTCGCACTCCACAGTGAGCCATAATGCCGTGTCGTCAAGGCGACACGCAGCGATTCGTCCTGTCCCGTCGATGTGGCCCGACACGATGTGTCCTCCCAGTCGGGTTTGCAACGACAACGCCCTTTCCAAATTTACTGGACTTCCTGGCTTCAACTGTCCTAATGCCGTGCGTTCCACCGTTTCGGGCATCACGTCGGCAGTAAAGCCATGATCAGTTAGGCTGGTCACAGTAAGGCATACGCCATCGGTGGCGATGCTGTCACCCACCTGGGCATCCTGCACCACCATGTCGGCTTCCACCTCAAGGGTGAAACTCCTGGCTCCTCTATGCAGGGCCTTCACTCGACCCACCTCTTCGATAATTCCTGTGAACAATGATTTATATGATTTTTCGTAATAACGGAATTCCGGAATTTCGGAACATTGATTTAACTCTTACCCTTTCTGTACCAATCCCCTAACGAGCAGATCCTCGCCAAATCTTTCGACCTTGACATCCCGCAGTTTCAATGCCTGTGCCATCTTCGACAGTCCAAGACCTTCGACGGGAGTCTTAGCATCGACACCGCCAACAATCTTGGGAGCGATGAATGCAAAGACTTCATCGACGAGTCCTTCTCGCATAAAGGCTTCGTTCAGCGTGCCTCCACCTTCAAGCAAGATGCCATCAATCTTCTCCTTCCCTGCGCGAACAAGGAGATCCTGCGGAGAGTTGCAGCACCATGTCTTGACTCCGGCACAATTGAGCTGCGCCAACCGATGCAAGTCGGCACCCTCTGCATAGGCTACAATAGTGGGGATTTCTCTTGCTGTACGCACCAAGTTGCTTACAAGGGGCAGACGGGCATGACGATCAGCAATAATGCGGATGGGATTACGAGCCGCTGGATATTTTGCGATACGGGTTGTCAGTGTCGGGTTATCCATCAAAACTGTACCTATGCCACAAAGGATGCCAGTCAGCTCACGACGCAGGTAATGCACACGCTGTCTTGCCTCTTCGCCCGACACCCACTTGCTGTCACCCCTGCGGGTACAGATCTTTCCATCGAGCGTCATGGCATATTTCATCACGACCCATGGCATTCCCGTGGTGATATACTTCAGGAAGACACGATTCTGATAGCGCAACTCACCATCAAGACCATCGACCATCTCCACTTCGATACCGGCTGCACGCAGTTTTTCGATGCCTTTGCCAGCGACAAGGGGATTGGGGTCACGCAAACCGATGACCACTCGACCAATCCGATGCTCAATGATGACATCGGTGCAAGGAGGTTGATGTCCGTGATGGCAACAGGGCTCAAGAGTCACATACATCGTAGCTCCCGCACAATCCACACCGCAACGGTCGGCATCCACAAAAGCATTTCGCTCGGCGTGGAGTTCGCCATAACGCTCGTGGAAGCCCTCGGCAATGATCGCTCCATCGCGCACAATAAGCGCACCCACAAGCGGATTGGGATTCACTGCACCCTCACCCTTTTGGGCCAACGCCATGGCTTTACGCATCAGCTCGATATCGTCGGCAGTTATCATATTTTCGTCGCTAACAGATGAAATACGGTGCAAAGATAATGCATTTTCAGCGAATTCCCAAGAAAAAAATGACTTTTAGTGAATTTTCGCCAACAAAACTTTGAGAATATCAGAAATTTCTGTATATTTGCAAAGCAAATCAAGTGTTTCCGTTTTCGAAAGACATCATGTCACTTATCACCTTTTATACTGCCACGAAATGAAAAAATCATTGACCTTCACCATTGCCTCTCTGCTTGCTTTTACCTGCTATGCAGAAACAATCAACGAAAACGTCACCGAGAACAATTCCATCCGACCAGAGTTTCCCACTGAAGAAATCCACGAACCCGGATTCCTCGGCACTCCCATCAATCAGGCCATCGAACGCGGAATGCAGCGAGCCAATCGGGAAATGGAATACAAATATGGACGTACGGTGACCGACTTTGCCACTGCTCCGAAAGTGGGTGGTTATTATATGTCGGGCTATTATTACAGCAGCCAGGAAGGCGCGCACAACGGCGACGGCTTCAAACAGAAGAACGTGCGTTTCTACGTGAGCGGTTCTGTCTTCAAGCACTTCAACTACCTTGTTCAGGTACAACTCGCCAATGCTGCCTTCCACATGAAAGACTTCTGGATGGAATGGAATAAATATCCCGAATTCAGCGTCAAAGTCGGCCAGTTCATTCGCGTGTTCGGTTTTGAAAATCCCTACAATCCCTTCGAATATCGCGATGGTGCCTACGCCTTGATTACACAGAAACTTGCTGCCCAAGCCGACTATATCGGCACCGACAATGGCGGTGGTCGTGACCAAGGCTTCCAGGTACAAGGCGACCTCTTCCCCATGGGCAAGGACCAGCATCGGCTCATCCACTACCAACTTATGCTGTCGAATGGTCAAACCATCAACACCAGCGACGCTAACGGCAAGAAGGACATCTCCGGCACCTTCCAATTGCAGCCCATCAAGGGATTTTATCTCGCAATCTACGGCTGGACAGGCAATCACAAGGCCAATAATGTCACCGTCACTCGAAACCGTTACATGATCTCGGCATTCTACGATGTCAACGAATGGACGGCACGCGCAGAATACGCCCACTCCACTGGACATAAAATCAGCGACTACAATGCCGTAACAGGTGAATGGTCGGGAGCTGGGGAGGCACAAGGTTGGTATGCAACACTCGGCATTCCTTTCAACGATTGGCTCAAACTTTGGCTCAAATATGATGCTTATCAAGACGATGCCTGCTGGGGAAGTACCCGGTCCATCTATTCCATCAGCCCCAACATACAGATCCACAAGAACCTTTGGTTCCAACCTCGCGTAGCCTATGTCCACGACCGCACTCTCGACACAAATTGGACAGAGGCGTCCGTCGAATTGGGCGTACGTTTCTGATTTTTCATTCACATAAGATAACGCAGGCTATCACAAACGATGGCCTGCGTTTTAAGTTTTCAACACTTTGGCAACAAGATTATCAAAAAAATGAAAAAAAGTGAGCAAAAATTTGCATCTTTCATCAAAACACCATATATTTGCAGCGCAAACCAATGGTGAGAGATTTCAAAGCAATTATTCACCTTCGATACTCCGGTTCAGTCAGTCCAGGAGAATCGATTAACACGTAGAAACTATGAAGTCGATCAAAGAAATTAACCGAACGTATCTTGAGAAGAACCTCGAAAAGACGCCTCATGACGTCGAGTTGCTTGATGCCTTCAAAAAGAATCCCAGTGCCATGCCTGTGCATGAGAGTACCGAGGATTTGGCCGATGGTACTCCCGTGTTAACCAATTATGGACTGATGAGCATGAGTTTGGATGAAGACTTCATGCAAGGATTCTACGTACCGAAATGCAAGGAACTGCTCAAAAGCGACCAGCGTCTTGATCCGCTCATCGTCCGCACTCTTCGCGCCAGCCTCATCGAGTTTGCCATGCTCGGCTGCATCGAGGCGCAACAAGTCATCGAAAAGTTCCTCATTGATTACGGCAAGAGCGACAACTACATGCTCGCCAATATCGTCTTGAGCCGTTGGCCCGACCGTCACAACATCCAGCGTTTCCTGGCCATCCAGCAAGGAGGAAATGACCCGAATGTCGATCACACCTCGTTCCATCGTGCAATGACCGAAATACGATCGGGCAGCAAACGAACACGTTGGGTCAACTACTTCTTCCCACAGATGAAGACCGACCGCGACCTGCCGACATTCTTCTACAGTCTGCGCGACGAAACCGAGGCACTCATCTACATCAACCATCCGATGCTCCGAAAACGTCTGCTCAAGATGTGCGAGTCCATACTGATGAACGAACATTCCATCTTCGACATTTTCTCGCGTTTCGACATCAAGATGATTCGTTCCTGCATCGACCTCTTCTCACGCATCTCTACCATCAAGATCTTCGAGCAGATGCGTCAGGAATATGGCTGGAAGTATTACACCGACAAGTTTTAGACCCTTCATATCAAATCGGAAGCCCCCTCAGTCCCTCTGTCTGTCAGAAGGAGATTAGAGGGGGCTTCCCTTTCAGCCTCAATCGTAGTATAGTCTTTATACTCCGTTATTACTTCTTAGAAAGAGTAACCTAAGTTGATGAACAGCATGATGTCTTTCGTGCGATTACTCCATCCCAAATCGGCACTAATCGGGCCTAACAGGGTCTGATAAGCAGCTCCGACTTCTGCACCCCATATCGTATGCGTTGACATGATGTCTTTCAGCTTGTCATCCTGCTGGGCTGCGGCGACCTTAGCCACCACATAAGCCCTTTTGAAGAACTGGAACTGCCCCTTCAGCTGAGCAACGGCAAAAGCGTTCTCGACCAATTCGGCATGGCCTACTCCCGGGAATGGCATCTGTTGCTGCAAGTAATGCCCAAAGAAATTGCCACCAATGACGTTACCCTGCACACGATGAATGTCGGTGCCAAACAACACACGGCCATAGAGACTGGGTTGCAGGGCAAGACGACTGCCAAAAGGTATGTTGGTGCGGAACATGGCATCGGCAGCCGAGAAGCCTATATGATCTTTGTAGGTAGCAAAGTTATCGGTGTAGAAGCTATAACCTGCCTTGAAGCTGGAGCCGCGTGTCGGGAAGTACCAGTCGTTCTCTGTGTTGAAGCGAGCTTTGACATAATAGCTGTAATTACGCTCATCTTTCACTGACGTCAGGTTCCTGATCTCATCATAACTGATGTTGGCAAGCATGTCTCTGGCATGATAATATTCCCACTTGACACCTATCCTGAAGTCGAACTTGTGGAAATGGAACTCCAAAGGTGAATAATCGACGGCATGATAATTGAATGTGCCGCTTCCCAACTTATCTCCCTTATAATACATGCTGATGTCGTTGTAGCCATACTCATAGGACAAACGTCCTTTGGTGGAACTGAACGTCTGGTGAATCAGTTCTGCCTTGGCCTTCACACGCCGTCCCAGACGCAATGAGAATGACGAAAAGAAAGGAACCTTGGTGCGCAAAGGCATATCCATCCTGATATTGATTGCAGCCATCTCTTCATTATCGAAACGTCCACCCACATGGAAACGTGCCGTCTGACGTGCTCCTGCCGAGAAAAGCGCCACCTGCTGTCCTTCGTAATTAAGCTGGTATTCGATGTCATCGTAGAGGAAATCGGCGCGAAGCGAACTGGCTATCTGTTCTGCCGTGTTGATGTCGATGCTGGTTGCATCCTTGAGTCGGAATTTCCATCGAATAAAGCGTTCATCATACTTGCTGATTCCCTCGAAGCGGAATTCCTTCACGGGGGTGGCATCATCCATCGCCTCCATCTCCTGATGAACCAAGGGCTGCACCTTATAGTCAGCCAGCAGACCCAGCTTGCTTTTCAGTTCCATGAGTTCATCCCAATGCGCCATGGCTGCCTCCTCACCACGGCGTATCAGCGTATCGACAGCCTCTGGTGTGAAGCTGATGGTGCCGTAGGGACGCGGATCGACCATCATCATCAGATCGGTCATGGCCATGTTCTCTTCTATCTTATTGCCAGTGCTCATGCCAATATAGAGGCCCACCATATCGAGAGTGGTCGAAACTTTGTCCGGATCGGGCTCATCGCCGATGAAACGCACACCGATGATATAATCGGCACCCATCTCCTTCGCGAGGTCGGCAGGATAATTGTTTTTCATGCCACCGTCAGCCAGAATCATATTCCCTATTCGCACAGGAGCAAAGGCCGCTGGTATGGCCATCGTGGCACGCATAGCCTGGGCAAGATACCCGCTATGGAAATCATATTCCGTATCGGTGATGACGTCTGTGGCCGCACAGGCAAAAGGTCGCGGCAAAGAGTTGAAGTCGATGCTGTCACGATATCCATTGGTCAGGCGATAGAAGAGCGTAGCCAGGTTCTTTCCGCGCAGCACACCTGCCTTTGCTGCTTTCTCTTTCGAATTGACCGTTACGCCTCGGGTGTAGAAATAGGTGTTCTGCATCTCACGGTCATCAAGGGTCTGTCGTTCCGAATATTCCCTGTCGGAGAGAAGGAACGACCAATCCTGCGCCCTCACAATCGAGTCAATCTGCATCGGAGTGTAGCCCATACTGTAGAGACCGCCGATAAGGCCACCCATCGATGTGCCCGTGACAATATCCACCGGGATGCCGGCACGTTCGAGGGTCTTCAAGACACCGATGTGGATCATGCCCTTGGCTCCTCCTCCTGACAGACTAAGTCCCACTTTCGGACGATCGACCTCCGACTTGTTCTGCGCCTTCACCTGCTGAACTGTCCCACTTAGCAGCGTAAGGGAAATCAAACACGCTAATACTTTGTTCATGGCAAATGTTATTAAGTTATAAATGTTATTAAGTTATAATTGAATATCATAGTGAATAAATTGTTCCATCACCTTTTGACCTTATCCATCATTTCGTAGAAGGCTTTCGGGTCTTTGAGCGAACCGCCTTCTGCAAAGCGGTCTATCTTGTACTTGGCTGCCACCTTCTTGATAAGATCATAGTTGCCGTCCTTCACTGCGGCCTTCGTCATGACACGGCATTGCATATAAGCTGGCACAATCTTCTGAAGCTGCACCCGATCACGTATGGCTTCCGATTCTGCATCCTTCTCGGCTTTGGAAAGGATGGCAAGTGCCTTGATGATGAAGTCATCGGTATAGGTGGCTCTTCCGTGATAGATGGTTGTCTGACAATTGAGGTGCGTCTCCTTCCCGACCAGCCCATTCACGAGCTCCAAATACTCCTTCATCCTTGGAGCCGCCTTGCCATAATACGCATGGATGAACTCGTCGATTATCGCCTCGGCATCCGCATCCGGATTCCACATCAGCTTGGCAAGCAGATAAGCCTTCAATTCGGCAAAGTCGCCTCCCGGGACATCGTACGAACCCTCTTCCATCACACCGATGGCCTTATTGTCGCGAAATGTCTGCAGATTGCGCTGCAGCACCGGAATGTTGGGGAAAGGCAGGAGATACTGCTGGAAAGTGGATACATAATCCCAGACGTAGAGATGGCGTGCTATCCGGCTCCATGCTTTCAAGTCTTCGAGGAACGCTACATTCTGCCGACAGTCGCTGATGGTGTGCGTGAAGCAACATTCGATGCTGCAAAGGCGTATCACCACATTCTGTCGCGGCTGAATACCCTGAGGTGCCTTGCGGGTATATTGGTAGGCAAAAGTGCCGATGTACTTGTCGGGGAAATCTTTCTCGACAGCAGCTGCCACCTGATTGACAAACCAAAGCATTGCACCCGATTCTCCGCCATACTTTTTCACCAGCTGCCTGCAATTCTTGCACTGACAAGGATTCTGGTTATCGTTCTGCGTCACCGAGTAGATGAGGAAGTAAGGGTATTTGGTCATCACCTCACGAATGCTTTTGATGCAAATCTGCAGCACATCCTTGTTCGACAGGCAGAGTTGGTCGGTTGTGCGTTTATTGCCGCGCAAGCTGAAGTATTCGGGATGTCTCTTGAAATAAATATCCGGCTTGCAAAGTTTGTTGAAGGTGTGCACCGACCAGAATGCCTCGCTGGGAACCTGAATCGTGCCGTAATCCGTCTTCAGTGTATTCTTGCGGCCATGGGTCTTGTTGCGCAAAGTCCATTGGGCATCGAACGAGTCATGATAATACAAATCGCGCGAAAGGAATGCAGGCTGCTCCTTATCGTAAAGTTTGTCAAACTCATATCTCTTCCTGCGAGGGACGTAAGAGAAACTCTTGGTGTACCAACGGCACCCCATCTCGTTCTCAAGGAAGGTGTAAACGCCGTAAAGGGTGCCTATATCCTTGCCTCCGTAGATATAGATGTCACCTCCCACACTGCCATAGACGAAACCCTGCTCATCAGCCTTCGGGCGTTCTGCCTTGACAAGCCGCTTCACCTCGTTGCCATAGCCGATCAGGATGCGCTTGCCTTGCGTTCCTTTCCGCTCATCGACTATCGGGAGTTTCACTCCACCGACCTGCTGCAGCCAGTATTGCAGTTCTTCAGCCGCATAGTGTTCCGTGGTCGATGCTTCGGCAGAGACCACGATGCGATGAGCGGAACGACCCGATTCAAACAGTACATGGGCACTGGTCGGCGAAAGGCCAAGATACAGGAAAAGCGAGACGAACGCAAGAATCCTTTTCATACGAAATTATCTGAAGCGCGAATGTTTCTTCTTTTTGGTATTCTGTTTCACAAACGCACGGGTCACGAAGAGCATGAGCGAAAAGAGTACGGCCATGAAGACACAGCCCACAGCACCTGACATCGAACCTATGCCAAAGAAACAATAGCCTGCGCCCAACAACGCAAAAAGGATGAGCAACGAAACTACAATCGTGTAGATACGAACGAATTTCTGTAACATAATATATAAAATGTGTTAGAATGGATACCCAACAGCCAGATTCCAGCCAAGGTGCTGGAGCATGGCATGACGACAGTTGAAGTAACTGCCATCCGTTTCATTCGGATCATGGATGGGGACACCGATGTCCAGACGGATGATGAACATATCGAGGTTCAGACGGAAACCCAGTCCCACATCGAATGCAAGCTGTTCGCCGATGTTGCGACCTATCTGTTCACCGTCACAATAGGCTCTCATGAAGTCGCAAAATTCCTGATAATCGGACGGGGACAGTTTGGTCTTAATGAGGTCATATTCGTCTGGTGGCAAATCGGAGGAACGCAGTCTCCACACATTGCCCGCATCGGCAAACAATGCTCCATGAAGGGCACCGGCTATCGGGAAACGCAGTTCGACGTTGGCTTCCAACTTGATGTCGCCCACACGCTGCAGGTACGAATACTCATCACTACCAAACTTCGAGATCCATTTGGTGCTGCCGGGGCCAACACCACGCACCGAGAATCCTCGCAGGGAGTTGGGGCCTCCGATGTAGAACTGTTCGCTGTAGGGCAAGTTATCCGAATTACCATAGGCATAGCCAATGCCTCCCTGAATGCGACTGGCAATCTTGATGTCGCCATCGATGGTGTGCGTATAGCGCAACTCTGCCGTAGCCTTCAGGAACTGCGAGAACTTCCGGAAGAACAACTGACGTTCGCCCTGTGTGCGGTGCGAACCGACCTGCCCCATCACCACGTCGGTGATGCCTCCAGCTTCTGCAAGAGTCACCTTTGCATATTCCCTGTGAGGGCGCGATGACTTCGATGCGGCATTGTCGAAAGTCCAGCTCACCTGTATCTGTGGGATAAACTGGTTTTCGAACGCATGCTCCAGGCTCTGGTATCTTGCAATCATATCCGTAAAGGCATCAGTCTGGTTGAATGCCGAGACGTAGGACAGTTTCAAGGGTGTGAAGGTCATGGAATTATACTTGTCAAGCCCAAACCCGTATTCCACCGAGCCGCTGGCCTTCACCATGTCAAGCCACCCTGCACGGCGCATCCAGTCGATCGACACGCTATAGGTCGATGAGACGGGTTTCTCACGCACCGGCCGGAAGAAATGAGGAATCTGCAGACGAGGCACCGAAAGCGAAACCTTGCCCCCCAGGTCGTAACTGTTCAGCTTATTGCCGCTGCTCGCATTCTTTCCTGTGCTCCACTCGTAGGTTCCGTCGAGTTGGAAGACCAGTTTCTCGCCACCACCAAACAGATTGCGTCGCATGGCCTTGAAAGTGGCTCCCGGTCCCGTCTGGTCATTGTCCTTGAAGACAGCACCTATTTCGGTGGTTCCCGTCCAGGGATAATCATACGTGGCGTTGATGACGAGCCGGACACTGGTGGTGTCCTGGCCCAGATCCAGAAGCTGTCCTTCCTCCAGCTGCACGCTACTTAACGTAGGTGTGAGCGAGTCGCCCGCCAGATGTATGATCTCGGTTTCTATCGGATAATACTTGAAGGTGTTGAGACGCGAAATCAAGTCCTTGGTCATCGATACTCGTGCAGGTGTGAACAGTGCATGACGACGGAATCCCAGCGAACGTCGCAGGTGTGTGGTCTTCATTTGTTGCCTCGGCCCATTCCACCCCACTGTCATGAAGCGCAATGTATCGAAATGCTGCGACCGCAAGTCTGCACCCATATCGAGCTTGAAGTGCACCGAGTCGATGGTGCATGGAGCCAATGCCTTTCGGTCGGCACCCGCCCCTACCATCACACGCAGGTTCACCGTATTGCCATGCTGCGTGCTATCGGCCAGATATTTGATGAATTTTGGCTCGAAGAAGTAATATCCCGAATCCTTCAGTATCTCTGTGATGCGCGTCCGCTCTGCATCCAGATTGGAATACGAGAACCGGTCACCGCTGTGGAGCAGGCTCTTGTCGACCGTATGGCTCACGATGCTATCGATGCGCGGGAATGGGCTGCGCATATAGGTGATGGTGCCGAGGCGCGACTTGTGTGCATAGTTCACCGTGTAGGCAATCTTCGCCTTGAGCGAATCCTTCTTGTCAAACACGGTGTCGAAAGCTACATAGGCATCGAAGTAGCCCTCGTCCTTCAGAGCAGCCTCAGCAGCATGGGCACGCAATTCGGGATTGACCTGGCTGATGAGCGTAGGGTCGCTTTTGAAGTGCTTCCAGAACCAGTACTGGAACCCGTGTTCCTCCTTCGGATAAAGCCCGTTGTAGATCCATAGCCCCAAAGGGAACGGAGAGATGTGATAAGCCGACCCGAGGAAGGAGCTGTTGGGCGCCACTTCCAGTTTGGTTGCCAAAGCCTCCTTGACAACATCATCGACAGTATCGACCTTGTTGTGATGGATCTTCGACACACCCGTATAGAGCACCTCTCCAGCAGGAAGTCGGCTGGTGATGCTGCAAGCCGTGAGGCCAAGGGCAAATAGCGCCATGGCCAAAGGGAATGTCAAGCCATTGCAACGACGAGGCCACAATGACCACAAGAGACTATTCTGACTTCTGCTCTGTTTCATTGTTTTCGTTTGTGATGGTTGGGGTCTCGTTGGTCTTGGCTGGGGTCTCGTTGGTGTCGGTTCGGTTTCCGGTGTTCTCCTCCTCTTCTTCCTGCTGTCGGAGTTGACGGATGTGCTCTTCCATGCGGGCCTGACGCTTGCGGGAGGAAGGAAGCAGAAGTTGCTTGAAGCGATAGCCTGAACGTTCCTGGATGTAGCTGGCACCAGCTTCCACGACCTCGCCTTCGAGCACCGATTCATAATTCGTGCGGCGATACACCTTGATGTAGTGCGAACCGTCCTTTCTGATCAGGTATTCGAGCGACATGTCGCCGAGTTGTGCGCCATTGCCCTGATCGATATCTCCTCCACTGCTCATTTGTCCTCCGATAGTGGCACGCACACGTTCGTTGAAGAGTGTCTTGGTTACCTTCAGCGAATAATCGGTTCGTGCGCTGCCCGTCTCCGTGCTGTAGGTATCTACGCCGATGTCGATGGTCGTTCCCTTCATGTTGCCGATGAGCGACTCCAACTGTCGGTTGATCATCGATGACAGCGCGGCATTGGCCACGCCAAGACCTGCCGAGCTGCTGCTGCCCGGACCCGTATAGGTCTGCGAGATCAGCAGGATGAGGGCGACCTTCGATCGCTCGTCATCGTCGAGCGATGCCAAGCCTGAATTGATGGTACTGTTGTTGGCTGCACTGCAGTCAAAGGTGATATGAAGTACCTCCAGTGTACCTGTGATGGAGATGGTGACGATGAAGTTGACCAGACTCGTCTTGTTGTCCGCATTGACGGTAGCCTTCACTTCCTCCGTGGCTACGATGTTGATCTCCGGGTCACCTGGTTCGCTGCCCGTCCAATTGACGTAGCTGGAGTTGTTGATGTCGAACGTCTTGACCATCGGCAGAATAGGCAACTTGTAATCGACCTTGCCACTGACGATGTCGTAGGTACCGTTCATGATGAACTCTCCCTGATTGTCGGTCTGCAGATTGAGGCTGCCGCCGCCCACGATGTCGACCTTGTTGTTCTCTTTGTCCAGATATGCCGTAACCTTCGCGTCCTTGTCAATCTCTATGCCAAGACGCACTTTCAAGCCTTCGTCGGCATGATCCTGCAGCGGCGGACGGCGGCGCATACCTGCCATTGCCATCTCTCGGTCCTGCTGGCGGAAATTGACAAATTCGACGATGTCGTCAATCTTGCTGTTTTCCGACAATGGGTCGTCCGACATATAGTAGCTCAGGTTGGTGCCCGAGTGCACACGAAGGGAACCGCTGACGTCGAGTCGATTGAGGGTGCCGCGAATACGTATATTCGGTGTAAAGGGAAGCCTGCCAGTGATGTATTGGTCGTTCAGGCGCAGCTTGTTGTTGTCGATTAGCCGCACCCTGTCACCCGTCACATTGATGTTAATGCCCGGATTGCTCATCTGCTTGCTGAAGTCAATCTCTCCGCGTATGTTGATGGGATTGGCATTGGCGCCGAAGATTGTGTAGTTGTAGAACGCCAGACGATTGTTGATGAGACGCAGCGTGTCTTCACAGAACTTCAACTGGGCATCCATGTCGTGATAGGCCAGACCAGCCTCATGCATCGCAACATGGGCATTCACCTTTGCATGGTCAAAATCCTTGCCAAGCATAGTCAGTCGCCCGGTGGTGCTGCCCCACAAGTCGATATTGCCAGGCAGGAAGGTATTGACCAAAGGCAAGGGGAACTCATCGATTCGGGCCACGACATTGACGCTATCAGCCATCCGGGCATCGACCTTCAGCTTCACGATGCTGTCCACCATGAGTATGCCATCGGCATCGCGGCGACCCTTTGCCATCGTAAAATTGCCGTCGAACGACAGCGTGTCAGCCCGATAGTTGCCCAACTGGAACGTCTTTATGCCCGAACGCAAGCGGGCGTCCAGACTGTCAGGATAGAGATCTACAGCCGCCGTGAGCGAGAAGGTGCCATGGGCATCTCCCCCCTCCCATTGCATCAGTTGAGCTGTGTTGGAAATGTCGAGGTCGCGCACGACGAACAGCAGCTGGTTGCCATCGGCATTACGGATGTTCTGACGGGTATAGAGGCGCATATTCAGTCCCTGCGGCCCATCGAGGATGATGCGAGCCTTAGTATTGGGCTTGCGCTCCTCCATGTTCTTGTAGTGCATCACGCTCAGGTAGTTGTCCTTGTTCACCATGAACGACTGCTCGAAGAGGGTGGGATCCTTCTCCAGATGCAAGGTCACACTGTCGTCGGCAATGGCCAGCGAGGCTTCGGCATCGTAAACCGTCAGGTAATTGCCATTGATATAGGTGATACCTGCCGTAATGCTGTCAGGCAGGAACTTGCCACGGAGATGAATATCATAGGTCTTCGAAGCCCTGGGGTCGATGTGCATGGCATGGACGGCATATTCGTAGGCTTCTCTCTCTTCAGCGGCTCTGCATGGTTGAACGGCAATGGCGATGGTATCAAAATCGATGCTGCCCGTCTGATCGAGAAGGTTCACAATCGTGCCATCGAGCGAGAAACGATAGGCATTGAGCGCCATGATGTCGATACTGCTGAACTCATAGCCTGTGTGATAGACGATAGGCTCGTAGAACGGATTCTGCCGCGCAAGATGCAGATCGACCGAAAGTTGGGGTACCTTCGTGGCAAGGGCATTGAAGTCGAACTCATAACGTGCCCTCTGTCGATTCACCTCGGCCATCAGCGTATCGACAATGGCGGGCAGGTCATCGATGCTTCGGTCCGAACATATCATCACGTTGGCATCTCCTCCCGACAGGCTGATATCCATCATGCCCGGGCTCGACTCAAGGCCGATGACAATGTCCTCGAAGTGGTCCGACCGGACGGCATCCGCATAGTTCAACGAGTCGATTTTCAGTTGCAGATGCATATTCTCGCCCCAGTCGTAATATCCTTCGATGGTACTGTTCAGCCCTATCTTGCCCAAATCGGGTTGAGCCAGGCCGAATGGAAGGTTTGCCAAATCGATGCCGGGCAGATTGATATATCCCTTGGTCGAAATGGTGTCCTTGAGGAAGATGCCCTCCAGATGCGAATCGAGCGACAACAGGCGTTGTGTCGAGTGGATATCTGCCACGTAGCTGCCATCCAGCATCGATGCTTCGGCCGACAGTCCTGTGATGCTGTCGCGCCGACCCGCATTGTCCACAATGCAGAGCGTATCAATCTGCACCTTTGCTTCGAGGCGGGTGCGCTTGCCGGGGAAGTCGAAGCGGCGACCATCGGCCAGCACGGTGGCAGTCATGCGGTCGGCGATGACTCCGGGCACGAACTCACTGACGTTGAGCCCCCATGTCTTGGCATCAAGGTGATAAGCCCGTGTACCCGAATCATATCGGCCATCAGCCCTTACGATGTCATTTCCGCGATGCTGCACATCGGCACGCGCTGCAAACCGCTGCCCGCGTTGCGATCCTTCGAGGTCAAGCCCCAGCTCGGAAGGAAGACGATACGAGCGGTTCTGAGGTTCGTCGACAAAGGCCGAAACGAGGAAGTCGGCATCGTTGAGCGAACCCTTGATAGTGGCGGCGGCCTGTCGTTCCTGATTGTCGAAAATGCTTGTTCCTACGGCATCGGCTGTCACGTTGATGTGCTGGGGAATCTGGAGGGTAAGCTGATGCAGGTCGAGCGAGTCGGGCGTGGCACGTCCTTTCACGATAAGCGTGGTGCGCTCATCCACCCAATGCCGCTGCAATCCCGGCAGATACGGCGCAGCCAGGCGGCAAAGGTTGGCCGAATCGATGCGTGCCACAAGGTCGGCATAGACGTAACCGGTCTGCAACGAGTCTAACATTCCCAGATGCAACTCGGCATCTCCCTGCAGGCAATCATCATCCCCCAGTCCCAGATCGACTTCATGCAGTGCAATGAGGTCATCTTCCATGTTGAAGACGGCAGCCAGTCGGGTCACCTCCAGACCGCAGTTCTCTTCGCGCGCCCTGAGGTACTTTACATTGGCGTATATGGCTTCGGGCGAATAGGAGATATTCTCGGCGGCGAGGTCAATGCCGCTGACCAGCAGATGATTGTAGTCGAGATATGGCGATGAACTGACGCCCGCCAAGGCTTTCGAAAGGCTCTCTTCACTCATGTCCAGGCCCACGCGCCCGTTCTTTACAACCACCTTGCCAACCGTGACGTGCCAACCGTCGCTCTCCTCGTCGATGCTGTCGGGTTGCGACGGCCCCAGATACAATCGCACGTCGGGACTGTCCAGTGTTCCCTCCTTCAGCCTTATCTGGTTGCTGGCAAGGTCCAGTTCCAGACGCTCGGCATCGAGGCTCTTCAGCGAACCTGTCATGCCAAACGATTCGGTGAGCGAATCCATCCCGAGCACGACATCCCCGATGTGTACTTTGCCCAGCACGAAGAAGGGCTGGCTGATCGGGATGTCATCCAGGCCCGTCGAGAGTTCGCCTACATGAATCAGCGTCGTGCCGTCCTTGCGCTTCAGCACGTCCACATCCTTCACCTTCAACCTAAGCGGGAAGCCGATGCGCACCTTCCCTATCTTGTATTCCAGCTCTTCGCTCGACGTGTTCAGATACGACACCACTGCACGGCAAATCACCTCCTGCACAGGCGGGATGTAGAGTGCGAGAGGCAAACCGACAAGAAGCAGCAGCAGGGCAACAACCGCGACGCGTACCACGCGCCCCGTCCCTGGCTTCTTTTCCTCAGGTTGTGTTATCTGTTCCTTTTGTTCTTCCATGGAAGGGAAGTTTCATCGTGCAAAGATAATCATTTTTTCGCTTTCTGCCAAATGTTTTTTGTTAAATCTGCTGTTTGGCACCATGTTTCGCATATTTCCTTGTCAATTGTCACTCGAAAACTCTCCAGCAACATATCTCTCCGCGCTCACTTCTGTCCAGCAGTCATGTTCCTTGGCATAACGCACCAGTTGGTCGAAGACGGAATCTTGGCAGATGACCTCCGGATTGCCGAACATCAGCAGATGCTGCCTGGCGCGTGTCATCGCCACGTTGAGCTTGCGGTCGATTAGCTGCCCATCTTCCTCAAAGGTGTTGTTCGAAAGAAAATTGAGCTGATAGGTGCGCTGCACGGTAAATCCGTAGAGTATGTAGTCGCGCTGGCTGCCCTGGAAACGCTCCACGGTGTCGATGGTAATGTCATGCAGCTCAGGGTGACCGGTAGCATCTATCGCATTGCGCACTGCCGCTATCTGATTGCGATAGGGCACGATGACACCCACCGTCCGCTGAACATCGAAATCTTCGCGATGATGCAGATAGATACGTTCCACCGTTGCAGCGATCATGCGAGCCTCGATGGGATTCACCTTCTCCGAAACGATGGGTTCGGGCGTTGGTGCAGCCACGAAGCAAAGGCGACGGGTGAGCAACAGGTTGTCAATGCCGTTCTTCGAATTACCCCGCTTCGGCAAGACCTCGACCTGGTGCTCCAAAGGCACGACGTGAAGCCGTCCACCGTAGAATGTCTGGTTCGGGAAGTCGGCAATCTCCTGATGCATACGTCCCTGATGGGTCAGCATATAGACCAGCTGCCCGTCGTCACGATATCGCTTCAGCAGACGTTCGAAGAGCGAAAGTCGGCAGTCCTCAAGGCCGATGCCTATCAGCAGCGGGTCATCGACGCGCGAAACGCTGGGATGCTGCTGCACCACGGCTGGCAGCTGCCTGTGGTCGCCTATCATCACGAATTTGGAGATGGCCGACTGTCCGTCTGGAGTCCTGGCGGCAAGCAGGGGCATGAGATGCGGCTCCAGTATCTGCGATGCCTCGTCGATGATGGCAAGGTCGAACGTCTTCAGCCGGAAGAGCTGGGTGCTGCTCGAAAGCGATGCAGTGGTGCCGACCATCACGCGTGTCCTTGCCACCAACGTACGCATCTCCGACAGGTCGGTGTACTCTTTCAGCCGATTGTCAAGCAGATAGCGACGATATTCGGGCGAACAGCTGTGGCGACCGCCAATGCGCACAAAGTCGATGCCTTCCTCTACCAGTTTGCTGCAGATCTCATCCACGGCACGGTTGGTGAACGACATGATCAGCACATTGCTCCCCTCCTCAAGCAGCTGCTCCTTCAGCGTGTAGAGCATACCGTAGGAGGTCTTTCCAGTGCCTGGAGGACCGATGATGAGGAAGAAGTCCTGGGCCTGCTTCACGCGCAACGCCAGTTCGTTGAAGCGCCCATAGTCACCCTTCAGCTGCACGCTCGCATCCACTCGTGGCCGCCGCTCCATCATCAGCAGGTCGCGACGCTCCTTGGGTGCCGTGAGGAAAGCGTGCATACCGCTGTACTGCGAACGATAGGAGGCCTCCATGAAGTCGTGCTCGATAGCCCAGTGATATTCCTCCTTCCGATAGCGGACGAAGACGTGCTTGTCGCTCTGCTGTGCTCGCAGTTCGAGGGTGATGCGCTCCGTCAGAATCTCAGTGATGCTGGCGCGGAAAACCATGGTGCTTCGCACATCCGGCTCTTCTTCATGCCGATAAGGATAGGTGATGACGATGTCGCCTACACGGAAATTCGACATATCGCTGGCCCTGTCGGGGGCAAAGCCGAACGTCAGTCGTTCCACCATGCCCTCATACGCGGCATCGGGAGACAACAGCGTGAGCTGGTCGTAGATGTTGCCCGCCTGATACTTCTCTTCGAGCGTATCATGCCACTTGGCAGCAAATCCCGAACTCTCCTTCGTCTTGTTGCCCACTTTCGAGAGTATATGCTCGTTGGCAAGGAAAGTCATGAATCGGTAGAAGTAGGCACGCTCCACGTCCGAAGCCTGATGGATTGGATTCAAGATGGCATCAAACTTGGGGACAATGTATGTCGTCCAGAAATTGTCTCTGACGTTCCTCTGTCGGAAATATCCCGTCGTCAGTCGGTCGAGCACGTTCATTCCTCCCTTGCTGAATCTTGTTTCCATGCCGGCAATCTTGTTGCGAAGGCTGATGGCTTCTAACAGCAGTTGCGGCGCAGGTGTCACACCGATCAGGCCATTCGCGAACTTTGAATAGAGCAGCATGGCCTGCACCTCGCGATTGGGAATATTGTAGTTATAGTTGAGAATAGCGAGATAAAGGAGCAGCTGCACATAGTGCTTGGTCTGCTGACGGGGTGGGTCTGACGGGCGAGCTCCTGGCACAAAGGTGCCTTTGCCCGACTTTTGTTCGATGAGCACCTTGTAGTCGAGCTGCAGCAGGTCCATACGCCCTTGCAGTCCCAGCATCTCGCTGAAGAACGACGGCTCCACCATCACTTCATCACGCCGGTAGCGCCCCACGCGCTTTTGCACACCCTCACGGAGGACTCGACGTATATTGTCACGCTGAATCTCCCCATCTTTCTCCAGATTGCCCAGATCGGTCGTCAGGGCCTTGAAGGTATTGGCACGCATAAACGCGGCATAACTCTCCTTGTAGGGAATTTCTTCTGGGCCGTGGTGCACCTCTTCGTCGAGCAGTTGGCTGGCAAGGTTGCCAAGCATCGTCGCAGGGGTGTCGTCCATCGAGGACAGTTGGTTGATAAGGTATAGATAGGGGTCATGCGAATATTCCTCGAAGCAACTGGCTATGGCAGTCACGTCCAGCAGATAATCGGGCCAAAGGATGATGAGCTCGGGATAATAGATACCATCATGCAGACGAGGGCGCACCAGGTTGAGCTGCACATCAGGAGCCAGGAAGGGGCGCAGATGTGTCCAATCGCCACTCACATACCCTCCTTTATAATTATAGCACACCTTCACTTCCTCTATCTCTTCCCCATCACCCTTCTCAACCACTCTTAACCCCGTTCCATCTGTTGCGATGCCATCGCAACCATTCAAACCATCTCCTCCCCCTTCCTCCGTGTGTCCATACACGAACGTATCGTCCCATCGTGTGACAAAGAGGCGGAAATAATCAGCCACCATGCTGCCCTCCTCGGCTCGGCGTTCATCGTCAGGAAAGAGCCGCGACAATTCCAGCGGGGGCTGCTCCCCATAGATGGCGGCAATGAATAGGCAGATGGCCTTTAGGTCGTAAAGTTTGCACTCGTTCAGCTCGTTGTCCTCGTAGGTCAACAGTTTTCTCAGTCTGACGCGCGTATCGTTGATCATGCGCGTCAGCCGTCGGTCCATCCCGTACTGCTTCGTCAGGTAGTCAATCTTCGCAAACAGGCTGACCAGCTGCAGGGCATCGAACGACGTCTTCTGGTCGGCTGCAATACGCAACACGCGATTGAAGCCACGATACGTGTCGCGCACCTTCGGTTGGGCAAGCGCTTCAACAAGATCCTGATAGAGCTGATTGGCACTTTCTTCGTAGGTCATCAGTGTTAAGTTTTGGTTTATTAGCTGCAAAGATAGGCATTTTCGGGCAATTCACAAAACAAATGCACTATTTTTTCTTCAAATAATTTTTTATTCCAATCTTTTGCCCTATCTTTGCACGACAAAACACCCCAACTGCAATGAAAAGAATGACAGCGCAATGCCGACTTCGAACCCGACCCGCTGGTGGAAGGCACCCGTGTGACTACCCACGACTACACCAAGTCGGGTTACACACGCGGACACATGGCACCATCGGGCGACATGAAGTGGAGCCAGGAAGCAATGAACGAATGTTTCTACACCTCCAACATCTGCCCTCAGGACAAGGAACTCAACGCGGGCCTATGGGAAGAGGTAGAAAGCCTGTCTCGCACGTGGGCTCGCCGCTATGGGAAGGTGTGGATCTGCTGCGGCCCCATCGTTCAGGATGTCCATAAGAGCCTGAAGCAAAAGGTTGCCGTACCCGCCTTTTTCTTCAAGGTGATCTGTGCCAAGCAGAACAACAGCTATCATGCCATCGGATTCATCTTCCCCAACGAGGATTGCAAGGGCGACATCTGGAAATACGCCTTCTCAGTCGATGAGGTCGAACGCATCACCGGCCACGACTTCTTCTACAACCTCCCCGACGACATCGAAGATAAGATTGAAGCTGACGACACCTTCAACTTCTGGCGGCGCCGCAACGATTAACCCCTCGAACCTTTCGAACCCCTCAAACCCCTCAAACCCATGACACATATCGGCCTGATGAGCGATCCCCACGGACTGTGGGACGATCGCTACCTGAAACACTTTGAAGTCTGCGACGAGATATGGCTCGCTGGCGATGTCGTCGATATCTCCATTTGCGACCGATTAGAGGCCACGGGCAAAACGTGCCGCATCGTATGGGGCAACGCCGATGGACAGGACATGCACCTGCGTTATCCCAAGGACCAGCGCTTCACCCTCGAAGGCGTCACCGTCTGGATGACCCACATCGGAGGCTATCCGGGCAAATGGCCCAGCAATATCCTCGCTGAATTACGGAAGCATCCCGTCACCCTCTTCGTATGCGGACACAGCCACATCTGTCGCGCCATGTACGACCGCCATCTCGCCACCCTTATGCTCAACCCCGGCGCAGCAGGCACCTTCGGTCCGCAAGTCCATCGCACCCTCATGCGCTTCGCCCTCGATGCCGGCAAGGTTCACGACCTCGAGGTCATCGAATTGGCATAAAACAGTTCAATTGCAAATCTTTATTTTGTTTTAAAAACAAAAATATCATGTCCCTTTCATTCGCAAACCATTCACCCCAAAAGCATCGCTTATGTTGTCCATGCTCCTGACAGGCTTCCTCTTGATGGCCTGTGAGAGCGATGACAAGTTCCTCAACAACGGAGGCAGCAATTCGGCCGACAACCCCACCAAGTTCTACGCCACGCTGATGATCGAATACGAAGAGCCCGCCTTCATCGACGAATTGCAGAAGACTATCGCCCCCGAGGACCTCTATATCGACGAAGCCAACTACTACTTCGGCCTCGAGAAGGAGTATCATGTCACGCTCCTCTCCTACCTCGAAAACGATGTCGATGTGACGGAACTGAAGACTTATCTGAAGGACATCTCCGAGTACGAAGCACAGCTCGTCGCTGTGTCGTCCTTCCCAGGCGAAGTAAGGGATGTGCTCCAATGTTCCGTGGAGTCCGAAGACATTGCCGAGACGTCGCAGGCCATCCGCAGCAACGTCTCCAACGCCTACCCATACCCGACCATGATCTACCACCTCACTGTCGCCTTCCTAAAGTCCGGCTGTGCTCAGAAATATCTCCAAGATCACATCGAGCCCGTCACCATCAAACCCACGAACTTCCTCCTCTCCTACTATAACGAGAAGGGCGAGCGTATGCAAATAAGGTTCAAGTAAAACCCGTTTTTACTTCACATGGATGCCATATATGCACTTATGGCAAAAAGGTAAACAAGCGTTACAACGCGAAGCAATCCACCACACGCCGTCCCACCGTGCCCACATGGCCCGATTCCACCATCGAAATGGCAGTCATCTCAGCCTCCTGCCTGTCACCAGCAGCAACCTGGACAACCACCACCTCGCCCATATCTGTCGTTATTTGTACGTCAAAGAATTGCATAACAATATCGAAAATAACATCATTTAAATTCCAAAAACTACGAAATAAGCGAAATATACGAAAACCAATTGATACATTTTTCGTCCTTTTCGTCTTTTCGTCCTTTTTCAGAATAACCCCATAGTTCTTTTCGGAATAACCCCATCATAGATCACTCACCGCAAGGGCAGCCAATATAACCGCACCCATCCCGTGCACATCGTCATCGGGTGCAGGTCGCGAGTAATAGAAAGGCAGGTCACGGCTTATGCCCGTTCCCATGCATACGCCTTTCAGCGTGCCATCCTTGTCAACATGGTCAGATACTGCCTCCCAGCCCCGTAATGCCACAGTCTTATAGGAAGCATCGAGCCAATGTGCAGTCACACCTCTTGCAATCGCATAGGTGAACATAGCGGTACAGGATGTCTCCTCATACGAATTAGCCTTATCCAATAGCTGATGCCACATGCCCGACGCAGATTGATAGCGACAGACGGCACGGACATTTGAGCGGAAGATGTGTAGCACCTCTGCCCTCTGTGGATGCTGCTCAGGAAGTGCATCGAGGAGGAAGGCCTGGGCAAGCAGGCACCAGCCCATTGCTCTTCCCCAATGAGCCACTCCAGGAGCGCCATCCTCTTCGTAGTAGCAATGCCAATAGAGTCCGGTGCCAGGGTCAGCAAGAAGTTTGTGGAAACGACTCACCATGACTGCAGCCGTATCAAGGCACTCCGTCCGATTGGCCACCAGTCCATATCTAGTCAGAAAGGAAAGGCTCATGAATTCATCGTCAGCCCACACGGTCCGCTGTGGTTCCTTGCCTCGGCTATAGACGCCTCCTGTCATGCGTGACTGGCCGTGAAGGATATACTGCGCAATTCGTTCCAGATAGTTTGCATAGTCTTCATGTCCCCTATCATCCGACCATAGTTGTGCCAACGAAGCCCCCATGGCGCCACAGTCATCCAGACTGCCCATGGTGAAGAAGCGGTGATAACCGTAGTTACGCAGACCTTCGTCATAGTCCCGCTTCAGGCGCTGCTGGATCTCAGGATTGAAGAAGAATGCGAAGTTATCCGACACGAACTGCCGATATGCAGCCTTGCCCGTAGCCTTTGCAAGTTCCTGCATACCCAGTCCAAGCACACCATTAACATAGCGCCACTCCTGGTAATAGCTTCTGATGTGGCAATGGCCGAGGGAATCCTCATAAAGTTCATGGTTATGACCTTGCATGATATGGTCTGCCATCCTTTCAGCCACAGATATCGGATTCTGTGTCTGTGACAACGTGACGGTCGGGAGCAGACACATCAGAAATAAAAGGCATCTCATTCCTCTTGACATAATTCAATAGATATTAAGTTGTTATTATTATCGGAGCGTAATATCGTATTTATCATTTCGGTTTGACTTGGCTAAAATAAACCAAAAATCCCAATTATTCAAATTATACTTCATCCAAATGCAAAACGCCCCTTTTTTTTCATCCACAACTTCCATAACAACCAATTTTGCAAAGTCAAAATAACAACCTAATGCGGAGGAATAGTCGATCATTAACGAGTAATTAACGGCACATTTTACGCTCATTAACTTTCATCATGATCATGTCCCCCAACGAACGTTAGAGGACATCATTCTGCCGCGCCATATCCTCCAACGAACGTTAGCGGACATGCAACAATCGTGGCATATCCTCTACCGCACATTGTGGGATATGCCACGATTGGAAATAGTGTTTCTGCTTTTCTTATCAGAGACGTTCTGATGAGATGCTATCAGTTGCGCTTGAGGTTGAACTTGTAGGCGACAGACAACTGGAACGTGAGATTCCTGCTGTCGAGATCAACCTTGCTTTGGTCGAAGATCTCGGTGAGGCCGAACGTGTAGCGCGCATCGACAACGAAGTGCCTGTATTCGTACGAGATTCCAAGGGGAAGCTCAAGGTCAAAATTCTTTATTGCGTCCTTT
>CAJOLH010000007.1 GCA_905235375.1 uncultured Bacteroidales bacterium
CACAAGGGCTCCACCTCTTACCATTCCGAACAGAGAAGTTAAACCTTGTAACGCCGATGGTACTGCGAAAGCGGGAGAGTAGGAAGCCGCCACCTTACATGAGAGACCCGGGTTGCTATAGCTCGGGTCTCTTTTTTATGCCTTTATTGCTTATCTTACTGGTGCTGTTGGTATGGGAATGCGTCAATCTGCATACAGATTTCCGCCAACATGAATAATTACACATTTTCGATTCCCTATATTAAATAAATAATGTTTATCAATTATGGTTCACTGAATAATAATATTTATTTTAACATTTAATATTTGGATTCTTAACAAAAAGTTCGTATCTTTGCGTGTTAAAACTACAGAACTGAAGTATAAAGACAGCGATTCTCTATGTGTTCTACCTCTCTCAAGAAGGTCTGCCTTTAGCTGTGCAGCACCCAGAGATACCATTGGAATAGTATAGACTTGGACTACATAGATTGACAGATAAATCAATAATTATGGAAATTAAAAACAGACCCAATCCCAATGATGCTTTTCCGAATCCGAAGCTTCCAAGCCTCTGCTTCATCAAGAACGTAGTGAAGAACCCACGTATCATCATCGGCGATTATACGTACTACGATGATGTTGATGGTGCTGACCAGTTCGAGAAGCATGTCACTCATTTTTACGATTTCATCGGTGACCAACTCATTATCGGCAAATTCTGCGCTATCGCCAAAGGTGTTGAGTTCGTGATGAATGGAGCCAACCATAGGATGGACGGCGTGACAACTTATCCATTTTATGTCATTGGCGGTGACTGGGGCAGTGCCATTGCTCCTGTGAAAGACGAATTGCCACTGAAGGGTGATACCGTAGTGGGCAATGATGTTTGGATAGGCCAACATGTAACAATTATGCCAGGCGTTCATATTGGCGATGGAGTCATTATTGGAGCCAATTCTGTGGTAGCTTCCAATATACCTCCATACGCTGTAGCCGTGGGAAATCCCTGCCGTGTTGTAAGGAAACGCTTTGACGATGAGTTCATCGCCTATCTGCTGAATCTGAAATGGTGGGATTGGGACATCGAGAAGATTGAGGCTAATTTTGAAGCCTTATCAAGTGGTGATTTGTCATTAATCAGAAAGGTTATAGAATAGTTTTATATTTATGGTCATACTGATTACAGGAGCATCGCATATGGGCAAGACACTTCTTGCACAGCGGATGCTTGAAAAGTACAAGTATCCGTATCTTTCTATAGATCATTTGAAAATGGGATTGATTCGAAGTGGCAATTCAGCCCTTACTTCTGAAGATGATGAAGCTCTTACGGATTATCTTTGGCCTATTCTGCGTAAGATGGTGAAGACAGCCATCGAAAACCAACAGAACCTTATAGTAGAAGGGTGTTACATAACATCAGATTGGCGCAAAGACTTCAGTGAGCAATATTTGCAGTCAATAAGGTTTATTTGCCTTGCAATGTCGGATGCTTATATCGAAGCACATTTCGATGAGATAAAGAATCACGCTTCCGCCATAGAAACGAGGTTGTACGACACAGACAATACAATAGAATCCCTGAAGTTCGACAATCATTATTACATGGATGCTTTTACTCGAAGTGGTGAGCAGATTACGGTAATTGACAAAGATTTTTGGGAGACTTTAAACGATCTGTAATTTGTTTGCAAAGGCAGAAGAAAATGCTAGGTTAGTAGGAGCGATTATTAAGAAAATTTTGAGTAAAAATGGATTATAAATGGAATCGATTATTAATTTTGAAGAACAAATCAAAAAGGATCTGCATCAGTATCTGCTAAGTATGCAGGAGATGGACGAACGTTTGCCGCAATGTCCCGATGTAGAAGAGAAGTGGGAAAAGATTGCCCAGGCATATATTCCCGATGGTATTCGTGAGTTTAATAACTATCCAACGGCTTCGCTGGGTTGGATGATGTATATCGGTATGGCTCTTGCCAAATACTGGGACGAAGAGTGGGGAATCTACTCGAAGAT
Source organism: uncultured Bacteroidales bacterium (assembly GCA_905235375.1). Classification (GTDB taxonomy): domain Bacteria; phylum Bacteroidota; class Bacteroidia; order Bacteroidales; family UBA3663; genus Liminaster. The sequence continues at coordinate 2,002 of CAJOLH010000007.1, forward strand.
AGAGAATCTTTATGCCTATATGCGTGACAAGCGAGGCTATGACAATATGGACGAATACATTCGCGAAGATGTCCTTTTGCTCAAAGGTGATGTTTACACTTCGACAGAAAAAATTGTAGGTGAATGTGCTTCACGCGTCTATAACGCCTTGTTGCACCAACGCATCGAAGCTGGCACGAAGGAAGCCTTCAACGCCTACGTCGCCTGTCTCCATCAACTCTATCTGATGGGTACCGCAGTACAACTTAAACGGATGGGCTATCACATGACGGCAATAAATTAAGCTGAAAAGATTCTTTAGCAAATATCTTTTTTGAAAATGTTGTCGTCAATTCTTCTGATCTACCTCGTTGTCATCAACGTGGTCACTTTCTTTCTCTATGGCATTGACAAATGGAAAGCGAAACGTGCCAAGTGGCGCATTCCCGAATCAACACTTTTGGGTATGGCCGCACTTGGTGGCAGCATCGGTGCATGGTTGGGCATGAACACTTGGCATCACAAGACCCTGCACAAGAAATTCAAGTATGGCATCCCTCTAATTATGAGCGTTCAAATAGCATTATTGATATGGCTAATATGCAAATGAAAAACCTCAGGACTACCGAAGAAAACAGTCGTAAACACGACCCGATTGGCAGAGCCATTAGCGACTACTTCACCACAGGTAAAGCCGCCAAGTTACGCGTGTTCTCTCCGATGTTCGAAGAGGACGAAATACCTGTGCCTACACTTTTCCGCACCTTTGAGGAAATGCCCGAAACGGAACGCAAGGCCCTCGATTTGGCAAAAGGAAGGACGCTTGACGTTGGTGCAGGATCGGGGTGTCATTCTCTTGTGCTTCAGCAATGTGGCATCGATGTGACTGCCATCGACATTTCCCATCTTTCTGTCCTGACTATGCGGCAGCGCGGAGTGAAGAAAGTTCTTGAACAGGACTTCTTCACGCTCACGGGACAGTTCGACACCATCCTTATGCTGATGAACGGCATCGGCATTGTCGGCACCTTGGAACGTCTGCCAGCATTCTTCAAGCACCTCGACAATATACTTGCTCCCGGTGGTCAACTTCTTTGTGATTCTTCGGACATCAGTTATGTGTACGAAAACGAAGAAGGTGTCATCGAGTACCCCTTAGACGTGGCCTACTTTGGCGAATTACGTTATATGATGCGCTACAAGGATTCCATTGGCGAACCCTTCTCTTGGCTCTATATCGATGCAAATACGCTGAAACGAATCGCCGAAGAAAATGGCTATTCAGTCGAAGTGATTACCGAAGGCGAGCACTATGACTATTTAGCTAAAATAACAAAACAATAAGTTTGTAAGTAACTATTCAGAATTAATATACATATTTTCGTTAACACGAATTATCGCGAATGTTCATGATTGACTAAATTGATTGATAACCCAGACGAAGCCCTTGGCAGTCCGTTCGTCGGAATGTTGGAAATGATTGCCGGGATTCCATTCAAGGATGTTGCTGATGCTTTGCTCGGTCAAAAGTTCTTGTTGTTTGCGGATGCAGAAGCCAACGTGAGCCATCACAGGATTCTTGGCCTTTTCCTCCTTATCCCCGAGGCTGAGATAAACAGCGGAAGTCGAAGGAGTGTGAGTCTCGGCATACGCAATCCATAGAGGATACCAGACGGAAGGCGAAACGGCGGCAATGCCATCAAATCGTGAGGACTGATAACTTGCCCATAAGGCAAAGAGGCCAGCCAATGAATATCCACCCAGCAGACATCGCATCGTGGCCTTCTCATAGAGTTGACGCTGCTCAAGGTCGGGAATCAGCAGTTCTTCAACAAATGCAAGCGTCTCAACTGCTTTGTCGCCAAAAGGAATCTTGCCAAAGACAGCGGGAGCAGCCCAAGGCGTCAGTTCGCTCTGCCAATCCTTGATTTCAAAGGCAACAAGTGAAAATGGCATTTTGGTCAAAGTCTGTATCGTTTCGACCTCCGTGTCGAGCACCTCCAGGTCGTGTTCGTCAATGGGTTGAACGAGCAGGTATTCTGGCATTTCTGTCCGATAGATGGTGCAGGCTCTATCCGCAATGCGAAAGGTTTCTTTATTCATGTTTTCGTCTTTCTTTCATGTTAGAAATTACACCTGTAGTCGAAAAGTTCGCTGCAAATATACGTATTTTTTCAGTAATAATGTTATGCAATACTCGATATTTTTGCATTTTTCCGAAAATCCTTTGTTTATATATAAAATAATGTGTATCTTTGCGGCGTAAAAAACTTCTAAATAAATACTTTATAATTATGAAAAAGATCTTTATTATGGCTTTCATTGCCTTTGCTATGAATGCTAATGCACAGGAATCAAACAACATCGATGCCCCTGAAACCAACAACGAAGACACCTACTCCTACAAAGTTTCCGAAGATGAAGATGACTGGTCTATGCACGGAATGATCGGTGTCAACATCCCCACAAACGTACCTGATGACTTCGATTTCGCCCCATTCCGCTCGTGGGAGTTTGATCTTACTTTAGCCCAGTATAACTATAGGCCCAACAACAAGAAGACCACCCTTTCGGCTGGTTTCGGATTCGGCTTTCGCTTCTATACCCTCAGCGGACACGACAATATGCTCTACAAGGACAATGGCGTTATCAAGGTTACTGAACGTGAAGGTGAGATGTCTGATCTTAAGGCGCGCATCAACACGCTCAACTTCAACATCCCCTTGCTCGTGCAGCAGCGCTTTGCCAAAAACTTTGCTGTTTCTTTGGGTGCAATGGTCAATTGGAACTTCTGGAATCGCATAAACAACGACTACGAGATAGGTGACGAAGAGTATAACATCAGCACTAAGGACATCGGTTTCCGTCCTGTCACCGTCGATGTACTGGGCATCCTGCATTTCGCAGATGACTTCGGCGTTTATGTCAAGTATTCGCCTATGAGCGCGTTCAAGAAGGATCGTGGTCCCGAGTTCAATGCGCTCACCATTGGCATCTACCTCTAATCGAAAGGCTGTTATATAATTTTTTACTGATTTTTCATTTCTACAAATGTCCGCATTGCGGAAGTACACATACATAAAGACAAATATGAAATGGGTTGATTACATTTTTATCGTTTGTATCTTCATTTCGTCAAGAAAGATGTTCCTCCCGTGTTTGGGGCAAGTGCTGTCTTCGCATTTAACATTTGCTCGTTTACGTTTGTTATTTGGGTACCTTTGCTTCGCTATTTTTTCCCAAATATAGGAAATATGGCATATCATACCCCTATGGTCATAATTACATTTCTTGTATGGTTATGATATAGAAAAAGAATAACAACGATTTTGGATGAATATAAAAAGACAGAATTCAAATCCAATATTCTAGTTTTAGTCATAATAATAATGACGGGAATAAACGTAGTCATTGGTGCTATTATCAACATTTACGTTTGGAATTATTTGGAAAGTAAAGGCATATTCCTTCAATAATATTAGTTATTGCTCTGCAATTACTTGACAGTTTTCCATATCAAAACATATAACAGTCACTCCTTTCTCGCTCTATCCGCTTAAACCGAAGGCGCGGCATCGTATGGTGCTGCGTCTTCATGATTTAAATAAAATGCTTCAAAAGAATCGATAAGAGCGAAAAAGCGTAGTGAAGAATATTCTTCGTCGGAAAGACGGTAATCGTTACATATTTTCGATCTTCTACGTCTTATAACATCCTGATGCGCAACAGAGTGCTTGCGCGATTGGATAGCGCATCGTGACGTGCGACAGAGTGCTTGCTTCGGTTGGATAAAGCATCTTGACGCGCGACAGAGTGCTTGCTCCGGTTGGATAAAGCATCTTGACGTGCGACAGAGTGCTTGCTTCGGTTGGATAGCGCATCTTAACGCGCGACAGAGTGCTTGCGCGATTGGATAGCGCATCGTGACAGGCGACAGAGTGCTTGCTCCGGTTGGATAAAGCATCTTGACGCGTGACAGAGTGCTTGCTTCGGTTGGATAGCGCATCGTGACGGGCGACAGAGTGCTTGCTTCGATTGGATAGCGCATCGTGACGTGCGACAGAGTGCTTGCGCGGTTGGATTGAGTACTCTGACGGACGACAGAATGCTTGATGCGATTTGATGGAGAATACTAATTGGAAATATGGTTCAAAATGATGTTTATTTGTGAAAAATGTCGAATAAAATGTAAAATATGATTCAAACACTTCGAGAAACAACAAATATTGCACGAAATGAACAAATTTTTTCGGTAATATGAAAAATAATAAGTATCTTTGCAGCGTTAAGAAATAACCAAACAGTAAAACATAATGTCTATCTGGATTATCCTTAAGCTCCTTGGTTCGCTTGCGCTGCTGATGTTCGGTATGAAGACCATGAGCGATGCCCTGCAGAAGATGGCGGGTCCTCAACTTCGCCATGTACTTGGAGCCATGACCACCAACCGATTTACGGGAATGTTGACGGGTATGGTTGTTACAGCCTCCGTCCAGTCATCAACAGCGACAACCGTCATGACGGTATCGTTCGTGAACGCTGGTTTGCTCACCTTGGCTCAAGCTATCTCGGTCATCATGGGTGCCAACATTGGTACCACGTTGACTGCCTGGATCATGTCGGCAGGTATGTCGTTCGACATCACGTCGGTCGTTTATCCTGCATTCTTCCTCGGAATCATCCTTATCTATCAGAAGAAATATCGCTACTTTGGTGATTTCCTTTTTGGTCTGTCGTTCCTGCTCTTGGGCTTGGGCACGTTGCGTATGACGGGAACAGAGATGAACCTTGGAGAGAATGAGGCGCTGTTGAACTTCTTTGCCTCGTTCGATCCGACCTCGTTCCTCACCACCCTTGTCTTCCTGTTGCTGGGCGGTATTCTTACGTTCTGCGTACAGTCGAGTGCAGCGGTGATGGCTATCACGATGATTCTCTGTTCGAGTGGTGCACTGCCAATTTATCAGGGTATCGCGCTGGTGCTGGGTGAGAACATTGGTACGACCATCACTTCGAACCTTGCCGCCCTTTCGGCCAACACCCAGGCACGTCGTGCTGCCTTCGCCCACATGTTCTTTAATGTGTTTGGCGTAATCTGGATACTATTAGTATTCCGTCCGTTCATCGACATGGTATGCGGTTGGGTAGGTTATGACGTGCACATGAGCAAGGATGCTGTTGATTCCGCTACGTTTATGGCCAATGCTGCCAAGCTGAGCTTTGTGCTGGCTGCTTTCCATACCACGTTCAACGTGACCAACACGTTCATCCTCATTTGGTTCATTAAGCAAATTGAGCAGTTTGTATGCTGGGTTATCAAGCCGAAACGCGTCGATGAGGAGGAGGACTTCAAGCTGCATTTCATCACTGCCGGTTTCATGCGTACGCCAGAACTTTCGGTCCTTGAAGCACAGAAGGAGATTTCGTCATTCACGGAACGTATGCAGCGTATGTTTGGCATGGTGAAGGATCTGCTTTACTTGTCGTCGAGTGCGCTGAACAATGATAAGAACCGAGAGGCCAATCTGAACAAACTCTATTCTCGCATCGAGAAGTACGAAAGCATAAGTGACAATATGGAGTTGGAAATCGGCCAGTATCTCGAGCAAGTGAGCTATGCACATCTTAGCGACGAGACGAAGGGCAAGATTCGTGCAATGCTTCGCGAAGTGAGTGAGCTGGAGAGTATCGGTGACTCATGCTACAACCTGGCACGCACCATCAACCGCAAGTTCTCCAACAAGCAGGAGCACTTCACCGAGAAGCAGTACGAGCGCCTTTATCAGATGATTTCGCTCACCGAACAAGCTCTCAACAACATGAACCAGCTGATGTCCGGTCGCAAGGAGGATTACGATGTCAACCTGACGTTTGACCTTGAGAATGAGATCAACAACTTCCGCAACCAGCTGAAGGCTCAGAACATCAACGATGTGAACAACCATGAGTACTCCTACGCCGAAGGTACGACCTACATCGACCTCATCAATGAGTGCGAGAAGCTGGGCGACTATGTGGTGAATGTTGTCGAGGCTCGTACGGGTATCCGTCAGCGCGATCTTTAATCTATCGGAAGAACGAGAATCCGTCAATATCAAGAGAGCCACCCTTTGTCGGGGTGGCTCTCTGATTATGTCCTATCGGCGGCCTGGAATGATGACACGTTCGCCTAATTTCTTATCAAAGCTTTTCTTGATGTTGAGTCTCTCCTTGAGTTGCTGCATGAGTTCGTTGCTCTTGATGGGGTCGGAAGTGATGCGCAGCTCTTGGGTGATGGCATCAATCTCTTGTTCGAGGATGCAATTCTTCAGTTCGAGTATGGAGCGTGGCACAAGGGTGTCGATGCGCTCGACGTTTTGGGCTATGCCAAGGGCATCATAACGGTCCTGCATAAGGTTGATGGCTGTCTGCTGGACTTCGGGGTCGTCGAAGCGGTTGCTGAAGAACTTGACGCTGTCCCACATGACGTCTGGGTCGGCTGATGCATCGAGTGCCATGTCGTACATCCGTGCATAAAGGGGATGCTGGAAAATCAGTTCATCGACATTGAGTTCGTTGTAGATGAAGTCGATGACACGTATATCGACATTCTCCTTTTTCTTTTCGTCGTTGTTGAAATAGGAGTATGTAAGCGTCTCGCCACCATGACGGACAATGTGCTTGATGATGTTGCGCTCGAAGCGGTCAGTGAGGCGCGATGGATAGGTGGGTGCCTGTGGCGCTGATTCCTGTTTGGGAGGCTCAGGGCGACTGGAGTTCTCGTCATTCTCGGAAATCTCGGAAGGGTTGGATTTGATTGAAAGTTCCTCGCGTTCACGGGCTGCCTGCTCGCGTCGCATTTCAATCTCCATCTTGCGTACTTCGGCCTGATAGTTGCTCTGCTTGGCCTGGTTGACGTAGCGCATGGTCTGCTGCTCGCTGATGTTAAGGCTTTGCGCCACCTTTCCGACGAGGATCGAGCTGGTGATGGGGTCAGCGATCAGGGCCACGCTGTTGCAGACGCTTTGCGCCACCTTGGCCATGGCGTAGGGATCGTAGGGATTGACGTCCTTGAGCAGTGTGCGGATCTTGAACGAGATGAAGTCCTGCATATTGGCCTTGAAGTAGGCGCTGACTTCTTCGCTCGAATGCTTGCGGCAGAACGAATCGGGGTCTTCACCCTCGGGCAAAGTGATGATGCTAACGTTCATGCCTTCGAGAAGCAGGAGGTCGATACTCTTGATGGAAGCGGTGATGCCTGCATTGTCGGCATCGAACATGAGCGCACAGTTGCGGGTGAATCGCTTGATGATGCGGATATGTTCGGAGGTCAATGCCGTACCCGAGGCTGCAATGACATTCTGGAAGCCAGCCTGTGACATGCTGAGCACATCGACGTTTCCTTCGACGACATAGCATAGGTCCTGCTTAGCCATTTCATTCTTGGCTTCGAACAGACCATAGGGCAGATCGGACTTGTGATAGATAGCCGATTCGGGCGAATTGACGTACTTCTTGAAGGCATGATCGACACGCTGGAGGATGCGGCCTCCGAAGGCAATGCACTTGCCCGAGAGCGAATGATGGGGAAAGATGACGCGACCGGCAAAACGACAGACGGGTGTCTTCTTGGGGTCGTCGCCGTAACAGAGCCCCACGCCCGTACCATCGAGCAGGTATTCGCGCTTATGACCGCGCTGTAGTGCACGTGTGGCCAGGTCATCCTTGTCCTCAAGTGCATAGCCAAGATGATAGCGATGGATTGTGACATCCTGAATGCCGCGCTCTCGGAAGTATGCCAGACCGATGTTTCGCCCCTCGGGGGTGTCAAAGAGGTCATCTTCGAAGCATTTTTGTGCAAATTCGTTGAGATTGAACATGCCCTCGCGGTCGGTCTGCTGCTGCCGTTCCTCGTCGTTCATCTTCTTTTCCTCGACCTCGATGCCATACTTCTTGCCTAACCAGCGTATGGCTTCGTAGAAGGTCATCTGCTCCTTCTTCATCAGGAAGGTGACTGGCGAACCTCCTTCGCCGCAGGAGAAGCATTTGCAGATGTTCTTGGCAGGCGAGACGTTGAATGACGGTGACTTGTCGGGATGGAATGGACACAAACCGATGTAATTGACGCCGCGACGCCGTAGCGTCACGAAGTCGGAAACGACATCGGCGATTTGAGCTGCGTCGATGACTTTGTCGATGGTTTGCTGGTCAATCATTTCGTTTTGAGACGAACCGTGAGGTCGATGAAGTCTTGTACGGAGAGTTGTTCGGCACGTTGGTCGAAGAGGGAGTCCTGCAGGATGGTGGCAAAGTCGTCGGGCTGCCATTCCTGGACAAGGTTGCGCAAGCAGTTGCGAAGCGTCTTGCGACGGGTCCCGAAGGCGTTCTTGACGAGGGTGCGGAAATCGCGTTCATCGCAAGGCAGTTGGCTGACGGCATTTCGCGTCATGCGGATAACTGCACTTTGCACCTTGGGAGGTGGATTGAACACCCCGGGGGGAACGGTGAAGCAATATTCGATGTCGTACCACACCTGAATGAGTACTGAAAGCACACCATAGGTCTTTGAACCTGGACGGGCTGCCAGTCGTTCGGCCACTTCCTTCTGAATCATGCCCGAACAGAGGGGGATGAGGTCTCGGTAATCGACGACGCGGAAGAAGATTTGCGAAGAGATGTTGTAGGGATAGTTGCCGATGAGGGCAAATGGCTCGCCGCCGAAGACCTCGGGTCCATCGAGGGGCAGCTTGAGGAAATCCGCTTCGATGATGCGCTTGTCGAGCGAACTGGGATAGTGCAGACGCAGGTAGGATACCGACTCTCCATCGAGTTCGACGACCTTCAGGTTGCAGCCTTTCTGAATGAGGAACTGCGTAAGCACGCCCATGCCCGGACCAACCTCAAGGACTGGCAGCTGCCGGTGGGTATCCAACGTGTCAGCGATTCGCTGCGCGATGGAGAGATCGGTAAGAAAGTGCTGACCCAGATTCTTCTTGGCGCGCACCTTGTCATTGTACGACATGGGGTGCACTTGGTCAGAATGTTGGGCGCGGTCGGTGTATCGTCGGTTTTTGTTCATTGCTCTTTTTCGGAGAATCCGAAGGACTCGGAGATTGGAACGATGCCTAAGCCAGGGGCTGATTGCAGTGTTACAAGTCCATCGATGACCTGCATACCTCCAAGGAACGGATCGTTCGAGATAAGCAGATTTCCGTCAAGGTCGAGATAATCGGCGCAAGGAGCCAGTTGTGCAGCTGCGGTGACTGCGCACGCCGTCTCGGTCATGCAACCGAGCATCACCTGCATCCCCTGCATACGGGCCAGCTGTATCATGAGTCGGGCAGGAGCAAGGCCACCGCACTTCATCAGCTTGATGTTGATGCCATGACAGCAGTCCTTGAGCCTGATGACGTCGGCGGGACCTTGCACACTTTCATCGAGGATGATGGGCAAGGGCGAATGCTTGGTGAGCCATTGCAGTCCGTCAAGGTCATGCTTTGGGAGAGGTTGCTCAACCATGATGACACCTTGTGTCTGCAACCACTGGATCTGCTCCAAAGCCTCATCGGGTGATGTCCATCCCTGATTGGCATCGACCGTCAAGGGCAGGTCAGTCACCTCACGAATGGAACGGATGAGTTCACGATCGCCTTCAACACCCACCTTGACCTTCAGTCTGCCAAAACGTCCTTCCACTTCGCGTACCTTCTGCTTGACGACCTCGCGAGTGTCAATGCCGATGGTGTAGGTGGTGTAGGTGCAACGTTCGGGCGAAAGGCCGAACAGACGCCACAGTGGTTGGCCCAGAATTCGTCCTGCAAGGTCGTGGAGGGCGATGTCGATGGCAGCCTTGGCTGAAAAGTTGTGGGCATCAGGCTCGTCATCATCAAGGTGCATCACGTAGGAAAGGATGTCATCGGTGCGCAAAGGGTCATCGAACGTGCTGAGATCGACACGCTTGAGGAAGTCACAGACGCTCTCGATGCTTTCGCCAAGGTAGGGAGGCATGGAAGCCTCGCCATATCCCGTCAGTCCTTGATGAGTGATGGCTATAAGAACATCAGGTGTCTGGCTGCGCGAGCAACCAGACACTGTGAATGTATGCTGCAACTGCAGCGGATAGGGTCGATAACTAAGCTGCATCAGAGCTTGTCACTCTGCTCGAGGGTGAGTGTTGCCGTTGGACGATCGCAAACCTCGGCGGGGCCGAAATACTGGATTGGGCCAGGATAAACGAATGAGGTGTTGCGCGACCATTCGGTGCGATGACGAACGAAGAACTTGTAGGGCTTGCCTGTCAGTTCGACGAGGGCCTTCTTGATCACAGGCTTCATCTGACCGTTGCGCTTCTCCATGTTCATCATCATGGTGATGGGGATACCACCAGCAATCCATTCGTCGGCAGGACGGAAGGTGTTCTTGATGGACGACATGTAACCAGTCTTGCCGGCAGAGATGAGCATAGCAGCATTGTAGCCGAGGCTGTAGCAGTAGTCGGCATCCCAGTTGGAAGGAGCGGCGCAGCGGCCCTCGTATCCGAAGAAGTGGTGCTGGGTAGCGAACTTGCCGGTGTAGATGCCATCCTTCTTCCACTGGTCAAGCTTAGCCTTAACCATCTCGGCGAGCAGCTGCTCGGTCTCGATAAGGGAAACCTGTACGTTACCGTGTGGGTCGCGCTCAAGAGCCAGCTGACGGCTAACAGAAAGTGGGAGAGACTTGAAGAGGGCAGCGTTCTCGTCAGAGAGGTGACCGAGCACGTAGTCAATCTTCTTGTCGGCAGCCACGAGGTCGAAGTCTGCCTGGTTCTTGGCGAGCATGTCATTGAGTTCGGCGATGAGTCGCTTGATGGCTGGGATGAACTCGATGAGTCCCTCAGGAACGAGGACAACGCCATAGTTCATGCCAAGGTTGGCACGGTCGGTAACGACTTCAGCGATATAGGTTACGATGTCGTCGAGAGTCTGGTTCTTGGCCTCAACCTCTTCGCCAAGCAGGGTAACATTGGGATGAGTCTGGAGTGCACATTCGAGGGTGACGTGGCTGGCGCTACGACCCATGAGTTTCACGAAGTGCCAGTACTTCTTGGCAGAGTTGCAGTCGCGCATGATGTTGCCAATGACCTCGGAATAAACCTTGGTGGCAGTGTCGAAGCCGAATGAAGCCTCAATCTCGCTGTTCTTGAGGTCGCCGTCAATGGTCTTTGGGCAACCGATAACCTGCACGTCAGCACCGATTGACTTGTAGTATTCTGCCAATACACAGGCATTGGTATTGGAGTCGTCGCCGCCGATGATGACAAGTGCCTTGATGTCGAGAGCCTGGAGAATCTCAAGACCCTTGTCGAACTGCTCTTTCTTCTCAAGCTTGGTGCGACCGGAACCGATGATGTCGAAACCACCAGTGTTGCGGTACTCATCAATGATGTTACCGGTGAGCTCTATGTAGTTGTGCTCAATAAGGCCGGCAGGGCCGAGGATGAAGCCGTAGAGACGGTTCTTTGGATTGAGGCTCTTGATTCCGTCAAAGAGACCTGAGATGACATTATGACCGCCAGGAGCCTGGCCACCAGAGAGGATGACACCTACGTTGAGCGAGGCCGAATGTTTGCCACCCTCGGAAGGCTCAAAGTGAACGTAAGGCATACCATAGGTATTGGGGAAGAGTTCCTTGATCTCCTCCTGATTGTCGGCAGACTCAGTGGGTTCACCTTCTACGATGGTAAGAGGGCCGCAGAGGGCCTTAGGCATCTTGGGACGATACGCAGCGCGTGCGATCTCCAAAGCGCTTTTTTCAACAGTTGTTTCCATAAAATTGCTTTTAAGTAATGTTTTGGTTTATAGCTCTTGTTTTGATGACATATTATTGACACTGGATCAATGATGGAAGAGACGAACGCCGGTGAAGACACAAACCATGCCGTACTTGTCGCAGGTTGCAATCACGTTGTCGTCGCGTACCGAACCACCGGCTTCGGCGATGTATTGTACGCCAGACTTGCGAGCACGTTCGATGTTGTCGCCAAAGGGGAAGAATGCGTCAGATCCCAACGCTACGCCCGTAAGCTTCTGCAGCCACTCCTTCTTCTCAGCCAAGGAGAGGACTTCAGGACGTTCGGTGAAGAAGTTCTGCCATGTGCCTTCGCGCAACACGTCGTCATGTTCCTCCTCGCTGATGTAAACGTCGATGGTGTTGTCACGGTCGGCACGCTTGATGCCTTCCTTGAACGGCAGAGCCATCACCTTGGGATGCTGGCGCAGCCACCAGATGTCGGCCTTGTTGCCGGCGAGACGTGTGCAGTGGATGCGGCTCTGCTGACCGGCACCAATGCCGATGGCCTGACCGTCCTTCACATAGCATACAGAGTTCGATTGGGTATATTTGAGCGTGATGAGTGCAATGACGAGGTCGCGACGTGCTTCGGCAGGGAGATTCTTGTTCTCGGTAGGGATGTTGGCGAAGAGTGCATCGTCGTTGAGATTGATTTCGTTGCGCCCCTGCTCGAAAGTGATGCCATAGACCATCTTGCGCTCCACGGGTGCCGGACGATAGGAGGGATCCATCTGAATAACGCAGTAAGTGCCCTTGCGCTTGGCCTGGAGGATGGCAAGTGCTTCGGGTTCGTAGCCAGGAGCAATCACACCATCGCTCACCTCACGATTGATGAGCTTGGCAGTAGCTACATCGCACACATCGGACAGCGCAATGAAATCGCCGAACGACGACATGCGGTCAGCACCACGGGCGCGTACATACGCTGAAGCCAATGGGGTGAGCTCGTAGTCATCGGTGAAGTAGATTTTCTTCAGGGTTTCGGAGAGTGGCAGACCCACAGCAGCTCCGGCTGGCGATACGTGCTTGAAGCTTGTGGCAGCAGGGAGACCGGTGGCTGCCTTTAGTTCGCTGACAAGCTGCCAGCTGTTGAAGGCATCAAGAAGATTAATATAACCAGGACGACCATTGAGAACGGTAATGGGCAGTTCCTTGTCACCCTCCATAAAGATTCGCGACGGCTTCTGATTGGGATTGCATCCGTATTTGAGTTCGAGTTCTTTCATATTTAAATATAAGTGCTAACCTAATAGTCGGTGCAAATTTAGTATTTTTAGACGAAAATACCAAATATTTGCAGATGAATTTTGTTTTTGTCAAATTATTTTACTATATTTGCACCCGCTAAATACGAAGATATGCAAAATTCAAATGTCACTACCGTAAAATTAATGGGACTTGCAGCCTTGGCTGCAGTGCTCGTTTCGTGCAATAGGAAGGCCGATGCGCCCATTGACCGAGTGGCTCTGCTGGAGCGAAACAACCCCGTCGTAACTGCCCTCGACACCATGGCATCACTGACAGTAGGCAACGGTGACTTCGCAATGACTGTCGATGTCACTGGCCTGCAGACCTTCCCCGAGAAATACAGTAAGGGTGTGCCCCTCGGCACCATGTCGAGTTGGGGATGGCACAGTTTTGACAACCCCGAGAAGTTCGACCCGAAGGAAGTGCTTGTGGCCTACGACTTCGGCACTGGCAGCAAGGAGGCGCTCTATTCGCAGCAGGTCAATCCGAAAAAGGATGCACGCAAAGCGGCTGCTTCCGACTGGTTGCGTGCCAATCCGCATCGTCTGCATTTGGGCAATTTGGGCCTCTTCATCGACGAAGGAGAAAAGCCTGAGATTACTGATATCAATCAGAAACTGGACCTCTTGACGGGCACCATTACTTCCGACTACAAATACAATGGAATGCCGATGCACGTCGTGACGGCGTGTGCTCCTGAGGCTGACATCATTGGTGTGACTATCGATGCCGAGCAGCCCATGCCGCTCGTGCTGCGCATCCCAGGTCCAACCGGCAAACATTCCGACGATGCGAGCGACTGGCTCAATACGCCCGACTGCCTGCTGCGTGGCAATTCGTTCATCGTGCCCTACGGCTTCATCATCGACATTGAGGGTGGCGAAGGCTGTTCCCTTGAACAAATCGATAATAACAAGGTGCTCATCTCGCCTCGCAAGAACGAGGCAGGCCATTACGAACTGACTTTCGAATGGCGACCCGACACGCTGCAGAATGTTCCGGGCATGATGCGTGCTGACGAAGTCATGACAGCCAGTGAAGCACATTGGAGAAAGTTCTGGACTGAAGGCGCTGCTGTCGATTTCAGCGACTGCACCGATCCGCGTGCCAAGGAGATGGAGCGACGTGTGGTTCTCAGCCAATATCTGCTGGCCATCAACAGTGCTGGTCACACACCTCCGCAGGAGACGGGCCTGACCTACAACTCGTGGTTCGGCAAGTTCCATCTCGAAATGATCTATTGGCATCAAGCATGGCTTCCGCTATGGGGGCATGGAGAACTGCTCGACCGCACCCTCTCGTGGTACAAGCAGCCTAAGCCGCATGCTTTGGCGAAAGAGATTGCCGAGCGACAGGGCTACAAGGGTGTGCGCTGGATGAAGATGACCGACCCCAGCGGCATGGAGGCTCCGTCGAAAGTGGGCAGTTTCCTGATCTGGCAACAGCCGCACCCCATCTATCTGGCTGAGTTGCTGCGACGCAATGACCCATCTGTGGTCGATCGCTATTACGACATCGTGATGGAGACTGCTAAGTTCATGGGAGACTTTGCCGTGTTTGAGCCCGAGCATAACCGCTTTGTCCTGAAGGGCAACATTCCGGCACAGGAGACCTTGCGTGCGGCAGAGGTGGTTAATTCACCTTACGAACTTTCGGAGTGGCGCACTGTGCTCATGATGGCGCAGCATTGGCGTGAAATCAAAGGGGAGGAGCGTGTGGCTCGTTGGGACTCGATCATCGACCTCATCTCTCCCTTGGCATGGAAGGACGGAGCTGCCAACGATTCGGAATTCAATGTGGATAAGAACAAGAAGTATGGCAAGGTTTATCTTGCTTGCGAGACCAACCCCGACACCTATACAGACCGCCGTCTGACCAGCGACCACATGGCTGTGCTTGGCGCTCTCGGCATCTATCCCGACTCTCGCCTTATCAACGATACGATCATGAGTAATACGCTGTCGTGGGTGATGGACAACTGGAACTGGAACCATACATGGGGCTGGGACTATCCGATGACAGCGATGTGTGCGGCTCGTCTGAACCGTCCGGACGATGCCGTGTCGATTCTCCTGAACAAGGAACGCACCAATACCTATCTGCCCAACGGACACAACTTCCAGGACCAGCGTCTGCGCTGCTATCTGCCAGGCAATGGCGGCCTGCTTACTGCCGTAGCGATGATGTGTGCAGGTTGGGATGGCTGTGAGTTGGGCAAGAATCCAGGCTGGCCAAAGGATGGCAAGTGGAATGTTCGTTGGGAAGGTTTGAAGCCTTTGCCATAATAATTCATAATGAATCAATTCAGTAGATCAATGTTTCGGGCTCTCAGTTGGCTCGAAAGGAGATATTATAGACTTAGCTTTTGGCCCCGACACGTGTTAGGAATCCTGTTTGCACTTTCCTTGCTGGCAGGAGTGGTGGGCATAGGCTATCTTGGCTATTGCGGGGTGAGGGCTTGCGTCGGATTTGTCGTCTCGGTGATTAACGATGCCAAGGATTATATTGAGGAAGAGTTGGAGGATGAATACAGTTCGACTGCGAAGAAGCATCACCAATTCCCTGTGCCTGAAGACAAACGTCATCCGAGGCGTGTGCCCAACTTTTCGAAGGACTTCAATTTCGTCAACGACATCCATCTTGATGCAGCCGTCAGGTTTGGCATCACACCATTGGAGAATCGGCAGATGCTGGAGCAGCAGTCAGAGCAACTTGTCCTACTCCACGATACACGTTACTACAAGGTGCTTCCGCTGACCAGTTCGTCGCCCTATCTGGTGCCGCGTGCTGCCGACTTCCTCACCGACTTGGGTCGATTGATGCAGGAATATAACGGCACATCGTCGCGCTTCCTCATTTCGAGTGTGCTGCGAACGCTGGAGGACGTGCATAAGCTGAGTCAGGTGAACGTGAACGCCGCAACCAACTCGACGCATTGTTATGGGACAACCTTCGACATCACCTACAATCGCTTCGACATACATGGCAACACATGGGAAGGTAAGCTGAAGGAGGATCTTGCTCGAGCGCTTTTTGATATGCAGGCGATGGGGTACTGTTTTGTAAAATACGAAATCAGGCAGCCATGCTTCCACGTGACTGTCCGCCCATGACAGACGGAACGCTTTTTTCGAAAATATTTTTGGGGATTTATACAATAAAATTCATAGGCATACGTTTTATTATTGACTAACCAATCAAACGTGTGCCTATGAAGCATAGATTTACTTCTTTACTATCTTCAATACCGGGTCCTCGTCGGGAGACCATCCACAAACTGCAGATGTTGGCTCGTTGCTATAATCCGAGCAGTCTGGACAATCTAAAAGATCGATGGTTCGACGAACATGCGCTGACCAGCGAAGCCATCTAAATCCGTGAGGCAAATGCCCGTAATGATATGCAGCATCTCGAGCGATGAAGGCTCAGACCCCACAATCTGTGGCCCCAGCTGACCTCCGCATTCCGGAGCGATCAACAGGTATTGTTCTTTATGTCCGCCATTTCCCTTCAGTTTAAGGGAGATGGCGGCATCTTTTTTCAGTTGGGCAACAAAGCCCATCAATCCACCTTTTTCTTCGCTATAGATGCCGGCTACACGATCGACGATGCTGACGTTGAGGATGGGCGGCAATGTGCCATCGTCGATACGCTGATGGATGTAGCTGTCGATGTCGCCAATAAGCTCGTTGCGAAGCCTCTGCAGCAAGTCTTCGGCATGGAGCGGTGGCATCTCACCGTAAAGCAGCTGCGACACCTTGAGGTAATCCTGCTCGAGTTGCGTCGTGTCCAAACGAATAGCCTGCTCGGCATCAGCAATGGATCGCACGGGGAAGGTGGTGCGGAGTGCTGATGGTGGATTGTCGTTCAGATATTGCTGTGTGGTCTCGTATGCCTCCTGGCAAACTCGTGCAAGTTGTTCCGACTGGTTGGCAAGCGCCGAAACCTGCGGAATGAGCTCGTTGAGCAACTTGGTGGCAAAAGACGCTCCCTCGTATTGGGTGCGCTGGATGAAGTATTGAGTGATTGCAGACTGATAGTCATCGATGAGGGCCTTGTCCTTGCCACGCATACGGTCGAAGAATCCGAACTTTTCCCATCGACTGATAAAGTCCCCGATCTCTTCATCCGCACGTTTCAAGGCTTTGCCAAGGTCGGAATGCCGACTGCTGAAATGAAGTGCCAGCTGTTGCAGGTGGTTGATGATGGAGCGTACGATGTCCTGTCCCGTCTCGGGAGGATATGCAGAATGGAGCAACAACTGTTGCAGATGATCCTTCAGTGTGTAAAGGAGGTTCAGACAATAGTCGGGTGTCTTCTTCTTTTCTTGTTGATAGAAGTATTCTACGCCCTGATTGCGATAACGTGATTGGTACTCTACATCGAGGCTATTACGAAGCTGCGATGCCCATTCGTCACGCGGAATGTCCTGCAAATCCTGCATGATTCGCTCCACGGCTTGTTGCCAGTAGTCTTCGACGGTTTGCCAAGTGACACCCGAAGCCCGATTCGGGTCAAGGAAATGGTCGCCAGTCAGGTCGGTAAGCTCTTCCGACAGGGGAAGGGATGCAAGAATTTCGCTGACGTGTTCATTGCATTGCTCCATTCCAATCTGATTGACATCTGGACGGCTCAACCCGAGCAAGGCATTCATGTAACACTGATGGATGTAATGGCGTATCTCGTCGTCGGGATAGCTGACGCCGCTGACATTGAACGAACTGAAGATTGCTGGAAATTCCATCTCGAAGGCAGTCTCGTAGTTCTTCGGACGATGCAATTTGTTGAGATATCCATAGCGTTCCACCATATCAAGCGCCTCAGCCTCTTGTGTAATGTCGAAAAGGAAGTGCGCAAGGGATACTTGCGAAGCGTCGTGATAGAGGAAGCAGTGCGAGAGAAGCTGTATGTCGGGATAATCATTGATGCCGTTGTTGATGGCTACGAGGTTGTTCCATGCATTCTTCTTCTGCTGCGCGGTGCAGATGTCGAGGTCAGGTAGAAGGGCATAGACGTTTGATGGTGCGTCGTACAGGCGGCGTATCATCGTAATGGCCTGGACTATCTGCTGTCCCATTGTGGGGTCTTCGAGTGGGGCACAGATGTGGAAGCCGAGTTCGCCGGGCATACTGTCTCTCCGCTGTCGCTCGTTCACCTCGTGCACGAACTCACGCTCCTCCAGTTGATTTGACGGGAAGAGCAGGGTCGTATTGCGCCCAACGAGCGAAGCCTGCATGAACCGACGATAGACGGGATGCTGGATACGCGATTGATTATATCCTAGAATGATGATGATGTGTCTCACTGCTTTTCCTGCATCATTTCGGCATAGCAGCAGCGGCAGAGGGGCATATATTCCTGCTTAGCGCCTATCATCACCTGCTGGCTGGCATTTGAAATTCGATAAGAGAAGTTGGCAAGATGGCCGCACTTCATGCAGATGGCACGGCATTTATAGACATCGTCGGCCAATGCCATAAGATAGGGCATTGGGCCGAAGGGCTGACCCAGATAGTCCATGTCGAGACCTGCGATGATGACGCGCTTTCCTTGTTCAACCAGTTCGCGTACAACGTCGAGCACGTTCTCATCGAAGAACTGCGCTTCGTCGATGGCTACTACTGCGGTATCGGCTTCCACCATGTTGCTGATGACACGGGCATTTTGCACAGGAATGGCTTCGCTCGTGCTATTGGCATGACTGACAATGTCGGTCTTGCTGTAACGGCTGTCGATGGTAGGTTTGAATATTTGTATCTTGCGCTTGGCAATCTTCACACGGTTGATGCGGCGGATGAGCTCTTCGGTCTTGCCCGAAAACATCGAACCGCAAATCACTTCAATGCTTCCGCATTGGCGTTGGTGGACATTCTCTAAATACATTATTATATTATGTGTTTTGGTTTATTCGCTTGCTGCGGCAATAATGTTAATCACGTAGTCGCCGATCTTTTCACACTCGTTGATGATGTGCATGAAGAAGGAGTGCTGATAATAGTCGATCTTCTTGCGGTCGAGAGAGTCAAAGATTTCGTTGCGCAACTGATTTCGGAGGTTATTGATCTCGTCTTCGTGGTTGTAAGCCTTGTTGAGCGCACTTTGTGGCACCTGGTTCATCGCTAATACCTTGAGCATGTGGGCAAGCGCTGTATTGATGAGCGTCATCATCCTTGCGAGGTTCTCGTTCATCTCGGGTGTGAAGCGCACGCGCTGCTCGTGCTTTTGAAAGATTACCATTGAGATGTGGCAGATGGCATCAGCAATTGACTCCAGTTCGTCCACTTCCTTGTAGAGGTTGCGGCTCAACTGTTCTCCAGAATAGGAGAGCGTTTTGGGAGAGACACTGTTGAGGAATTTGGCAATCTCGAGTTCCGCATTGTCACTGTCTTCCTCCATGTGTCTGATGCGTTGGTTCAGTTCGAGCAGCTTTTCCGCCCCCATCTGCTCATCGAGCATCGTCTGCACCATCCCGAACATCCTATAGACCTCTTCGCCGTAACGCGATACTTCCTTCTGCACTTGCACGAGGGCCATCTCGCTTGAAGCGGTCATGAAGCCTGTGTTGATGTAATGCAGCTTGAAGTCCTTTTCCTGGTCTTCCTTTTCGGGAATGAAGCGCGTGAGGATGTGGGCAATCTGCGTGGTGAGAGGCAGCATCAGGCAGAGGGTGACTAAATTGAATACGGTGTGGAACATCGCAAGTCCCAATGCAACATTGTCGGCTTCGTGGGGATTGCCCATCCCAAGGTGACCGCAAAGGTAGGTGATGGCATCACAAAGGTAATAGAATATCGCCAATGCCCAGACCATGCCCAGTAGATTGAACAGCAAATGGCTCAAGGCGGCTCGCTTTGCCATAGTATTGGCTGAAAGGGAGGCAAGCATGGGGGTGAGGCAGGTACCGATGTTGGAACCCAGCACAAGCGCGCAACCCGTCTCGAATGTAATCCAACGATTCACGCACATCAGCAAGGCAATGGCGAAGGTGGCACTGGAAGCCTGCACGACCATTGTGAGCAACATGCCTGCCAAAAGATAGATGAGAATCGATGGATAGCCCATCAAGCTCGAATCGCGAAGCGCCTCTGTCACTGCCGGCATTTGTGTAACGAGGGGAACCAGGTGCTTAAGTTCCTCCAAGCCGAGGAAGAGCAGCGAAAAGCCAATGATGAATTCTCCCCAAGCATTTCCGCGACTGCTATTCGAATTGAAGAAGGGAAGCGAAAGGGCAATGAGCGGGAAGATGAGGAATTCGATATTGAACTTGAAACTGAACAGTGCAATGATCCATGTCGTCAACGTAGTGCCTACATTGGCTCCCATGATGACTGCCATCGATTGAGCCAGCGTCACCAACCCGCCATTGACAAACGAAACGACAATCACCGTTGTTGCCGATGACGACTGGAGGAGAGCCGTGATTAGCACACCCATCAACATTGCGGCAAATCGGTTGCTGCGCATTGCCGACAGCGCCTTGCGGAGGCTATCGCCTACGGCTTTCTGAAGGCCTTCGCTCATCAGCCTCAGTCCGTAGAAAAAGAGACCGATTGCTCCAATCAACGTCAAGACATCAATCCAAGTCATAGGTTAATCGCTATGTTTCTAAGTTAATGCTTTCAAAGCTTGTCTGAACGAGTCACGATAGGTTCGGCCGATGGGCAACTCTTCGCCGGTGGAGAGCGACACTACGGTCGAATTGAAGTTCTTGACGTGCTTCAGTCCCACCAGATAGCTGCGCTGTATGCGAGCAAAGAGCATCGCGGGCATTTGCTGTTCGAAACCTGTCAAGGTGCCAAGGGTCATGAGTTTGCGCCCATCGGAAAGTGTGAACTCCGTGTAGTCCTTTTGTGCTGCCAGGCTCACGATGTCGTTCACACGGATCGGCATAGTTCGTCCATCCACGCGGATGCTGACAACAGGCCCGGGATGAACCTTGGACAAGGCTTGCCGTAGTCGGTCAAGAGTGTAGGGTTTGAGCAGATAGTCGGTCACGCCGAAGTTGAAACCATCGATGGCATATTGGTCGTAGGCCGAGGTAATGATCACTTTAAGGCCTATTTCCCCCGACATCTGTCCTTGCTGCTGCAATTGCTTGAGCACCTCGATGCCTGTCAGCTCGGGCATCTGAATGTCCAAGAAGAGCAGGTCGGGTGTGGGGCTGGAGGTAAGCGCATCGACCAGTTGTGCGCCATTGTCGAACACGGATGTGTCCTCTTCTCCCAGCTTTTGTAGGAAGAGCTGCAGTTTTTGTGCCGCGAGCGGTTCGTCTTCTGCTATATATATACGCATAATCTATCGGATCACTGGATGAGAATCTCTATGATGCGTTGCGCTACGGTCTCGGGTTCGATTTGGGTCAGGCAACGGTAATCGCCGTATTTGCAGGGTTTGTTGCCATAGATTGAACACGGACGGCATGGCAAAGCCAGCTCGATGCAGTCGCCTTCGCTTTGCCGATAACCTAGAAACCCTGCATAGCGATGTGTGGCACCCCAGACGGAGAGGCAACGCAGACCCACAAGCGAGGCAAGGTGCATGTTGGCAGAGTCCATCGACACCATCAGCTTGAGGTTTGCCATGCAGCGCAGGTCGTCTTCGATGGTCTGTCGTCCCGCTAGATTCACAATGTGATCGGGATGGTCGGCTGCCCATTTGTCGAGGATAGCCTGTTCGTCAGGTCCACCGAAAAGGTAGATTTTCACATCGGGAAGCTTTTCGACGAGGATGCTTATTGTTTTTTGCATCAACGTCTCGGGATAGACCTTGCCACGATGCTGAGCAAAGGGGGCAATACCAACCGAAAGCGAATCCTGCTGCACGGCACAGCTTTTCTCCTGCAGCATTTCGGCGTGTGCGGCTCCCTCGTAATCGATTGTGAAATCGAATCCAAGTGCAGCGAATACTTGCCTGTACCGTTCTATGCTCGTCATAAGCTGACGATGACTTCCTCCCGAGGTCAAAGCCTTCTTCTCGCTCCGTCCCTTTTGGATTCTCTTTACGGGTTTGCCGGCAAGCCAGAACCGCAGATCGACCCATTGTGTCCGCAGTACATCGTGCAGGTCGGCAACAGCATCAACATTCAGCTCCTTCAACTCGCGATAGAGGCGATTGAGCCCGGAAATGCCGTTGTAATCACGTTTGTTGATGACCTTGATCGAGAGATTCTGCCTTTGAAGGATGGTTTTCGCAACGATTGCACCTGCTTTTGTGGTCAGAAGTGTAAACTGTACGTCAGGATAAGCCCTCGACACACCGTCGAGCACGGGCAACGTCATGCAGATGTCGCCCAGTGCGCTCAAGCGCATGGCCAAAACTTTCCTGATGTTTTGCATTGTTTTACTTGTTGCCGTAGAGGACAGGGTTCAGGTTCGGATCGTTGTACATCTTCATCTGCTTATACACCTTCATGTATTTGCGTCCGGCAGCAATGTCGTCCAGCAGTTGGTCGATGGCAGTCGTCAGGTCGGTGCGTTGGGTGAGGAGCACGCCGAGCTTCTGCGCGCACTTGTCGTGATGCTCCTGGGAGACGTCGGTGCGATCAACTTCTACCTGCATGTGGTAGATCTTCAGATAGAGGATCGACAGGCGGTCGATGGCCCAAGCTGGCGATTCGGTATTGATGGTGGCGTCGGGCAGCACCTCAACGTCCTTGAAGGTGTCGAGGAAGTAGCTGTCGATCATCTCAACGAGATCGGTGCGATCCTGGTTCGACTTGTCAATCCTGCGCTTGAGCACAAGGGCAGCCTCGGGATTGATTTCCGGGTCACGGATGATGTCCTCGAAGTGCCACTGCACGGTGTCGATCCAGTTCTTCAGATAAAGGAAAAACTCGATTGTCCCCTTCTCAAAAGGGTTTTGGATCGGGGTATCTACGTTATCGGTCTTGTGATAGTCGGCAATGGATCGGTTGAAGATGCCATCGCAAAGCTCAGTAAATTTCATAAATTATGTGTTTAAAATCTAAATTTGCCGCAAAGATAACATTTTTTTCTGAATAATCGCATAACTTTCGCAAAAAATCTTTATCTTTGCACGCGATTTTTTCCAAAATATGCGATTTTGGCAATCATCACATCTAATATAATCAATAAAGCATCATTCACCGACAGAACAATGAAGGTTTGTATCGCCGAGAAACCGAGCGTAGCGCAGAGCATAGCACAGATACTTGGAGCCACCCAGGGAGGATCACGCCAAGGCTACTGGGAGGGTAATGGCTACCAGGTGACGTGGACGTTCGGGCACCTTTGTGAACTGAAGAACCCCGACGAATATGACCCGAAATGGAAGGCATGGAGTATTGTTTGGCTTCCAATCATTCCGCAGAAGTTCGGCATTTCGCTCAAGGATGACGAAGGAGTGCGTAAGCAATTCGAAGTCATCAGCCGCCTCTATGCCAATGCCGAGTGCATCATCAACTGCGGAGATGCCGGTCAGGAAGGAGAATTGATACAACGCTGGGTCATGCAAAAGGCGGGTGCCATCGAACGTGAACACGCTGGAAAAATCCCCATCTATCGACTGTGGATCAACTCTATGACAGATGAAGCCATTCGCGAAGGATTCCAGCATCTTGAACTTCAGGCGAAATACGACCGGCTCTACATGGCGGGTCTCAGTCGTGCCATCGGTGACTGGCTTTTGGGTATGAATGCCACCCGTCTCTACACGCTCCGTTACGGCCAAACAGGACAACGACAGGTGATTTCCATTGGCCGTGTCCAAACGCCCACCTTGGCCATGATAGTCAAGCGTCATTTTGAGATTGTCAACTTCGTGCCCCAGCAGTATTGGGAACTCAAGACGGTATATCGTGACGTCACTTTCAATAGCACCAAAGGCCGCTACGAAAAGATGGAAGAGGCGCAAGCTGCTCTCGAAGCCATCAAGGGCAGTCTCTTCACCATCACCGATGTTCAGAAGAAGTCAGGCAAGGAGAGTCCCAAGCGACTTTATGACCTCACTTCCCTTCAGGTCGATTGCAACCGTAAGTTCGGATTCAGTGCCGAACAGACCCTCCAGCTTATCCAAAGCCTTTACGAGAAGAAGGTCGCTACTTATCCGCGTGTCGATACAACCTATTTGCCTGATGATGTCTATCCCAAGTGCCCGAATATCCTCAAGGGCTTGCGTGGCTATGAGCAATTGACGACTGCCCTGCTTGAACCGAACAAGAAGCTCCAGAAGTCGCGAAATGTGTTCGACAATTCAAAGGTCACCGACCATCATGCCATCATTCCGACGGGTGTCCCCGCCAATAATCTGAGTGCTGAGGAGCGTCAGGTCTATGATCTTGTCACGCGTCGTTTTATTTCTGTTTTTTATCCTGATTGTAAGTTCAATACGACTACCGTCTTGGGCGAAGCTTCAAAGGTCGAATTCAAGGCTACCGGTAAGCTTATCGTTGATCCAGGTTGGCGTATCGTCTATGCTGGAGAAAAAGACGATGATGACGACAAGGAAGGTGCATCCATCCTGCCGGAATTTACGGTAGGCGAGAGTGGTCCGCATACGCCTTCCCTGCTCGAAAAATGGACGCAACCTCCCAAGTTATACACCGAAGCCTCGTTGCTTCGTGCGATGGAGACTGCTGGCAAACAGTGTGAGGACGAGTCGTTGCGCGAAGCGATGAAGGAGAATGGAATTGGACGTCCTTCTACGCGTGCCGCTATCATCGAGACGCTGTTCAAGCGGCGTTACATCCGTAAGGAAAAGAAGAATCTCATTGCTACACAGACGGGCATCGATGTCATTCAGGTAATCCATGAGGAGCTTCTCAAAAGTCCCGAACTGACAGGCCAATGGGAGCGAAAACTACGAATGATTGAGCGTGGTGAATATGAGGCGAGCCTTTTCATCTCCGAACTCAAGCAGATGGTGATCGACATCATCCATAGCGTCATGTCTGACCAGACTAATCGTCAGGTCGCCTACGTAAACCCTGAGGAGGAGAAGCGTCAGGCCGCTGCAGAGAAGAAAGCTGCCGCCGCCGAAAAGAAAGCTGCAGCAGAAAAACGTCCAAGTCAACCACGTCGCCCTCGTAAACCCAAACTGCAGGTGCCCGAAAAGTGCCCGTTGTGTGGAGGCGATGTTCTCAAGGGCAAGACAGCTTATGGGTGTTCCAACTGGCGTACAGGGTGCACCTGGAGACTTCCTTTTGACGCATCCAACTCATAAAATAGCATAAAATCCTCCTACTTTTTAGGCTATATGCAAAAAAATACGGCAAAGGTTTGGCAAAATCGAAGAAAATGCCTACCTTTGTCGCGTTTTTAAATAATGCAGACGTTTTTTCGACGACATATACACAAGGGCAATGTCCCTATATTGCTTACTCTAATCCTTCTGCTGGCACCCCTGTGTCTCGGCAGAAGAGTTGATGCCAAACCTCTGCCTTTGCCCCTCATCGATACGTTGTGGGAATCTATTGATTCCCTTTCGCTTCCCGTTTCCTCGTCCGACACACTCGCCGACAGCGTTCCCATCGATTCCATTTCCATGTCTGCCGACAGTCTCGCCGTCGATAGTCTTATCGCCGATTCTGCATCCACTAAACCCGTGGGCGGCGGTCTGACCGCTGTGGTCAATTACAAGGCACAGGACTCGCTGGTGTTTGCGGCTGGCAACATGGCTTGGCTTTATGGCTCTTCGCAGGTTACCTATACCGACATCACTCTCGATGCTGAGCGCCTCCAGCTCTCACTCGACAGTTCCCTCGTGCATGCCAACGGCGTTCCCGACACCATCACGGGTCAACTAAAGGGCAAACCCGTCTTCAAGGACAATTCCGGCGAGTACGAGACGCGCACCATGTCATACAACTTCAAGACGGCCAAAGGATTCATCTGCGATGTCACCTCCCAGCAGGGTGAAGGCTACGTTACGGGTGGAGTAACCAAGAAGATGCCCAACAACGATATCTATCTTGAAAACGGACGCTATACCACTTGTGACCAGATTGAGTGCCCTCACTTCTATATCGAGCTCACCAAGGGACGTTTGCGCCCCAACAAGAATATCGTTACAGGTCCAGCCTATCTTGTCGTAGCTGATGTTCCATTGCCCATCGCAATTCCTTTTGGCTACTTCCCATTTACCAAGTCCTATACCAGTGGCGTCCTAATGCCAACCTATGGTGCTGACCAAACCAAGGGACTCTATTTGCGCGATGGCGGTTACTACTTCGCCATCAACGATTATGTCGATCTGGCTCTTCGAAGCGAGATCTATACTAAGGGCTCCTGGGCTCTTTCTGCCGAAAGCCGATATGCTGTCCGTTACAAATTCAAGGGTAATTTCTCCTTCAGTTATAATGTTGCCAAGACGGGCGACAAGGGGTTGTCGGACTATGTAGAGCAGAAGAACATGAAGGTCACATGGAGTCATTCGCAGGACTCGCGTTTCAATCCGAACCTGAATCTTTCGGCCAATGTCAACTTCACGACCTCGGGTTATGAGCGCAGCAACACTACCTCAATCTACAGTAGCGACCTGACAACTTCGACCAAGCAGTCAACCATCAATGCAAGCTATAAGATTCCCAACACCAAGTGGAACCTCTCGTCATCGGCCAGCATTACGCAACGCACCACCGACTCCACCCTCGTTGTCACCTTGCCACAGCTCACTGCTTCGATGAGCACGTGGTATCCCTTCAAACGCAAGCAGAAGAGCGGCTCTGACCGTTGGTACGAAAAGATCTCGATGACTTACAACATGAACATGGTCAATAAGATCACGACCAAGGAAAGTGAGTTCGGACAGAAGAACATCCTTCGCGACTGGGAGAACGGCATCAAGCACAGTCTGCCTATCGGGGCAACATTCACGGCTGCCAAGTATATTCAGATTTCGCCGCGATTCAATTTCACCGACCGTATGTACAGCCACAAGACCGTGCAGTATTATGATCCCTCAATGGTAAACTCCAATGGTTCATACGGCGGCATCGCCAAGGATACAGTCTATGGTTTCTACAATGCTTACGACTTCAGCACCTCCTTGAGTTTCTCCACCAAGCTCTATGGATTCTTCAAACCGTTGTGGAAAAAATCACGCCTCTTTGCCGTTCGTCATGTGCTGACCCCCAACATCTCGTTCAGTTACACTCCCGACTTCAGCGAGAAAAAGTACGGCAGCTGGGGCACATATTACGTGCCCGACAGCACTTCGGTTACCGGACGGCGTGAGGTGCGCTACAGTTATTTCCAGGGCTATACGCAGGGAGGAACGTCGCAAGGTCGCAGCGGCTCCATCTCTTTGTCATTGGACAACAACATCGAGGCAAAGATTCGTTCCGACAAGGATTCCTCGGGCTACAAGAAGATATCTCTTATCGACAAGCTGTCCACCAGTATTTCCTACAACTTGGTTGCCGACTCTATGCGATGGAGTACCACCGTGCCTATCAACGCAACGATCAAGATGGGCAAGAACTCATCCATGAATCTCAACACGACATGGGACGTCTATAAGTACGATGAAAACGGGCGTCATTACGACCGTCCCCGTTGGAAAGATGGTGAGTTCCTCCGCTTGATGTCAACAGGTTACTCGTTCAACTATTCGCTCAACAATCAGAAACTCGCTAAACTCTTTGGACGAGGTAGCGGCGATGACGAGGAAGAGGACGATAGTTACGAACTCGATAGCGAGGATGGTTATGTTGAGGAGGATCTTGACCCGACAAGTCTCGAAGGTATGCAGCGAAATGCGGAAAAACGGAAGCGAAAAGAGAAGAAGGCTGCCGGAACGTATGATGACGATGGTTATCTTGTCTGGACCGTGCCCTGGTCACTCAACATCTCCTATTCGATGCGCTATCAGTACAAGACGTTCAACAAGGAGAAACGCGAATTTGATCGCGGCATCGTACATAGTGCTACCTTGAGTGGAACCTTGCAACCCACCAAAGGCTGGAACTTCTCATTCAATGCCTCCTACGACTTGAACCTCCATAAGGTTACTTATATGAACATCAACGCAAGCCGTGATATGCATTGCTGGATGCTTACAGCTTCGCTCAATCCATTAGGCCAATTTGCATCTTTCAATGTGAATATTGCAGTCAAGAGTTCCATGCTCTCCGACCTCAAGTATCAAAAGTCGAGCGTATCGCGCAGCAACAAGATCCAATGGTATAACGACTAAAATGAAAGTAGCGATTATCAAATATAACGCAGGCAACATCTACAGTGTATATTGCGCCTGTAAGCGTCTTGGACACGATGCCATCATCACCGACGACCCTGTTGTCATTCGTCAGGCCGACCGCGTCATCTTCCCTGGAGTGGGCGAGGCGCGTGCAGCCATGCAGCATCTCAACCGAACCGGTCTGTCCGAAGTTATTCGTGGTCTTCGACAGCCTGTCCTTGGCATATGCATTGGTATGCAGCTCCTTTGCCGTCATAGTGAGGAGGGTGATGTCGATTGCCTTGGCATCTTTGATGTCCCTGTTATTCGTTTCCGTCCCTCATCCAGGAATTACAAGGTTCCTCAGATGGGATGGAATACTATCGAACGATTCAAAGGGTTGCTCCCGAAGGCCGAGTCAGAAGAAAGCGAAGAGGCTGATAAGTTCGAGGGGTGCGAAAGGACTTCCGAAACTGGCAACCCGAATCCATTGTTTATCAATCTGCACGAAGGCGATTACGTCTATTATGTGCATAGTTTTCATGTTCCAATCTGTCCCTATACCATAGCTCAGACCGATTATGACGGTTTCTATAGTGCTGCCCTCCACAAGGACAATTTCTGGGCTACCCAGTTTCATCCCGAGAAGTCGGGACCTGTAGGTGAACAGATTTTACGTAACTTTTTGTCATGATTGAAATAATCCCGGCCGTTGACATCATCGACGGCAAACTCGTTCGCCTCACGAAAGGCGATTATGATACGAAGAAAGAATACAGTCAAGACCCGTTTGAGACTGCCCGTCAGTTCGAAGCCATCGGCATCCATCGTCTTCATCTGGTTGACCTCGATGGTGCCAAAGGTGGTCACATTGTCAACCATCGCATCCTCGAAAAGATTGCAACACATACCAATCTTGTAGTCGATTTTGGCGGTGGACTGAAGAGCGATGACGATGTTCGCATTGCCTTCGAGAGTGGTGCGCAGATGATTACAGGTGGCTCCATCGCAGTGCAACGTCCCCAGCTTTTTCTGGATTGGCTCCAGAAGTACGGCCCCGACCGTGTCATCCTTGGTGCCGACATCAAGGAGGGTCGTATTGCCATCCAAGGCTGGCTTGAGGAGAGCGATGCTCGTTGGCAGACGTTCCTTGAGAGCTACACCGCTCGTGGTATCAGAAAGGTTATCTCCACCGACATCTCGCGCGATGGTATGATGGCAGGTCCAGCCACCGAACTCTATAAGGATATGATGGCGGATTTCCCAGACCTTTATGTGATCGCATCTGGTGGTGTCAGTTGCATGATGGATGTGCTCCAGCTTGAAGCTGCCAACGTGCCTGCTGTCATCATTGGAAAAGCCATCTATGAGGGCCGAATCACCTTCTCCGATCTTGAACGCTACCAACAGAACAATTCATAATTTTAATTGTTAATTGTTCATTATTAATTGTCAATTCCAACGATGTTAGCAAAACGCATCATCCCGTGTCTCGACGTCAAGGACGGTACAACAGTCAAGGGAGTTCAGTTTGTCAACTTCCGCGATGCAGGTGACCCCGTTGAACTCGGAAAGCAATATAGTCAGATGGGAGCCGACGAACTGGTCTATCTTGACATCACGGCCTCCCATGAGGGCCGACGTACCTTCACCGACCTCGTGCGTCGCATCGCTGCCGAGGTTTCCATCCCTTTCACAGTGGGTGGTGGCATACATGAACTCAGCGATGTCGAACGCCTTCTCGCTGCCGGTGCCGATAAGGTGTCAGTCAATTCGTCCGCTCTGCGTCGTCCTGAGCTTATCACCGAGATTGCTGAGCGTTTTGGCCGCCAGGAGTGTGTCTGTGCCATCGATGCACGTCTTGAGGACGATGGCCAGTGGCGATGCTACCTTAATGGAGGTCGTATCCCCACCCAACGTTACCTCTTCGAATGGGCTCACGAAGCACAGGAACGTGGTGCAGGCGAGATACTTTTCACTTCGATGAATCACGACGGTTCGAAGCAAGGTTTCGCCAACGATGCCCTCGCTCGTCTTTCCGATGAGCTCTCTATTCCCATCATTGCATCGGGCGGAGCAGGCACCAAGGAGCATTTCCTTGACGTCTTTCAGATTGGACACGCTGATGCTGCCTTAGCTGCGTCCGTCTTCCATTTTGGCGAGATTCCGATGCGCGACCTCAAGCAATATCTTGCCGCTAATGGTATCCCTGTCCGTCTCTAACGCTCCTTTCCCAGTCCGTCTGTTGCGATGCCATCTCAACCCCTCATAATTATAACTCCTCTAACCCCCATAAACGAATGCAAATAGATTTCGACAAACTCCAAGGCTTGGTTCCTGCTGTCATCCAGGATGCGATTACCAATAAGGTCCTCATGTTGGGCTTTATGAATCGTGAGGCCTACGAAAAAACCATCCAGACCGGGCTCGTCACATTCTGGAGCCGAACCCGTAATTGCCTTTGGACTAAAGGCGAGACCTCAGGCAACGTGCTGCATGTGGTCAACATTCTCAACGACTGCGATAACGATACGCTTCTCATCAAAGTCAACCCCGCAGGCCCCGTATGTCATACAGGTGCAGACACCTGCTGGAATGAAACCAATGATCGCAATCCGCTTCTCTTCCTCTCCGAACTTCAGGACTTTATCATCAAACGGCATGAAGAAATGCCTGAAGGTTCTTACACCACCAGCCTCTTCAAGGACGGTCTCAACCGTATGGCTCAAAAAGTGGGAGAGGAGGCACTTGAACTCGTTATCGAAGCTACCAACGGCACCAACGAGCGTCTTATCTACGAAGGCTCCGATATGCTCTATCACCTCATCGTCCTCCTCACCAGCAAGGGGCTGCGCATCGAGGATCTCGCCTCTGAGCTTGCCGAGCGCCATCAGCCTGGTTGGAAAAAGCATTAACCCCTTAGAACCCTTCTGAACCCCTCCCATGATCCAATACAAGAACGTCACAATAGCACGAGGAGACAACGTCCTCGTTCGCCACATGGACCTCACTGTCGGTGAGGGTGAGTTCGTCTATCTCATCGGAAAGGTTGGTGCTGGCAAGTCCTCTCTCCTTCGGACCATGTACAAGGATCTCGACATCCTCGAAGGTGATGAAGCCTGCATCTTTGACGAATACAACCTCCTTGCTCTTAAGTCCAGCCAGATTCCATATCTCCGTCGTAAGGTTGGTATCATTTTTCAGGACTTCCAGCTACTCACCGACCGTAGTGTCGAAGCCAATCTCGACTTCGTCCTGCGTGCAACGGGTTGGAAAAATGTCAATGACCGCCGCAATCGCATCGTCGAAGTGCTCGAACTTGTCGATATGGCAGGTTGTGAAAAACGTATGCCCAACACCCTGTCGGGTGGTGAGCAGCAACGTATCGTAATCGCAAGAGCTCTCCTCAATAGTCCCCGCCTCATTCTCGCCGACGAGCCTACTGGCAACCTCGACACCGAGACAGGCCATCGCATCGTGAGCCTTCTATACAAGATTTGCAAGGAGCAACATTCCACGGTCATCATGTCAACCCACAACCTGGCTTTCCTCAACGATTTCCCAGGTCGTGTAATCCATCTCACCGACAACCAGCTCGTCGAGGTGGGTGGCACTGACGAACCTGACACTCTCGAAGATGTTATCGCTGAATCAACGCCTGATAGTCTGGTATCGCTGGAAGGAATTCCCAGCGACTTGCTTCACGGTTCAGATGACAACAGTAGTGCTGCATCCCATTGCTGACCACCAACCAATCGACACGCAGTGCGATGTTGTAACGCGCCACTTGGTCAAACACGTCTTGTGACAGTCGAACGCTCGGAGCCTTGTATTCCACAATCATCAACGCTTCCCCTTCGTCGCCGAAGACCACGCTGTCGCACCTGCGTTCCAGTTGACCCACGCGTATGCAAACTTCATTGCCAATCCTTCCTGAAGGATAGCTCATCGTCCCAATCAGGTAATGCACAAAGTGCTGGCGCACCCATTCCTCTGGAGTTAGCTTCACCCAGCGGCGACGTTGGGTGTCCCAGATCTCCATCAGCGAGCTCTTGGGGCTAATCCGAGTGCGAACCTCGTACGATGGCAAATTCAGATTATCCAATTGTTAATTGTTAACTG
Organism: uncultured Bacteroidales bacterium; assembly: GCA_905235375.1. Taxonomy (GTDB): domain Bacteria; phylum Bacteroidota; class Bacteroidia; order Bacteroidales; family UBA3663; genus Liminaster. Next base: position 34,291 of record CAJOLH010000007.1, read on the forward strand.
TTATTTGTTTGACTTTTTTCGGCGGCAAAGGTACAAATTTATTTTGACATGGCAAAAAAATCCGACGATTTTCAACGCATAAAGACCCAAATTGAGCAACGACAATATGCTCCGGTCTATCTCCTGCATGGCGAAGAAGCCTTTTTCATCGACCAGCTCACCAACCTCCTCTTGGATATGGTGCTCACCGACGATGAAAAGGACTTCGATCTGGTGCAGTTCTTTGCAGGTGCAGGTGAATTCTCGAGTGGAGACGTTATAGCAGCCTGTCGTCGATTCCCAATGGTAGCCGAAAAACAGCTCGTCTTGCTTCGTGAGGCTCAGGCTCTCGACAAGCGTACTTTCAAGCTCGATGACCTTTGTCTCTACCTCAAGCAGCCAAGCACAAGCACCATTCTGGTTATCACTTACAAGACCTCTTCCATCACTGGAGCTGCCGAACTGGTGAAGCTCTGTAAGAAGACGGGCGAAGTGTACCAGAGCGACAAGGTTCGCGACTATGAACTGCCCCGTATTCTGCCTGGATTCCTGCAGTCGCTTGGAGTTTCAGCCGAACCCAAGGCCATCGATATGCTCCAGAACTTTATCGGTGCCGATTTTAGCCGTCTTACCCACGAGGTGGACAAGCTTCGCCTCACTCTACAGGGTCGAACAACCATCACGGCACAGGACGTGGCCGATCACGTTGGCATTTCTCGCGAGTTCAATGTTTTCGAACTTGTTGATGCTTTCGCACACAAAGATGCCCAGCGTGTTGAGCTTATCCGTCTTTATTTCGCGCGCAATCCCAAGGCTGGCCCCGTGCCCATGGTCATCTCCTCGCTCTTCACCTTCTTCCAGAACATGATGTTGGCCTACTATTGTCAGGATCGTTCCCTTAATGGCATCATGAAGGAGGTGGGGTGCAGTTATCCGCAAGCAAAGAGTGTCTTCGACGGGTTGCGAAACTTCAATGCTCGTACAGTAATGCGCAACATCACCATCCTTCGCGACTTCGATGCGCGCAGCAAAGGAGGACGTCCAGCCACCACTCCCGATCCTGACCTCCTTCAAGAGCTTTTCTATCAGCTCTCCCATTAGAAGCGTTTTAGACGTGGTTGTTTTTGACCGCTCTTTCATTTGTCTTAGTCGCAGCCAAGTTTGGCTGCAAATTTAAATAACAATGCATCCATTCTCCGAAATCACCATTGCAGTAGCCGGTACAGGCTACGTTGGTCTATCTATCGCCACATTGTTGGCACAGCATCACAAAGTCATCGCCGTCGATGTCGTTCCAGAGAAGGTGGACAAGATTAACCAAGGTATTAGCCCGATTCAGGACGAATACATCGAGCGTTATCTTTCAGAAGTTCTGCCCGCCCTCCGTAAGGAAGGCACTGGCGGAAACCTTACTGCCACACTCGATGGTCCTGCTGCCTATCGTCAGGCCGACTTTGTTGTTATTGCCGCACCCACCAACTACGATCCTGTCAAGAACTACTTCGACACCTCCCACGTGGAAGAAGTGATTGACCTCGTTATCGCCAACAACCCCGATGCCGTCATGGTAATCAAGAGTACCATCCCCGTCGGTTACTCTCGTTCTCTCTACGTCAAGTATGCGCTCCAGTTCCTTTACAAACCTGAGTTGAAAGGCAAGAAGTTCAACCTCCTTTTCTCTCCCGAGTTCCTGCGCGAATCAAAGGCACTCTACGACAACCTATATCCTTCGCGCATCATCGTAGGTTTTCCCAAGCTCATTCATATCGACGAGAAGAACTTCACCGAAGAGAATGCGGCAATCACCGCTATCGGCAATCCTCAGGCCGAGGAGTTCGCTCACACGTTTGCCGACCTGCTTGTCGAAGGCGCCTTGAAAGAGGATATCCCCACGCTCTTCATGGGAATGAAGGAAGCCGAAGCAGTCAAACTTTTCTCCAACACCTACCTCGCTCTTCGTGTCAGCTACTTCAACGAACTCGATACCTACGCCGAAGTGAAGGGGCTTGACACTGCATCCATCATCAATGGTGTCGGCCTCGATCCGCGCATCGGCACCCACTACAATAACCCTTCGTTCGGATACGGAGGCTATTGTCTGCCCAAGGATACCAAGCAGCTTCTTGCCAACTACCAGGATGTCCCGCAGGAGATGATGACTGCCATTGTGCAAAGCAACCGCACGCGCAAAGACTTCATCGCGGATGCCGTCCTCAGGCAAGCCGGATGGTACGACTACAGCAGCAACAACCAATATGGAGCCAACGACCCGAAGGCTTGCGTCATCGGCGTCTATCGTCTTACGATGAAATCCAACTCCGACAACTTCCGCCAGTCAGCCATTCAGGGCATTATGAAGCGCATCAAGGCCAAAGGTGCTGAAGTCATCATCTATGAGCCCGCTCTTCCCGATGGCTCCACTTTCTTCGGAAGCAAGGTCATCAACGACATTCAGGCTTTCAAGACCCAATCGCACGCTATCATCGCCAACCGCTATGATCCCGCGCTAGATGATGTGAAGGACAAGGTTTACACCCGCGACATCTTCCGACGTGACTGATTTGGCCCAACTTTCAGCAGGTCTCCAACGGTTTCCTAAGGCTCCCTCGTCTCCTTGGCAGCAATCTAAGGCTGACTAATTCCCTCTTTCCGTCGCAGCTATATTTGGCTGCATGATCCCCTCGTTTTCACCGCAGTCATGTTTGGCTGCCCCATTCTTTAATAACCACCCCTATGAACCGCACCGTAATCACCGTAGTTGGCAAAGACACAGTAGGCATCATCGCCGCTGTCTGCACTTACCTCGCAGAAAACAATGTTAATATCCTCGACATCAATCAGTCCATCCTTCAGGACTTCTTCACGATGATGATGATTGTTGATATCAACAACAGCAACGTTCCATTCAGCGAACTTCGCGACGGCCTTACCGCCGTTGGTAAATCGAAGGGCGTCGATATCAAGTGCCAGAAGGAAGAGATTTTCAACCAGATGCATCGTATCTAATTTTACCCACCCATGATCAATGTATCAGAAGTCCTCGAGACCAATAAAATGATAGATCAGGAGCATCTCGACGTGCGCACCATCACGATGGGCATCTCCCTGCTCGACTGCTCCACCGAGTCTGTACTCCAGACCTGCCAGAACATCTACGATAAGATTCTTCGCTATGCCTCCAGCCTCGTACGCACCGGCGAAGCCATCTCGCAAGAGTACGGCATCCCCATTGTCAACAAACGTATCTCCGTCACCCCTGTCGCTATTGTCGGTGCTTCATGTTGCAAGACCACACACGACTTTGTGAAGATAGCCCGAACCCTTGACCGTGCAGCCCAAGACGTGGGTGTCAACTTCATTGGTGGCTATTCGGCCACCGTGCAGAAAGGTATGACTCGTGCCGATGAGCTACTTATCCGCTCTATACCCGAAGCCATGAAGCGCACCGAGCTCGTCTGCTCCAGTGTCAACGTCGGCTCCACCAAGACTGGAATCAACATGGATGCAGTTCGTCTGATGGGAGATGTCATCAAGGAGACGGCCATGACTACCAAGGATTCCGATTCGTTGGGTTGCGCCAAGCTCGTTGTTTTTTGCAATGCACCTGATGACAATCCTTTCATGGCAGGAGCTTTTCACGGCGTGTCCGAAGCCGAAGCCATCATCAATGTTGGTGTTTCTGGCCCTGGAGTCGTGAAGCATGTACTCGAAAGCTTGCCTGAAGGCACTAATTTTGAAGTATTGTGCGAAACCATTAAGAAGACCGCATTCAAGATTACACGAGTGGGTCAGCTTGTGGCTCAGGAAGCCTCTCGTCGTCTGGGTGTTCCCTTCGGAATCATCGATCTCTCGTTGGCTCCTACGCCCGCCATCGGCGACTCGGTTGCTGACATCTTGCAGGCCATCGGTCTTGAGCGTACTGGTGCTCCTGGTACCACAGCTGCCCTCGCACTCCTCAACGACCAGGTCAAGAAAGGCGGTGTGATGGCCAGTTCTTATGTGGGTGGTCTATCAGGTGCCTTCATCCCCGTCAGTGAGGACCAGGGAATGATCGATGCCGTCAATGCTGGAGCGCTCACTATCGAAAAACTCGAAGCCATGACCTGCGTTTGCTCTGTTGGTCTCGATATGATAGCCATCCCTGGTGACACGCCTGCCACTACTATAGCCGGAATCATTGCAGACGAAGCAGCCATCGGCATGGTCAATCAGAAGACCACCGCCGTCCGTGTCATTCCCGTCATCGGAAAAGGAGTGGGAGAGGTGGTTGAGTTCGGAGGCCTCCTCGGTTATGCTCCCATCATGCCCGTCAACCGTTTTGCTTGCGACATCTTCGTCAATCGCGGCGGTCGCATCCCCGCACCTATCCACAGCTTCAAGAATTGATTCGTGACGATTACGGTAACCGTTGTTTCGGTATTTCGACATTCCGCTATTCTGGCTTTTAATTAAGTCTCTATCATGCGCTTTCTCTTGACCTTTTTGTTTCTGCTCTTCTTTACCCATGCCATAGCACAGGTGGAGCTGACTGATTCTCTTGCCGAACGCCTCGCCCTCCAGCGCAGCCTGTTCCCGCAGGAGAAGGTTCACATCATGACTGACCGTGAGCTCTATAAGCCAGGCGATACTATCTGGATGCGCATTTGGGTGGTAGAAGGCGAGTCGTTCAGGCCTCGATATCGTGGCAGCCGCTTCGTCTATTCCGATCTGCGCGACGGAAGGGACAAGGCCGTCAAATGGGTCAAGATTAAGGAGCGTGAAGGGCGTTTCGCCGGGCAGATGATTCTCCCTAAGGATTTGCCCAGCGGAGACTATACTCTCACTGGTTATACCTTTTATTTATTAGATGTCTCTGAATCTTTCATCTTTCGAAAAACCATCCATATCATCACTGACAAGGATATCCAGAAAGGTTTCACTGCAGTTCCCCTCCACGAGGGCTTTCGACCCGATGCCCCCGAACTCCAAACCATCGAATCATACTATCGACGCGATACCTTGACTCGCGTCACGTTTGACGTTCCCGATTCTACTTGGCTTTCTATCTCGGTCACCGATGATTGTCTTACTCCTGTTGATACAACCGTAGCACTTTCCAATATGTTGCCAAGTGTGCCCGACTTCTTCACTCCTGAGATTATAGCAAATGAATCCCTGCTATACAAGCCACGTGTCCCTATTGAAAGGTCGCAGAGCATCGTGGGTCGTCTTACTTACCGTGTAGGCAATCAGCCTTACAAGATTCTGCTGATGAATCTGACCAATCCCAACATCTATACTACTGAAACTGACCCAAAAGGGTATTTCTATTTCCGCAACATCGATTTCCCCGACAGCACCCTTTTCGGAGTCATGGCCTATTCACCAAAGGGCAAATTCGTCTGGGAATTCGAATTACAATCCTTCTCTCCTCCTCAGTTCATCAGCCATCTCCCAACCGATGCAAAGCACTATTACATCAAGCTGGAGCCCGATACCATTGTGTCAGACCCCTTGTCCACAGCAGAACAAAAGATATCGGACGACAAAAAGAAGAAACTTGAAGAATCGGTAAAGAATATGCTACGATCCAACACGCCCGATGACATCTACACACGTTCAGCCGTTGCAACTCGCTACACGTCAACCCTCTCTGAATACAAGTTCTATGATATCAAGGAGATGATCTTGAAGTTCGATGGCATCACCTTCGATGGTGAGGTTGCCAAGTATAAGACGAACGGCAGACATGTACCCGTGCGTTTTGTGGTAGGAACTACCGAAATGCCCATCGAACAGGATTCCTTGGGTAAATATCTTCCTCAAAAGGCCCTGCAGTTCCCCGTTGATGTGGTGTATGCTGTCGATTTTATTTTACCCACTGATGCTCAGAAAATCGGACGAACCGATTATCCCGATTCTCCCATCGTCCGCATCGACCTGAAGAATCTCGAAGAACTCATCTATCAGTCAGGAGTAAACGACAACCTCAAGTTGCAGATGCCCTTGGGCTATGCCAAGCGCTTCATGTTCCCCAACATGCGCATGGTTCGCCAACCCCGAGCCACCCGCTACTGGAATCCTGAAGTCTTCACTGGCACTACTGGCCACGTTACCCTCGACCTTCCTTTGCCTTCCGATAATCACACCTCCTACACCCTCCGTGCCGAAGGCATCACTCCCGATGGTGAACTCATCTCCCTAATCTATCGCATCCAAAAGTAATTCGAAAATATTTTATCTAGAAAATACGAATAGTTGCTGTACTAAAAATAAGCTTATTCACCTGTGCCAAGGAAAGACACGTGAATAAGCTTATATTGATGATTGTGAATACTTAGTCAAATTCGATTACATACGTTCGGGCACCTCAATGCCGAGGAGATCCATGGCGGTCTTGATGACTCGGGCTACGCAGGTGCTGAGGACGAGACGGAACTGGCGCTTGCGGGCATCTTCTTCTTTGAGTATGGAGGTATCATGATAGAACTGGTTGTACTCCTTGGCAAGGTCGTAGGTGTAGTTGGCGATGAGAGCGGGAGAGTATTCGGCACCAGCACGCTTAACGACTTGTTCAAAGTCAAGTAGCTTCTGGATGATGGTCTGCTCCTTCTCGGAGATTTCAACACCATCAAGACCTTCGGCAGAGAGTGTTTCGGCTTCGGCTTTGCGGAGCACCGACTTGATGCGGGCATGGGTATATTGGATGAACGGGCCTGTGTTGCCGTTGAAGTCGATTGACTCGGCTGGATTGAACACCATGTTGTTGACAGGATTGACCTTGAGGAGGAAATACTTGAGGGCACCAAGACCGATGATGCGATAGACGTTCTGCTTCTCTTCATCGCTCATGTCGGCCAAACGCTCGGAGCTTGCCTCGCGTGCATCGTCAATCATGGCTGCCATCAGGTCGTCGGCATCGACCACAGTGCCTTCGCGGCTCTTCATCTTGCCGTTTGGAAGCTCGACCATGCCGTAGGAGAAGTGAACGAGATCCTTACCCCACTTGAATCCGAGACGGTCGAGAAGGAGAGAGAGTACCTGGAAGTGGTAGTTCTGCTCATTTCCCACCACATAAATCATTTTGTCGATGGGGTAGTCCTGGTAGCGAAGTTTGGCTGTTCCGATGTCTTGGGTCATATATACGGAAGTGCCGTCCTTGCGTAGGAGAATCTTTTGGTCAAGTCCCTCTTTTGTGAAGTCTGCCCAGACAGAACCGTCTGCTTTGCGGAAGAAGAGACCTTTCTCCAAACCATCGAGTACGAGTCCCTTTCCTTCGAGGTATGTGTTCGACTCGTAGTAGATCTTGTCGAACCCTACACCCATCATCCGATAGGTTTCGTCGAATCCTGCATATACCCACTCGTTCATCATGGACCAAAGTTCACGCACTTCAGGGTCGCCAGCTTCCCACTTGCGGAGCATCTCGCGCGCCTCTTGCATGAGGGTGGACTTCATCTCGGCCACACCCTTGCGTGCCTCGGCAGTCTTCTCAACATCTTCGGGGAGTGTGCCATCGGGAAGTTGGTCCTTGAAGACGTGTATGCCTTGTATCTCTGGGTCGTTAGCAAGGATGTCCTTCAATTCTGCTTTGTAGTGTTTGTCGAATGCAACGTAGCAGTCGCCGATGAGATGATCTCCCTTCTTGCCTGTACTTTCGGGTGTGGCCCCATCAAACCACTTTTTCCATGCAAGCATCGACTTGCAGATATGGATGCCACGGTCGTTGACGATGTTGGTCTTCACCACGCGGTTGCCGCAAGCAGCCACAATCTTCGAGAGTGACCAGCCGAGGAGTATGTTTCGCAGATGTCCCAGATGGAGTGGCTTGTTGGTGTTGGGCGATGAATATTCGATCATCACGAGAGGAGCATTGCAGTTGACGGGCTGGATACCAAAGCTCGGGTTGGCATAGATACTCTGGAGCTTTTCGACCCACGAACCGGCATTGATGGAGAGGTTAAGAAAGCCTTTGATGACATTGAACTTAGTCACGAGAGGCTCGTTGTTAACAAGCCATTCGCCGATGGCTTGTCCGAGCAATTCGGGATTTTTGATGGGTGTCTGCTTCATGAAGGGGAACACCATGAGGGTGAGGTGCCCTTCGAACTCCTTGCGTGTGGGGCTCAACTGAACCTGCTTGTCGGAAAGCTCAATATTGTAGAGTGACTTGACGGCGGCCTTAATGCTGGCCGATAATTGCTGTTCGATTTCCATATATACTTAAAATTTTGGTGCAAATATAACGATTTTTTTTGACAAGATTACACATTTTAAATAAAAAAAGAAGATGTATCAGTTTTTTTTATTATCTTTGCGCTCGAAAATATTAGTAAATATGACAGAAAATGAAGTTTTAGAAATTCAGAAGCAGGTGGTCGATGTCTGCAAACTCGTCTATGACCCCGAGATACCAGTCAACATCTACGACCTTGGTCTGATTTATGGTATAGATGTCGAAGAGGGCGGACACGTACATATTAAGATGACGCTGACTGCACCAACCTGCCCGGAGGGTGACTTCTTGATGGAGGACCTGCGGATGAAGGTTGAGGGTCTGCGTGAAGTTTCGTCGTGCGATGTCGAACTGGTTTTTGAGCCAGAGTGGAATCAGGATATGATCACTGAGGAAGCGAAGCTCGAATTAGGTTTGCTTTGATTTCATTTATCACGAATTGGAGAATTTAAGAATTGATGAGTCAAATAAGATTCGATAATTTGTGATATGAAAGCAAGAAAATATGGGAAAGATATATTTCATCAGTGATTGTCATCTGGGAGCAGGTACGCTGGAGAATCCGCTTGATTACGAGCGAAGGGTGGTGCGCTTCCTTGAATCGATTGAGGACGACTGCGACGAGCTCTTCCTGATGGGCGACATCATCGACTATTGGTTCGAGTTCAAGTATGTGGTGCCCCAAGGCTTCACACGCTTCTTGGGTAAGCTGGGGATGATGGCCGACAAGGGTGTCAAGATACACTGGTTTACAGGCAATCACGATATCTGGATTTTCAATTATCTTCCCAATGAGATAGGCTGCACCTTGCACACGGGTCCCGAGGTTGTTGAGCGCCACGGACGGAAGCTTTATCTGGCGCATGGCGACGGATTGGGCGAAGACTCGAAGATGCTGCAGTTCATGACGGGCTTCTTCCACAATCGCATTTGCCAGAAGATGTTCCGTTGGATTCACCCCGACCTTTCGACTGCCTTTGCGCACTGGTGGAGCCGCAAGAGCCGACTTTCGGGTAATGCGTTTCCCGATTACTTGGGAGAGGATCGAGAGCATCTTGTGCAGTTTGCCAAGAGTAAGATTCGCGAGGGCTTCGAACCTGATTATTTCATATTCGGACATCGTCACATCATGCTCGACCTCATGCTGAGCCGAAGTTGCCGCATGATGATTTTGGGCGACTGGATCACGCATTTCTCTTACGCTATGATGGACGAGGAGGGCGAGATGATCCTCGAACAGTTTGAATATGGCGAAGTTGAGGAGGAGACACGGGATGGGGTAAGTATTGCGATTATTTAGTGTAAGAAATGAAATCTATATTCCCTCTTCATAATCGAATGAACGCAATGATATTTGCAGCGGGTCTGGGAACGAGGCTGAGACCGCTGACCGACGACCGTCCGAAAGCGCTGGTGGAGGTGAATGGAAAAACCCTGCTGGAACACAACATCGTGAAGCTGAAAGATGCGGGTTTTGACCGAATCGTGGTGAATATCCACCACTATGGAAATCAGATTATTGAATTTCTTAAGGCACACGATAATTTTGGCATCGACATACAGGTGAGCGACGAACGACAGCAGCTGCTCGATACAGGAGGAGGCATCAAGCGCGCCATTCCTCTGTTTGAATCGTCGCAACCTATTTTGATTCACAATGTCGATATCCTATCAGACATCGATCTGCGCCAGCTCTATACAACTCATCTCTGCAATGCCAAAGTAAGTCTCGGTGCAACACCCTTGGGAGCAACTCTTGCTGTTAACCAACGCAAGACATCGCGCTACCTGCTGTTTGACGACGATATGCGCCTTTGTGGATGGACTAATATCAAGACCGGAGAGGTCAAGGGCGAAAGTGGAGAGGCTTATGCCTTTGCAGGTATTCATGTGGTGGATCCCAATCTGCTGCCTTTTCTTCAATCGCAGGAAATGGACATCTTTCCGATAATTGACTTCTATTTGAAAGTTTGTAACGACCTCACTATTGCAGGTTCGGATGTGACAGGAAGTGAATGGGTCGATTGCGGAAAACCTGAAGCCTTGGCCAAAGCTGCTCAACTGACATGCATTAAAAGATAAACCTTTTATGAATTTGAATATAAAACAATTCCATCTTTTTACATTTACTGTTCTCCTGCTCGAATTGGCAACGGCAAGCCTGATGGCGCAAAACCGGACGACTGAGAAGCAGGTGGCACGTATCACGGTCCAGGGACAGGTTCTTGATAGTATCACGGGCCTTCCGCTCGACTTCGTGAATATTGCTGAAAAGGGTACCACCAACGGCACCATTACCAATACGCAGGGTAACTTCTCGATGCTGGCTCGTCCGGGCAGTGTTATTCAGTTCAGTTATCTTGGCTACGACACGAAGACCATCGTGACCGGTAATCGCAAGATGAATCTGACCATCCGGATGCTGCCGCAGGACGTGCAGCTGAGTGAAGTGGTGGTCAAGCCGAAACGCGAGCGCTATCGCCGCAAGGACAATCCTGCTGTTATTTTGATACGCAACGTCATCGCTCACAAGGATGACCATTCGCCCAAGGAGAACGACTTCTTCAGTGAGACGCGCTACGACAACATGACCTATTCGCTGAACAACTTCAGCGGTAGCCACCTTGCCCGTTGGAAGAAGAAGTTCAAGTTCATCGAAAACTTTATCGACACGGCTATTGTGACGGGTACACCTGTACTCCCCGTTTCTACCGACGAACGCATCGAGAAGCATTATTGGAAGAATGCCGGCAACTTGAACCGCACTGTCACTGAGGCTGAACAGCATGCAGGCATGGACGATATGCTGCCAGAGCAGTTTGTAGCGCTGCTCAAGACGGAGGTATTCCCCGAAATGGATCTCAACGAGGACAACATCTATCTTTATCGCAAGAAGTTTGTCTCACCCCTTTCGTCGTTTGCCCCGACGTTCTACAAGTACTACATTCTCGACACTTTGAAACTGGATGACGGACTCAAGTACATAGACCTTGGCTTTGCGCCTGTCATGCCTCAATCGTTCGGCTTTGTGGGTCACCTATATGTAAGCCTTGACAGCACCTATTGGGTTAAACGTGCTGAACTGAACATTCCGCCCGATATTAACCTCAACTTCGTGCGCAATCTGCACGTCGAGTTCGAGAACGGACGACTTGCCGACAGCACTCGTGTAGTTCTTGGCAAGAGCTTTTACTCAGAACTTAATGTAACGGCAGGTTCGCTGGGACTCTATGCGCAGCGCAAGATACGCTACAGCGACTTCAGTGATGCGCCTCTCGACAAGAAGATATTCGGCGCAGCACCGAAATCGGATTCGCCTGACTTGGCGCATAATTCAACCAATCTGGCATTTTGGCAAACCCATCGTCCTGCAAATGACTTCGATCCTGACAAGTCGGTGGAAGCAATGATGCATCAGATGCGCAGTGTGCCTTTCTATAAATATGGCGAAAAAGTGCTTACATGGCTCTTCAAGGGCTTTGTGCCCGTCGATGACAAAATAGAGGATAATGCCAAGTTCCTTTATGGACCTATCAATACCTCTGTGTCGTGGAATAGCTTGGAGCATATTCGTCTGCGACTGACAGGCATCACTACTGCCAACCTCAACCATCACCTCTTCGGCTCTGGCTATGTAGTGTATCCCATCAAAGACCATAAATGGAAATATGATGCAGCGCTCGAATATTCGTTCCGTCGCAAGAAACATTATGCCAACGAGTTCCCCATTCATTCGCTAAAGTTTGAGAGTACGTACGACTCGAAGGAGTTGGGTCTTGTGCTCGAGACCAACCGTGACAACTTCGTCACTTCGTTCCGCAAGGCAGACCAGCCGAAGTTTATCTATGTGCGCAGCAATTCATTGCTCTATACGCTCGAGTTCTGGAACCATGTCAGCATCAAACTGCAGGCCGACCTGCGTCGTGAATATCAGACACGTCTCGGCAAGTTTGAGCTGGTTGGCAGCGGCATGGAGCAGAGCTACTACGACATGGCGCTGGCAACAGCCTCGCTCCGATGGGCACCGAAAGAAGCCTTTGCCGAAAACAAGACATCGCGCGTTCGCGTCGATCATCGCCATCCCGTCTTCGAACTGACGCACAAGATGGCAAGTAGCGGCATTTTGGGTAGCGACTTTGACTACCAGGCCACAGAGTTCTCGTTCGAGAAGCGCTTCTGGCTCAATGTGCTCGGCCATGCTACGGTCAACATCGACTTGGGCAAGATATGGACAGGCGATACTCCCTATCCGCTGCTTTACATGCCCAATGCCAACACTGGCTATACCATTCAGCTTGGTACGTTCTCGCAGCTTCAGTCGATGGAGTTTGTCTATGACCAGTATGCCCACTGGAACGTGTCGTGGCGTATGCTCGGCTTGATGTTCAACAACCTTCCCTATATGCGTCACCTGAAATGGCGTGAAGTGGTGACCTTCCGTGGTGTCTATGGCAAATTGTCGGAGAAAAACGACCCCGATGTTCTCAATGCCGATGGCACACTGAAGAATCCCAACCTCTTCCGTTTGCCCAGTAACGGTACAGTCTATCGTTTGGGCAATACGCCTTATATGGAGGTTGCATTCGGTGTAGAAAATATTTTCAAGGTGCTGAGAATCGAGTATATACGGCGACTAACCTACCTCGACCATCCAGACATCCGCAAGAATGGCGCTCAGGCTTCCATTGTACTGAGTTTCTAATTATTTGTAGTACCAAATTAATTCTTACTATTGATTTGATATGTCAAGAACATCAGTTGTCATACTCAATTGGAACGGCGAACAGAAAGGTCTGATTCGGCAATATTTGCCTTCAGTGGTCAGGAATACTCTCAACGAAGTGGCCGACGTAGTGGTGGCCGATAATGGCTCGACTGACAATAGCCTTCAGCTTCTTAAGGATGAATTTCCTACCGTGAAGGTCATCGCTTTGGACAGGAATTATGGTTTTGCCGAGGGGTACAATCAAGCCATCGACATTCTCACCGTACTCAAGGAAGAAGAGAAGAAAAGCTCCACGGGAAGCATCTTTGACGTGCATCGGATGGAGTCACCCGATTACGTTGTCCTGCTCAACGATGATGCAAGAGTGCCTGAGGGATGGCTTGAACCGATGATTGCTTATATGGACGCCCACCCCCAGTGCGCTGCGTTGCAGCCTAAGATACTCAAAGACGGTGAAGAACGGATGTTCGAGTATGCAGGAGCTTGCGGGGGGTATCTTGATAATCTATGCTTCCCCTATTGCCGTGGCCGCATCTTTGAAACTGTGGAGGAGGACTTGGGACAATATGACCTGCCGGAAGGGGAGGCGTGGCCCGTGATGTGGGCATCGGGTGCCTGCCTGATGATTCGCACAGAGCTTTACATGAAAGTTGGAGGCCTTGATCGCCGATTCTTCGCACACATGGAGGAGATTGACTTGTGTTGGAGGCTGCGAAGAATGGGCTATGACATCGTCTGCGTTCCTCAATCGAAGGTGTATCACAAAGGGGGAGCCAGTTTGCCGCAAGGCAATCCGAAGAAGACCAAATTAAATTTTCGCAACAATATCGTGATGATGTGGAAGAACCTGCCTGAAGACCAGTATCGACACCTCATCCGCCGACGCAAGTTGCTCGACAACTTGGCAGCTGCCAACTTCCTTCGTCGCGGACAGTTTCGTAACTTCAGGGCCGTATATGAAGCCCATCGCGAGGCAGAGAGGATGATTGCTGAACAATATACCGCTGCCGAACTTGTGGGTTTCGGAACGGCAAGGACTTTCGTGCAACAACAGTTGAGTATTCTTTGGAAATACTACAAGAAAGGTATTCGGAAATACAGTGACCTGGGACTTTGACCAGGTCATTTTTTTATTACAGAACTTCTTTTCAATTCGCTCAAACAGATGGCGGTGGCCACACTGACATTGAGCGATTCGACGTGCTGTCCGTCGAATGAGAAATGTGGTATGAGCAACTTGTCGGAGACCAATGCCTCCACTTCAGGAGAAATACCACGTCCCTCGTTGCCCATGACGAGTACAGCAGGAGTCTGCAGTTGTGTTGTATAGATGTTATTGCCTTCGAGGAATGTGCCATAGATAGGACACTGACAACCTCGAATCCAATCGCACAGTTCCTGACGAGAGGCAAAATAATGCAGCTGAACCCTGGCTAATGCACTCATTGTGGCCTGTGCTACCTTTGGACTGAAACAATCGGCTGTGCCTGGTGCGCAGAAGATGTCCCTTATGCCAAACCAGTCGGCGGTTCGGATGATTGTCCCGAGGTTGCCTGGGTCCTGCACTTCGTCGAGTAGGATACTGATAGCATCGGAGGCAGCAGTGGGCTTGTTATTGCGTGTCTCATCGAAGACGGCGAGCACATCTTGTGGCGTTTTTTGTAACGACACACGCTGCATCTCTTGTGGGGTAACCAGAAAGCTTTCGGTCGCCACCTGAGCAAACTCGGGATGAGCCTCCCACCATTCTTCGGTCGCCACCAGACGACGGCAAGGGAAGGCATCGGCAGATAACAGGTCGCCTACCATTCGGTTGCCTTCGGCCAGCCACGCGTGTTGATCGCGTCGGGCTTTACGTTGCTCCAGTGCCCGTATTTCCTTGATTGTATTTTTTGTCAGAATCTGCATCAATGTGAATTTTAACGCTGCAAAATTAAGGTAAAATCATTAAAAAAGCAAGTATTTTAGTATCAACTTGCATTTTTTCGGAGTAAAAAGAACCACATTTCACGGAAATTATGTAAATTTGCCCCAAAAATATATAAACATGATCATTGGTATAGCAGGCGGCACAGGATCTGGTAAGACAACTGTTGTCCGCAAGATTATCGAGAGTCTTCCCGAAGGCAGCGTTGCAGTAGTTTCGCAGGATAGTTATTACAAGGACAGTTCGCACCTCCCATGGGAGCAGCGTCGGGCTCAGAACTTCGATGAGCCACGTGCTTTCGACTGGGAGCTCCTCTACAAGCACCTTGCCCTTCTGCGTGAGGGTATTGCCATTGATGAGCCTGTCTATGATTATGCTACCTGTTCTCGACTTCCCAAGACGGTTCGTATCGATCCGCGCCCCGTCATCATCCTCGAAGGCATCATGGCTCTTGTAGATCCATCGATTCGTGCCATACTCGATATGAAGGTCTTTGTCGATGCAGATAGTGATGAGCGCTTGATTCGTGTTCTGCGTCGCGATGTGGTGGAACGTGGTCGTACCATTGAAGACCTTATTAACCGCTATCAGACCATCATCAAACCCATGCACAACCTCCACATTGAACCCACCAAGGCTTATGCAGATCTAATCGTTCCTCAGGGAGGTTCGAACTCTGTGGCAATCAATGTACTTAAGGAATTCATTCAGCATCTCCTTATCAAGAAGTAGGCTTTGAGCAAACAATCTGGTAATAACCGGCCCACACCAACCTCAGTTAAGGTTTACAATCGCTTGCGGACTGTGCTTGCGATTGGTATTTTTGTGTTTGTCGGTCTCTTATGGTTCAAGGTTAATAAAAAGGTCGAAGTCATTGAAATCGAGCGTGCGCCCAAATCGCGCAGCTGGTCGGAGATCGTGGCATCTGACACGCTGAATGTCATTACGCTGAAGACCAGTTTTACAGCCTTCGACTATCGTGACCGTTGGTACGGTAACGAATATGAGAATGCAAAGACTGTGGCTGACGCATTGGGGCTTAAGCTGAAAATCATGATTGTGAACAGTGAAAACGCCATTGCTGACAGCCTCTTTCTTGGTGCCGCCGACGTAGCAATCTGGCCGATGGCTTATAGCGTGGCTGAAAGATACTGGTATCTGCGACCTACCGGACCCCGTTGGGCTGACGGACAGTGTATTGCCTCTGCACGCAAACTGAATATCGAGGCATATAAGGATTCACTCCTGACCGACAGTGCGATTTCTGAGCTGCCGAAGTATAAGTTGTCGTTGATCAAGGACTCGCATCAGTGGAATGTGTATCAAGACCGTAAGATTCGTAAGCAATACGATTTCCGTCCATACGTCATCGACACGATCCCCTGTGACAGTTTGAACACAGAACTGCTGACCGATTCGATGATTGTAGGTCGTACCGAGGCAGTGATGTTGCGATGTAATGTTGCCCGATTGATGCGCGACTATTATCCCACACTTGTTGTTTCGGATACGTTGCCTGGCAGCGTTGATTCGTTGGCGTGGATGGTGACCAATGTGTCCGATACGCTGAAACATAAGATTGACTCCGTCTCTTCCGAACTGCTTGAAAATCATACGCCGCACTACACCATCGTCATCAAACGAAAGAATGTGCAGAAGAGCAAGCGCCCCTTGTTGGTCAGCAGTTTCAAGATGAAGGATGGCGCTATCTCTCCCTATGACGAGATATTTATGCGGAAAGCAAAGGAATACAACCTCGATTGGCGAATGTTGGCTGGTATAGCTTTCATCGAAAGTCGCTTTAACTACGCTGTCGTCTCATCCAAAGGGCCTATCGGACTGATGCAACTGATGCCACAAACTGCACGCAATTTCGGTTATGAGCCCGAGGATGTGCTTGATCCGGAACTTAACATCGAATTGGCTTGCCGCCTCTATGTGCGTATTGCCGACAGACTGCGCAAACGTGTGCCCGGCATATCGGATGAAGATCTGATGTGCTTCTCACTGGCAGGCTATAATGCCGGCATTGGCCATGTTTATGACGCTATTTGTTTGGCCGAAACGCTGGGTTATCAAGCCAACGTGTGGCCCAATAACGTCGAACACTGCCTGCGTCTTAAGTCCGACCCGCAGTATTACCGAATGTCGGTGGTCAAGCAAGGCAAGTTCAATGGAGCATTCACTATCAATTATGTCAATCAGGTTATGGGAGCATATCACGCCTTCAGTCAGAAGGTGCCAAAAGACTAACGGTTCAACATGAGAAGAATACAGAAAATCATCAAATTCATTTTGCCCCTTGCCTTTGGTATCGGTATTGTCTGGTTTATCCTCCAGAAGGTCGATATGCAAATGCTATTCGATACGATCAAAAGTGGTATCAATTGGACTTGGGTCATCATCTCTTGGGCGTTTGCCTTGTTTGCCAACGTGATTCGAGGCATCCGTTGGCGCCAGCAGTTACGCACTGTCGGTGTCGATCCATCGCTTCATGTGATGACTATCTCTTTCTTTGGAAATTATGGCATGAACCTGCTCTTCCCTCGATTAGGTGAGTTCTGGCGCTGCAATTATATTGCCCAGAATAACCGAAAACCTTTCTCTACCATTGCCGGCACTATACTTTCCGAACGTTTATGCGACATCTTGTGTAGTGCATCGATTATTCTTCTTGCTCTGGTTCTTGAGGGTAAGGTGTTGCTGAAATTCTTTTTTGACGATGGAAGCAAGGCTGAAGCCATCGCTGCTGCGGGTGGTGAGATGAGGGTTGAGTCTTCATCGTCGGTTCCAGGCTGGCTGTGGGCACTGGTGACTTTAGTCGTTTTGCTTATTGTCGTTCGAGTTTTCCGTTCGAAGTTCAGGAAGATGAGTTTCTATCAGTCGTTTGTCAGCGTATGCCGTAATATGTGGAAAGGCTTCTTGTCGCTGAAGGATTTGCCGAATGTGTGGAGCTACATCGGATGGTCGGTGCTTCTCTGGTTCTTCTATTTCATGAATACATTCACGCAATTCTATTTTTTCGATTTCACCAGTCATCTTGGACTTCTTGCCTGCCTTTCGGTGTTTGTCATGGGCACGATGTCACAACTGCTCCCTATTCAGGGTGGACTTGGAGCCTGGCAGGCTATGGTCATTTTCGCCTTGCTCCAATATGGAATCGACCATCAGCATGCAATTATTTTTGCTGTTGTGGCATGGATACTCGAACAGGCGTTTGTACTCGTGATGGGACTTTACGCTTTCATTGTTGTTGCAATTAATAAGAACTCTACCCGATGAACCATATTATTGACCTTGAGCCGAAAGATCTTTGGCGGCAATTCGCCAGCATCTCAAAGTTGCCTCATCCCAGCGGATGTCTCGACAAATTGCGCGATTATATTATCGATACTGCCCGTTCTCACGCCTTTGTGACGCTCGTGGATCAGGCGGGGAATATTCTGGTACGTACAGGTGAAGCCCCTGTCCTATGCCTGCAGGCTCATTATGATATGGTTCCGCAAAAGGATGAGGATGTGAACATTGACTTCACCAACGATCCGCTTCAACTTCGTATCGTCGGCGATGAAGTGATGGCTACAGGCACTACGCTTGGTGCCGACAACGGCATAGGTGTAGCAGCTATGTTAGCATTGATGGATTCTGACGCTTATGCGAATATCCTGACTCACACTCCATTGGAGTTCTTGTTTACCGCCAACGAAGAGACGGGTATGCAGGGAGCTCGTAAACTTAGTCCCGATTGGCTCAGGTCGAGACAGCTTATCAATCTTGACAGCGAGGAGGAGGGTGTGCTGATGACCGGTTGTGCAGGTGCAGTCAACATGACGGCATCGTTGAAGTATAAGATGGATACTGTCATCCCTCAAGGTGATGCAGCGGTTCTTATCACCCTCACTGGGTTGCAGGGGGGGCATAGCGGCATGGATATTCATCTTGGTCGCGCGAATGCCTGCAAACTCATGAATCGTTTTCTCAAGCATGTGGTCGTCGGTTTTGAGGCACGTTTGGGAAGCTTCACCAGTGGCACGTTGCGCAACGCTATTCCTCGTGAGGCTCAGGCTTTGATCACTGTGCCTGGGGAAATTGTGGACGAGGTGATTGATGAGGTACGTTATTACAACGACCTTTTCCGTGAGGAATACCGGCAGGTTGAACCTAACCTCCGCTTTTCGGCGCATGTGGTGCAGTTGCCTGGCTTGCTCATTCCCGAAGAAATACAGGACGACTTGCTGAATGCCATCGAAGCCTGTCATGACGGAGTGTGGTCGATGGGAGAGGGCTTTGTTGATACAAGCTCGAATATGGCTCATGTTCAGACTAATGCTGATGGTGAAGCCGAAGTGCTCCTTATGGTGCGTAGCATGAACGAAGAAAGGAAGCGTGCGTGTGCAAGTGCTATACAATCGGCTTTCCTGTTGGGCGGTTTCCGCGTTGATTTTACAGCTAATTATGGTGCATGGGACATTGAAAAAGATGCATCGATGGTTCAGAAAGCACTTCGTATCAATCCCAACCTTAAGCTTGACAAGGTGCATTGCGGATTAGAGTGTGGAGAAATCACTGGGATTTATCCTGATATGCAGATCATCTCGATGGGTCCAACTATCCACCATCCTCATTCTCCCAAGGAGAGCGTTGAGATTGAGAGCGTCAAGAAGTTCTGGAACTTCCTCCTCAACTTCCTCACCAGCCCTAATTGAAATGATAAGTTCCTTCACACCTCTTAATTCCTATCATTATTAATTATTAATTGAATCACAGGTGGCCACCAAGAATAAGTTAGCCAAATTTGCCGATATGGCCAGCTACCCGAACTGCCTCCAATATTCTTTTGAGCAGTTGCAGACAACTGGATTCCCGCTGAAGGGACGTTGGCATGAAGATTACTTCCACAACGAGCATCCCATTGTGCTCGAACTGGGTTGCGGCAAGGGGGAATATACCGTTGGCCTTGCTCGACGCTATGCCGACAAGAACTTCATCGGCATCGACATCAAGGGGGCTCGTATGTGGACGGGTGCGACAGCAGCACTGAAAGAACAGCTCGACAATGTAGCCTTTGTGCGCACTCACATCGAACTGATCGAGCAGTTCTTCGCGCCAGGCGAAGTGTCGGAGATTTGGATAACTTTTTGTGACCCACAAATGAAGAAGGTCTCGAAACGGCTTACTTCTACGCGCTTCATGAACCGCTATACACACATCATGCAACCCGGTGGATTGGTTCATCTGAAGTGTGACTCGAATTTTCTCTTCACCTACACCGAAGAGATGGCTAAGGTCAATCACCTTGAGGTATTGGCTTCCACGCGTAATCTTTATTCGCCAGAGTCCGCTTGCGATGCTGGAGTCCCCATCGAGTGGGATGCTCTTCGAACCATTCAGACAGCATACGAGAAACAATGGCTTGCTCGCGGCAAGGACATCAAGTACATGCTACTTCGCCTTTGGCCCCATGATGAGTGGATTGAACCCGATGTCGAGATACCACTTGACGATTATCGCTCGTACAATCGCGATAAGCGCAGTTCGCTGGAACAGCACGTCTAAAATAAAAATCATAAATAATGGCTCTATATCCCAAACTTATCCTTGATGCCCTGGCACAGGTCATCTATCCTGGCACCAAAAAGAATCTCGTTGAGAGCGAGATGGTAGCCGATGATATGCGAATCGAAGGGAAACAGGTTTCCTTCACGCTAATCTTCGACAAACAAACCGACCCCTTCATGAAGTCGGTGCTTCGTGCTGCTGAAGCCAACATCAAACATGCCTGTCAGATGGTAGGCGAGGAGGTCGAAATTGATATTAAGGTAAAAACCAGGCAGGCACCACGGCCTGAACCCGAGAAGCAGCTTCCCAATGTCAAGAACATCATTGCTATTGCTTCGGGTAAGGGCGGTGTAGGCAAAAGCACGGTATCGGCTAACCTGGCTGTCGGACTCTCTATGCTTGGTTACAAGGTCGGACTGCTCGATGCCGACATCTTTGGTCCCTCCATACCCAAGATGTTCGGCCTTGAAGATTTCCAGGCTTATGCCATCCACAAGGATGGTCGCGACTTGCTCGTTCCTGCTGAGCAATATGGAGTGAAGATACTTTCGGTGGGATTCTTTATCGACCCTAACTCGGCCACTATCTGGCGTGGCTCGATGGCAGGCTCTGCAATCAAGCAGTTTATTGGCGATGCCGATTGGGGCGAGTTGGACTATTTCCTCATCGACCTTCCTCCTGGAACCAGCGACATCCATCTCACCATCGTCCAGACTCTTGGCCTGACTGGAGCCGTTGTCGTCAGCACTCCGCAGGAAGTGGCACTTGCCGACTGTCGCAAAGGTATAGATATGTTTCAGAACGAAAAGATCAACGTCCCTGTGCTCGGCCTTGTGGAGAATATGGCTTGGTTTACGCCTGCCGAACTTCCACAAAATAAATACTACCTCTTTGGGAAAGAGGGCGTGAAGCGGCTGAGCGATGAGACCGGACTTCCCCTGCTCGCACAGATACCAATCGTGCAGAGCATCTGCGAAAATGGCGACGGAGGCACGCCTATCGTCTTGAACCACGACTCGATGGTAGGTCAGTCATTCCTTAGCCTTGCACAATCAGTAGTAACTCAGACGAATCTACGCAATGCCAATCAACCCCGCACACAACGCGTTCGCGTCAGCACCGATTAAACCCGAGCTACCACATGTATTGATCATTTATACCGGTGGAACCATCGGTATGGTTCAGAATCCCTATACGGGGGCACACGAACCACTTGACTTCAGCCACCTTCTCAGTCATGTCCCTGAGTTGCAAAGTATCTCGGTCAACTTTAATACCATTCAGTTTGACCCGCCTTTGGATTCTGCCAATATGAATCCGACTCATTGGGCCAATATGGTACACGTCATTGTTGATAACTATAACAGGTACGACGGTTTCGTCGTGCTCCATGGAACAGACACAATGGCTTATACCGCCTCTGCCCTCAGCTATATGCTTCAGAACCTTGCCAAACCCGTGATTCTGACGGGTTCGCAGCTGCCTATCGGTGTACTTCGCACCGATGGTAAGGAGAACCTGATTACAAGCATAGAGATTGCAGCAGCAAAAGACCGTATCGGTATGCCGATGGTTCCTGAAGTGTGCATCTACTTCCAGGGTTCGCTGTTCCGTGGCAACCGTGCCAAGAAGCTCAGCAGCGAAGAGTTCAAGGCATTCTCTTCGCCCAACTATCCGCCATTGGCTCGTGTGGGCGTTCACATCACATGGGCACATCACCATATCAATCATATCTCGAACGAAGGAACAATTGTTCCATATTATAGAATGGGTACGAATGTGGTGATATTGCGACTTTTCCCGGGCATCACCCAAGAGATCATCGAAGCAGTTTTGGGAATACCTTCCCTGCGTGGTGTCGTGCTCGAAACTTATGGCGCGGGCAATGCCATGACCTACGATTGGTTCCTGAATGCTCTTCACAATGCCGTCAAGCGGGGTATTATTATTATTAATGTATCACAATGCCTGGGCGGTTCGGTCGAAATGGGCATCTACGAAACCGGCAATCAGCTCAGCAAGGCTGGTGTAATCGGTTCGAAGGATATGACAACCGAAGCAACTGTAGTCAAGCTGATGTTCCTTTTGGGACAGGGGTATGGCCAGAAGGAAATTGAAGAACTGTTGCTTAAGAACATCTCGGGAGAAATCACCGTCTAAGATAGTTCTTTTGTCCCCTTTCCTTTATGCATTGGTAACGTCCCCAAATATCCCCAAATATCCCTTAATATCCCTAAAAATCCCTTAGTATCTTAACACACACTTTAATCTTATGCGAAAAATCATTGTTACCGTGGCCCCGGTATGCCATGTGGGTAAACCTATTCCTGAAGGATGCAAGAATCCGCTTACACCCGAAGAGATTACCGAAGATGTGCTCAACTGCTATCGGGCAGGTGCTTGTCAGGTGCATCTTCACACTCGAGACCTGAAGGGCAATCCTACCTTCGAACTTGATGTCTTCAGTCAGACCATTCATGCGATACGTGAACATTCGGACATGATTATTCAAGGCTCGACGGGTGGATTGTCTGACCTTTCGCTCGCTGATCGTTGTGTGAGCCTCAACGTGCCCGAAGTGGAAATCGCTTCGTTGAACATGGGTTCGGTCAACTTTGGCGAAACCGTCTATATCAACACCATGCCCGACTTGCGTTATTGGGCGAAGAGGCAGCAGGAAGCCAATGTCGTGCCCGAAATGGAGCTCTTCGACCTCTCGCATGTCGAATGTTGCACAAGGTTGGCCGATGAAGGAGTCATACGTCGTCCGCTTCATTACAATTTCTGTGTGGGTCCTGGTGGCTCAAGCAATCTGTCTGCTACAGGCCGTAATCTTGCCTTACTGTGCGCCCTTACAGAGCCAGGTACATCGTGGGGAATCAATCACGATTCGATGAAGGATTTTTCGATACTTGCCTGTGCCATCGGTATGGGTGCAAATGCTGTGCGTGTGGGCTTTGAGGATAGTTTCTTCTATGCAGAAGGCAAACTTGCCCGTACCAATGCCGAACTCGTCGAGCGCCTCGTCACCCTTATCCGCGCTATGGGCTGCGAACCAGCCACGCCCGCCGAAGCCCGCGAAATGCTTGAGATTGGCTCATATTGGAATAAATAAAATGAATCGCAAAAATACCATTCTCGCACTCCTCGTAATTCTGAGTGTCATTACATTCCTCGATCGTACCTGTATCACATTCTCGAGCATGGAGATCAAGGCCGATCTCGGCATCGACCAAAGTGGCTGGGGTTGGGTAATGAGCATCTTCACGTTGTCATACGGCTTGATGCAGATTCCCTTAGGTGCCTTGGGTGACAAGATGGGTCACCGCTGGGTACTGGCTATTATCGTGCTTTGGTGGTCAGCTTTCACCAGCTTTACGGGTTTGGCTGGTGGCTTGATGTCGATGTTGGCTATTCGTTTCTGCTTCGGTATCGGTGAAGCAGGAGCATCCCCCTGTTCCACCAGTGTCATCAGCCGATGGTTTGAGAAGGATAAGGTCGGCAAGGCACAAGGTTATGTTTGGGCTGCCACACGTTTAGGCGGTGCTGTGGCTCCTTTCATTGTCATCCCGTTGGTCAATAATCAGGGATGGCGTTTCTCGTTCTATTTGCTTGGTGTCATAGGCGTAGTTTGGTCGGTTGTCTGGTTCTGCTACTATCGTGACAAGAAACCACAAACTGCGGTGATGGCCACGCAGGAAAAAATCCAGAAAACTTCTGTCAAGATTCCTTGGGACATCATTTTCAGAAACAAACAGTTCTGGATGCTTTGTGCCATGTACTTTTTCTATGCCTTCGGCTCTTGGTTCTTCTTCTCGTGGTTTCCTGAGTTCATGAAGGCGGGACGTGGCTTCTCTGCCGACCAGTTGAAGTATGCGGTGGCTATTCCATTTATTATGAGTATGTGCGGAAATATAGCAGGCGGGTACCTTACCGACAAACTCACTGCCAAGTATGGCATCCGAGTGGGACGTAAGGCGCTCGGTTCGGTATGTCTTGCCGTCTCTGCCCTTTGCATGGTGCTTGCAGCCTTTATCCCTGGCAAGATTGCAGTCTTCGTTTTCCTTTCGCTTTGCTTCGGCATATTCGACCTCATGCTCCCTTCAGCATGGGCTCTATGTATTGACTTGGGCAAAAACTTCGCAGGTTCAATCTCTGGGGCGATGAATACGTTCGGCAATTTGGGCGGTTTCTGCTGTATGCTGATGTTCGGTTATTTGCTCGATGCCACTCACAACTACAATCTCCCCCTTTATATGATTGGTGGTATGCTGATACTCTCTGCCATCCTCTTTGCGTTCATCAATCCGGAAAAACCGATTATCAATGAAACTAAGTAATTTGCATCCTACGACGCATATGGTCGTCTTCGATGATGACCCGACAGGCATACAGACTGTCCACGGCTGTCTGCTTGTTACCGATTGGAGCGACGAAAATATCCGTATGGCATTGCAGGACAATGTGCCATTCTTCTATATTCTAACCAATACGCGAGCACTTACAGCCGAATCGGCACGGAAGACTTTGACTTCAGCCCTCGAAGCCGTGATTCGCGTGAATCAGGAATTTGACTATCGGCTCATCTGCGTCAGTCGAAGCGACTCGTGTCTGCGCGGACATTTCCCTTTGGAAACCAATGTGATGCGTGACGTCCTC
This sequence comes from uncultured Bacteroidales bacterium, assembly GCA_905235375.1. Classification (GTDB taxonomy): domain Bacteria; phylum Bacteroidota; class Bacteroidia; order Bacteroidales; family UBA3663; genus Liminaster. The sequence goes on from CAJOLH010000007.1 coordinate 59,356, forward strand.
ATGAAGCATGGCTACAAGGTATGGCCAAAGATCCCTTTTGCCCCCGCATTCATTGAAAGTGGGCGCTTTACGATAGAGGGTAAGCACTATATGCGCGATGGAGAGCGACTTATTCCAGTTTCGGAAAGCGAGTTTGCGCGCGATAATGTCTTTGGTTACAAGCATTCTCATCTCGTAGATTATATCCAGGAGAAAGGTGGCAATCCCGAAGATTATGACATCGTGAATGCTCAAAACTATGAGGAGTTGAACACCTTCCGTGATGCGCTTTTTGCCAAATTGGAAGGGGAGGGATGTGATGTCGTGATTAGAAGTTCGTCCTCGTTACCACGTTCTATGAGCGGTATTGCTGACAAACCCTTCCTCACTCGCCAGGATTTGGGAATCCAGTCGAATGGAACAGGCATATTCATCGTGGGTTCGCATGTGAAGAAGACTACCGAGCAGCTCGACTATCTGCTCAAGTCAGTCGGTGTAAAAGGCATCGAATTGCCGATAGATGACATCCTCAATCATTCTGAAGCCCTCATGTCCAAGACCTTGGAAACCATCAAGTCATTATCGTCCAACGGAATCACACCCGTAGTTTATACCGCACGCCAAGAGGTGCGTATCGAAGACGCAGCACAACGCCTTCTTTTGGGTCAAACAGTTTCTGATTTCCTCGTGGATATTGTCCGCAAGCTTCTTATCTGTCCAAAATATGTGGTTGCCAAGGGAGGTATTACGAGTCATGACATTTTGACCAAAGGTCTCGCCGTCAAGACGGCTCGTGTAATGGGACAAGTCATCAACAGTGTTCCCTGTGTGATGACCGATCGCTTTCCCTACATTATCTTCCCTGGAAATGTGGGAGGTCCGCGCTCATTGGAAGAGATCTATAATATATTAAAAGGATAAGATAATTCGCAAATTTTCTTTTTTCGGAATAACCCCCATCGTTTTTTTCGGATTCCGAAAATCTACGAAAACATCGAAATCTACGAATATTTTTTGTTGTTTGCTTGCATCACGAGGCCGGAAGAATTTTATGCACGAAGTGCAATTTTATGCAGGTATTGCACCTGCAATTTTCCGGCAGCCAGACTTGGCTATTGATGCCAAAGCCGCTGCCATTTTATCCGCTTTCTTTTATATGTCCTAAAGCGCGCTTCTATATAACAACATCTAAAAACGCGGAGATGACTACAAAAATTTTTCGTCCTTTTTCGTTTTTTCGTCCTTTTTCGGAATTACATCCATCGTATTTTAGTATTCCGAAAAACCACGAAAACATCGAAATCTACGAAAACATTTTGTTGTTTAGGTCGCTTCGCTCAAAATTCTCAAAAAAATATAAGAATCCCTTTTTGACAATTTTTATAATAATTTTCTTATAATTTTGAGCGCAGCGACCATAATGTTATCATTCGCTTTTGTTTTCGATATGTCGAAAAGTGCGCTTCTATATAACAAGGTGTAGGTGCCAGGCTTTTACCTAGCTCTACAATTTTGATAATCAGGTGCAAGCGATCAATTCCTTTTCCAGACGGTTCAGC
>CAJOLH010000008.1 GCA_905235375.1 uncultured Bacteroidales bacterium
AGATGTCTCTACAGCCTCGAATGTAGAAAAGGATAGTGTTTCGATAGCAGAGGAAAATCCCGAGAAACTGGAGATCAACAAGGACGACCCCAACTTCATAATTGTCCGAAAAGTGGGCAAGATGATCAGCAAGTTCAACGATGATAATCCAGCGCTCTTCACACTGATCCTGCTGGTACTGTTTTCACAGTCCTTATACGTATTCTTCCGCCATTGTCCGCGCTTCCCGAATCTGAGGTTCTCGGAGTTTGTGGCAGGACTGATCTGCTCTTACAATACCTACACGCTCTTTATGATCTTCAACACCCTGCTCGACTCCAGCATCATTGGAATCTTTGCCTTGTTTATGCTGCTGGTGTCGCTGAGCCAGTTCACAGGCTACTCCAAACGCCGCATCTTCGGCTATCTGACGTTGACCTCTCTCGTCTGGTTTACCCTGTTTGTTGCCTTGCTCACTATCGGTGTCTATATCCTTGCGTATAAGTAACAGGTCTCCTTCGAAGAGAATCACTTATAAGTAATCTTCTGCACAATCTGACCAGGATCGACGATGGAGAGTGTGAGGGTGTGTTCGCGCTGACGTGCCAAGGGGAAGGTGAGGACGTATTCCTTGCTGTTGGCAAGCACCTGGATACTCCATGAGGTTCCCCATTCCTTGAACTTGTTTTCGCAAACCACGGTTTCGGCACCATCCACACTGACGCCGATGCGATTGCTCCCTCCGGTCGCATCCGAGAGAAGGCTGACGTCATACGAAACGGGCCACATCGGGAGTACCGAAATGCACACGGTGACCGAATCGGCAGAACCTGCTGACAAGGGGATGTCGATGGAGCCACGGGCATAGGCATCGAGGGGTTGTCCCATCTGGAGTGCCACCCAGTCGGTACCCAGTCCTTCGAGCAGGCGGAAAGTCTCCTGGCCTTCGAGTTGTGGAGCCAAAGTATTCAAATCAACCTTGCCAGCAAACGATGGATGCCACTGGTCGGTAGGCAGACGATAGGCCTCGGTGGGCACATCAGAGAGTTCGGGCATCCGCTGATATTTGGCGCAAATTCCCGGGGGAATCTCCGACATCATCTGGTCCCACTTGCCATCGAGCAGCGTGTTGTACCATTGGCGCAGGTGGTTGAGTTCGTAGCAGGCATCGGTGGCCTGCTGGGCATAGTGAGCCATGCCCGTCTCATGATTTGCCTGGGCATAGAGGAACTTGCGGTTCATCTGATAGGCTGAATGTACGGCATAGCCCAACATTTCGAAGAGGGCGGGACGCTGCTCCTCCTTCACGCTCTGGTCGATGCGATCGACGACATAACAGATATCCTGGTATTCGACGAGGCGACGCTGTGCCGAACCATCGGCAAACGAGAAGTCGCTGTCGTGCAGACGTTCACGTTCGGGCGTGTTCCACTCCCATTCGTAGCCCATGAATTCGGGTTTGCGATCCCAAGCCAGGCGATAATAATGGTCGAGGATGAACTGGAAATCGTCGAGGTGCTGTTTACCGAAGACGCTGGCAAGCCACTGTGCCTGATAACGATTGGCATTGTCATAGCTGAAGCGGCTGAGGTCGTAGGCCATGTCGAAGAACATCTGCGTCTCGATCTCCATGGGCTTGATGTCACCCACATTGAGAAGCCAATAGCGGTCGGCACCTGCCTCGTAGGCTTTGAGCAATTCCTCGTACATCAGCATAGGAGCTGTGGAGGGGAGCCAAAGGTAGTCGTGGGGCGTTCCAAGATAACTGAGGTGGTAATAGACTCCGCTTCCTCCCTTGCGAAGGCGTTCGTCGGCATTGCTCACACGCTTCATGTAGCCGTAGTTGTCGTCGGGCCAGATGAGGGTGATGTCGTCGGGCACACGCAGGCTGGCATCGTAGATATCGAGAGTCTCCTTGTAGGGCACGAAGATTTGTGGAATGGTTGTAGCCTTCTTTCCCTTATATTTTTCGAGAATGTTACGCTGCTGGGCAAACACCTCTTCGAGGGTGCGAGCACGGTCGCGTGGATCGGTGCTGCCCTTCATCGCCTCGTCGTGGAGTCCACGCATACCCATGGTGTAGATGTTGTCATACTGTGCAGTCTCTCGAATACGATTGTCGAGTTTCTGCAGGATGGTCTGGCTGTTGGTCTCATAGTTCCACTCGCCATCGCGCTGCTTGTCCCATTCCGAGAGGGCAGCGTTGTTGAAGAGCAGTGGTTCGCAATGGCTTGTGGTGATCATGATGCCCCACTTGTCGGCCATCACCTGGCTCTCGGGATGACTATAGAAGGCACCGGTGATGCTGTGCATGGCAGGAGCCAGCATATTGCCCTTGAGGCGCAGGATGAGTTCGCAGACACGGTTGTAGGTCTTGGGTCCAATGTCGCCGAGTTCCTTCTCGTAGTTGCGCGAAGCCCAGGTGAACAGTCCCCAATCCTCGTCGTTGATGAAGACACCTCGATAGCGGATGGAGGGCGAAGGGCTGAGGAAGTCTTCGACGTAGTCGCTGACAGGAATCCTGGCATCGAGCACAGGGACATCGGCAAACCAGTACCATGGGCTTACTCCAATCTGTTCGCTGACGTGGAATACGCCATAGGCAAGGCCACGCGGATCAGAACCAGTGATGCAAAGGTCGTTGCCACGTGTCTCGATGGCAAAGCGCTCCCAAGCCCCACGCAGAGCCTTGGGACAGCGTGCAGCATATTTCGAAGTGGCGAGAAGGATATTCTCGCCCTTGCCTTTGCGGGTGGCTACTGTAGGACGAACGCCTGCGACGCGCTCGATGTCGTCGGCCATCGTCTGCGCCATCTGACTGACGAGGGGCGCATCCTTGGGGTTATACACGATTGTGGCCTTTGTGAGGTCGATGGCCCTGGCTATTGGGGCGAGGGCGAGAGCCAAGAGGAGAAAGAGGATACGGGACATGGGTTTGAGGGCGTATGCGGCAACCAAACTTGGCTGCGACTGAAAAACGACGGGTTAAGTGGGGTTTGAGGGGGGGTGAGGAGGATAATCCTTGGGCGAAACGCCATAGAGATTGTGGAAGGCGGTGGTGAAGTTGCTGACATTGGTGAAGCCCACCAGCTCGGCAATGCGATTCACCTGATGGTTGCCTTGCTCGAGGAGGGTGGCAGCCTGCTTGAGGCGAATATTTCGGATGAAGTCGCGTGCAGTCTGGTTGGTGAGTTCCTTGAGTTTTCGATTGAGGTGAACACGGCTCATGCCCACCTTGTCGGCAAGCATCTCCACAGTGAGTTCGGGATTGGCGAGGTTGTTGTTCACCTCTCTCATGATGCGTTCCATCAACAGTTCATCGGGTGTCTTCACATGCAGTTCCTCAAGTTTGTCCTCCTCGATCTGCTTGCCTGCGAAATTGACTTGGAGCAACTCGCGGCCATGTATCAGGTTATAGACACGCGTACGGAGAAGGTTCATGCTCACGGGCTTCACCATGTATTCGTCGGCACCGGTGTCGAGGCCCGAAATCATCGCTTCCTCTTCGGTATTGGCGGTGAGCAGGATGACGGGCAGATGGTTGAGGTTGATGTTCTGTCGGATCTTGCGGCAAAGTGCCTCGCCATCCATCACGGGCATCATCACATCGGAGATCACCAGGTCGAACTTCACGTTCAAAAGCATCGAAAGCGCCTCCTTGCCGTTGTTGCAGCCTGCTACATGGAAGTCGGCCGAAAGTTCGTGCTTCAGATATTGCAGGATCTCCTCCTCGTCATCGACCACCAGCACATGGTACTTGGTCTTGGCGTGCGGATTGTACTCCTCCATCTGTGGAGTCGAATGATTTTCCTCCTTAGCGACAGGGGCATCGGGTGTCGTCACGGTGGCTATCTCGCTATCGGCCAGATGCTTTCGCCCCAAAGGAAGTTCCACCCAGAATGTCGAACCTGTAGGCGGCTCGGTGCTGCTCTCCATTCCCATCACGCCATGGTGCTTTTCGACGAGCGAACGAGTGAGCGAAAGGCCGATGCCTGAACCTTGTATCTTCGAGTCGGCGGCATTCTTGCCACGATAGAAGCGGTCGAAGATGCGTTCGCGATCGCCCACAGGCACACCTGGTCCGTTGTCTATCACGGCAATACGAGCCTTTTCATCGCCCAGACGCGAAAGGACAATCTGCACCTTACCGCCCGTCGGGGTGTATTTGAGTGCATTCGAGACGAGGTTGATGATGATCTTGTCGAAATAACCCGAATCGACCCACACGGGCAGTTGCAAGAGTCCTTCGTGCACAAACGTCAGGTCGATGCGCTTGATGCGTGCCTGCTCCTGGAAGTCGACAAAGACATTGCCCACCGTCTCGACGAGGTTACATTCCTCGAAGTGCAGGTTGAGCACGCCCTTGTCCATACGCCGCATGTCGATCATCTGGTCCATAAGGCGCATGATGCGGTTGGCATTGCGCTGGATGGTGCCGTAGGAATTGCGGCGCGAAGCATCGTCATCCTGTGCCAAAAGCTTCTTGATGGGGCCAAGAATAAGCATCAGCGGCGTGCGTATCTCGTGGGTGAGGTCGATGAAGAGTCGCGTCTGCGCATCATGCACAGCCTCCATATTTTCAGTCAAAAGTCGATCGTTCTTTTCGCGATAATGCGAACGGACAGTCATGAATACAAGTGTCGAGATCAATGCCAAAAGCAGTAAAGTGAGCAGCATGAACCACCACGTCTCGTACCAATGAGGACGAATGACAATGCGCAGCGTCTTGACGGTGGAGTCGCGCTGGTTGTTCACCGCACGCACGGCAAAGAAGTTGGTGCCTGTCGGCATATTCGAGAACGACACGGAGTGTACCCCCACGGGCAGACGTTGCCAAGGCTGGTCGTTCAGTCGGTATTCGAACTGCATCGTCTCGGGGCAGTTCAGTTCCTCGGTGGCGAAATAGATGGTGAACGCGTGGTCCTCGTGATCCAAAGTCACTTCTTCGGCCTGATAGATGGGAACGGTGGTCACGGACTTTCCGTCAGACAACGTCGCCGTGGTCACTTCGCGGTCGGCCAGGGTCATTGCCACGATGCGCATCTGCCACATCTTGCTGTCGGGTCGCACACTGTTCGGGGTGAAATAGGTCACGCCGTTGTTGCCTCCGAACCAGATGCGTCCCTGTCGGTCGGTCATCGAGGCACATTTGCAGAACTCGTTGCCCTGCAGGCCGTCGCCGGTGTAGTAGTTGGTCACCGTCCGCTTGTCGGGATCGACCTTCGAAAGGCCCTTGTTGCTACTCACCCAGATGCAGCCGTCGGAGGCCAGTTGGAGCGAAGCCAGCGACTGGCTTGGCAGGCCGTCTTCAGTGGTAAACGTCTGCAGGGTGTCGCCTTCGGTCGAAACGTTCAGCAGGCCCACACTCGTGGCAAGCCACAGGCTTTGATCCTTGTCCTGCGCGATGTCATAGACGATGGTACGTTTGAAGTAACGCACGCTCTCGTAGTTGGGCGACTGCGTATTGATGCGCTCCAGGCCATCGAAAGTACCCAGCCAAAGCGTGCCGTCGTTGGCGACAAAGACGCGATCGACCCACTTGTGGATGTCTGTATTGATTTCGTTGACGCTGAAAGCCAGATTCGTCTGCCTGTCGTAGCCATAGAGGCCATTGCCCATCGTGCCCACCCAGATGCGGCCTCGATTGTCGCTCTCGATGTCGTGCGCTGTGGTCAAGGCTCCCGTCGAGGTCTTCATCGCATGGTCGGTGAAGCTCTTCTGCCGGCGATTGAGCTTCAGCACGCCCGAACTTGCACTTGCCAGCCAAATGTCGCCCCCTGCATCCTCGTAAAGGCTGGTGACGATGGCAGGCTCCTTATAGTGCGCCACGGGCTTCAGTTTGTCCGAGAGGCAATAGAGTCCGTCGCCTGCCGTACCCAGCCAGATCAGACCTTCCGAATCCTCGAAGAGGGCGGTGATGGGGCTGCGTCCCACCACGTCGGCATTGGCCACACGGTTGCCGAGGTATCCGAAAGGGGAATTGTAGGAGGGAATCATCAGCACGCCCTGCTGTGCCACGCTCAGCCAGGTGTTGCCGTCGCGGTCGATGAGGAAATGGGTCGAATTGAACTCGTCGAGCCATCCGCTTCCCATCTCGATGTTCTGCTGCGACAGCACCTTCATCTTGCGGTCGAAGACGTAGATGGGGCTCTGCTCGGCAAGAATGTACAGGCGGTCATCTATCGCGCATATATAATTAAAGTGCAGGTTTGCCAGTTCGGGCAGAATGGTCTCGAAGCTGTCGTTCACGGGGTTGTATTCCACCACGCCGAGTTCCGAAACGACGGCATAGACCACGCCGTCGGCGGTCATAGTGAAGTCGGCAAGCGTGACATTGGGTTGCGAGAAGATGTAACTTTGCTCGATCTGCTCGTCACGGATGCGCAGCATAGCGTTCTGGCCTCTCACCAGTACCCAATGCTGACCGTTCTGGTCCTCGAGGGTCTTCGAATAGTTCTTCAGTTCGGGCGAATACCTCAACTTGCGAGCCACGACGCGGTCATCCTGCAGCAGGATTTCGCAGGCAGAATGTCCCGACGAATAGACACTGCCCGAAGCGCTGAACAGAAGGTGGTTGGAGTTCTCGCCAAAGGCACTGCCATCATCCCACGTGACATTCTCGGTGAATGAGTTGGTGGCGTAGTCGAATACTTGCACGCCCGCGTACGTGGATATAAAGAGGTGTCCGTCGCGATCCTCCACCAGCGAAGTGACGAAGTCGTGTGCCAACGAATGTCTGTCGGAGGGGCTGTTGGTGTAGGTGACGAAGCGCGCGCCATCGTAGCGCACCAGACCGTTCTCGGTGGCTATCCACACAAAACCGTAATGGTCTTGGAAGAGGTCGTTGATCATCGAACTGGGCAGTTCGTTGTCCGACGTCAGGAACCGATAGGACTGCGCCTGGCCCGACAGGCAGGTCAGCGCTACGGCAATCAGCAGGGAAAGTATGCGGGTCTTCATCATGGTGCATGTATCAAAATCCGATGCAAAAATACATAGATATTATGAAAAATGCAAATAATTTTGGGCAAAAAATCAGGCGATGTTTCATAAGTGAAAGAACGTGTATCATATCAAGGGATGCATATTGCAATTCGTTTCAACGAGGCAAAAACGTGTATCGGAAAAATTTCCCTGCATCAAATAAATGCCGTACCTTTGCACCGTCGAAAATGACATACAGGCCAAACCTGCAAAAATCACCAAAAAATATTCACATATAATAACTAAAAAAACAAACTAATGAGAAATCGATTTCTGTTACTATTCATGCTTCTTGCAAGTGTAGTAGTCACCTACGCCCAGAATACGGTGCGAGGTGTTGTGATTTCAGCTACCGATCAGGAGCCGATCGTTGGTGTGACCGTGCTCGAAAAGGGTTCGCTCAATGGCACGGTGACTGACCTTGACGGACAGTTCACCCTCAGTGTGAAGAAGAACGCTGTCCTTGTGGTATCCTACGTGGGCTTCTCCACCCAGGAGATTGCCACCGAAGGTCGCAGCGACTTCCGCGTAGTTCTTGCCGAAGACAACAAGCTGCTCGATGATGTCGTGGTAGTAGGTTACGGCACCATGAAGAAGAGCGACCTCACGGGCGCAGTCGCAAGCGCGAACATTAAAGCATTCGAGAAGTCACCCAACACCAATATGCTGCAGTCACTGCAGGGTTCCGTCCCTGGCTTGAACGTAGGACAGGCCAGCTCGGCAGGTTCCGACCCATCGATCTCCGTGCGTGGCACCAACACCATTTCGGGTAACTCGAGCGTCCTCGTGGTTCTCGACGGTATCATCTACACCGGCGGCCTTTCGAGCATCAACCCTGCCGACATCCAGAGCGTCGATGTGCTGAAGGACGCTTCTGCCACCGCCGTCTATGGTGCACAGGCTGCCAACGGCGTACTCCTCATCACGACCAAGAAGGGAGCCAAGGGCAAGGCAAAGGTTTCGTTCCAGAGCAGCTACAGCATCCAGAAGCCTACCAAGGACCTCCACACCATGAACCGTGAGGAGATGCTCAACTTCGACAACGAGTGCCTCTGGCTCTACTCCAAGACCGAAGCTTCGGGCTACACCCAGCAGGATCCCAACTTCAACCTCGCTTCACGTATGCCCGACTCGTGGATGACCGACAGCCAGGGCAACATCGTACCCGGCGACTACGACTGGTGGAGCGACTTCACCCGCAATGGCCATATCCAGGAGAACAAGCTCAACATCTCGGGCGGAAGCGATGCCATGTCCTACCTCATTTCCGTAGGCAACACCACCCAGAAGAACTACCTGCTCAACGATGACTACAAGCGCAACTCCATCCGCGTCAACCTCGACATCCAGCCCACCAAGTGGCTCAAGGCCGGTGTGCAGGCTTTCGGTTCGTTCGAGAATCGCGATGGTCAGGAGACCTACCTCCCCTTCCTCATCGAGTGCAGCCCTCTCACCCATCCTTACGACGAGGACGGTGTCATCATTGATTATCCCGCACACGATGCGCGCGAGAATCCATATCATGGTTCCATGGTCGATGACTACGATCGCAACAACTCGTTCTTTGCCAACCTCTACGCCGAGGTGCAGCTGCCTCTCAAGGGTCTCACCTATCGCGTGAACTATGGTAACAACTATCGCATCGGCGAGCACAACTATGCAAGCGAATATGCCGAGAACAACAACGGCCAGGCTTACAAGCACCACTCGACCTACTACGATTACACCCTCGATAACATCGTCAACTATTCCAACGACTTCGGCAAGCACAACGTAGGCGCAACCTTCGTATATGGTGCTTCGCGCCGCAAGTACAGCTACACCGCTGCCGACGCCAAGCTCTTCCCACGCATGACCCTCGGCTACAACTCACTCGAACTCGCTTCCACCCAGACCACCAACTCCGATGCCTGGCTTGAGACCCTGCTCTATCAGATGTACCGTGTCAACTACTCCTACGACAGCCGCTACCTCGTCACCGCGACCCTGCGTCGTGATGGTTTCTCGGGCTTCTCGGCCAACAACAAGTCAGCCGTCTTCCCATCGGTGGCCCTCGGTTGGGTCATCACCAACGAAGACTGGTTCAAGGTGGCCGGCATCGACTACTTGAAGCTTCGTGCAGGTTGGGGTGTCAGCGGTAACCAGACCAGCCGCTACTCTTCGCTCGCCAAGGTCAACTCCAGCATCGGCTACATCTTCGGCGACGGCGTTTCGGGAGCCATGCGTCAGGAACTCGCTTCGATGGAGAATGCCGACCTCAAGTGGGAGAAGACTTCAGGTCTCAACTTCGGTCTCGACTTCGCCGTGATCAACAATCGCATCAGCGGTAACATCGAGTACTATCAGACCACCACGAAGGACCTGCTCTATGCCGTATCCATCCCATCCATCACCGGCTTCACCTCCATCATGTCGAATGTGGGTGAAATCAAGAACCATGGTTTCGAAATCACCCTCAACACCCAGAACATCAAGACGCGCGACTTCGAGTGGAACACTCAGTTCAACCTCTCGATGAACCGCAACGAGATCACCAAGCTCGCCGGCCTCGACACCGACGGCGACGGCAAGGAGGACGACCTTACCTCTTCGTCACTCTTCATCGGCGAATCCCTCTCGGCCATCTACGACTACACCGTTGACGGCATCTACCAGGTGGGCGACGACATCCCCGACGGATATCACCCGGGCAACTACCGTATCGTCGATATCAACAACGACGGCAAGATCGACGAGAACGACCGCAGCATCATCGGTCGCACCGATCCTGCAGTGCGCATGGGTATGCTCAACACTTTCCGCTACAAGGGCATCACTCTCAGCTTCTTCCTCAACTCCATTCTCGGTGGTGACAAGAGCTATCAAGGCAAGAACTCTTACGCCGAGCTCGTCAACGACAACACCCTGCGTCACAACCGCCTCACCGAGCAGGTCGATAACTTCTGGACACCCAACAACTCCGACGGTATCTTCGCGCTCTATCACGCCAACCCCGCCATCAACCCATTCCGCTACGAGAATCGTTCGTTCGTACGTCTGCAGGACATCACCCTTTCCTACGACCTCCCCGCAGCCTGGATGAAGAAGATTGGCATGGACGGCATCAACCTCTACGTCAGCGGCAAGAACCTCCTCACCTTCACCGGGTGGAACGGTTGGGATCCTGAGCCCGACATGACCTATCAGGACATCAACGGCCAGGACCGCCGCACGGGTAGCCGCTACGAGGATCGCCCAATCATGAAGAGTGTCACATTTGGTATCAACATCAACTTTTAATTGAACAATCATTATGAAGAAATTATTATATTATGCTGCCTTAGTCGCAGCGGTGCTGACCGGATGTAACGAAGACTCATTCCTCGAGGAGAAGGCCCTCGACTTCAATTCAGCATCCAATTCGTATTCCACGAAGGCTGACTTCGACGCAGCCATCACCGAGCTCTACTACCTGGTTCGTCAGGAATACTATACCACCTATGACCGCACCACCGACCTCTCGAAGGTTGCCGACATGTGGATCACTGCCGACCCGCTCAAGTCGAACGTCACTGCCGACTTCTCACCCTCGGGTGCCATCGCCAAGTTCTACTGGGATCAGAACTACAAGCTCATCGCCCAGGCCAACACCATCATCAGCCGTCTGCCAGCCAGCACCGTGCTAAGCGACGAGCAGAAGGCAGCCTACGAGGCCAAGGCACGTTTCTTCCGTGCCCTCGGCTACCGCACCCTCACCTATCTCTATGGCGATGTGCCCCTCCAGCTTGAGGAGGTGACTGCTCCAAAGACCGACTACACCCGCGAAGCCAAGGCCACCGTACAGGCCCAGGCCATCCAGGACCTCGAGTTTGCCACCACCAACCTGCCCGACATCAAGGCTGTGAAGGATGGCGAAATCAGCAAGCCCGCAGCCTATATGCTCCTCGCCGAACTCTATCTCGCCACTGGCGCCAACGACAAGGCCGTCTCAGCAGCCACAGCCGTGATCGACAACCCCGAGCTCAAGCTCATGACCGAGCGCTTCGGCTCGCAGGTCAAGGAGGATGGCGACGTCTTCTACGACCTCTTCCGCCCCAACAACCAGAACCGCGCTTCGGGCAACACCGAGAGCATCTGGGTCATCCAGTTCGAGACCAACGTCGATGGTGGTGGCAACAACACCAGCCACTTCTTCTGGGATCAGGGCAGCTTCTGGGGCGAGCGTTTCTTCGCTCCCCAGGTCGATAAGTTCCACATCATCACCCCCGACGGCATCAACCTCCAGCTCTTCGACTGGCCTATCGGCGACATGACCGGCGGTCGTGGCATCGGCACCCACTATGCCGCACCTCACCTCTACCGCGAGATCTGGGACGAGGACTTCAACGACATGCGCAACTCCGAGTTCAACTGGCCACGCCGCTTCAAGATCCACCGTCCCGACGTGATTGCAGCCGATCCAAAGCTCGCTGCTGCCATGCCCGACGGATACTTTGACCTCGAGAACACCGTGCTTCCCGAAGGCTATTCGATGGAGACCGGCTACGATGGAGGCACCACCCCATCCACCCAGCTCCCCAACCGCTTCATGTGCGGCTACAGCACCAAGATGACCACGCCATTCCATCATCCCGATGCTCAGTATGGCAACAAGGCCATCTATCAGCTGGCAGGCACCGGTGGCAAGACCTTCACCGACCAGTACTTCTATCGTCTGGCCGAAGCTTATCTGCTCCGTGCTGAAGCCTATGTCGCCACCGGCAAGAAGGCCGAGGCAGCCCACGACATCAACGTCCTCCGCGCCCGCGCCCATGCCAAGGAGTGCACCGCCGACCAGATGACCCTCGACTACATCCTCGACGAGCGTCTGCGCGAACTCGTTTGCGAAGAGACACGTCGCCTCACCCTCGCCCGCACCGGCAAGCTCTTCGAGCGCATCACGAAGTACAACCCCTATTTCAATGCAGCCAACAGTGCCGACGGCAAGGCCTACGACGCACACTTCGACCTGCTCCCCATCCCACTCTCGGCCATCCAGGCCAACAAGGATGCCAAGCTTGAACAGAATCCCGGGTATTAATTTATTAATAATATGTGTGTAACGTTAGCGCCCCTCTCGTGAGAAAGGAGCGCTAACACTTTTTTAATACACAGAATCCATCACGGCGACAGCCACACGCGGGCGGTAGTGCGAAGCCTCGTAATAGTTGTGCAGATCGGAGTTCCAGAGGTTGGGACCCGAAAAGTCGTTGACGTGGTCGGAGCCGAAAAGCTGCTCAAGGCACTGAAGGTCGCGAGGGTTGAGACGTATCTGGTTGTAGAGAGGGCTGATGACGATTTGAACAGATGTTCCCTGCCGAGCGAGAATGGAGCGGATTGAATCGAGCAGTTCGCGCTGGGGCTTGCCGATGACAGGGGGCGACACCGAGTCGGGGAACTGCACACCTTCGAACACACGCAGCCGTTCCTCAGTATAATAGGTGCCGGCGGCTATCTCCTGCTCCAAGGGGACGAAGTTGCACTCATTACCTTTTGCGTCATAGACAAACATATCGTCGGCGAGCAAGCCCTTTCGGAGCATATAGGGACGCAACTGATGGAACAGGCTGTAGTCGGCATAAGCCATCAGGAACTGGGGCGTGAGGAACGTCTTGAGGTTGTACCAGTGGAAAGACACCAGATTGCGATAGCCCGTCAAGGCGGGAGGTGTTTCACACAGGTGCCAGTGGTCGCAGTCCACCTTTTCCAGCAAGCCGGCATCGACCACCATCAGCACATTGCGGATGGAGTCGCCCTGATGTGCAATGAAACGCAGCTTCTGCCAGATGCCGAGCAGCGACTCGTTGGCAGCGTCGTAGTGATAGCAACGGCTGCCCTCGGAGAAATACTGCCGCCAGGCTGCAATGGGATAATAGATGCTTCGGCTGTTGCCGAGAATGAAGCTGTCGTAGTGCTCGATGATGTGCTGACGCAGGTAGTTCTGCGTGGCCACATGAGCGGGATTGAGCGCAATGCCACCCGCCACCTGCTCAGGGTAGAAGCTTTCGTAGTTCCAGATCACCTTGAACGGGTCGGCCAAGACATAGCATACCATCAGCACGACGAAGGGGCTGGCGAACCACGCCAGTGGTTTCACGAAACGCTTGATCTCGGTCAGGAAACTATCGGTCTTGCTCATGCTCAGAACTGGAAATAGATGAATTGTGTCGATGCCGTGGCCTTCCAAAGCATTAGACAGATGAGGAGGTAATAGATAGCCCAGCGCAGCCAGCGGCGACGCGGCAAGGGCAGCTGCCAATATTCAGCCGCCAGCATCAGCACTGCAAAAAGAAGGATGGACTTGCTCTGCTGCATAAACGACAAGTCCATGCAGCAGACCATTCGCTTCAGGCAGATCCAAGCCATTGCAACGTTTGGCGCCCGGAAAAGCACCCAGCCAATGCACACAAGCAGGAAGGTTAGAAGGGATTGAAAGCAGCCATAGATGTTTGCTACGGAATCACGAACCTCTCGAACACCTTGAACCTCTCGAACCTCTTGTCCCCTTCGCCCCCCTTTCCTTAGCCACGGCAGGAACAGCAGCCCGTGGTAGAAGCCCCACAAGACGAAGGTCCAGTTTGCACCATGCCACAAACCGCTCAGCGAGAAGACTGCCACGGTGTTCGCGAATGTCCGTGCCCTCCCCTTCCGATTGCCGCCCAAGGGAATATACACATAGTCGCGGAACCAGCTGGTGAGTGAGATGTGCCAGCGACGCCAGAAGTCGGGGATGCTCGTGGCGAAATAGGGATTGCGGAAGTTGTCGGAAAGGCGGATGCCGAAGAGGTGTGCAGAGCCGATGGCGATGTCGCTGTAGCCCGAGAAGTCGGCATAGATCTGGAAGGCAAAGAGCACGGAGCCGTAGAGCAGTGTCGAACCGCCTTGCGCATCAGGATTGGCAAAAATCTGTTCGACGATGGGTGCGCAGTTGTCGGCCACCACAATCTTCTTCACGAAGCCCCAAAGCATACGTCGGCATCCTGTCACCGCCTCCTCGCTGCTGAAGGTGCGGGGTGCATCGAACTGCGGCAGCATCTTCCCTGCTCGCTCAATGGGGCCAGCCACCAGCTGCGGGAAGAAGGCGATGTAGGTGGCGAAGCCGATCCAGTCGCGCTCAGCACGGATGTCACCTCGATAGACGTCGATCGTATAGCTCAAGGCCTGGAAGGTATAGAAGCTGATGCCTACGGGTAGCAGCAGGTAGAGCAAGGGCCAGTCGGCATGGAGGCCGAGGTGCATCATCAGTGCGTTGAAGCTCGCGGCAAAGAAGTCGTAATACTTGAACAGGCCCAGCACTCCAATGTTAAGCACCAGGTTGGCGACATTGGCGGCAGCTGCCCATCCTGTTCGTCCCACCTTTCTCCAATGCTCCACCCACAGCGCACAAGTGTAGGCGCTGCAAGTGGTGAGGAGTATCAGTCCCAGAAAGCGCCAGTTCCACCACCCATAGAACACGTAGCTCGCCACGAGCAGCAGCACGTTCTGCCCCCTCCTCGACTGGTGCAGTGCCCAGTAAAGCAGGAAGACAATCGGGAGAAAGAGTGCAAATGTAATCGAGTCGAACGACATGGGGCGTGCTGAATGTGCGATTCTTTATTACATCCTTGTTTTAAGGGTCGCTTCGCTCAAAATTCTCAAAAAATTAAATCAAAAAATTATAAGAATCCTTATTTTGATAATTTCCTAAAATTTTCTTATAATTTTGAGCGTAGCGACCACCCACTATCGGAACATCGAAAAACGCGAAAACCGAAAAATTTTCGGACATTTTCGTTTTTTCGGACGTTTTCGGAATAACCTCATCGTTTCTTGTATTCCGAAAAACCACGAAAACATCGAAATTTACGAAAACTTTCTGTTGTTTAGATCGCTTCGCTCAATATTTCCAAAAAATTGAATCAAAAAATTATAAGAACCCTTATTTTGATAATTTTCCTAAAATTTTCTTATAATTTTGAGCGCAGCGACCATAATGTTATGTTTTCGATATATCGAAAAGTTCGCTGCAAAATTACGGCATTTTTTTGAAGTGGGCAAAAAATAAGGAGGAAAAAAGATTCTCCTCCTTTATTTTTAGTGATAATATCCCATTTCGGCCAGGAAATGAGGGTCAAAGCAGGATGCCGACAACAATCAGTAGATAGCCGACGAAACAAGTGGTCGGAGCAATGACAGTACGCATGATACTGAACACCTCGGGGTTGAAGGTATCCATTGTGCAGGAAGGTCCACACATGAGGACGAAACCTATCACAACGAGGACGAAGGAGAATGTCATGACGATGTAGTTGCGAAGACGGAAGCATGGCTTGAAGTCATTAGGTGCGATTGAAGCTGGAATATTTTTCATAATACTTTTTGAATTGGCGGGAATAATTGTCGAATGAATGGTTGTCATCCTCGGAAGCAAGTTCCATGAGCGTATAGTGCATCATGCCAAGCCAGCGGCGAATGGAATAGGTGCACGAACGCTGTCGGTCAGAGTCGAGCGTGAACACCCATTGCAGATACTCGTCGGCTTGCGAAAGAATCTCCTGAGCGATAGAGTCGGCCTGCTCACGATGCCCGCACTGCCGCAAGCAACGCATGATGGAAAGTGAAGACGCATCGTGAGGGATGTTGAAGGGCGGCAAAACTTCCAGGCAACGCAAGGCTGCATCCAAGGCACGTTCGGTGTCGCCCTGCTCCATCAATGCATCAATCAGCCGAGCGAAAATCATGCGATGGGTGGCGCAGAGGTTGAGCGCAGTCTCGTCGAGATAAATGCCTGGCTTGTTGGCATTGCCCCACTTGAAGCGATGCATCAGGCAATCGTAGGTGCGTTCGATGTCCACCGATTCGGTTCCTCCATCAGCCGATGGAACAACCTGATAGGCCAAGCCCACAGTGCGGAAATACGACTCCAGTCCTGCAAACGAATCGGGTCCCATCGACACAGCGAAATAGATGGGGCGGTTCCACCCTGCACGTGCTATGCTATCGACCATGGCGAGCTGCATGAATTCGTTTCTGAGCAGGTAACGCTTGTCTTTCATGTTTGCATCGATGGACAAACGGACATTGCGGACAGGGAGATAGAGCAACCCGTTGCCCGCATAGTCCTTCCTGTCGAAAGGGATGGGGAGAGGCGGCGAGGCGTAGGCAGGGGATTTCATCTGGTCGATATACCAGTCGGTCTGCAGGTATTCGACATTGCACACCCTCACGTCGGTGCGGAACCCCTCCACCTCGATGGCGTACCACAGGGGGAATGTGTCGTTGTCGCCCGAAGTGAAGATGATAGCATTGGGGTCGAGCGAACGGAGATAGTTCTGCCCGAAGTCGTGCGCCAGGAAACGGTCGGAACGATCGTGATCGTCCCACGTCTGTCCGACCATCTGCAGCGGGACAAGGAGGCAAGCGAGGACGGTCAGCACGTTGAGGAAGATAGTCGTCCTCAATCCCTTTTGCTGGGGCAGGAGTTGCTTGAAAAGCTTATGCAGGAGAGCCGTCAATCCAGCCACACCCATGCCCACCCAAATGGAGAAGGCATAGAACGAACCGGCATACGAATAGTCCCTTTCGCGCGGCTGGAACGGCGGCTGGTTGATATAGACGACGATAGCGATGCCCGTCATCAGAAACAGCATTGCAACCGTCAGCGCACCCTGTCGTCCTTCCCTCCCCCTGCGATATTGCCAAGCCAATCCGAGAAGCCCCAACAGCAGCGGCAGCATATAATAGACGTTGTGCCCCTTATTCTCACGGATTGAACGCGGCACGTTATCCTGCGAGCCGACAAGAAGTGTGTCGATGAGCGGGATGCCGGTAATCCAGTTGCCGCAATCGGCCTCACCATTGCCTTTCAGGTCGTTCTGACGTCCGCAGAAATTCCAGAAGAAATAGCGCCAGTACATGTGTCCCAGCTGATAGCGCAGGAAGTAGATAAGGTTCTCGCCGAATGTAGGCACACGTTTAGTCTTCATTCCACCATCGGCAGTCCTTACCCTTATCCTTTCGCCTTCGTAGCCTGACCACTGCTTATATCCAGCCACGTGCTGCGGCAGATTGCTGTGCATACGCGGAAACAGCATCGTGTAGTCATATTCATATTCCGTAGCGCGGTCATAGACGCAGTACCGGTCGGGCTCGGCTTCGTCAGTTTTCACCACCTTGGCATATAGTTCCCTGCCCTTTCCCTCCGAAGCATCACGAATCACTTCGGAAGCAAACGTCTGTCCGTAGAGCAATGGTGTACTTCCATATTGCTCGCGATTCAAGTAGCGCGACAGCGCAAAGATGTTGTCAGGCGTATTTTCGTTCATCGGCAAACCCGCTGACGAGCGTATAAGGATTTGCGCAAAGGTCGAGAAACCCGCCAATAGCATCAGCAGCGAGAAGACCACATTGTAGGCAATCCTCGCTCCGTTGCTCTTGAACAAACGGCCTCGGCAGATGAGGAACAATGAGGCCAGCAAAGCGGCAAGCACCGTCAGGAAACAGGCCAGGGTACCCATGTTGTAGTCGAAGCCCAGCGTATTGACCATCAGAAGCTCGAAGCGCTTAGCAAGCCCCACCATACCCGGGACGAAACCGAACAGGATAGCTGCGATAAGCAGGAAAGAGGCCAGCAGCACCATCAGAGTCGAAAGCATACCAGCGCGCTTGTTGCGATGGAAATAGAAGATCAAGACGATGGCTGGCAGGCAAAGAAGGTTGAGGAGGTGAACGCCTATCGACAGTCCGACAACGTAGGCGATGAGGATGATGTATCGATCGGCACGAGGGTTGCCGGCACGCCTCTCCCACTTCAGCATCAGCCAGAACGTCAAGGCCGTCATCAGCGAGGAAAAGGAATAGACCTCAGCTTCGACTGCCGAAAACCAAAAGGTGTCGGACCACGTATAGACCAGCGCCCCCACCAGTCCGCTTCCGAAGATGGTGACTGCCTGAGCCCCATCGGGTGCATCGTCCCTATTCCTTATTATAATACGCGCGAGGAGAGCAGTGATGCTCCAAAACAGGAAAAGGATGGTGCCCGCACTGAAGAGGGCCGACATACGGTTGATCCATAGTGCGGCACGCGACAGGTCACCGCCTGCAAAGTTGGCGAAGAAGCGACCTGCCAGCAGGAAGAAAGTGTTTCCGGGTGGATGACCCACTTCGCCCTTCACGGCACACGCCACATACTCGGGACAATCCCAGAAGCTGACACTGGGCTCTACGGTAGCTAAATAAGTGCAGGCTGCCACGGCGAACGTGGTCCAGCCCAAGAGGTCGTTCAGACGCTCATACTGTTTTCGATTCATTGTCATCATGTATTGCGGTGATTGGTTTGACGGCAAAGATAAAGACAATGTTCGAAACGGGCAAAAAATAAACCTGACAATTGTCTGACATTTGCAGTTCGACGATTGTCAGGTTTTCTATCACCTTGATTCTCAATGGGGCTATCACTTGCTTTCCAAGATGTAGCCTTTGCCTCGGTCGGAAGAGATCTGCAGACCACCCTGCGCTTCGAGGATGGGCTTCATGCGCTTCACGAGGGTATAGAGGGTGTCGCTGGCATCGGGTTTGCGCGGCCAAAGGCAATCGCAGATCTCCTGCTTCGACAAGCTGTGACAAGGCGCATCGAAGAAGAGCCTGAGCAACTGCTCCTGCATGGGCGTGAGGTGGACGGGCTGGCGATATGCGTTGTAAAACGTGTTGCCCTCAAGGGTGAGTTGCCCGATGGTAACGGTGGAGACAGCCGGAGCGCTGCGGCGGAAATAGACTAGTGCAGCAAGCACCCACAGTGCGGAGAGGAGGAGCAGCAGCGATGACCATCGCTGATCGGACAGCCGAAGGATGGTGAGCGGCGAGCAGGAGGCATAGCTCTGGAACTCGCATTGTTCGATGCCATTGGTCCAGTGCATCGGTCGGCTGCACAACGAGGCACGACGATCACCTGTGGCATAATACACTATCGAATGGTCGCGCAACTCGGGCACCGTGAGGTAAGCGAGGTAGTTGCGGATGGTATCAGGCGAAATCTCCACATTCATCTGACGGGCGAGAGTCAGCTCCAGCGCCTGATTCATATCGTTCAGCAGTTCTTCCCTTTTCTGTTGGTAGTTGCTCCAAGCAGAGTAGAAGCAGGGAGCCAACAGCAGGAAGAGGACCATCAAAGCATGATATCGTTTCATATTTCAATAATGTGCACTTCTATATAACAACTTCTTTTGGGGTCGCTTCGCTCAAAATTCTCAAAAAATTGAATCTAAAATTATAAGAATCCCTTTTTGACAATTTTTATTATAATTTTGAGCGCAGCGACCACCCACTATCTGAACATCGAAACGCGGAAATGACTACAAAAATATTTTCGGACTTTTTCGTCTTTTCGGGCATTTTTGGAATTAAACCACTCTTATTAGGATTCCGAAAAACCACGAAAACATCGAAATCAACGAAAACTTTATTGTCTCAGTTTTTCGAGCTTTTAGATGTTATAATCCATTTTGGGTTTCAATCGGTAGAAAAGTTCGCTGCAAAATTACGAAAAAACTGGATATGTAGGCACTGTTTTTGGAAATATTAACGTAAAATAGGAATTTTCCACATTCGAATGGTGAGGTTTCATATTTTTTCCGTATATTTGCACACGAAAAACAAACCAAAAGATTACCTATGAAATACAACTTAACACACCGTACTCTCTTTGCAGCCTTGATGACAACCGCGCTGATGGGCTGCGGGGATAACCATGAAGCAGGAACATCAGGCACACGTACCGAGGCGCTCCCGTCCGCTTACTGGGAGCAGAGTATCTGGATATCGGCAGCCGATGCGCCCGTAGTCACCAAAACAACGTCCGAAGGCGAATACTGTCCGGCAGCCGAAGGCGCCAGCTGGTTCTTGTCAAGCATCAAGAACGAACAGCGCGTGACCCGAGCCCGCTGGATGACCACCGGACTGGGCACCTACGTGCTCTTCGTGAACGGACAGCCCATCGGCGACGAATACCTCAAGCCAGGCTACACCCACTTTGCCAAGACACGCCGCTCGTTCACCTACGATGTCACCGACGCCTTCCGCACCAATGCAGGAGCCGAGAATGTGCTTGCTGCCGAGGTCACCCCAGGCTGGTGGGCCGACAAGATCATCACCACTGGAGGCACCGAGGGTATGCTGGGTAAAAAGACAGCATTCCGTGCCGTGCTCGAACTGACTTACAACGACGGCACTACGCAATGCTTCGGCACCGACCTCGAACATTGGAAAGCGGGCATCGCCGGCCCCGTACAGCAGGCGAGCATCTATGACGGCGAACGCTATGACGCACGTCTGAAGCCTGGCTACGAGACACCCGAACGGCTCGCCGCTCCCGAACAGAACACCGAATTCATCGGACAGATTCTCCCCAGCGAGGGTGCAGAGATCTACCTGCGTCACGACCTGTCGCTGCAACCCGTGAAGTGCTATGCATGGAGCAGCGTGAGCGGCAAGAGCGACGAGGCACACGGCAAAGTGGACGGAGTACGCGACTTCTCCCCAGGTCAGCCCTTTGTCCTGAAGGGCGGCGAACAGCTTGTGGTGGATTTCGGACAGAACTGTGCCGCCATCCCCTCGTTCACGTTCAGTGCCCCAGCAGGCACGGTGCTGACGTGCCTCCCAGGCGAACTACTCAACGATGGCAACGGAGCCATGAGCCGTGGCATGGATGGTCCTGAGGGCAGTGTGCATCGCCTGAACCTCCGTACAACCGAAGGCATCCGCCTGGTCTATACCTTCAGCGGCAACAAGGTGGAGCACTACACACCCAGCCACACCTTCTTCGGCTACCGCTACCTCGCCATTTCAGCCACCGAGGATGTAACGTTCCAGGACATACAGTCCATTCCCGTCTCATCCATCACAGCCGAAATCGAGACAGGTACCCTCACCACGGGCAACGAGGACGTGAACCGCCTCATCCAGAACACGCTATGGGGAATGCGCTCCAACTACCTTTCGGTGCCCACCGACTGCCCACAGCGTAACGAACGCTTGGGCTGGACTGCCGACACGCAGGTATTCTCGGAGACGGGCACCTTCTTTGCCAACACCTATCCCTTTATGCTCAAGTGGATGGGCGATATGCGTGACACACAATCGCCAAAGGGCGGATTCCCAGGCGTTGCACCCTGGGGGCAGTATGGCAGCGACGAACAAAACATGATGCGCGTAGGCTGGGCCGATGCGGGCATCATCGTACCTTGGACACTCTGGAAGCAGATGGGTGACACACGTATCATCGACGAGAACTGGGAGGCGATGTTGCGCTATATCACGCATGTGGCCGACACGCGCTACGACCATCAGACTCTCAGCGCTGAAAACAGCAACTACCAGTGGGCCGACTGGCTGAGCTACGAGCCATTGGAGAGCTGCGGCGGCGGTGCTTTTGGCCCCAATGGTCCACTGCCCGAAGCCATTGCCTACTGGAACTACCTGAGTGCCTCCTATTGGATCATCGATGCCGGGATGATGCGCGACATGGCTGCTGCCTCGGGCCGCGACGCCACCCCATTCGACGAGATAGTGACCGACGCCAAGGCATACGTGAAAGGCAAATTCCTCAAGGCCGACGGCACATTTGTCACCCCCATCTTCAACACCATGCAGACTCCTGCCCTCTTTGCACTGCGCAACGGACTGGTCGAAGGCAAAGCTCGCGAGCAGATGATAGCCCGCCTGCGTCAGAACTTTGCTGACCACGGCGACTGCCTGCAGACCGGATTCCTCGGCACGAGCATCCTCATGCCCACGCTCACAGCATGCGGACTTTCGGACGTGGCCTATACGCTGCTCCTGCAGCACAAGAATCCCAGCTGGCTCTATTCGGTCGATAACGGAGCGACCACCATCTGGGAACGCTGGAACAGCTACATGATCGAGAAGGGCATGGGTCCGCGCGGCATGAACAGTTTCAATCACTATGCATACGGTTGCGTCTGCCAATGGCTTTGGGAAAATGCAGCAGGCATCGCTGCCGATGTCAAGCAGCCGGGCTTCAAGCACATCATCATGGCTCCCCAACCCGACTGTCGTCTCGGCTCCATCAAGGCCAGCTATCGTTCGGCCGCAGGTCTCATCGAAAGCGAATGGCACTACGAAGGCGATGTGTGGGTTTGGACGTTCAGCATCCCCGAAGGTGCCAGTGCTGCGGTTACAGTGCCGGGAGAAAGCGAGACAAAGGAATACCAACCGGGAACTTACAAGATATGTCTGGGGATTACACGATAAGGATGTAGCGACTCTAAATATCTTTTCTCTACAGACTTTGGGGACTTTAAGGACTTTTGCTTGCGCACGTCAATGACTGTGAATTGGAAATTTTGAGCGTAGCGACACCAAAAGAAAGAGCAGCAGCTCTCTGCGGGCTAAGGTCTGTGATTGAAATAATTCTCGCACGTTATAATAATAGGTATAGTTAATTCTGAATAATAACTTATGAACACAAAGAGCTTCCTTGCCACTGCAGGCATCGTCCTTTTGATGACCGCCTGCACCCAACAGCCCGTCGAAGAACCACACGACGGCTACACCCTGATTCGTCAGGATGGCCCCACCCTGGGCTATTCCCCCACATCGGGCATCCAGATACTGAAGGACGGCAACCATGCCTTCAAAGATCTGAACCGCAATGGGGAGATAGACAAATATGAGGATTGGCGTCTCAGCCTCGAAGAACGCATTGCAGACCTGGCATCGCATCTCACACGCGAAGAGATTGCCGGCCTGATGCTCTACAGCAGCCACCAGGCCATCCCCTCGATAGGCATCTATGGAGGCGGCACCTACAACGGCAAACCCTACCCCGAAAGCGGAGCCCTGCCTTGGGAACTCACCGATGAACAGAAGCGCTTCCTCACCGACGACAACCTGCGTCATCTGCTCATCACCATCGTCGAGAGTCCAGAAGTAGCCGTCCGTTGGAACAACGCGGCACAATCGTTTGTGGAAGGTCTTGGCCACGGCATCCCGGTCAACAACTCCAGCGACCCGCGTCATTCAGTGAGCAATGACTCGGAATTCAATGCCGGTGCAGGCAGCACAATCTCCGGTTGGCCCAACGAGACGGGCATGGGTGCCACCTTTGACCCCGAACTGATGCGCGAATTCGGACGTATCGCCTCCATCGAATACCGTGCCCTGGGCTTTGCCACCGCCCTTTCGCCACAGATAGACTGTGGGACAGACCCTCGCTGGTTCCGCTTCTGCGGCACATACAGCGAAGACCCGCAGCTCGTTGCAGACATGGCCGAAGCCTACTGCGATGGGTTCCAGACCTCGGAAGGCGATGCCCGCCTGTATGGAGCTTGGGGCTATCAGAGTATCAATGCCATGGCCAAGCACTGGCCTGGAGGCGGTCCCTGCGAGGCAGGTCGTGATGCGCACTATGGTCGTGGGGAGTTTGCAGTCTATCCCGGTGGAAACTTCGTGCAACAGAAGCGTCCCTTCCTGGAAGGTGCCTTCAAACTTTCGAACACAGGCAAGGCTGCTGCCGTCATGCCGTATTACACCATCAGCTACGGCCAAAGCAACGAGGTGGTGGCCAACAACTTCAATGCCGACATCATCGGAAGGCAGCTGCGCGAAGAGGCTGGCTTCGATGGTGTGGTATGCACCGACTGGAGTGTGACTGCCGACATTGTCCATCCAGGGGTACACAGCGGCAAGTCGTACGGCGTGGAGCATCTCACGGTGGCCGAACGTCATGCGAAGGCACTGATGGCAGGAGTGGATCAGTTCGGCGGCAACAACGACAAGCTGCCTGTGCTCGATGCTTTCGAGATAATGGCGCAAGAGATGGGTGAAGAGGCGATGATGCAGCGCATACGCAAGAGTGCCGAACGTCTGCTGCGCAATATCTTCCAGACGGGGCTCTTCGAAAATCCCTACCTTGACCCTGCCGAGTCGGCTCGTATCGTGGGCTGCCCGGAGTTCATGGCGAAAGGCTACGAGGCCCAGGTGAAGAGCATCGTGATGGTGAAGAACCACAATGCAGCCCTGCCGCTCAAGGGCGAAAGCGAGGGTAAGAAGGTGAAGGTCTATGTGCCTCAGCGCTTCTATCCCGCTCACAACAGTTTCTGGGGGTCGATAAGTCCAGCCGACACCATCACTCCTGTCAATGAGCAGATGCTCACCAAGTTCTTCGAACCTGTGACTACACCTGACGAAGCAGAGGCCGCCATTGTCTTCATCGACTCGCCCAACAGCGGCTTTGGCTACAACTTGGTAGAGGCCGCAAAGGACAAGGCTACCCTACGCAGCATCGCCGCACAAACGATGAAGATGCATGGACGTCCGATTCCTGATGATCCTCGCGAACTCGACAGCATGGCAGGCACCCTTGCCGGCATCAACAACTTCTTCATCCCCTCAGGGAGCAAAGTCAGCGCACCTGGCAATGGCTATTATCCCATCAGCCTGCAGTATGGCGACTACGTAGCCACAACAGCCCGAGAAGTCAGCGTTGCCGGCGGTTCACCTTTTGAGAAAGGCACCAACCGCAGCTATCGTGGCAAGGGCGTCCGCACGTTCAACGCTCCTGACCTCAAACTCGTGCAGGATACACGTCGTGCAATGGGCGACAAGAAGGTCATCGTGGTGCTCAACAGCATCAATCCCACCATCCCCGCAGAATTTGAGCCATTGGCAGACGCTATTCTTGTCACCTTCGACATCCAGAGGCAGGCTATCCTCGAAGTGATCTGCGGCAACTATGAACCCAGCGGACTCCTCCCCTTCCAGATGCCTGCCGACATGGAGACTGTCGAGGCACAGGCCGAGGACACGCCCCGCGATATGCGTTGCTACAAAGATACTGACGATAACACCTACGACTTCGCCTTCGGCATGAACTGGAATGGTGTGATCGATGACGAAAGAGTGAAGAGGTACAAGTAATATTAAGGGATTATAAGGGATATTGGGGATATTAAGGGATTTTTGGGGACGTTACCTTCGCCTTGTTGAGAATGAGGACCCAAGAAACAAACGTCCCTTAGCTTCCCTTAATATCCCTTATAATCCCTTAATATCCCTAAGTAAACAAAAAGATGCGACCCCGAAAAGGATCGCATCTTTTTCATTTCCTCGCACACGAAGACATTCAACTGGGGATGATGGCATCGACTTCGCGTTGCATGGCCTCTGCACCCAGTTCCAGCGCTTCGCGGCCTTTCTGTGTAATCCGATAGGTTTCCTCTTTGCGTATCAGGAGACCGGCGCGCTGGTAATGGTAGGCCATGTTGCGGGTGATAAGCTGCCAGCGGATGGTACTGCCCATGTGCTCCGACTCCCAATAAGTGAAGTTGACGTGCCGTCGCATGTGCTCAAAGATCTCTGGTCGTGTACAGTCGCGATTCTCTTCCTCCAAAAACTTTACAAGCGCATACATACATTTAACGGCACAAAGATAGGATTTTGAAACTCTTCTTGCCATAGTTATTTTAGGTTTGGTTTGGTGCAAATATACGAATAATGTTTCAATTATGCAAGAACTTCTGCGTATTTTTAAAGTTTATTTTGATTTTCATACAAAAAAATACGCTTGTTTCTTCCGTTTTGACAAAAAAATCGCTCTATATTACTTGCTTTACAAAAATTATTATTATCTTTGCGACATAAAAACATATCAATTACACATTATATTTATTATGAAGACACAATCCAACATCTTCTTCATAGCACTGCTCCTGGCAGGGGCATTCACTGCTTCCTGTTCACGTCAGGCTCCCGAGCCTTTGCCTTATCCCAATGATGGCGTACTGACTCCCCACCAGCAGGAGGCCGTAGGTCGTATGCCCCGTGTGGTCGTGATGACCGATGCCGAGACCGACGACCGCTGCTCGATGGTTCACTTCCTGCTGTATTCGAACGACATGGAAGTGGCTGCCATCATCCAAAGCAATTCGTGCTACCAGCGCCACGGATGGAGCAGCGAGCCCTGGCTGGCCGAACAACTCGATGCCTACGAGAAGGTTTATCCGAACCTCAAGGTACACGACCCCAACTATCCCACTCCCGACTATCTGCGCAGCGTGGTATATATCGGTGACGAGAATCCCGAACATGTGCAACTCGATGGGCATGTCACACGCTACCTGCTTCCAGGTGCCGAGCCCGTCATCGACCCCACCGATTGGCCCGACACGCCAGGCTCCGACCGCATCGTGGAACTTCTCACCGACGACGATCCGCGCCCCGTCTATCTGCAGGCATGGGGTGGAATGAACACAGCAGCCAAGGCCCTCCAGAAAATCAAGACGCAATACCCCGATAAGTACGAAGCAGCCTGTCGCAAGGCCGTGCTCTACTGCATCTGGTACCAGGATGCAGGTGGAAGCTACATCGAGCGCCATCATCCTGGCGTAACCATCCTGCTCAGCCATCACTTCTCAGGTTCGTGGGACTATGGCACAATGACTTCGTCGGACAACATTGTCCGCGACTATATGCACAACGGCAAGAATCCGCTCGGAGCGTGCTACACCCAGCCCCTCATCAGCGAGGGCGATTCCCCTTCGTTCCTCTACAGCATCAACAATGGGCTGCGCAGTTACGAGGATCCCACCTATGGAGGTTGGGGTGGCCGTTTCTACAAGGTCGATGGCTACGAGAACGTCTATCGCGACACAGGTTTCGGCGAACTGCGTGAATGGCTCGAAAACTGCATGCACGACTTCGAGACACGCCTCACCTGGTGCTATACCCCACGGCGTGAGGATGCCAATCATGCTCCTGAGGTCGCTGTCGAAGGTCCGTTGGACCGCACCGTGCATAGTGGCGACACCATCCACCTGCGTGCCAAGGTAGTCGATAACGACCCCATCAACATCGATGAAATGTGGAAACTCTATGGCGACATGTGGGAACAGCACGGCATAAAGAAGTCCGAGGTGAAACGGCTTGCAGCCGAAGATCCTGCCACTGCAGCAGCTCGCTATGGCGGCACAACCAGCAACTGGTACATGTACCGTGGAGGCACCTATCAGGGCATCATCGACCTGCTCTTCCAACCCGATGGAAGCCTGAAGGTCGTGGCTCCAAAAGTCAGACGTCGCGAAACATTCCACATCGTGCTCGAAGCCTCCGACAAGGCCGTGCCTCGTCTCAACACCTACCGACGATTCATCATTACTGTCGAACCATAATAGAGAAGTAGCATTTATCAAACCCAATCAAACCTAATATCGAAGAAAATGAGAAAGCTATTGCTTGCAGTGTTGCCACTGCTTCTTTGGAGTTGCAAAGAGACTCCAAAACTTCCTGCCAATCAGGCACAAATTGAATCGGGAATTGTCGAAGGCACCTTTTCCGAGGATAGTGCCATAGTGGTGTTCAAGGGCGTTCCGTTCGCTGCTGCTCCCGTTGGAGAACTGCGTTGGAAAGAGCCCCAGCCCGTGCAGCCTTGGGACACCATCCGTCCCTGCTTCGAGTTCGGTGACGACCCTGCACAGCCAAGCATCTTTGGCGACATGAACTTCAAAGCCACGAAGAAGTCGGAGGACTGCCTCTACCTGAACATCTGGAAACCCGTCAATGCGCAGGGCTGCCCCGTACTGATCTATTTCAACGGCGGAGGACTGATGGCAGGCTCTGGCTCGGAACCCCGTTATGCGGGTGATTCGCTGGCACATCACGGCATCATCAGCATCACCGCCAACTACCGCGAGGGCATCATCGGATTCCTGGCTCATCCCACCCTTACGGCAGAATCGACCAACCATACTTCAGGCAACTACGGCATCCTCGACCAGGTAGCTGCCATCAAATGGGTGTATGACAACATCGCAGCCTTCGGAGGCGACCCCAGCCGCATCACCATCGTAGGCGAGTCGGCAGGCTCGTACTCCGTCTCGGTGCTGATGGCTTCTCCCCTTTCGCGCGGATATCTGGCAGGAGCCATAGGGTCGAGTGGCGCGGAGTTCAAGCCCAGCTATGCTCGCCCCCTTGCCGAAGGAGAAGCCATCTGGAGCAAGACTCTGGAGGAAAATAATCTCTCCATCGAAGCCCTGCGTCAGCTGCCAGCCGACAGCGTGATGAAGCTGGTGCCCCTTCGCCGTATGCCAGGCATACTTGTCGATGGCTATCTGCTGCCCGCCACCGTCGATGAGATCTTTGCGAATGGCGAACAAGCCATGGTGCCGCTGCTAGCAGGCTGGAACTCACTGGAGGGCAGTCCGCTTTCGAGCTTCGGAGGACAGAAACCGACCATCAAGGGCTATCGCGCCATGCTCCAGCGCACTTTCGGTGACCGCACGGACGAGGTGCTGTATGCCTACGGACTGAAAAAGGATGAAGACCTGTACGGTGTGAATGCCACCGAACTTGCCGGTGCCCTCTTCACTGCATTCCCCACCTGGAAGTGGAGCGAGGAACATGCCAAGTCGGGGCAGCCCGTCTATCGCTACTTCTACACACATCCGCGTCCTGAAATGACTGCCAAGTACTCAGACATGGAGGCTGCATTGGCAGGTGGCGTGAAGAAGAAGGACGACAAGGGCTCCGCTGCCGCCCCCAAAGCGACGGTCAAGGGTGCCGTACACTCGGCAGATATCGAATACGCCATGGGCAACCTTGCCACCAACGAGGTCTTTGCTTGGACTGCTGATGACTACAAGGTTCAAGAAACTTTTATGAACGTCTATATCAACTTCATCAAGACCGGTGACCCGAATGGCCCCGGCATTCCCCTATGGAAACCCATCAACGGTGAGGCTGTAGCTCCAGTTCTTCATATCGATGTGGACAGCAAGGTAACAGCCAACATCGAAAAGGAAGCTCGCTACAAACTGCTTGACAGCATCTTCAAATAACAAACAGATGTCGATAGAAGTCGGCTTTCTTGTCGAGCGACAGGGGATAGGCCCGCGAGGTGGAAGGCATACGGAACCATTCCAAAGCGCGTCCGTAGGCATGAACCCGAGTGAACGAACCTATTGTCGGCATCCCGACAGGAAGAGCTTCTGCTGATTCCGAAGCCAAAGTAAGCTGTTGCTGGAGCAACTCGCTTGCTTTGGCTCCTGTTGTTATCAGGCGACAGCAATCGGGCATCTGCCCTAACAATGCGCCTATATCGGTTGGCTCCACTACTTCCAGGAAATTATCGCTTGCATTGTCTTTCAGCCGCCTCACCCGTGTTGCCGTGTCATAGAAGGCTAATCCCTGATGGTCGGCAAATGCTGCTATGCGCTCCTTGTCAAACCGCTTCTCGCCCTTGACCTCAAAATAGGCTTTATCCTCGAAAAAGACCAAACCCATGACACGCCAGAAGTCATTGATCCAATTAGGATAGAAGAAATCCATGGACCAACGCGCCCTCGGCGGAGGGAAACTGCCCAGAAAGAGCGAATGGGCATGATGCGGAAGGAAAGGTGTGAGTGGATGGGATTCGATGGTCATAAGGGGAGGATATGTGAGAAGTCACGCCAATATGGGGCATTACGATAGAGGTCGATACTCTGGTGAGGCACATACAAGGTGCGTTTCAGTCCAAGGGCACTTCCGAAGACATCGATAATAGGTTGTGGTGTCTCGCTATAATTGCGAACCTCAACCAGGGAATCGCAACCATGGAAACAGAAGTCCCCGATGCGCTCCAACGAAGCAGGCAGCGTCACGCTGCGGAGGCTTCGGCAATTCAGGAACACTCCTTGCTCCAAGGAGCGGAGCGAATCGGGCAGCTGGATCATAGTAAGCCCCGATGAAGCGAAACAGCCGCGACCGATGCTTTCAAGCCCTTCGGGGAAATGAATGGTCTCCAGCGAACTACATTCCTCAAACATACCAATAGGCAACCGGTCGATATAGGGCGGCAATATGATATGCTTCAGGCTGTGACAGCGGCTGAAAGCACTTTCTCCAATCGACTTCAGACTGAGCGGCAGTGAGACGGTATGCAGATTGCGACATCCGGTGCAAGCGTTGTACGACAAGCGTTCTATCCCCTCCGAAATGCTCAACACCTGAAGAATGGAATCCGAATAGAAGGTACTGTCGCCGACCGATACCACACGATATCTTACATCATCATGCACCACGACAGGTTTTATTGAAACAATTGTCATGGGCTTGTCAGAAGGTGAATTTGCCCTGCCTATCGTAGTGCAGGTAAATGACTCGGGCGAGACAATGCTATAGGATATGCCATTCGAATCGAAAAGCACAGGCTTTTCCTGCTCAATGATCCCGTCAATGAAGTGCCAGGCCGCAACACCTCCCAAGAACAAAGAAAGCCCTACGATACTACTCAAAGCCCTTGTACGACTCTTCCTTCCCACATTTCCATAATCGTCGGGAAACACCTGCTTGATGGCACACGCCATCTCTTCGGCTGACCTGAAGCGATGGGAAAGATCGATATGCGTACTGCGTGCAACCAGATCCGAAATGGCAGCATTTTCATAGATTTTGGGATGCAGGAGGCAAACGTTGCCCAGCAACAGACCTACTGCATAAAGATCTGTCCCGACATTGATGTCCTGAATACGACCCTCGTTCTGTTCGGGTGCAGAAAAGATGCCATTGCATCCCATCGACAAGTCATAGCTATCGCTGTAGCAGAAACCGAGGTCGATGAGTTTGACATCGTCCGAGATGCGGGTGAGCATGATGTTGTCGAGCTTCAGGTCAAGATGGAGCACCTGATGATGATGCAGATAGGCAAGGCACGACAGCAGCTGGGTGAAAAGACGACGCACACGGAATGGTTCGGCAAAGAATGAAGGGTCATTCTTCATTCGCTCACCAAGCGTTTCGCCGTCGATGTATTCCATGACGATATAGCATCCATCCACATCCTCTCCCATCGAAACGTACTTCACCAGATGCTCATGTGTCAGATGCTGGCCTGTCTCGAACTCCTTGCGGAACAGCTCCTGATAGCGCGGATTGTCGGCATACTCGCGACGAAGGCGTTTCATGAAGTATCGTTTACCCAGATACCTCACCATATAGCATAGACACGTTGAACCGCTCCTTTCTGAAAGCGGCTCGATGTTATCTGCCGAAATAAGTTCATTGTTAATCTGGATAAACCCAGAGACAATCATATTCCCGTCCATGGGATGGATTGATGATTCACTTTACGATTTTGACAGTGATTATTCCTCCTGCACGAGCAGCGGAATAACTGCCAAGCGCAACCTTCATGCGCTCCACATTACGAATAATAAGAGGATAACGAATAATAAAAGTAGAAATTGTACAGACATCACCTATCTGAAGCTTGGAGTTCTCTGCCGCCACAATCTCAAATTGCTCCCCACCCAAATAGGCAAACTGAAGTTTACGATTGGGGAGATAAGTGATTTCCACGACTTGTCCAACCTCGAGATCCGAAGTGCGTAATTCTCCCTCAACTTGAGAGAACGAGCTGCTTCCATTACTTAATTCAAGGAGCAACGAAGGCCAATTAGGACTACCGAGATATTGTGCGATGAGATTAAGAGTGCCCGGACGCGACTGATGTGCATTATCAGAAATACGGCCAAGGAGACGCTTCAGCGTATTAACTCCGAGACGACTCTTGGTAACATCTTCAATGCTTTTTGAAAGAATTCGGATGTCTCGATCAGAAGGATTACCAAGGCTGATACCTGCACGTTCTTCAAGCTTTGCTATAACGATAGGAGGTAAGTTCATACTCTACTCTACACTAAAATTCATATATTTCAATAATAGATGATGTTGCAAATATATGAATAATTCATGTAATCTCCAAATCCATTATATCCAAATAGCTTTCAGCCATATATTTTGCTTTTTCAGCACAAAAAGCAACACTGAAACTTACAATGAACCCTTCCTTCGCTTGATTTCCGTCAGGAACTCTTCGGCTCGCCGCAGGTCATCGGGCGTATCGATTCCGACCGTCTCGATATCCACCTGACGCACCATGATGCGGATGCCATTTTCGAGCCATCGCAGCTGTTCCAGGCTCTCAGCAAGTTCGAGGGGCGTCTGAGCCATCGAGGTGATGCGCGACAGTGCCTTGGGGGTGTAGGCATAGAGACCGATGTGCTTGAAGAAGGTGTGTCGAGCTAGCCAATCTTCTTGAGGAATGCCCCGCAGGTAAGGGATCACCGAGCGACTGAAGTATAGTGCCTGACCACCCTTTCCCACCACGACCTTGGGCGAATTGGGGTTGAGCAATGCTTCGAGTCCGTCCTCAGCATGGAATGGCTTGACGAGTGTGGCAATCTCAGTAGCAGCATCCATGAAGCAATCCTTCACGGCCTGAATCTGCCGAGGGTCGATGAAGGGCTCGTCGCCCTGCACGTTGATGACAACATCGTATTCTGTACCCAAGGCTTCAACAACCTTGTCGTAGGCTTCCTTGACCCGATCGGTGCCGCTCTTGTGTGTGGCCGATGTCATGACGACACGCCCATTGAAGCCAGTCACTGCATCATAGATGCGGTCATCGTCGGTGGCGACAACTGCCATATCTACATGCGGAGCCACCTTCTCATAGACACGCTGAATGACCGGCTTGCCTCCAAGCATGGCCAAGGGTTTTCCCGGGAAACGGGTACTGGCATATCGCGCTGGAATAATAGCAATAGTTTTCATCCTTATGTAAAAGGGGAGTAAAAGAGGAGTAAAAGGGGTGTAAAAGGGGAGTAAAAGGGACGTTACTTTCGGGCGTAAAAAGGACTCTTCAATTCACACCTGCGAAAGATGGGTTATCAATTGAACCTGGGTTTCACCCAACGATCGAGCGTCTCAGTGAAATGAAGGCCAGGCAGATAAGGATTCGACCGATAGGGGGCAATGAAGGTTTTGAGCAATGAGTAGTCGAGAGCCGACACCGCATAGAACTCCTCTGCCTCCTCCGTGGTGATACGGAGGGTCCAGTCGAGCATATTGCCCATAATCATCATGTTGCTTTGTGTAGGGTCGTAATGAATGTCATTGCCGAGGGGCTTGACTTCATAGTCGGGCGTTATGACATAGAGCACATTATTCTCATCGGTCATCAAGCCACGCAGACAGCGGGAACGAAACTCGGTCACAAAGATGAACTTTGGCACCACCGTTTCATCTACTCTATCAATTTTCTTGACAAACGGCTGACCTGCCGTCATCTTCAGATGGTACATCCTTCGGTTGTTGTCGATGAGCAGATAGCCTTCGTCATATTCCTTGCGTGTATCAGGATTGCCATCGAGCTCGTGGATAGGGAATGCAAAACCCTTCTTGACAAGCGCATCAGTGAAGAGTTTGCTCTTCTTGGGTTTCACCTTGCCGGTGTTCATGTTAACAAACTCAATGCCATCCTCAGTGAATCGGAATGCATCGTCAGGGTCTTCCAGATTCACGCGCTTGGGCAAGGACTCAAGCAAGAGCCAAAGGCCGCAATTAGGTCGATTGGAATGTGAGTCGTAGGCGCGGTGATGATAGTTGATGTTGGTCTGACGGATAAGCTGGGGAGTCACCGCATAGCCTCGGATAGTGTCAGGCAGACGTCCCGCATTCACGAGCTGGGTAGTCCAGAAAAACGGCAACAGCGAATCGGCCTCCTCCACCGTATAGTCACGCCCTGAGATGCCGCGACGTCCCTGTCCGCCATCGGTATTCTGAATGAAGTCATCGGCCAATCCGCTGTAGAGCGTGAATGGCTGCCCTCCTATCTCATCGCCGTGCAGGAAACTTACTGCATAATTATTGTAAAGCCAAGGCAGCTCCCAGACGACTAGCAGGGCGATGATAATGCCGAGTATGATATTAGCAAGCTTTCGCATCATTCTATTCCTTTCTTGAAACGGTCAATACTAATCCAAGGCAGCAGAATGCATGCCAGAACGAACACGATGAGGCAAGGCAGAAACGGCACGTAGGCCCCGGGGAAACTGCTCAGATAAAAAACCTTCAGGCAGAGGAACATCACCACCAGGTTGAAAATGCGACGCGCCCAAGAACCTTCAAGAATAATCCAAGCACTCAGAAGATACGCAGCCAAGCCAGCCAGATACCATGGCAGTGCCACGAGCAGCATCTTGCCATAGAGTTCGGGAGCCAACGACGGACGCATACCCAACCAGAGAATCAGATAATTCAATCCGAAACATACGAGCAGGGATGCCAGGCCGAACCCCAGCATCTCGAACATCATGCGAAGATGCGAGCATGGCAGATGCAGCGTCAGCTTCAAACATTTATGATACATCTCGGGAAAGAACTGCACACAAGCCAATGCAACGCCTGCCATCAGCGGAATAAATTGCAGATGGCGCACAAACATCGGCTCATCCTTCATAATCATGGCTATCCAGATATGCGCCCCTCCCATGGCACCTATGGCGCGCAGGAAGTTCAGAAGCTCATATCCCACATAGCCGCAGGTTACAATAAGGATAAGCAGCAGTGCCCATCGCGTCTTGATCCACTCCTTATAAAACATGATCTTTAATTTTTTTATTAATATTTTCCCGTCAGACCGATGAAGGCATCCTCCAGGTCAAGGTTGTCCATCATGAGCGGGCCATGAGGAAGATTCATCGCCTGAAGGCGACGTTCCACCTCATCTTTTTCGAGGAACGAATAAAGCTCAAGTTCACCTGTCAAGGAAAGTGCAGGATGATAGAACTGCTTTTCGCCGAGCAGTTGTTCCGGCACATCGCTCAGACGTTCGGGCAACTGGCAATGGAAACGATGGAACCCTTCGTTGATGTGCCCCAACGGACATTGCATCAATATGCTGCCATAGTCCATGATAATGCAATCATCGACTAGCCGCTCCAGATCCTGAATGATGTGCGAGGTCAAGAAGACGGTCTTTCCCTCGCTGTGTGCCCAGTCCCTGAGATATTCGACGAAGAGTCGGCGATAACCCGGATCGAGACCCACCGAGAAATCATCGAGTATCAGCAGTTCGGGATTCTGAGCCAGAAGCAGACCGAGTGCCACCTGACTGCGCTGTCCATTCGACATACGGCTGATGCGCTGTCCAGGAGCCACCTTGAGCTTCTTCATCAGCTCATAGTATGCTTCCTTGCGCCACTGTCCGGGATAGAATCGTGCGTAGAAATGCTCGATTTGCTCGATGTTCATGAACTGATACTGCACATGGTTCTCCACAAGCAGACCAATCTGCTTGCGCAAGGCGGGATCCATCGTCTGGACATTCTGCCCGAATATGCGACATTCTCCCGAACGGGGCTGGAGGTACCCGCTCAGGAGGTTGATTGTCGTGGTCTTGCCTGTTCCATTCTTACCCAAGAGGCCGAGAATACGACCTTTGGGCACACTGAAACTCAGGTTTTCGTAGATCTTCCTTTTCCCATAGTAATGGGTCAGGTTGATACACTCGATGACGTTTTCCATTATTCTTCAGTAGCTGGAACAATCTCGTAAGAGGTAGCCTCTATGTGATAAAAGGAAAGATACTCCTTGCCCTCGGCAGCCTTGCGTGCGGCAATCTGCTCGCGGTAGTTGGCGATCTTCTCGTCGATGGTGTTGCCCTGTTCACGGCGGGCAGCGGCTTCAGTGGAACAACCTGCAGAAGTGGCGACCTTCTCCTGTTCTTCCTCTTCCAAGCCTTGCTCAATAGCCTGTTCCGCGTTGGCCTGCTGCTGCATCAAAGCTTCCTCGTACTGACGTTTCCAGTTCTGAAGATAAGCTTCATCCATGCGTGTCTCACGGACATAACCCGTCACGCGAACCACGTTCTTCACGCAGTCCTTCGAAAAAGCGCCGCCTGGAAGGTTGCGGCCCTCACAACGGATCACATTGCTGTTGTCCGAACCTTGGAGGAAGATCTTGGTAGCACCATGTTTGCAGGTATGTGTGCAAACGCCCTCAATGGTGACCAACTTGTCAACATTTGCATCAGCCTGGGCAAGGGCATCGTCAATGCTGAGCGCTTCGGTGGAAGCCTGTTCCTGCTGCGCCTGCTTGTTGCCTGAGCAAGAGGTGAAAGACACTGTGAGAGCCAAAAGTGCGATGCAAAAGGCAAAAGTAAAGAATGTTTTTTTCATTGTTGTGAAATTATTTGTTTTTCTGAGATTTCGGAGTTTTACGTTTTTTGAGGAAGATTTCTGAAAAATCAGAAATCTGTGCAAATATACTTCTTTATTCCTGAAACTGCAAATTTTTGATTCTAAAAAGTACACCCGAGCGAAAAAGAGACTGTCTGGTGATGATTTTCGACATCTGCAGTTACCGACCATGCCCGCTGATATCGGGCACTGAGCAAGGCAAAGATGCGAACCCTATCGGCATATAATCTGCGACCATAGAGCAAGTTGAGTCCGACATTCCCCTGCGATGCCGTCAGATAGTCATAGTGCTGTTGGAGGGCTGTGGGAAGGGTGATGAGACTGGTTCGGATCAGTGCCGAACCTGCGTCATCGGAAGTGCCTTCTCCCGTGGCATCATAACTCCCGTCTTCAGCCATAGTGCCTCCACCCTTCTGATAACCGAGCTGCAGTTCGACGCTCCAGTCGTGCTGTCCGCTATACCACTGTCGGCGCGAGGCAAGAGCCACTTCCTCGTAACGGATCTGCTGGCGACGATAGAATGGATAGAAACTTGCCGTGAGGCGACGCTCATGATAGCCTGCCTTCACCTGATGAACCCACGCCTGGCTATAGAGCTTATAGCCTGCCTCAGCACCGAGTGTCCGCTGGCCCCGTGTCTTGAGCTGGCCGTGATAGACATACTCGTTCAAGCCGCCTCCCTGATTGACGTAACTGAAGAGGTTCTGCCAGTTCTGGAGATGACTGCCCGTGACCCTATAGCTCACCGAATGTCTTTGCTGCCAGGTAATCCTGCCCTCATAGCCCCACGCATTGCCCGAGTGTTCCATAAAGACAGGCGTAAACAGCGAACGCTTGCCATAATATCCATCACGCCATTCCAGCCATCCTTCATTGACGAACTTCGTCGAACCTTGGCTCAGCCCCACCTGGAGTGACACGCTATGTCGTTCGGAAAGCATGGGGCGCTCTTCATCCTCATCGGTCAGACCGTTGGCATCGCTGTATTCGCTCACGCCAAAGGATGCACCATAGTCAATCAGCGAAGCATAGAATATGCCCGTGGTTCCGTATGTCTTGAAAAGCAATTCCTCAAGTGAACGACGATACCTGTAGGACAGACCTAACTGCACAAAGCCTTTCGCCCACAAGATGCCACCGCCTGCATCCAGGTCCATGAGCTTGTTCTGCGAACGCAGGTCGCGACGCTTGGCATTGTTTGCCGAAGTGAAATCCACACAGGCACCCAGAGACAACCCATGTCCCAATTCTATGCCAAGGGCACCCATCAGATTATACTTCTCTCGGTTCTTGGTGCCGGCATATTGCGGATCCATCTCGACAATGTCGAAAGGCTGGTCATCGGGCTCAAGCCACACCGAACCCGTCATATCCTTGCCCTGGAAATTGGAATAGCTCACGCTGCCACTCAAGACAAGGCGGCTATTGACGCGATAGTACGAAGCCGTACGGGCACCGAACACATAACTGTCGGGCGAGGCATAATAATCTCCCCAGCCGCCATCGTCCTTCTGGAAATACGTCTCGGCATAATTGGTCCGAACGTCATCAGGAAGCGCAGTGAGCCCCGCGACATTCCGGCTGCAGAGCCAGGGTGTCGTGTCGCACAAGGCCTCAAAATGCACTTGTGCTGCAAGAGGCTGCCAAAGGATCCACGACAGGTTAATCGCGGAGAGAAGCCTGATAGCGTTCAAAGAAGTCATTGCTCGAATTGTTTGTGTCCTGATAAATGATGAATGCACCCCGTTTGGCCGAAGCTTCGGCATGAATGCCCGACGGATCGGCAGGGACAACACCCTGCGATGCATCCGGTGTCTCGCTCAAGCCATAGACCAGCAGTTCCTCATTGCCGGGAATGGCTTTCGTTGCTGCCACGTCAACATTGCGGTGCACGGAGTAACCGAATGTGCTGGTAAGATAGACTGCCCCTGCATCAACCTCATCGGTAAGGCGCTTGACATTCTTGTTCGAAATGGTGGAGAACATCTCAATACCGTCGATAATCCATTCGGTCGGAATACGCAGACAGGCACCCGAGATGGAAACCACGTTGTTGTGATACCAGATGTTGTTGGCATCGTTGGCATACGCATCAATATCCACGTCTTCTGGAACGGAGAAGATGAAGAATGCCGGATCGAGCTGGCTCAATGGCCAGGCATTGCCTTGCCCGTATAATGCTGCCGAAAGATAATGACTGGTAGGAATAAGTTCCGAGGGGACAGGATAATAGCTCGTATTGGTGAAAGTGATCGGGTCGTAGGTGCAATAATAGTCTGCACTGCCCAGATTCACCGAATTTGAATAGGAAACCGTATGGTCAACGGCACCGTTGAGGGCAATCACAATCTCCTCCCCTCCCTCCAGATGCAGCGCATCGTTGAAATACCAGATGGCCTGAATGGCAGGGATAAAACCCTTGCCATCATAAGTGAGCCGTCCATCGGCATCAAAGTTGGCATTGGTGGCATGAGCATTGTAGGGAGGTACCATACCAAGACACAGCTGATTGACAGTGAGAGGCAGTTGTCCGTTATTGTAGAGAATAACGTACTTGTCAAAATAATAGGCGCCCGAGCCATCGTCCTTCTGGCATCCACCTTGATAGAGTTCCTTGATGATAAGGCTGCCACGGCGCGAGGCCACCATCGACAGCTCCAACCCCTGTCCGACAATCGGAGAGGCAGCATTCACCTTGATGTTCGACGAGCTGCAGTTCATCACATATTCCCTGCCCTGGGCATCGGTGTATTGTCCCGAAGCAGAAAGGTCGTATATGCCGGCAGGAAGCGTGAAGTGTGCCCTGCCTGCTCCATCGGTGGTGGCTTGCCATGCATTGCCCAGAGTCGTTGACATCACCACCGAAACGCCCTGCATACCTTCGCCCGTGATGGGATTCTTCAGCTGCACGGCTACGTCGAAGGACTCATAGCGGAGCTCCTCGTCCTTGATGCAACTGCTCGCGAGCAACGTCATCAGACCACACATTATATATAAATATAGTAGATGCTTCATCATTTAGAGTCTGACCTTTAGCGATAGTCCATAATAGAAGGCGGGGATGCGTCCGCTGTTATAAAGCGTAGTCCGCCGATCGGTTTGCGAAGAATGCACACGCGAGGTGTTGTTCCAGAAATTGGTGGCATAGAACGACAACTTCACATATTTGCCGATTTCCTTGGTCACATTGAAGTCTGTGGCAAAGTAAGGA
This sequence comes from uncultured Bacteroidales bacterium, assembly GCA_905235375.1. Taxonomy (GTDB): domain Bacteria; phylum Bacteroidota; class Bacteroidia; order Bacteroidales; family UBA3663; genus Liminaster. The sequence goes on from CAJOLH010000008.1 coordinate 39,205, forward strand.
GAAATGCGGTCTTCGTTGAAGTAGTAATTGGTGTTCGACTTGCGTACCATGCGAAGCAGGTCGTTGTAGAGGTTTGTGTCGCCTGCATCGCGTGCCGTCATGAGGTCATCGTAGAACGGACGTAGTGTCGCTGGGTCATCCCATGTCGAGTAATACTTCGGATAGACGGCCACATAATGATCCTTATAGTCTGACTTCGTGCCGAAATAATCGGACGCATCAAGCATTGCGTAGCCTGTGAGGTTCCCTTCCCGGTCTTCACGCAACGACCGTTTCATGTTGTAGAAACTACATTCGAAGCGCACCGAAACAATAAACCGCACCACGGGGACGTGTGTCGTTATTGTCACATTCGTATTGAGCTGCGACTGCACCGAACCGTTCGAAGCGGCAGCGGCTCCCTCGTAGTAGCCTATGTAACTGTAGGGCTGACCGTCACTCTGATTGGTCGAAGATCCGATGTGTGAAGCCACCAGCGTGGTTTCGACACCCCGATAATGATAGAACGTTCCATCCCAGCGGATATCGGTGCGGAGTGCCGGGATTCGTGCGAAATCTACAATCCATTCCACCCCCTGACGCGTGGAACTCGATCCGTTGACCCATTGTGTATTCGAAATGTAACGATGCAGCGTCCTGCTTGGCAGCTCCTGGTCGGCCACATTGCCAGTCACGTCGTGTACGATGACCTTGCCGCTGATGGGGTCAACGGTATAATTGCGGTTGGCCGACGGAATCGGGAAATCGGCAGCCGTGATGGGCGAAGTGAGTTCGTAGCTGAAAGGTCGATAAACCGATGTTCGGAGGTAGGGATTGAAGGTGCTGGTGTTGAAGTAGGTCAGCGACAGGCGCGTCTTTCCTAACTTCGCCTCCACACCGACCTCACGCTGAAGGCTGTATTGCCATTTCAGCGATGCGTTGTAGATCGCCGACGAGGGCTGTGTGTAATAGGCATAGCATGCTTCACCCGATGCAGTGGTGCCACTCGCGAATGTCTGCCAATCGACATAAGAGATGGTAGGGAACAGTACCTGCATGGATGGCAGCTTGACACTCTTTCCGATGCCCGCATGAATGCTAAGTTCCTTTTTCTTGCCGTGTATGCCATATTGCAGAGAGCCACGCGGCGAAAGACTGTTCACTGTGCCATAATCCGAGCCGGCGATGTGCGTAACGTCCTCTCGCAGGCCGAAACTGAGCTTGAGATCCTGTTTCCTTGCCAGTTGCAACGCCAGCTGTTCCTCCGCATAGACTGCCAGGTTGTGCATATAGGGCAACGTGTCATAACGAGCCTCTCGCCAAGTGGGAGCAAACGACTCGTCAGCGTAGTATAAGCCACGGCCTTCATTGCCCGATGCCGTATAGTCCAAGCCCACCTTCGCATGGCTTTCAATCTGATAGTCTCCACGAAGGGACTTCTCATGGTCCCATTTGGCCTTGAGATGCGCACCGAAATCAACGGGTTTCGAGTCGGTGATGGCCAGTTCGTACCAATAGCCCGTCGGCCCCATGATGATGGATATGCCATCGGCAATGTGATAGCCTTGTTCGGTGGTGTGGAGGGCAGGCTGTGAGGTGGCACTGCTTCGGTTGGTGTTGACGCGCTGCTCCTTGTCCTCCATACTGACATCGGCCGACAGTTCAAGATACGAGAGCCACGGCCTACCCACCTGCCATTGCAGACGCATCAGGCTGCGCAGGGCATAGTCCTGCTTTTTCGTATAGGTGTCGTTGAACGCATCGGGGTCTGACTCGCTGTCGTAGCCTCCGAGATTGCCCTTCACATCGAGGTTGAAGTTGAGCGGCATGGCCTTTTCCTTGAGGAACTGACGGGTATAGCGCAGCGAAAGGCCATTGCGCCGATAGGTCGTATAAGGCGACGCTAGGCTGCTGACCGACTGTGTCCATTCGTACGACACATTCAGGATTCCTCCCTGCCCGGTCCTTCCCAGACTGAAGCCTTTGGCCAAAGCCGCCAGCTTGGTATGCGGCTTGAAGGTCACATCCACCATATAGGGAGTCTTGCCGCGCCGCGTCTTCACCTTCACCATGCCATTTGAGAGGTCTCCATACTCCACCGACGGGATGCCGGTGATCACTTCCACCTCCTCAATGTCACTGGTGGTGACGGTTCGGGTCGAAGCGCCTGTGGTCTCGTCCATCTCGCCGTTGTTCGACAGGCGTTGCCCATCCACCTCGACTGCCGTTCCGAATGACGCATTGCCCATTTCGCCCGAGCCTTCGCTACGCAAGGCGATACGCTGGTCGTCAATCAGGCTTTGGTCGCCCTGGCTCTTGCCTCCCGGCAACAGCAGGGTGACATCATTCACGTTGACAATCTGATTGTGTTCGAGCGAAGTGCGGTCAACGGTATAGGCGGTTGTCTCGATGTGTTGCTTTTGCGAAGTGACAGTAACCTCGTCGAGACGCAGGTCCTGCTCCACGAGTTTCACAACGATGCTGGTGTCCCTCGTCAATGTGAAGGTCAAAAGTTGTGGGACATAGCCAAAGAGACGCACTTCAATCAGAGCTTTCCCTTTTGGAAGGTTACGAAGCATGAAGCGGCCATCCTCTCCCACGACCGTTCCCTGCTGAGTGGTCTGATGCACCACCGTGGCAAAGACCATCGGCTCGCGCGTCTGTGCATCAATCACCCGTCCTGAGACGCAAAAAGGCTGTGCGCGCAGTGTCGATGCGCACACAACCATAAAGGTCAAAAGAATCGCAAGGAGATGCTTCATGCTAATAATATTTGTCTAGAATATCTAGAGAATCTAGACTATCTAGAAGGAATAAACATCACCCGTCCCCGCTCAATCACGAGTCCCTGCTTGCGGAAAGCTGCGCGACCCATAACGTCAAACGAGACGACTGTCGCATTATCGTCAAGGCAAACCGCATCAATAGCCCCTGTCGTCGGGTCCATCGGCAATCGTGATAGGCCTTCGGCGATGGTGCAATTCTCGATGAGAATGATGGAATCGCCACGCAGGTTGCCAGCCAACTGAGTGGTCTCGGGGGCTGTCACTATACCTTCGTTGCGACATCCCTGCAGCGTCAACGAGCCCTCGACGCGTGCCGTATGACCGGCCACACCGCCGACATAACTGTCAACACAGGTCACTGCGCCCTTGTTGGTGCAGCCCACAATCACGGCTTGTCCGTCGTCACCCTTCATGTCATTGCCAAGGATGCCGCCCACCATCTTGAAGCCATAGACGCTGCCTTCGTTCACGCAGTCCTCCATACGGATCAGTCGCGAAGAACACGAGACGATGCCCGCCGTATAGAGACCCATAGGCTCATCGCCTTCCTTCACGCACCGCACGTTGCCATAGTTGGTGCAGCCCACAAGGGTGCCGCCCACCGAGCCTGCTATACCCGAAGCTCCTGTGCCGCGATCCGTTGTAATCGAACCATAGTTCCGGCAGTTCTGCACCAGGTAGTCATAGGTTGCGATGCTGCTGCCACTCTGCGAACCGCCAACGATGCCCGTGGCATACGACATGGCAGAGATGTTGCCGTAGTTGACACAGTCGCGGATGGTGCCCTTGCCGAACATCAGCATACCGCAGATACCGGAAGCGTATGCACTGACAGCCGAAACATCGGCGTAGTTGGTGCAACCGCTGATCGTGCCGGCACAAAGTGCGGCAAAGGGCGCTGCATAGCTGTAGTTGTTCAGCTCGTTGTCGCTTGCAAAGACGAGGTCGTCAATCGAGCCACCCTCAGCCAAAACCGAAACAAGTGACTGGAATGCTCCGCCCTGAGGCAGATTGTGCTTCACGCCCGTTATCGTGGCATGATTGCCCACGATGTGGCCCTCGAAGCCCCACTGTGTATTGTTGAGCTTCCCTTCGATAATGCCATCGATAGCGATGTTGGGCAACTGCGAACCACCAAAGTCGATGTCGTTCATCATCTTGAAGTATTCGCCCGTGCCGCGATGGTCAGCTGTGATATTCTCGGCAAGCGTTGCGAAGTCGGCTGCCTGGGTAAGCTGATAGGGGTCGGTTACCGTGCCAGCGCCAGCGAAACCATAGACATTGTCCGAAGCCATCACGACATCGACTGAGAACGATATCGGGAAAGGCATAGCACCCGGCTGCATGTTGTTGACGATGTGATAGCCCGTCTCATTGGCAGTGACGAGGATGTTGCCCAGTGTATCGAAATAGTATCTTCCGTTGATGACGGTTTCGCCATTGCTGACAGCAACAAGCATCAAGCTCACATCGCTGCCGGTATAATCACGATAGTAACCTCCCTTCTCTGCATCGTAGGTCAGATGGTCGATGTCCATAGAGCCGAGGGTGAGATCACCCATCACAGTGCCAGGAATCGAGAGTTCCTCGATGGTGACGTTCAACGATTGGTCGGCAAACTCCAACTGGTATCTTGCATCGTCGCAAGTGTAGGTGTAGGTTCCACCCACAACGACAGTCACCGTGCCTGAGTAGGTTGCAGACTGTGCCATGAGGCCCACCGCAGTGAGCACCATGGCACAGATACTAAGTATTTTCTTCATTTATAAATATTAAATGGAGTGAACCATCCGATCAGCGGACAAAGCGGATCCTACCGTTCTCGATGAAGAGACCTGCCTCACCCTGGATGCGACGACCCTGGAGGTCAAATCTTTCTGTCGTCTTGACCTGCGGATGATCGACAACCTCGATAATGGTCTGGGTAGAATTATCTACGCCGTTGAATGTCACAGTCATCGGGAATGGCATAATGCCAACGGTGAATACGGTGGTCAGGTTGAATTCCTTGTCAGTTATTGTGCCCTCTAACGAAGTGCCGTTGATTGCAAGATCTCCAGCCTGAGCAGTATATTCGCCTGCAGAAAGGGTGTAGCCGTCCTCAGTGGCGGTATAGGGTACCTCTACGCTGAATTCTTCAATGACAAAACCGCCATAGGTAATCTCTGGAATGTAGATGGTTGCCTCGTCACTGGTAAGGAAAACAACCAGCACATCCTGATCCGGGAACTCGATGTTCTGTCCCATTACCGTCACGGCGAAGTTGCCGGTGAACGACTTCATCCATTTTTCATTGATTTCCATTGGATCGGTAACCGCCATAGCCTCATTGTCGAGAGGAAGAGAAGCGTCAGGAGCGAAATAATAGCAATCCTCAAGAATAATGTCGGCGGTGCCTGCCAGGTGACCAGCTGTCTCAACCGATACAGGAACGGTCACCGAAGTGATGCTCGCGCTGTGCTTGATGATGGCACCCTCCTTGGTGGAATTGCCAATGAGGCCACCTACGTTCTTCACCTTCGACTCGTCAGGATCGGTGCCGACAATGCCACCGCCCGAAACTATGCCATCTTCGACCTCGGCAACATTATAGCAACCATCGAGCACAGAGACTTCATTGCGAAGCTCGCCGGCGATGCCTGCCACCTTCGAGTTGCCGGTTACTACACCGTAATTGAAGCAATTCTTGATCGTAATGGCCTCATTGTTGGAACATGCCATAATACCTCCGGCATACTGGCCTGCAGCCGTCACATTACCCTCGTTATTGCAATCCTTAATGAGTCCACCGCCTGTACCGATGATACCGGCTGCGCCGACACCCGTGCAAGTGATTTCTCCGTAGTTATCGCATTTCTCTATCACGTAGTTGTACGATGCGATGCTGTTATGTCTCTGGCTGCCACCCACGATACCACAGGCATAGCTGCCACCATTGGCAGCAACGTTGCCATTGTTCTGGCAGTTGCGAACCACACCTGTACCACGCACGACAGCACCAGCAATGCCGGCAACGTATGCACCCGTGCTTGTAACATCGGCATTGTTGACACAGTTCTCAATGAGGCCGGCAGTAAGGCCAGCGAAGGTGCCGACATACAGATTGCCCGAAATCTCACCCTCAATGGTGAGGTTCTTGATCACACCGTTTTCGCCAAGGGCAGAAACGATACCCACATACGAACTGAAGGCATCGGCCTTGTTCGGCTGTTCATGCTTCACTCCCTTGAGGGCATAACCTGCACCATCAATCACTCCCTCGAAGCAATAGTCGAGCGTGTTGACATTCTTGATGGCATCCGATGCGATCATTGGAAGCGGAGCACCGGCAAAGTCAATGTCTCCTGCCAGCTGGAAGAATTCACCAGCACCCGTGTTATCAATATTGATGTTGGCTGCAAGCGTGGCAAAGTCATCGGCGCTCTTCAAGAGGTAGGGGTTCTCCTCGGTGCCCTCGCCCTCGAAGCCATAACCGGCAGGAGTCTGCTCCTCGATGGTATAGGTAAGCTCCATAATCGACTGTCCGCCATTGGCGAAATAGGCATAATAGGTGGTGCCAGCAGTCAGGTCGGCGCTAATGGTCATCCATGTAGAACCATCGGTGAATCCGGCAGCAACCACCTGCTCGTCGGCAAGGAGTGCGTCCATGTCAGTGCCTGTGACAACGGCAGTTCCAATGGCGGTGATGCGGTCGGTAGCGGAATTGTTGTTCGAACGATAGCTCACCGTGAGGGTGCCATTGCTCTCTGGTGTGAAGCTGATGTAACGGCGGTTGGCAGCGCTGGTGCCATTGCAATGGAAGCGGGCCGCAGCAGATACATAGTCGCTGGTATAACCTTCAGTCGTGTTGCCAACAAGCGTAAGCTCCCTGTACTGATAGGTGTAGTTCTCATCTGCAAGGATCACTTGCTCCTCAAATTCCGAGAAGTCGTAGGTGATAACCTCTGCATTTGCATTCAGAGCAAAGCCGAAAGCAGTAGCCGTTAAGGCTGAAAGTGTAAATAATTTTTTCATAATGAAATGGTTATTATTGAATAATAATGAATGTTGGGTGCAAAGATACAAACAATAATGTTCACAGGAAATACCCAAAAGTAGGTAAATTGGCTCACAAGGTTCTCACCTCCTCTACACCGGGCACCTGTTCGATGATACGGATGACCTCCGAAAGCTCGAAGGCCGAGGGCACACGCATCTTGATCTGGATGATTCCGATATAGTTCTCGGTCACGGCATGAATGCTGTCAATCGAGAGATGCATCTGATTGAATATGATGTCAATCAGGTCCATCATCATGCCCGAACGGTCCACGGCATTGACCTCGATACGTGTGGAATAGCTACGACCGGGCAGGATGGGGAGCTGGACGTCAACAATCGAATCACCGTCAGCTGCCGACAGGGCTATGGCCTCGGGGCAGTTGCGTTTATGTACCAGCACCTTACCATCCTTGCTCTTGAAGCCCATGATCTCGTCACCAGGCAATGGATTGCACTTGGGACACAGGTCGTATGGGAACTCATCCAGATTGACGCCGCTCTTGTTGAGCGCCACGTTGATGGCACGCCGCGCCTTGTAGGTGTTGACGTGACCCAACCAGCTTAATTCGGGCAACTGGCTCTCCTCTGTGCCCACCTCCACGCGGTCGCCACGCTTCAGCTGGGTGAAGATTGAGCAGAGTCGGCCATTCACACGCGCAAACTTGGCATGATTGCCCACATTGGTGTGGATTTCGTAGGCGAAGTCAAGCACCGTCGAGCCCTTGGGCAGCACCACGGAGTTTCCCTTGGGCGTAAAGATGATCATGTCATCGTTGTAGAACGACGAGACCACCGACTCCATGAATCCACCCTCGCCACCTGTCTGTGCCACATCGCGCAGCACGCCACGGAACTTGCGGATCCAGTTCTCGACGCCCTCCGTGCGATCTATCATACAGCCCAACTGCGAGTTGCGCAGCATCTTCTCCGAGCAGATATGCACCTCGGTCCACTGTCCCACCTGCGACATCACCTGCACGTGGAGCGCCTGATAACCGTTCTCCTTAGGCTGGTCGATGTAGTTGATGAGCGAATATGGACGCTCGTTAAAGAGGTCGGTGAGCAATGAATAGACGCGCAGGCACTGATTCTTCTCCGACAGTTCCGACTCCTCATCAATCTTGATGATGATGTTGATCTGATGCACGTGTTCCAGTTCCTTGAACGTCTGCCCCGTGTTCTTCATCTTGCGCCATAACGCATAGACCGAACGCGAGCGGGCATAGACGTTCGCCTCGATGCCATGCTCTGCCAGCGACTCGCGTATGGGCTCCAGAAATCCCTCGATGTCCTCGCTATGCATGGACATGTAGCGGTCAATCTTCTTCTCGATGCGTTCATACTCCTGGGGCGAACGCCATCTGAGCGAAAGGTTCTCAAGCTCCGACTTGATCTCGTACAGCCCCAGTCGATTGGCTAAAGGAGCATAGAAGTAGTCGGTCTCCGACGTAATCTTCATCTGCTTGTCGGTGCGCATCGAACCAAGGGTTCGCATATTGTGCATACGGTCGGCAAGCTTGATGAGCAGCGCACGTATGTCGTAGTTGATTGAGTCAAGCATCTGCTTGAAGTTATCAATCTGCTTCGACTCCTTGTAGTTCCCGTTCGAATTCTTGGTCAGCACGCTGACCAGATAAGCCACGTCTTCGCCGAAACGCAAGCGGAGGTCTTCTATCGTGTAGTCGGTGTCTTCCACCACGTCGTGAAGCAGGGCAGCCATCACGGGATTAGTCTTCAGTCCAAGTTCCACCAGGGCGATACGTGCAACGGCTATCGGGTGGGTAATGTAAGGAATGCCGCTCTTCCTGATCTGTTTCGAGTGCGCATCGGCAGCCAAATCGTAGGCGGCATGGATGCGCGGAATATCGTTTGCAGGCAGGAGTTCTTCCACGCGTTCGAAGAACTCCTTTCTCCGTTCTTCGACAATCTGTTGTCCTTCTTCGTAAGTGTACTTGTTCTCCATAAGCAATTACCTTTTAAATTAACTGTTTACTCTCCGTTTCCAATTCTCCAACGATACCAAGCAACTGCTGGCGCAGAGCCTGCAGTCGCTGTATAACTTCCTGCCGGGCCTCATCGCCCGTCATATCCTTTTCCTTCAATTTGCGTTTTGCCCCCTCTATCGACAATCCTTCTACACGTATCAACCGGTAGAGGACTCCCACACGCTGCACATCCTTCTCGCCATAAAGGCGGTTGTCGCTGCGTGTGCGACGCGGGCGAAGGTATTGTGGGAACGCTTTCTCCCACTTGCGCAGCAAATCCACCGACACATCAAACTTGGCCGCCACCTCTCCGATTGAGAGATAGGGTTTCTCCATAGTCAGGTCTTTGATGTCGTCATGTCGCTTTGCCATACGCAACAATAGTTATTAGGTGAAATTCGCCAATTTGGGTACAAATATGAGATTTTTCGGAATAAAAAACAAATTTTTAGGCAATTATTTTCGTTTTAGTTCAAAAAAAGCATCATTTGCCATTCATCTACCCCCAAAAAACGGATAAAAAAAAGCGAAATAGCGAAAATGTGCATGACCCAATAGGTCAAACCAGATTCGCTAATTCGCAAATTCTTGATAAAGGAAAACGGGACTTAATCGCGACGTCCCATGTAGATCGACACGTAGTAGAGCAAGGTCATCAGCGACGAAAGTGCAGCCACCACGTACGTATAGGCAGCAGCCCTCAGTGCCTCGCCGGCATCCTTCTGCGTCTGGAACGAGGTCATGCCGCTCTTGTCGAGCCATGCTAAGGCACGACGCGAAGCATCAATCTCGACGGGGAGGGTGACGAAGCTGAAGAGCGTGGTCACACCGAAGAGGATGATGCCGATGAGCAGAAGCTGCGGGAACGACTGCAGCAGCACGATGCCGCCCAGCAGTACCCACGACACCAGTTTGCTCGAAAAGCTCACGGCAGGCACCAGCTTGCTCCTCAACGTCAGCCATGAGTAGGCAGTGGCATGCTGCACGGCGTGACCGCACTCGTGCGCAGCCACGGCAGCAGCAGCTATCGTATTCGACTCATACACCGAATCGCTCAGGTTGAGCGTCTTGTCGGTCGGATTGTAGTGGTCGGTCAGATTGCCTGCCACGTGGGTGATGCGTACATCCTTCAGCCCGAAACTGTTGAGCATCATCTGTGCCACCTGGGCACCAGTATAAGGGATGTATTCCTGCGAATATTTCTCAAACTTTCTCTTCAGATTGTGCTGCACTGCCCATCCGAGCACTGCGATGACAATCATGATCACAAAGTAACCGTAGTTACCAGCCATAGCGTTTGCGTAGCCTTCCATAATCTATAATATTATAATGTTTGTAAATTATTCATGTTTTTTACGTGCAAGATGTGTGCCATTGCCTCCAAACAGACGGTCGGCAAGATCCTTGCGCCCTAATTTAAGGAGGGAACTGCGCAATTTTGTCACATTCTCAGGCTGATACCAGAAGAAGTAGGCGCGTTGTCGCAGTTTCGCCTCCGCACTGTGGGCGCAATAGCAGGGCTTCAGCGTATATGGATGCACGCCCGAATACCAGATCTCGGTCGAGACGGTCATCGGTGTCGGTGTGAAGTCCTGCACCTGTTCGAGCTTGAAGTCGAGGCTCTTCGTCTCGGCTGCCAGCTCAGCCATCGCAACCTCGGTGCTGCCCGGATGCGACGAGATGAAGTAAGGTATGATCTGCTGGCGCAGGCCGAACTTGCGGTTCACATCGTCGAAGAGTTGCTTGAACCGGTGGAACAGCTTGAACGATGGCTTGCGCATCACGTCAAGCACCTCGTCGTTGGTATGTTCAGGCGCCACCTTCAGGCGTCCACTCACATGCTTGCGTATAAGTTCCTCGGCATACCTCATGTTCGTCTCCTTGAACTCTCCGTTTCTCCCCTCATGCAGGATGAGGTCGTAACGCACACCCGATCCCACAAACGACTTCTTCACGCCAGGCAAGGCATCTACAGCTCGATAGATTTCCAACAGCGGGCCATGGTCGGCATGGAGGTTCGGACAAACCTGCGGATGCAGGCACGAAGGTTTCTTGCACTTTTCGCAGAGGCGAAGGTCCTTGCCGCGCATACGGTACATATTGGCCGAAGGTCCTCCCAAGTCCGAGATGTAGCCCTTGAAGTCGGGCATCTGCGTCACCTGTCGCGCCTCGCGAAGTATCGACTCCTTGCTGCGCGAAGCGATGAACTTGCCCTGATGGGCAGAGATGGTGCAGAATGCACAACCGCCGAAACATCCACGATGCAGGCAAATCGAGTGACGTATCATCTCGTAGGCAGGGATGCGCTTTCCATTATATCGCGGATGCGGCATACGCGTATAAGGCAGGTCGAAGGCACGATCCACCTGTTCGGTGGTGAGCGGCGGGTAGGGAGGATTCACCAGGATATACTCGTCACCCGTCTGCTGCCAGATGCGCTGGGCATACCACTTGTTGCTCTCCTCCTCGATGTGGCGGAAATTCTCAGCCTGAAAGCGCTTGTTGCGCCTACATTCCTCGTAGGGATGAAGCACGATGTCACCCTCCTGCTCCACGATTGCCTTTTGGCGTGTGACGACCTGTGGGATGTCGGCTATCAGCTGTATGATATCCTGCCTGTTGGGCTTCGGTTGCCCGTCGGCTTGTTCTCCTGTCAAGGCATCGATGCGCTGGGCAATCTCCACAGTCACCTGCTCACCCATGCCGTAGGTGATGACATCGGCGTCACATTCAGCCAGCAGACTGGGGCGCAGGCGATCCTCCCAATAGTCGTAGTAGCTCAAGCGACGAAGCGATGCCTCAATGCCGCCCAGCACGATCAGCGAATCGGGATAGAGCTGGCGCAGTATGCGGCTATAGACAATCGACGGCATGTCGGGCCGCATTCCCGGACGTCCGTCGGGCGTATAGGCATCGTCCGAACGGCGGCGACGGTTGGCGGTGTAGTGGTTCACCATCGAATCCATCGCCCCAGGCGAAATGCCGAAGAAGAGGCGAGGCCGTCCCAGCTTCTTGAAGTCGCGCAAGTCGCCATGCCAATCGGGCTGCGGCACGATGGCTACACGATAGCCCGCCGATTCCAGCACGCGCCCAATCACCGCAGCACCAAAGCTCGGATGATCCACGTACGCATCACCCGAAAACAGGATCACGTCGAGCGTGTCCCACCCACGGAGCTTCACCTCCTTGGCAGATGTCGGCAACCAGTCTTGAAGCATATTATTATTCTATTCAAGGGGCAAAGATAGATCTTTTTGTGCAAAAAATCAAATTTTTCGCCAATTTTTGCAAAAATGAACGCAAAAAATTTGGAGCATACGCATTTTTTCCCTATCTTTGCACCTGCATTGACGCTTAGCGACTTTGGATGGAAACCACCAACGCTAATCCCTCGGGCGCTTAGCTCAGCTGGTTCAGAGCGTCTGCCTTACAAGCAGAGGGTCGGGGGTTCGAATCCCTCAGCGCCCACACGGAGACCCCACCAACGAGGTCTCCGTTTCTATTTCTATGGAAATAAAAGACCTGGTGCTGCAAAAGCCCAGATTCAACACGCTTGTCAATAAACTTCGGGGATTGAAAGCCTCGGAGCATTCTGTGATTCAGCTGAAAGGGCTTACCGGTTCGGCTGCTGCCACCTTCCTCGCCCCGCTCAAGAATGCCGTCGATCGCATTGTCGTCTTCGTGCTCAACGACGAGGAGAAGGCAGGCTATTTCTACCATGACCTCATCCAGATCGGAGGCGAAGGCGGTGTGTCGTTCTTTCCCAGCGGCTACAAGCGAAGCATCAAGTACGGACAAATCGACTCAGCCAACGCTATCCTGCGCACCGAGACGCTGTCGTCCATCCAGGCAATCGTCCAGAATCAACATTCCCCAAGCCCTGCTTCCGACCAGCGGCTTCGCTCCGCACTGCTCGTGGTGACCTATCCCGAGGCATTGGCCGAAAAGGTGGCTCAAAGCGAGGAAGTGAAGGATGGCATCATCACCCTTCATGAGAACGAGCAGGTCGATCCGAAGTTCGTGGCAGAAGTGCTCTTCGACCGTGGATTCCAACGCGTCGATTATGTCTATGAACCGGGGCAGTTTGCCGTACGCGGCTCCATCCTCGACGTCTTCAGTTATTCGTCCGAATATCCCTATCGCCTCGATTTCTTCGGCAATGAGATCGACTCTCTGCGCACCTTCGAGGTTGACTCGCAGCTTTCGAAGGAACGCTTGACAGAAGTCACCATTGCCCCCAGCTTCAGCAAGGACGAGGTGAGCGGCATTTCGCTCATGGAGTTCCTGCCCCCCTCTGCCATCATCGCCTGCGAGGATGTCCAATGGATATGCGAACGCGTCTTCCAAATCACACATCAGGAACTCTCCGAGCAGCTCATGGTCACCGAGGAGGGCGACATGACGGCTCTCCAGAAGCTGGTCGATGCCGACCGTTTCAAGGCCGAACTGATGAAGTTCAACCGCATCGACATCAGCAACCGCTCAACCCCCTCAAACCCCTCAAACCCCTCGAACCTTTCGACCCCCTCAAACCCCTCACCCCCCTCCCATTCCCTCATCGAGTTCCACACCACCCCCCAACCCGAGTGGCACAAGAACTTCGACCTCATCAGCCAGGACTTTCAGCGCTATGCCCTCAAGGGCTACACCCTGCATATCCTCAGCGACTCGCCCAAGCAGCTCGACCGCATCGAAGCCATCTTCGAGGACCGTGGCGAACACTTCAAGCTCGTCCGCATCCCACGTGCCATCCACCAGGGATTCATCGACGATGACCGTCTCAACTGCTACTTCACCGACCACCAGATCTTCGACCGCTTCCACAAGTACAGCTTGCGCTCCGACCATGCTCGTTCGGGCAAGATTGCCATGAGCATCAAGGAGCTGATGGAGTTCAATATCGGCGACTACATCGTCCACGTCGATCACGGCATAGCGCAGTTCGGCGGCCTCGTCAACATGCCCATCGGCAAGGATGCCAACGGCAACGACCGCTATCAGGAAGTTGTCAAACTCATCTACAAGGACGGCGACTTGCTCTTCGTCTCTATCCACCAGCTCGACAAGCTGTCGAAGTACCGTGGCCACGATGCCGCTCCCCCCTCGCTGACCAAGCTGGGACACGGCAGCTGGGAACGCCTGCGCGACAAGACCAAGGAGAAGATGAAGGACATGGCACGCGACCTCATCGCCCTCTATGCCATCCGTCGCGAAGAGAAGGGCTTCCAGTTTAGCCCCGACTCGCAGATGCAGCACGAACTGGAGGCGAGCTTCATGTTCGAAGATACGCCCGACCAGCTCAAGGCTACACAGGAGGTGAAGCGCGACATGGAGTCGGCACGCCCCATGGATCGACTCATCTGCGGCGATGTGGGCTTCGGCAAGACCGAAGTGGCCATCCGTGCCGCGCTCAAGGCTTGCAACGACTGCAAGCAGGTGGCGGTGCTCGTCCCCACCACCGTGCTCGCCTACCAGCACTACCGCACCTTCTCCGAACGTCTCAAGGACTTCCCTGTGCGCGTCGATTACCTGTCGCGAGCCCGCACAACACGTCAGACCACCCAGCTGCTCAACGACCTCGCACACGGCGACATCAACATCATCGTCGGCACTCACAAGCTCATCGGCAAGAAGGTAAAGTTTGCCGACCTCGGTCTCCTCATCATCGACGAAGAGCAGAAGTTCGGCGTCAAGGCCAAGGAGGCGCTCAAGGCCATGCGCGTCAACGTCGATACGCTCACCATGACCGCCACCCCTATCCCCCGCACACTCCAGTTCAGTCTCATGGGCGCACGCGACCTCAGCATCATCTCCACCCCGCCCGCCAACCGCTACCCCATCCAGACAGAGATTCACCGGTTCGACGATGCGGTCATCAAGGAGGCCATTAACTTCGAGCTGTCGCGCAACGGACAGGTCTTCGTCATCAACAACAAGATAGCGCAACTCCCCGATCTCTCCGCACGCATTGCCAAGCTCGTCCCCGATGCCCGCATCGCAACCGCACACGGCAAGATGGAGTCGAACGTCATGGAGCAGCTCATCCTCGACTTTGCCAACTACGAGTACGACATCCTCATCTGCACCACCATCGTCGAATCGGGGCTCGACATCCCCAACGCCAATACGATGATTGTCATCAACGCCCAGAACTTCGGTCTCTCCGAACTCCATCAGCTGCGCGGACGTGTGGGACGCACCAACAAAAAGGCATTCTGCTACCTCATCACCCCACCCTACAGCTACCTCACCCAGGATGCCCGTCGCCGACTGCAGGCCATCGAAAACTTCTCGGGTCTGGGCTCGGGCATACACCTCGCCATGCAGGACCTCGACATCCGTGGCGCAGGCAACCTCCTCGGTGGCGAGCAGTCGGGGTTCATCGCCGACCTCGGCTACGAGACCTATCAGAAGATACTCCGGCAAGCCGTCAAGGAACTCAAGACACAGGAATTCCGCACCCTCTTCAGCGACGAACCCCAAGAGGGCGAAAACGTCACCGATGAATGTGCCATCGACACCGACCTCGACATCTCGTTCGGCGAAGCATACGTGCCCGAATCGAGCGAACGCATCGCCCTCTATCAAGAGCTCGACAACCTGACCCGTCAGGACGAGATCGATGCCTATCGCAAGCGCCTCATCGACCGCTTCGGCAAGATACCCGAACCTGGAGAAGAACTCATCCGCGTTGTCCTCCTCCGTCAGCTTGGCCGCGAGATTGGCTTTGAGCGCATCATCCTGCGCAGCGGAAAGATGCGCTGCCTCTTCGTCACCAGCATGGGTGAAGAATACTACGACATGAAGCAGTTCGACCGTGTACTCGACTTCTACCAGAAGCACTACCACATCAGCCGCCTCGAAAACAAGAACGACAAGCGCTCCATCCTCATCAGCGGTGTCTCCTCCGTCAAGCAGGCCATCGGCTACCTCAGGCAGATGAGATGATAGCACTAAGGACGTTTAGGGATTCTAAGGGACGCTTAGGGATTCTAAGGGATTTTAAGGGACGTATGTTTCTTGGGTCCCATTCCCAACAAGGCGAAAGTATCGTCCCGTGGTCCTCTTTTACTCCCCTTTTACCCCCCTTTTACCCACGAAAGTAACGTCCCCAAATATCCCTTAATATCCCTAAGTATCCCTTAATATCCCTAAGTATCCCCTAATATCCCTAAGTATCCCCTAATATCCCTTAATAACTCATAACCCAATAACTCAAAACCTATGGAAAGAACCTGGCGTTGGTTTGGCAAGAAGGATAAGATCACCCTTGCCATGCTCAGACAAATCGGAGTCGAAGGCATCGTCACCGCATTGCACGACGTGCCCCTCGGCCAAGTATGGACACGTGAGAAGATTCACGACCTCAAGAGCTACATCGAAAGCTATGGAATGCGCTGGAGCGTCGTCGAGTCACTCCCCGTGGTCGAAACCATCAAGTACGGCGGTCCCGACCGCGACTATCAGATCGAGGTCTATAAGGAGAGCCTCCGCAACCTCGGTCTCGAAGGCGTCAAGACCATCTGCTACAACTTCATGCCCGTGCTCGACTGGGCACGCACCGACCTCCTGCACGACAATCCCAACGGCTCCACCAACCTCTATTTCAACTATGCGGAATTTGCCTACTTCGACATCTATATCCTCAAGCGCGAAGGCGCACGTGAGGAGTGGGCTGCCTTCAAGTTCCCCGAGGGCGTAGGCGAAGGACGCGACGTGCTCGCCGAATGTGACGAACTGGCAAAGACCATGACCCCCGAGAAGGATCACAAGCTTGTCGAGAACATCGTCATCAAGACGCAAGGCTTCGTCAGCGGTAACTTCAGCGAGAACGACGATGCTCCCGTGCAGAAGTTCCGTGAATTCCTTGCTCTCTACAAGGGCATCGACAAGGCTCAGCTTCGTGCCAACATGAAGTACTGGCTGGAGGCCATCATGCCCATCTGCGAGGAGTTCGGCATCAACATGTGCGTTCATCCCGACGATCCTCCCATCGAGATCCTTGGCCTGCCGCGCATCATCCGCACCGAAGAGGATATCCGCTGGTTCCTCGATGCCGTGCCCAACAAGCACAACGGCCTCACCTTCTGTGCAGGTTCACTGTCGGCAGGTGCCTACAACGACGTGGTTGACCTGGCTCAGAAGTTCGCTTCGCGCACCCACTTCGTACACCTCCGCAGCTGCCACATCTTCCCCAACGGCGACTTCACCGAGGCCAGTCACTTGGGCGGCCGTGCCAACCTCATCGAACTTGCCCGCATCTTCGAGAAGGAGAATCCTGGCCTGCCGATGCGTGTCGATCATGGCATGACGTTCACCGACGAACCCGGCGGCATCTTCGACGAGTCGAGCCATGGCCACAATTCCGGCTACACGCTCCTTGGCCGTATGTTCGCCCTCGGACAGGTCGAAGGCATCCTTGCCACCGTCGATCGCGAACTCGGCATCCCCTACAAGCAGCCCGGCTTCTTCGATTGATCCCACCCCGCGCCCTTCATAAGGGCCACACCCATTCCACGGATTTTCGCAGATTAGATTAACCCCCAAAAAATCTGTGTCCATCCGTGGAATTTGTGTGCCATAGGGCCTGAACGATTCAAAAAAATCATCAATTTGTTCCTTTCCTCGAATTCTAACTATTTACAGCAGCAAGCATCCTGACGGCCGTCAGAATGCTCTAAGACGTAGAAGATCGAAAATAAGTGGTGATTACCGTCTTTCCGACAAAGGAGAATCACTGGTTCTAAATACCGAAAAGCAATTTCTCATCGCTACATGTCCCCTAACGTACGTGAGAGGACATCATCCCGTCGTAGCATGTCCTTCAGCGGACGTTAGAGGACATCATCCCGTCGTAGCATGTCCTTCAGCGGACGTTAGAGGACATCTTCCCGTCGTAGCATGTCCTTCAGCGTACGTTGGCGGACATCATCCCATCGCAGCATGTCCTTCAGCGTACGTTAGAGGACATCATCCCGTCGTAGCATGTCCTCCAGCGTACGTTAGAGGACATCTTCCCGTCGTAGCATGTCCTCCAGCGTACGTTAGAGGACATCATCCCATCGTAGTATGTCCTTCAGCGAACGTTAGCGGACATCATCCTGTCGTAGCATGTCCTTCAGCGTACGTTAGAGGACATCTTCCCGTCGCAGCATGTCCTTCAGCGTACGTTAGAGGACATCATCCCGTCGAAGCATGTCCCTCAGCGAACGTTAGAGGACATCATCCTATAGAATCATGTCCTCTTACGAACGTTGGGGACATGCCTCGATAAATTAACATCCACTACGCTATTTCGCTCTTTTCGATTCTTTTGAAGTATCTAATATAAATTTTGAAGGCGCAGCACCAAACGATGCCGCGCCTTCGGTGCCTTCGGTTTCAGCGGATGGAGCGAGAAAGGGCTGATTCTTCTTTGCTTCGATGCAAGAAATGGTCAGGTCATTTCAGGGTAAGACATGTTCATTTATCTCAATCCATCTTATTTCGTTTTCGCAATTCGCGTATCAGGTCTCGCGTGAACTCGTCGGCGCCCCGCGCATTCAGGTGTGAGCCGTCGTAGAAGAATTCATTGCGGTGGACGTACTTCGCGCTGTCGGTGAAGTCGAGGAACAGGTAGCCGTGCCTTCGGGCGAGCTCCATGATGGGATCAACTCCCGAATCGTGATGACCGTACCACGTGGGAGAAAAAACGAAGACGAACCTCGTGTCTGCCGCATCACGTATCATTTCGTTGAAATACCTCAGCTTCAAGCTGTCGGTCAGCAGCTCTTCCTCGGGAGGAACTGCATACTCGCACGTCGGCTCCTCACCGTCCACCGTCTCTATCGTGATAACGGGCAAGCCAAGGGACTTGATGGAGTCTAGATGAATAGATAATGGTGAGGCTATAACGGAAGAAGAACCAACCGGCAGCAGCGAGACAACTGACGCTGCAAGTGTGAAAGAAATGGTTCGTATGCTGAACATAATCTAATACTTTCGAATCATTTGACTATTATGAACTTCTTTCCGTTGCGGATACTGATGCCCCGATGGTCGTCAGCGACGGGGATGCCCCAGGCGTTGAGGGCAGGACCCGGGAGGTCGGTGCTGTCGCAGGAGGTCGAGTCGATGC
>CAJOLH010000009.1 GCA_905235375.1 uncultured Bacteroidales bacterium
TCCAGCGCGAGGTGCTGAGCAGTCAGGAGAAGACGCTCGAACTGCTCGGCAAGCTTGGTTTTGACTACTACAGGACCCCCGGACGCCAGGCATTCAGCGACCTCAGACTGCTCACCGATGCCATCAATGCCTTTAACGAAGTGCGCATCAGCCATCAGCTGCCCTACGATTGCGATGGCGTGGTCGTCAAGGTGAACGAACGCCGGCATCAGGAGTTCTTAGGGCTGAACACCACGTTCCCCAACTGGTGCAAGGCACGTAAGTTCCCGCAGGAGGCGCAGTCCACGGTGATACGCGACGTGACTTTCCAGGTGGGCATGACAGGCCATATCACTCCCGTTGCCGAACTTGAGCCTACGACCATCTCCGGTTCGGTGGTGGCACGAGCCACGCTGAACAACGAGTCATATATCCGCAGCCTCCACCTGGCCATCGGTTCGTATGTCTTTGTGCAGAAGGCAGGCGAGGTGATTCCGCAGGTGACAGGCATTGATGCCTTGCGCAATGCAGCCGAGGAGGTACAGCTCAAGGCCATCATGTTCCCCGCGGTCTGTCCCTGTTGCGCGACGGCATTGGTGAAAAAAGGCGAATATTGGATCTGTCCGAATCATCATTGCCGTGAACAGGCCATCCAGCGTCTGGAATATTGGTGCGGCAAGGATTGCGCGAATATCAAGGGCTTGGGACCCAATGTCCTGGCCGACCTCTATGACAAGTTGGACGTCGCTTCGGTCGATGACCTATATCGGGTGTTTGTCAATGGTGAACGCACGTGGGAACCCGATGTCTTTTGCACCAATTATCGCACCTTTATCCAGCAGCAGCTCGGCGAGGGGTATGCCGAGAAGTCGGTAGCGCAGATGTTCGAAGGCATTGCGCAAAGCATCCGTACCCTGACCCTCGACCGCATTATCGGTGGCCTTGGCATCGATGGCGTGGGCAAGATCACCGGCAAACTGCTTGCCGCGCATTTCGGTTCGTGGACGAAGTTCCGTGCAGCGACGTTCGAGGAGTTGCTGCTCGTTGATGGCATCGGCGAAATCATGGCCCGAAACATTCTTGAGGCAGATCTGAGCGACTATAGTTGCATCGGTTCGCCCGACTATCAGTTCCAGCAGGACTATCAGAGCGCCGAGAAACTGGGAGATGCGCTGGAGGGCATGACGGTGATATTCACGGGCACCAGCTATCGCTTCAAGCGCGACGATATCAAGACTTTCTTCACCGGTCACGGAGCCAAATACGTAGGTTCGGTGAGCAGCAAGGTGACCTATGTGGTGACAGGCGATGCCCCGGGGCAGAATAAACTCGACAAAGCCCGTCAACTGGGTGTCGAGATCATCTCCGAACGCGACTTCTATGAGAAATACAACTTATAACGAGATAACCAAACAGAGTTTTAACCCTTTATTTCAACCTTTTATCTTAAACAAATTATTATGGTAAACCGTTTTATCCTTAATGAACTTAGCTATTTCGGTGCTGGTGCCCGTAAAGAACTGCCAGCTGTAGTTTCACGTCTTGGCTTCAAGAAAGCCCTCGTTGTAACCGACAAGGGTCTGGTAAAGTTCGGCGTATGCAAGATGGTGACCGACGTCATGGATGAGGCTGGCATCCCCTACGAGATCTACTCGGATGTAGTGCCCAACCCAACCGTTACCAACGTCAAGAATGGCGTGAAGGCATTCGCTGATGCAAAGGCCGACTTCATGGTAGCCATCGGCGGTGGCTCCTCGATGGATACTGCCAAGGGAATAGGCATCGTGACCAACAATCCCGAGTTCAGCGATGTAGTGAGCCTCGAAGGTGTGGCTCCGACCAAGCATAAGAGTGTGCCTGTGATCTGCTTCCCAACAACTGCGGGTACGGCTGCCGAAACCACCATCAACTACGTCATCATCGACGAGGAGAACCACAAGAAGATGGTATGTGTGGATCCTAACGACATCCCCTGCTGCTCGATTGTCGATGCTGAGCTGATGTACTCTCTCCCCAAGGCTACTACCGCTGCTACGGGTCTTGATGCCCTGACCCATGCTATCGAAGGCTATATCACCAAAGCTGCCTGGGAGCTCAGCGATATGTTTGAGATTGAGGCCATCCGTCTCATCAACAAGTACCTGCGTCTTGCCGTCTTCGATCCCGAGAATCCAAAGGGACGTGAGGGTATGGCGCTCGCACAGTACGTTGCAGGCATGGCATTCTCGAACGTAGGCCTCGGCGTGGTTCACGGCATGGCTCACCCCATGGGTTCGCTCCACAACATACCTCACGGCGTAGCCAACGCTATCCTTCTGCCAACAATCATGGAGTTCAATGCTCCCGTCTGCCGCGAGAAGTATGTCGAGATTGCCAAGGCTATGGGCGCTTACAAGAAGGGCATGACCCAGATTGAGGCTGCACAGGCAGCATGCGATGCCGTTCGTGCATTGGCCATCGAGGTGGGCATTCCACAGCATCTCAGCGAGATCGGTATCTACGAGAAGGACATCGATGCACTTGCAGATCAGGCCATTGCTGACGTATGCACACCAGGCAATCCACGCAAGGTGACCCGCGACGACATCGTTGCCCTTTATAAGAAGATTCTGTAATAGTCCCAAAATATAGTTCGGGGGCTTCCCACTTTGCGTGTGGGAAGCCCCCGAATTGTTTCTTATGGGTTTAACCTTTGAGCAGGTTGTCAAGCAGGCGGGCATCAGCATCCTCCTGCGTCTTCAGCTTCATCTGCTGTATCGACTTGATCATCTCGACGCATTGCTTCTGCAGAGCATCGAGGTCCTGGATGTGCTTCTCGGTGACCGAAGGGGGAACGGCTGCATCAGGTTCGGCATTGAGCATCTCGCCCCGTCCCACAATGAGCCAGTTGGCATTGAGCTGCGGATAGGCATTGAGGATGGCTTCTAGTGTCGAAGTAGTGAGCCCCCGCTGATTGGTGAAGGCATTGATGAGGAGACCCTTGCACAGCCCCGAGTCCTTATTGACCTGGTAGGCCGTGAGTTTCTCGTGATCCATGAATTGCTGCAGTCTGACGAGTATCTGAGGCGTCTCGGTCGATTCTTTCTTTGTCTTCATAGTTCCAGTCTCAAATATGTTCGGTCGTCATTGCTGTTGTTGCCGGGCTGCACTCCCTTCGTGCCGAGCAGGGGACCGATGCAAAGGGGGTCTTCCTGCAAAAGGCGATGCAGTTCCTTCTCCGATTGCTCAAGACTCTGCATCAATACAGGGTACCCATCGGAGGCAAGGACGAGCTGATGCACATCCGCAGGAAGATGGAATACTTTGATGTAATGCTTCGGAACGGGTTCTCCATCGAGCATGGTGTAGTTGAACGGGTTCGGCGTCTTGGCATTCTGATAGCGTACCTGATGGGTGATGATGGGTTGGATGATGCGCCGACCAGGGTCGTTGGCAGCGATTTCTGCTGCGCTCATGCAGCCACGGGCGAGATAGCTGAGGATGATGTCGCGCCTCCATTCTGAAAGACACTTGTCGATGAGCTTGGCATTGGTCACTGTGCGGAAGATGTTCTCCCCATCGAGGTAGCCGAATTGACAGTCTCCGATCATCCACACTTCGTGACGTGCTGCGGAATAGACGACCAGCGAAGCGATGGGGCGGTTGGAAGGTGTCACATTGTCCTGATGCAGAGCCTTGGTCAACGTCGTGACGCAGCCCTCGGCATCAAGGTCGGCGGGCAAGGAGCGGATAGCATCGCTCAGCAGGCGTGCGGCAAGGTGACCCGGCGTTTCTCCTCCCGGGTAGCGGAAGCCGGTCTTGGGTGTGGCACCATCGATGACTGCCGCATAAAATGCAGTCACCACAGCAGCATCTTCAGATGGGACTTTGGCGGATTTTCCTTCGGTATATTGCTCGATAATCCTCATGCGGTTTCTACACGGATTCGCCCAGCGACTCGGCGATGACACGTTGAGACTCGTGGAGCAAACGGTCCACGCCGGCATCGGTGCCCTCTTGGCGGGTAACGGGGGCAAGCGGCTTGTGAATGGTGAGTTTCAGACGATGCGGGTGGATGAGCCAGGAGCCTTTCTGCATCACCTTGTAGGGGCCTTCGATGGTGAGGGGAACCACGGGGACCTTGAGCATGGCAGCCAGCGTAAACGCACCTTTCTTGAACGTGCCGAGATGTCCATCGTTCGAACGTGTGCCCTCGGGGAAGATGATGAGCGAATGTCCTTCCTTGAGCGTGGCCAAAGCCTGGCGTATGGTGTGCATCATGCCTGAAGTGCCGTGTGAATCCACATAGATGTGGCCGGCACGCTCACATGCTGCTCCTACAAAGGCAATCTTTCGGAGCCCCTTGCGCAGCATCCAGCGGAAGTCATGATTCAAGAAGCCAAAGAGAAGAAAGATGTCGAAAGCCCCCTGATGGTTTGCTACGAAGACGTATTCCGTGTCCTTGTCGATGTTCTCGCGACCTTCGACGGTCACCGGACAAAGTGAGAGACGAATGATGCATCGTGCCCAGATAACCCCTGGCCAATATCCCCAGAAAAGCTTGTTGCCAAGCAAGCATCCGAGAATAGTTGCAAGAGAGGAAATGATGGATATGATAACGAGAAGCGGCACAAAGATGAGCCATTGATACACGAAATACAGAACTTTCATATATTCTTTGGTTCCATGTCGGAACCTACATTTTTTATCAAATATTTGCTGAAAAAATCGATATTTTTACTATTTTCGGGGCAAAGATATACTTTTTTTCGTTAATTCAATCATTTTTTTCAATTTTTTTGACCAACATATTGATTTTTTTTGTTACTTTGCCCCAAAATATAAGTCGAAAATACATTTTAAAAACACAAAACAATACATTATGAGAACTCTTAAACAGTTTGGAGGTTCGATCCTCATTCTTATCGTTGTCGTGATCTTGGCCATCAGTTTCTACACAGACGCACTGCAGGACGCAAGTCTTAATACCGGTATTCTTAGCGTTTGCTTTGTACTCGTTGTTGCCGGTGTTCTTCTGAACATCTTTGGCGGCAAGTCGGCCGACAAGATTGGTGGCGGAAAGTGATCCGATTAGGATTGCCTAAACCTATTTTCAACGAACATCCCACAGAACGCGCAGAGGCGTGAGTCTTTGCGCGTTTTTGTAAACACAAAGTGCCATTAGTCCCTATTATGGGGTTATAGTAAGTTAAAAGCCCCCTTTGGATTTGCAGCCTGCCTGAAAATTAACTATCTTTGCATCCACATTATATAATATATTAGTTGCAGGTTGTATTTCATTACAAGAGATATTTATATGCGAATCAATAAGAGATCGGTTCTACTTATTATCTTCTTGATGGTTGTTGCGATGCCATCTTTCGCTCAACGATTCACAAAAAAGGAACAGGCCAAGCGTGAAGCGCGTGCCATCAACTACTTTTATGGAAACTCCTTCACCCTGTCGGCTGGATATGTGCATAGCTGGTTGGCGCGTGATCGTTTCACCGAGTCGTCTTTTGGCCGTACGGGAGCCTATCAGAACACCCGCGAATCCTTTGCTTTCAGTTTCTCATGGGACTATAACAAGAAGAAACACCACGGCTTTCACGTGGGTGCTGCCTATGCTCAGTTCGGCGGCGAGAAGATTTATTACAATGATCTTGGTCTTGGCTATGGTCGTCAGCAACGTTACGACCTGACGCAACAGATCCACCTCAACGAGGTGATGGTCGATGGCAAATATCGCTTCTTCATCCCTTTGACCTACAAGAGCCGCCTCTCGCTCGATGCAGGTATTTTCGTTTCGCGCATTGTAGGTACATTCGATGATGCAGAGAATTGGGACATGGGTCCTATGGTAGGGATAGGGTACGATTGGCGACACTTGTCTCTTGGCGTCGATTACATACCGGGTGTATGGGGCGATGTCGTCGATGGCAGTACGGCAAGAATCAGCGCACTCATGTTCAACGTAGGTTTCCATTTCTGGAAATAAGCGATAAATTTACCCCGTGAAACCATTGTCCCTTTCACGCCCTTTTAGCATTCCTTTCTATTTCTTTTGCATCCCCTTTTAATATCCCTTTAAAACCCTTTACTACTTTTTGTAAATAATGGAATTTTCATTCAGTCCACTGACGGCTGTCTCGCCCATCGATGGACGTTATCATTCCAAGACGGAGGTGTTGAGCGAATACTTTTCCGAGTTCGCACTCATCAAGTACCGCGTTCGTGTGGAAGTCGAGTATTTCATTGCGCTCTGTGAACTTCCGTTGCCACAATTGTCCGGCATCGATAGCCGTATCTTCGACAGTCTTCGCGACATCTATCGCAACTTCACCCCAGCCGAGGCTCAGCGTGTCAAGGACATCGAGAAGGTGACCAACCACGATGTGAAGGCTGTGGAATATCTTCTCAAGGAGGAGTTCGACCGTCTCGGTCTGGAGAAGTACAAAGAGTTTATCCACTTTGGCCTCACCAGCCAGGACATCAATAACACATCTGTGCCCATGTCGATCAAGGAGGCCATCTATGAGGTCTATATTCCCGCACTTCAGGAGGTGATCGATATCCTTGCACGCTTTGCTGAAGAGTGGAAAGACATCCCCATGCTGGCTCGTACGCATGGTCAGCCTGCTTCGCCCACACGTCTTGGCAAGGAGGTGATGGTTTTTGTCTATCGTCTGAACCAGCAGCTCGAAAACCTGCGTCAGGTAAAGATCAGCGGAAAGTTCGGTGGCGCTACCGGCAACTTCAACGCCCACCACATCGCCTATCCCGACCGCGACTGGCGAGCTTTCGGCAACAGATTCCTCAGCGAGCGTTTGGGTATCGAACGCGAGGAGTGGACTACACAGATATCCAACTACGATAACCTTGCAGCACTCTTCGATGCCATGCGTCGCATCAACGTGGTCCTGCTCGACCTCGACCGCGACTTCTGGCAGTACATCTCGATGGAGTATTTCAAGCAGCAGATCAAGGCCGGTGAGGTAGGCTCCAGCGCCATGCCTCATAAGGTCAACCCCATCGACTACGAGAATTCGGAGGGCAACCTTGGCATTGCCAACGCCATTCTTGACCACCTTGCCACCAAACTGCCCGTGAGCCGTCTGCAGCGCGACCTCACCGATTCGACAGTCTTGCGTAACGTCGGCGTCCCCATGGGACACATGCTCATCGCTCTGGCATCCACGCGCAAGGGTCTTGGCAAGTTGCTGCTCAACGAGACGGCTATCCGTCGTGACCTCGACAATGCCTGGGCCGTCGTCGCCGAAGGCATTCAGACCATCCTTCGTCGCGAAGGCTATCCCAAGCCTTACGAGACACTTAAGGCTTTGACCCGTGTCAATACGGGTATGAACGAACAAACCATTGCTAATTTTATAGATTCATTAAACGTATCGGAGTCAGTGAAAGCAGAGTTGCATGCGCTTTCTCCAACTAACTACACCGGAATTTGATTATGGAAGAAAATCAGAACCCACAGGCAAACACCCCACAGGAGGGTAATGCAGCACCCGAAGGTGCATCACAGCAGGCCCCAAAGCGTCGCCCAAGAATCGGCGAGAGTCGCTTCAGCAACGCAGCAGCCTACGATCCCCAGTCACGTAACTCTTATCAGCGCGGTGGCGCCAACGACTTTAGCGGATATGGTCGTGGCGGCGGTTATCAGCGCGGCGGTGGCTACCAGCGCGGCGGCGGTTATCAGCGCGGCGGCGGTTACCAGCGTCCCATGCAGGATGCCGAAGGCTATCAGCGTCCACAGGATGGCGAAGGTGGCTATCAGCGTCCACAGGGCGGCTACCAGGGTTATCAGCGTCCGCAGCGTCCGCAGGGCGGTTACCATCGTTACAACCAGGACGGTGAACAGGGCGGCTATCAGAGCTACCAGCGTCCTCAGCGTCCCAACAACTATCAGCGCTACAACGATAATCAGGGCTATCAGCAGCCCCAGGGAGAGCCTCAGGAAGGCAAGGCAACACAGGATGCCCAGCAGCCAAAGGAGGGCGGATATATGCCGCCTTATCAGCCACAGGGCGGTTACCAGCCGCGCGGCTATCAGCGTCCCCAGCAGGGCGGTTACCAGCGTCCCCAGCAGGGTGGCTATCAGCGTCCCCAGCAGGGCGGTTACCAGCGTCCTCAGCAGGGTGGCTACGGTCGTCCCCAGCAGGGCGGTTACGGTCGTCCCCAGCAGGGTGGTTACGGTCGCCCTCAGCAGGGTGGTTACGGTCGTCCGCAGCAGGGTGGTTATGGTCGTCCGCAGCAAGGCGGTTATGGTCGTCCGCAGAAGCAGAAACCCAATCGCAAGCATCAGGGCTACAACCCCCATCGCCCAGTGGAATACACGGAGGCTATTGTCGATCCGAATGAGGAACTGCGTCTCAACAAGTATTTGGCCAATGCCGGTGTCTGCTCGCGTCGTGAAGCCGACGAGCACATCGCTGCAGGTTTGGTGAAGGTCAATGGTGAGGTCGTTACCGAACTCGGCACCAAGGTGACCCGCAAGGATCAGGTGACATTCAATGACCAGCCCGTAAGCCTGGAGCGCAAGGTCTATGTGCTCCTCAACAAACCGAAGGATACCGTTACCACCAGTGATGACCCGCAGGGTCGTCAGACCGTTATGGATCTGGTGCGCAATGCAAGCCGCGAGCGCATCTATCCCGTTGGTCGTCTTGACCGCAACACTACTGGTGTGCTTCTCCTCACCAACGATGGCGACCTCGCTTCGAAGCTCACGCATCCCAAGTACATCAAGAAGAAGATCTATCACGTATGGCTCGACAAGGACGTGGCCGAGACCGATTTGGCGCGTGTCGCTGCCGGTATCGAACTCGACGATGGTCCTATCCATGCTGATGCCATCGCATACGCCAACGAGGAGGATAAGAACCAGGTGGGTATAGAAATCCATTCGGGCAAGAACCGCATCGTGCGTCGTATCTTCGAGCACCTCGGCTATCGCGTCGTGAAGCTCGACCGCGTATATTTCGCAGGTCTCACCAAGAAGAACCTGCCTCGTGGCCGCTGGCGTCACCTCACCCAGCAGGAGGTCAGCATGCTCAAGATGGGCGCCTTCGAATAAACTTTTAAGATCATTATTTTTTTCGTTATTACGTAATTTCGGTATTCCGGTATAACGGTATTCCGGCATAACAACAATGAAAAGAGAAATCATCAAAGGCCTTCTTCAGTCCGCAGTCCTCGATCGTGAGGTAACCGTATGCGGCTGGGTGCGCTCAATGCGTGGCAACAAGGTCATCAAATTCATTGCGCTCAACGACGGATCGTGCGTCTCTGGCGTGCAGATTGTCGCCGATGTTGCCAAGTTCGACGAGGATACGCTGAAGCGCATTACCACAGGATCTTGCCTCAAGGTGGTAGGCCAGCTTGTGGCCAGCCAGGGTGGCAATCAGAAGTGCGAGATACAGGCCAGCACCATCGAGGTGCTTGGTGACTGCGACCCCAATGAATATCCTTTGCAGAAGAAAGGTCATTCCATGGAGTTCTTGCGCGAGAAGGCACATCTGCGTCCGCGTACCAACCTCTTCGGTTGTGTCCTCCGCATCCGCCACAACATGGCTATCGCCATCCACCAGTACTTCCACGAGCACGGCTTCTATTATTTCCACTCTCCGCTCATCACTGCCAGCGATTGCGAAGGTGCTGGCCAGATGTTCCAGGTGACCACCAAGAACCTCTACGATCTCAAGAAGGACGAGAACGGTTCCATCATCTACGATGACGACTTCTTCGGCAAGATGACGTCGCTCACCGTTTCCGGTCAGCTCGAAGGCGAGTTGGGAGCAACGGCATTGGGTCAGATCTATACTTTTGGTCCAACCTTCCGCGCCGAAAACTCCAATACGCCACGCCACCTGGCAGAGTTCTGGATGATTGAGCCTGAGGTAGCCTTCTACGATATGGATGACCTGATGGCCCTCGAAGAGGACTTCATCAAGCATTGCGTGCGTTGGGCGCTCGACAACTGCCGCGAAGAACTCGAGTTCCTCAACAAACTCATTGACCCCACGCTCATCGAACGTCTTGAAGGTGTGTTGAAGGACAGTTTCGTACATCTGCCTTACACCAAGGGCATCGAGATCCTGCAGCAGGCTATCAAAGACGGCAAGAAGTTTGAGTTCCCCTGCAACTGGGGTGACGACCTTGCTTCCGAGCACGAACGCTTCCTCGTTGAGGAGTACTTCAAGAAGCCTGTCATCATGACCAACTATCCGAAGAAGATCAAGTCGTTCTACATGAAGATTGACGACAAGCGTCCAGTCTTCAATGGCGAGGAGATGGAGGAGACCGTACAGGGCACCGACGTCCTCTTCCCACAGATTGGCGAAATCATCGGTGGTTCGGTGCGTGAGGAGAACTACGACAAGCTCATGAACGAGATTACAACGCGTCACATCCCGATGAAGGATATGTGGTGGTATCTCGACACCCGTCGTTTCGGCACTTGCCCACACGCAGGTTTTGGACTCGGCTTCGAGCGCCTCATCCTCTTCGTCACCGGTATGCAGAACATCCGCGACGTCATCCCGTTCCCCCGTACTCCCAAGTCGGCTGAGTTCTAAATCTCAAAAGGAATAATATATTACAGGCTGCGAGCTTTCTGCTTGCAGCCTGTAATATTAATATATATAATGTGTGTCCTTAGCCTACGACGAGGTTCACGATCTTTTTGGGCACGAAGATGAACTTGCGGACGGTCTTGCCGGCAATCCACTTCTGGGCATCGGGGTGGGCGAGGACAGCAGCCTGTACTTCGTCGGAAGTGGCATCGGCTGGGAGGTCGATGGTGAAGCGCATCTTACCACCGATCTGAACGGGGTACTTGATGGTGCTTTCGACGAGATATTTTTCTTCCCACTTGGGCCACTGGGCATCGCAGACGGTGGTGGTGTTGCCCAACTGGTGCCAAAGTTCTTCGGCGATGTGTGGAGCAAAGGGCGCGATGAGCACGACGAGCTGTTCGAGGATAGCCTTGCTGCTGCACTTCTGCTGGGTGAGCTCGTTGACAGCTACCATGAATGCAGAGATGGCGGTGTTGTAGGAGAACTGCTCGATGTCGCCTGTCACCTTCTTGATGAGTTTGTGGAGCGACTTGAGATTGTCGGCCGAAGGAGCGGCTTCGCTGACAGGATTCTGATAGAGGTTCCAGAACTTCTTGAGGAAGCGGAAGGCGCCATCGATACCTGCGGTGTCCCAAGGCTTCGACTGCTCGATGGGGCCGAGGAACATCTCGTAGAGGCGCAGCGTGTCGGCACCATAGCGCTCGCAGATGTCGTCGGGATTGACCACGTTGTACTTCGACTTCGACATCTTCTCAACAGCTGCAGTTGTGATGAACTTGCCATCGGCATTGCAGATTACCTCCACATCCTTGAACTCGGGAGTCCATTGATGGAACTTCTCGACATCCATCTCCAGTCCGTTGACGAAGTTCACATCGACGTGAATGGGGTCACATTCGCCATATTCGGCTGCGATGTCGGCACTGACAAACTTCTGGGTGCCCTTCACGCGCAGAGCGAAACGGCTGCTGCCCTGGATCATGCCTTGGTTGATGAGCTTCTTGAAAGGCTCCTCGCTCTTCACAACGCCCCAGTCCTTGAGGAACTTGTTCCAGAAGCGGCTGTAGATGAGGTGACCTGTGGCGTGTTCCGAACCGCCGAGATAGAGATCGACGTTGTCCCAGTACTCGTTGGCCTCGTGGCTGACGAGTGCTTGGTCGTTGTGCGGGTCGGTGTAACGGGTATAGTAAGCTGAAGAGCCTGCGAAACCTGGCATCGTGCAGAGTTCGAGTGGGAAGACGGTCTTGTTGTCAATCAAGGCTTTGTCAACCACCTTCTTGTTGGCTTCGTCCCATGCCCAAACCTGAGCGTTGCCGAGCGGTGGCTCGCCTGTTGAGGTTGGTTTGAAGTCCTTTACCTCGGGCAGCTGGAGTGGCAGGCAATCTTCGGGCAGCACGTAGGGCATACCTTCCTTGTAATAGATGGGGAAGGGTTCGCCCCAGTAGCGCTGACGGCTGAAGATGGCATCGCGCAGACGATAGTTGACCTTCACGCGGCCCAGACCCTTGCGGGTGACGTACTCCTTCATGGCTTGGATGGAATCCTTGACGCAGAGGCCGTCGAGACTAAGCTCGGCATTCGAAGAGTTCTTCATGATGCCTTCCTTGGCGTCGAATGAACCTTCGTTGAGGTCGTAGTCGCCTTCGATGAGTGGGATGATGGGCAGGTTGAAGTGCTTGGCAAATGCCCAGTCGCGCGAGTCGTGGGCAGGAACAGCCATGATGGCACCCGTGCCATAGCCTGCGAGTACGTATTCGGCAATCCAGATCGGAATCTCATCGCCCGTGATGGGATTGATGGCGTAGGCACCGCTGAAGACACCCGTCACCTCGTGTCCTGCCTGACGCTCCAGTTCGGTCTTGTGCTTGCATTTGTCAAGGTAAGCCTCCACTTCGGCCTTGTGGTCGGAAGTGGTGACCATCTGCACATATTCGCTTTCGGGAGCGAGCACCATGAAGGTCACGCCGAACATGGTGTCGGCACGAGTGGTGAAGATGGTGAACTCAAGCGGCTTGCCGTCAGCAGTAAGGGTCTGTGGGTTGTCGTTGGGAACTACCTTGAACTGAGCCTCGGTGCCTTCCGAGCGTCCGATCCAGTTGCGCTGGGTCTCCTTGAGGGCGTATGTCCAGTCGATGGTCTCCAGTCCGTCGAGCAGTCGCTGGGCGTATGCCGACACGCGGAGGCACCATTGGCGCATGAGCTTCTGCTCGACGGGATAGCCGCCGCGTTCGCTCACGCCATTGACCACCTCGTCGTTGGCAAGCACGGTGCCCAAAGCAGGACACCAGTTCACCATCGTCTCGCCCAGGTAGGCGATGCGGTAGTTCATCAGGGTCTGCTGCTTCTCCACTTCGCTCTTGGCTTTCCACGTTTCAGCGGTGAAGTTCAGTTCAGTGGTGCATGCTGCATTGACACCCTTGCTGCCGTTCGCTTCAAATCGGGCAACGAGGTCAGCAATGGGTTTGGCCTTTTGGGCATCGTTGTCGTAATATGCTTCGAACATCTGTGCAAATGCCCATTGTGTCCACTTGTAGTAGCCGGGGTCGCAAGTGCGTACCTCGCGGTTCCAGTCGAAGCAGAATCCGATGCGGTCGAGCTGTTCGCGGTAGCGTGCGATGTTCTTTTCGGTGGTGATTGCGGGGTGCTGTCCTGTCTGGATGGCATATTGTTCGGCGGGCAGTCCGTAGGCATCGTAGCCCATTGGATGCAGTACGTTGAATCCACAAAGGCGCTTGTAGCGTGAGAAGATGTCGGATGCAATGTAACCGAGCGGGTGACCTACATGCAGACCTGCTCCCGAAGGATAGGGAAACATATCCAGTACATAGTACTTGGGCTTCTTGTGGTCAATCTCGACCTTGTAGGTCTGATCTTTGACCCACTGAGCCTGCCAGCGCGGTTCGATTTCTCTGAAGTTGTATTCCATTTTGTTATGGGTTATGAGGAGGTTGAAGGGGTTGAAGGGGTTGAGGAGTTTGAAGGGTTATGAGGAGTTTGAAGGGTTTGAAGGGTTTGAGGGGTTTGAGGAGTTAAGAGGGGTTCTGCAATTCCTTGAGCAGAAGCTCCATCACCAGCAGGATGAGGTGTTCGGCGATGCCGGCGCGGACGAGTTTCGGCTTGTCGCGGAGGATGCCGTTGTAGGCATACGCGGTGTCGTTGGTTTTCTTGTATCGTTCGATGGCCAGGGGGATGTCGTTGCCCTGCATGGCAATATGACCGCCCATTATCCAATCGTCCATTTCGGGTTCGGGACGACTCAGTACCATGCGGATGAATCGCTCGGCACGCGAGTGGTCGCTGGTCAGGAAGAGGGCATTAGCCAGTTCGCGATGCACGCGCAGTTGCCCTTCCTTCTTGATGTCTGCCTTGTAGAGTATCTCGATGGCTTCGTCGATACGGTCCTGGCAGGTTAGGCATCGTCCCATGCGCATCAGCATGGTCGGGTCGTCGGGGAAATGTTCGAGCGCCTCGTGGAGCACTTGCCCTTCTATCTCGTATTCCTGTGCTTCGTGATAAGCGTCGGCCAGATGGCGAAGCGTCCACTTGTTGCCAGGAAAGAGGGTGTTGCACTTGATGAGCGTCTGTGTCGCCTTTCGATTGTAGTTGCTGCTGTCGCTTTCCCACATGGCGTAGTAGAGTTTCTGTAGGGTCTCCTCGGTCACTTCGTGCTTGAGCAGGGTACTGTAGGTGATGCATGCCTCGTCCCAACGTTCCTTGCGGAAGAGGAACTCGGCGGTCTTCTTCAGCTGGTCGGGGTGGCTGATGCCGGCGCTGAGCCATTTGTTCTGACTCATGTCCAGGTTGCGTTCGAAGAGTGGATAACGCATCGCTTCGCCCTTGGGGTGCATATTGCAGTAGCGGAAGAGGTCGTGCAGATAGTTGCGCATCACGTATAGCGGACTTACCGGCAGCAGGTCGTCGAAGACCAGCCCTTTCTCTTCCAGTTTCTCGCTGATGTTGGCCATCAAGTCCTTGTTGTAGGCCTGCATGGTCATGAACGACCCGTATTTGTCGGTGTTGCATTGGGCTACGGAGGCCATCATCATCCGCGTCCATGGCATCGCCTTGGGATTCTCGTCGAGCACGGCCTTGACGTCGGGTTGCGTGAGACTAAAAGGTTCAAGCCAATGGTGACGAGTGCCTTCACCGCTGAAGAACTTGATCTTCTTGAGGTGGGAGAACATCGACAGGGTGGTGTCGATGCCTTCGGTGATGAACTCGAAGAACTCCCTGACACGTTCCTGCTCGCTGAATTCATCGTCTTCGCCGTCCTGGTTGATGATCTTGTGCAGTTTCTTGTCGAATGAGAATGCCTCGCGGCACTGCAGAAGGGCAATCTGTATGTCGAACAGCAAATCGGGCTGGCTTTCGCAGATGAACTGGTACTGCTCGCGCAGGCGAGGCAGATGCTCGATACGATGGGTGTGGATGAGGGCGACAAAGATCAGTGTGATCCACGCCTGCATCTGAAGCTGTACGGGCTGGTCGTCGAGCGTATAGGTGTAGAGATCCTCCACCATGCGGGCGTCGAAGTTCTGTGTCAGGTGCAGCGTGATGGCCGACAGGAGGGTGGCGCGCACATATTCTGGAACGCTGTCGTTGAGCATGGCCTGATGCAGCTCCTTGCGCTCGGTCTTGGTCAAATGCCGGCTTTCTGCCACTTGTTCGAAGATGCGATTGAGTCGCTGGTCGCTTTCCGGCTCAGCCTGAAGCTGCTCAAGAAGTGTGGTGACAGGTTCCTCAAAAGGCAGCACGACTGGCTGCTCGGCATCGTAAAGGCTTTCTGCCAGTCTCCAGGCCCGCTCCATCAGGATGTCGTGCTGTTCCTGCAGCTTGGGGTCATGCGTCCCTTTGGCCAGGAAGGTGAGCATACGGTCGTAGTCCTTCTGCAGCGTTTCCGCCTCTTCGCCGATGGAATAAAGACGTGGCTCTATAACACAATGCTTGCTGATCAACGTCAACGCATTTTGCAGTTGTCCGTTCACCAGCCGCCGCATTACTTTTTCGTATGTCCTTGCCAGCTTGTCCTTGTCAGCCATTATCGAATTTTGAAAAAATGCAGTAGGCTGATAAGCCGGGTTCCGTCCCTGTCTTGCCGACAGGTGTCTGTCATTGATCTGAGTCCGCCATTACTGACGCACTTTAGCAATCTACCCCCTGGCTTGGACGGGCCGCCCTTCATGGACACAGTATCGTTGCCGACACGTACCAACCACCAGTATACATGATCTTACAACCCATGGGACGTACAGCCACGCCTTGTTACCAAGTGTGCGGTGAGCTCTTGCCTCGCCTTTTCACCCTTACCCCTTGCGGGGCGGTTATTTTCTGTTACGTTAACCTAAACGTCGCCGCCTACCGGCTGTTAACCGGCATGGAGCCCTGTGTAGCCCGGACTTTCCTCTCGCGTCGAGCGAGCGACAGACAGGCCTACTGCGGGCGCAAAGTTACGCAAAATTATTTAAAATGAATGTAAACGGAAATCAAAATTTTAATTCTTTGCGCCTTTTTTAATAGAAAATGTTAAAATTTCGCCCCATTTTAACTTAATTCGCTTAAACTTGTGTATCTTTGCACTGTCAAATCAGACGAAAAACGAAACGAAAACAATTATTAAATCATTAATCAAGTAAAAAATAGTTATGAAAACAAGCAGTTTCTTAAAGCTCTTTGGAGCTATGGTTGTTGTGAGCGGTGTGACTGCCGCTGCCACATTTAAGGTGATGGAGGGCAGAATAGAGAATAGTTTTGCCCAGCAGGATAGTTCGATTTCACTTACACCTACAGGATTCTTTACCACCGCCACGGGTTCGGTGACCGATAATGACTTCACGCGTGCTGCCGAGAAGACGGTGAATGCCGTGGTGGGCATCACCAACAAGCAGGTGCGCCAGGCGCAGTCGTTCGGTGGCATGAACGATCCTTTCTTCGACTTCTTCTTTGGCCAGCGTGGTCAGCGCCAGCAGGAGCCGCAGTCGAGCGACCCCATGCCCGTCGGTGCAGGTTCGGGTGTCATCATTTCGAGCGACGGATATATCGTTACCAACAATCACGTGATTGACAAGGCCGACGAGCTGACCGTCACCCTCAACGACCGTCGTCAGTTCACCGCTACCCTCGTGGGCACCGACCCCACCACCGACATTGCTCTGCTCAAGGTCGATGCCAAGGATCTTCCGACCATCCCGATGGGACAGAGTGATGCGCTGAAGGTAGGCGAATGGGTGCTTGCCGTGGGCAATCCGTTCAACCTTACCAGCACAGTTACCGCAGGTATCGTCAGCGCCAAGGCGCGTAGCATCAGCGTAGGTAGCAACAAGCTCGGTATCGAAAGTTTCATCCAGACCGATGCAGCCGTCAATCCTGGTAACTCGGGTGGCGCACTTGTCAATACGGCTGGTGAGCTTGTGGGCATCAACACTGCCATCTATTCTCAGACGGGTAACTATGCAGGTTATTCCTTCGCAGTTCCATCGAGCATTGTCAGCAAGGTTGTGACCGACTTGAAGCAGTATGGCACTGTGCAACGTGCACTGCTTGGTATCATGGGCGGCGATGTCAATGCCGATGTGGTCGAGCAGAAGGATCTGAAGGTCAACGAGGGTGTCTATGTCGATCAGGTTGCCGAAGACGGTGGTGCTGCTGAGGCAGGCATCAAGTCAGGCGACGTCATCACTTCGGTCAACGAAACCACCATCAACACCATGGCCCAGCTCCAAGGCGAGATCGCCCGCTATCGTCCAGGCGATAAGGTCAAGGTTGTGGTCGATCGTAAGGGTGAAAAGAAGAATTTCACCGTCACCCTCAAGAACACCAAGGGCAACACCGACGTGATTCAGACCAAGGGCATCGACAAGCTGGGTGCTACGTTCAAGAACCTCTCTTCCCAGGAACTCGTCCGCTATGGTGTTCGTACGGGCGTGCAGATTGACAAGCTCGAGACCAACGGACTCTTCTACCGTGCGGGTCTGCGCGAGAAGATGGTCATCATCAAGATCAATGACCAGGCCGTGAAGAGCGACAAGGACATCGAGAACATCTTCACTCAGCTTACCACCAAGCGTTCTGCCGATCAGGATCCGGTGATGTTCATCGCCGCAGTTACCGCCCAGGGTCGTGTGGGCTACTTCGCAGTCGATCTTTCGAAGTAAATGATTCATCAAATGTTAGGGGCGTGTCACGCAATCGTGATACGCCCCTAACTTTGTTATCTGGACTCAATCTTATCCCAATGCTCCAGATTCTTTGTCAAAATTCATACTTCTTGCGATACGCCTGTCGGCAAGCGCCGAAGTTGAAGAAGACGCCTCTCACGTCCTCGGCATTCGGCTGCACCTTCAGGTACTCCACATTTTCGTTGCAAAGTGAGTCTGATTCGATTTGCAGCCCCAGGCGGTTCAGCACTTCGTATTCATGTTCGATGTTGATGACGTGGATGGCATCATCGACATCCGTGCCGTCGCCACTCGACACGATGGCATCCAGCAGGGCATCCTGTTTGTCGTTCCACAGCGTGTGGCTCACCGTATCTTTCAGCTGAAGATACGAGAAGGCAAGTGTCGAAATGGCGAGCAGGTCGAAGGGATCGTCCTCCAAAGCCGATTGTGCCACTTTGATGGCCTCGGTGCAGGTCTCCTTGCTGCCATTGGTGGTGACCAGTTCGCGGCGTATTTCGAAGAGTTTCTCCCTTTCTCGCTGATAGGGCACAAAATCCTCTTGGAGAGTATAGCCGTAGTAGAGGCAACGATATTGCTCAAGGGTGAGTGTCGTATCGTTCTCTAAGTATTGCCGCATGAGCAGCGGATAGTAGTTCGGGCTTTTGCTGTTCTGTATCGACGTGCGAATCTCGCGATAGTTGGGCGCGACGACCTCCTGCGCTGCCACGTGTCCTGCCGACACCGCCAGCACCATCGATGCTATTCCTATCTTGGTGGAAATGTTCATCTTTTTTCTATTTTCTTCAGGCAGTTCGGTATTACGTAATACTGGAATTACGAAATAACGGAATTACGTTATTCCGGAATTACGTTATATCGGTATTCCGATATTCCGGAAATAACGAACCCTTCGAACCTTTCTTAATCCTTCTTAACCCTTTCAGAACCTATTAGAATGGAGCCTCTCCCGGTTCGGGAGCGCCAAAATTGCCCGAAGGCGCTTCGAAGTCATTGGGCTGTTGGGACATGTTGGGACGCTGCTCGCTGTCCATGCGGGAAGACAGTTCCTGGGTGCCGCTCCAACGGGTGAGGGTGGAGGTGAGGCTCGCATCCTCGTCCTGGTTCTGGAAACGAACGAACTCACCTCGGAATCTCAGACGGATGTCGCCTACCGATCCGCTACGATGCTTGGCGATGATGACTTCGGCAATGCCGCGCAGGTCGTTGCCTTTCTCGTCCTCGTAGATCTTGTAGTATTCCGGGCGATGGATGAAGCACACCATGTCGGCATCCTGCTCGATGGCACCCGACTCGCGAAGGTCGGCGAGCTGAGGACGCTTGCCCTCGCCTTGGCGGGTTTCCACGCCACGGTTCAGCTGCGACAACGCGATGATGGGGATGTCCAGTTCCTTGGCCAGACCTTTCAGCGAACGCGAGATGGTCGAAACCTCCTGCTCGCGCGAACCGAATTGCATACCGGCAGCCGTCATCAGCTGCAGGTAGTCAATCATGATAATTTTCACGCCATGCTCACGCACCAGTCGGCGGGCCTTTGTGCGCAGTTCAAATACCGACAGACCCGGGGTATCGTCCACGTAGATGGGAGCGCCCTGCAACTGGGTGATGCGCGTGGTCAGCTTGGTCCACTCCTCAGTGGTCAGCTTGCCGCTCTTCACTTTCTCGCCCGAGATTTCGCAGACGTTCTGCAGCAATCGGTTCACGAGCTGAAGGTTGCTCATCTCCAGACTGAACATTCCGACGGGGATGTTGTAGTTCACCGCCATGTTCTTCACCATCGAGAGCACCAGCGCTGTCTTACCCATAGCTGGGCGAGCAGCGATGATCACCAGGTCGGTGTTCTGCCAGCCGGAAGTGATCTTGTCGAGGTCGTGGAAGCCCGAAGGCAGACCCGACAGGCCGTCATCGCGATTCGATGCCTGCTCAATCTTTTTCAGGGCATCCTGTATCACCGGGTCGATCTGGATGACATCCTTCTTGATGTTGTGCTGCGAGAGCTGGAACAGCTCACCTTCGGCACTTTGCATCAGGGCATCGATGTCGGTGGTCTCGTCGAAAGCAGCCGTCTCAAGTTTGCCTGCATAGTTGATCAGTTGGCGTGCCAGCGACTTTTGGGCAATGATCTTTGCATGATACTCGATGTTCGCTGCCGAGCCCACCTTGCTCGTCAGGGTGGCGATGTAGTAGGCACCGCCCACCTCTTCGATGTCGCCATTCCGCTGCAGTCGGTTGGTGACTGTCAGCATGTCGATGGGTTCCTGGTTGAATGCCAGCTCCTGGATGGCAGCAAAGATCAGTTGGTGCTTGTGGTCGTAGAACGATTCGGGCTTCAGTAGGTCGGAGATTACCGAGTAGGCATCCTTTTCGAGCATAAGGGCACCCAGTACAGCCTCTTCCACCTCGGTGGCTTGAGGCTGCACCTTGCCCAAAGCAGGTTGTTGGGGCGACTGTGCACGGGTATTGCGTCGGTTGGCTGACGCGCCTCCGTTTGTACTAAAGTTGTTGTTGGTTGGCATGTCGGATTAGAGGCCGGCCAGGAGTCCCTTCTTGCGGCGACGCATCTCATTCTGGTTGGCCAGTTCTTCATCGATGAGGATTCGGCCGCAGTATTCGCAAGTAATAATCTTTTTGCGCATCTGCACGTCAATCTGACGTTGTGGGGTCACTTTGTTGAAGCAGCCCGAGCAAGACTCGCGCTCGATGGGAACGATAGCCAGGCCGTTGTGAGCCTTGCGGTGGATGCGCTGGAACGTCGTCATCAGGTTCTTGTCGGTCATCGAGTTCTCGATCTTCTTGGCCTTCTCGCGCATCACCTCCTCCTCGTTGCGGGTCTCGGCGATGATTTCGTCCAACTCGCCTTTCTTGGTCTCGAGGTCGCCATGACGCTCCTCCACTTCCTTGCGGCAGTTGGCTTCTTTCTCTTCGAACATGGCAATCTGGTCAAGGTTTTCGCGGATGCGCTTGTTGGCAAGTTCGATTTCCAGACCCTGGTATTCAATCTCCTTGGTCAGGAATTCATACTGCTTGTTGTTCTGCACATCGTCCTGCTGATGAGTATATTGGTCAATCAGCTCCTCGGCCTGGGTTATCTTCTCCTGCATGTCCTGAATCTTGTGGCGGCAGGCTTCAATTTCCTCATGGAACTTGGCGATGCGGGCGTTGAGGTCTTCCACTTCATGTTCCATATCCTCCACCTCCTGTGGCAATTCGCCGCGCAGACTCTTGATACGGTCAATCTCCGAAACGTAAAGCTGCAGCTTGTAAAGGTTAGCCAGCTTCTCTTCTACACTCAGTTCTTTTTCAATCTTTGGCATAATAATGATATTTAATAATCCCTTAATGAAAGCCCACAAAAAAGCCATATACCCGTCGTTTTTGGTCTAAACCATTGGTCATGACGTGATTTTGTCATAACCCCTGGTACCATTCCCATTCGGCCGAGTAGATCAGGCCGCTTGGGCGGACGTTTATATAGCATCTTTTGTCTTTTAGCGGTTGCAAAGATAGGACAAATTAGCGAAAATAGCAAATTTTTTAGTCGTTTTATCATTTTTTTTTGCAAATAAGGAATAATTGTTATAATTTTGCATTTAGAATTTACAAATGAATCATCACTCATCATTTAAAAATATAATATCAAAATTATGAAAAAACTGATTCTTTCTGCCATCGTGCTGTCGATGGCAACTATGAATGTGATGGCAGAAGATGCTGCCGAGGATGCTAACAAGCACTGGACCAAGTCGGGCAATGCGAGCCTGCAGTTCACCCAGGGCTACATCTCGAAGAACTGGTACAAGGGCGGTGTGTCGAGCTTTGCTCTGTTGGGCACTGCCGACTACACGTTCAACTATAAGTATGAGAAGTTTGCTTGGGATAATGCTATCGAGGCCAAGCTCGGTTTTGTGAATGCCAGCAGCCAGTACCGCACTTTCATCACCAACAACGACATTCTCAAGTGGACCTCCAAGATCGGCTAC
Source organism: uncultured Bacteroidales bacterium (assembly GCA_905235375.1). Lineage (GTDB taxonomy): Bacteria > Bacteroidota > Bacteroidia > Bacteroidales > UBA3663 > Liminaster. Next base: position 21,706 of record CAJOLH010000009.1, read on the forward strand.
GAGGCAGGCCAGAACTGGTTCTACACCTTGCAGGGCATCGGTCAGACGCAGTTCTGCACCGGCTGGCAGGAGGATAAGGGCACCGGCGAAGTGACCGAGGTTTCGAAATTCATGAACCCTGCCTACCTCAACGTCTCTCTCGGTATGGACTGGAAGAAGGAGACCGAGAAGATCAAGTTCTCAATCTATATGTCGCCCTTCGGATATAACCTCAAGTTTGTCAGCGATCCTCGTCGTAACTTCGCAGATGAGGCAGATTTGAGCACTTATCGCAAAGGCCGCATCGACGGAACGCAGTTTGGCGTTCATGCCGGCGACTACAACCTGTATGACTTTGGTGTGGGTGCAAAGGCAACACTGGAGTACAAGGTTTGCAAGTATCTGACTTGGAGCAGCCAGGCCACCTACTATTCTCCGCTTTGGGATTGCGGCAAGTACAAGAACAACGTCTATACTGAGGTCGATTGGGAGAACACCTTCGATATGCCGCTCAACAAGTACTTCTCGACCAAGCTCTATACGCACCTTCGTTTCGATGATTCCGTAGGTCCAGACAACAAGGGTACGGGATGGGGTTACTTCCAGTTCACCGAGCTCCTCAGCTTCGGCCTTTCTTATAAATGGTAAATTCGAAGGGATATAAAGGGATTGTTAGGGAATTTAAGGGATATTAAAGGACGAATGTTCTTGGGATCAGCCTTGGGCTTCGGTTCCTTTGGCGGAACTAATGTCCCTTCCAATCCCTTAATATCCCTATTTATCCCTAAGTATCCCTTGAAAAATGAAATTTATTGACATCTTCTGCGCTATCGAAGCATTTGCTCCACGTGAGTTGCAGGAATCGTACGATAATGCTGGCCTCCAGTGCGGTGACCCCCGCATGGAGGTCAGTCGTGTCCTTACGTGTCTCGACATCACCGAGGAAGTGATTGAGGAGGCACATCGGCACGCATGTCAGCTGGTGGTGAGCCATCACCCGCTGCTTTTCCATGGGCTGAAGGTCGTCAATCCGCAGGAGGACTACATCAGCCGTATCCTCATGGCTGCCATCCGATATGGCATAGGTATCTACAGTGCCCACACCAACCTCGACAAGGCAGAGGGTGGCATCAACCATCGCTTGGCTGCATTGCTCCAACTCTCCGATGTGCGTCCGATGTCGGAGTGCGGTGTCGTTGGAAAGCTGCCTCACCCCATGTTGGCGCAAGAACTGCTCACCTACGTTCAGGCTAAGCTCTCGGCGGGGACTGCTAATGCCGATTCGCCCTGCATCTTGCGCTACAATCGCGAGGCCACTTGTCTTCGTCATGATGCTCCTCTGCTCTGTAGTCTTGCTCTCTGCGGAGGTTCGGGCAGTGACTTCATCGCTGAAGCTGAGTCATTGGGCGCTGATGCCTACCTCACGGGCGAGATGCACTATCACAGTTGGTTCGGTCATCCCGATATCCTCCTCATCGAAGCCGGTCATTTCGAGACTGAACAGATTGCGCCCGCCCTGCTCGCCGATATCATCACGCAGGCTTGCCCGGATGTGGAATGTCTAACAACTAATTGCCACCATAGCCCGACACTTTTTGTTTGAATAAACTATCTGTTTTCGATACTTCAAAAGAATCGAAAAAGCGTAGAGAATGTTCACCGATAGAGGCATGTCCCCCAACGTTCATGAGAGGACATGATTCTATTGGAAGATGTCCTCCAACGTACGCTGGGGGACATGCTACGACGGGATGATGTCCTCTTACGTTCGCTGGGGGACATGCTGCGATGGGATGATGTCCTCTAACGTACGCTGGAGGACATGCTACGACGGGAAGATGTCCTCTAACGTACGCTGGAGGACATGCTGCGACGGGAAGATGTCCTCTTACGTACGCTGGGGGACATGCTTCGACAGAATGATGTCCTCTTACGTACGCTGAAGGACATGCTTCGACAGAATGATGTCCTCTAACGTACGCTGAAGGACATGCTACGACGGGAAGATGTCCTCTTACGTACGCTGAAGGACATGCTACGACGGGAAGATGTCCTCTAACGTACGCTGAAGGACATGCTACAACAGGATGATGTCCTCTAACGTACGCTGAAGGACATGCTACGATAGGAAGATGTCCTCTAACGGCCGTTAGGGGACATGCTGCGATAGGAAATCGCTTTTCCGCATTTAGAACCAGTAATTATCTTTCGTGGGGAAGAAGGTCATCATCACGGATTATCATCCTCCTTTGGCGAGGCATGGAGTTGGCCGTGGCTGAAGAGTTTTGAGTTTGCGTACGCAAAGGAAACTGCTTATATTCTATAGTAAAGATAATTGGATTAAAGCAACTTCAGCGAATTACCCTCGACATCGACGTGAGCAGTGCCACCTTTCTTGAGTCTGCCGAACAGAATCTCGCGCATCAGCATGGGATTGAGCAGCTGGTTGATCTGACGATCCATCTCGCGCGCGCCCATCTCGCGGGTATAGCCCTTCTGAAGCAGCAGGTCGTGAGCTGCGGGAGAGAGCTGGAGCGTGACGTGGCGCGAAGCGAGGCGCTGGCTGAGCTGGCGCAACTTCTTGTCGAGAATCATTCCTGCCATGGTGTGGTCCATGTCGTTGAAGACCACGGTGCCCGAGAGCCTGTTGAGGAACTCGGGCTTAAATGTTTTCTTGACCGAGCCGAGCATTGCCTGTCCTGCCGATACGGTGCTGCCGAAGCCGATGTTGGCACGATGGGCATATTGTGCGCCGGCGTTGGACGTCATCACGAGGATGACGTGGCGGAAATCGGCTTTCTGTCCCTTATTGTCAGTAAGGCGGGCATAGTCCATCACCTGAAGCAGGATGTTGTAGATATCGCTGTGCGCCTTCTCGATCTCGTCGAGGAGGAGCACGCAGTTTGGTGTCTTGCGGATGGCATCGGTGAGCAGTCCGCCATCTTCGTAGCCCACATAGCCAGCGGGCGAGCCAATGAGTTTTGCTACGGTGTGCTTCTCGGTATATTCCGACATGTCGAAGCGCACAAGCTGTATGCCCAACTCCTGGGCAAGCACACGGCAGACTTCGGTCTTGCCTACACCCGTAGGACCCACAAAGAGCAGCGAAGCGATGGGTTTCTGGTCATCGAGCAGACCAGCCTTGCCCATCTGCACGGCTTCGACCACCTGACGTACGGCGTGGTCCTGTCCGTAGATCTGTGCCGTGATGCGGTCGTAGAGTGTTTCGAGATTCTGGCTGTCCTCCTCATGCAGCGACTTGGGATCGATCTTGCAGACACGCGCCAGCACGTCGTTGATGAGGTCGCGATCGACCCATTGCGTCTTCTGTGCCACCATCTTGCCCTTCAGTTTGCGCATCAAGGGATGCAGTTCGCGGTAGGCACCCGCCTCGTCGATGAGGTCGATGGCCTTGTCGGGCAGGAAACGGTCGCTGATGTGCTTGGCCGAAGCTTCCACGGCGTAGCGCAGCACATCCTTGGCATACTTTACGCCATGAAACTCCTCGTACTTGGCTTGCAGTCCTTCGAGGATGCGGATGGTCTCCTCGACCGAAGGTTCGGGGATGTCGATCTGCTGGAAGCGACGCACCATGCCCTTGCTCTTCTGGAAATAGCGGTTGTACTCCTGATAGGTGGTGGAACCTATGAAGCGTATTTGTCCGCCTTCAAGGTAGGGCTTGAGCATATTGGAGCCGTCGAGAGAGCCGTCGCCAGCCGAGCCGGAACCAACCAGGGTGTGGATTTCGTCGATATAGACGATGGCATTGCCTTCGGCGATGACTCCTTCCATCACGGCCTTGATGCGCTTCTCGAAGTCACCGCGATAGGTTGTTCCTGCCACCATTGAGCCCATGTCCATCTGGTAGATGGTGGCTCCCCGCAGGCGTTCGGGTACGTCGCCGCGTTCGATGCGTTCGGCCAGGCCATAGACGAGTGCCGTCTTGCCTACACCAGGTTCGCCCACGTGCAGTGGGTTGTTCTTCTCGCGACGGCAGAGCACTTGGATGGTGCGGTCGAGTTCCGTCTCGCGTCCGATGAGCGGATTGTGCTGGTCGAGCTGGTCGTTGATGCAGGTGACGAGGTTGCGCCATCTGACGTCGCGGTCTGGATCGTGGTCGATGTCGCTGTCGGACAGGATGTCGTCGAAATCGTCATCGAAGGAATCGTACTTGGGCGCAGCGTGCAGCGGCAGCGTCTCCCCGTTCATGGCCATGACCACGCTATTGAGGAACTCTCCCGGGTCGTCGATGAAGGGACGGGCAATGGCATAAAGGGCATGTGAGTCTTCGAGTTGCATGATGGCATTGATGACGTGCGGGATATCCACCTCGTCGTGCCCTGAACTGGTAGCCATCTGCTCGCTGAAAGCAATGACCTGGACGAGTTGGGCTGAGGCAAGCAGTTCGTAGTCACCAACCTCTTCGGGAACTTCCTCAGACGAATTGTCGATTTGACATGCCAAGTCCTTGCAGAAGATGTCTTTGTCGTACTGATAACTGCGGAATATGGCTTCAAATTCCGGTTGCTTCGCTATGCCATATAACAGGTGTTCGGGCGTCAGGAACTCCTGGCGTTTGTCCCATGCATAATTGAATGCTATTTCGTAGGCTTTGTTCAGCCGGTCTGTTCTTTTCATCTTATTTTTTCTCCTTTATAGTTCCAATTGTTAATTATTCTATTTTAAAAAGGAAGATCCCTTTCTTCGGGTTCCCAAGTGAGTTTGAATGGAAAGCCTTGGTCGCGAGCCATGCGCATGGCCTTCTGACTCTTGCTGACGGCGATGTCGAGGGTATAGAGTCCGACAGTGGTCTTGCCTTCCTTGTGGACGGCGAGCATGAGTCGGGTTGCCTCTTCTTCGGGCTTGAAAAAGACCTTGCGGAGCACATCGACGACAAACTCCATGGTGGTGAAGTCATCGTTGTGCATGATGACGCGGTACATTCGGGGATAGTCGCGCAAGAGACGTGTGCGGTCACGGACATCGGATTGTTGTTTTGCCATTTCAGAGGGGTTTCAAGAAGTTTCGACGGATGTTGCGCGTGCCATTGCCGAACTGTACGGTGTAGGACCCACGCGCCTCGTTGTAGTCCTGGATGATGCCTTCGCCCAGAACGTCGTGCTTGACACGGGTGCCCGTGGCAAGAATGTCGTTGCCTGAGGGGACAAGGCTGCCATCGGTGGCTGTCGCTGCTTGACTGAAATCGAGACCGAGCGAGCGAACCATCTTCGACGACTCCTGCCAGAGCAATTCATCCATGTCGCCTTCAGTGACGAAGAGACTGCGCTTAATTTCACGCAGGAAGCGGCTGGGATATTTCGAGAGACGTGCAGCTGCGCAGAACCCTTCGCTTTCGGTGAGGAACAGCTCCCGTTCGGCGCGTGTCACTGCCACGTACATCAGTCGCCGTTCCTCTTCCTCGCCGTCGCCCTTGCGTTCGCGCAGCGTCTTCATGCTGGGGAAGATGCCTTCGCTAAGACCCGTGACGAAGACGTAGGGGAACTCAAGGCCCTTGGACTGATGGATGGTCATGAGGCGAACTTTCGGCCTCGCCTTCTTGGACCCGCCGCCAGATGTCGGCTTTCCGTTAGCTACGGCTGCTTGGCTGTCGGCCACGGGTTTGCCTTGTTTCATCTCGTCGAGGTCCATGTTGGTGTAGAGTGCGATTTCCTGGAGGTAGCTGCTGATGGAGAGCACTTCGTCGTGCTGATGTGCTTCCTCGTAGTTCTGCACGCTTTGGAGCAGTTCGGTGAGGTTTTCGAGACGGTCGGTATCATCGTCCTCGCGAAGCAGTTTCTTGTAGCCGCTCTCTTCGAGCACCATGTCGAGCACGTCGCTGATGACGTGGTCGCGTCGTTGTGTGCTGACCACGGTGCCGTGCTGGTCGAGGAGGATGGGCAGCTTCATGCGTTCTTCAACGAGTTGTCGGCAACGCTCGATGAGGTCGATGAAGGCGATCATCGTCTCCTTGTAAAGTTCACGAGCACTGATGTGACGCTTGAGAGCCTCGTAGAGCGTCGTGCCATCCTGGTCAGCAAAAGTCTTGAGGCGGCTTAGGTAAGCCTTGCCCACTTTGCGGCTGGGAACGTTGCAGATGCGCAGGAAAGAGAGGTCGTCGCCCTGGTCGATGAGGCGCAGATAGGAGAGGGCATCCTTGATTTCGGCTCGGTCGAAGAAGCGGGCGCTGCCCCAGATGACATAATCAATACCAGCGCGAACCAGTGCCTGCTCAATGTTGCGGCTCAGGTGGCTGGCGCGATAGAGGATGGCGAAGTCGCTGAGGGTGGGCCCTGGGTGGCGTTCGGAGCCAAACTCGGTTCCGATGTCAACGGGAGAAGGTCCGGCGGGGGCAATATTGGCGGGGATGACATCGGCAGCATTGTCTGTTTGGGGGCAGAGGGAGCGGATCTTGCCGACGATCCAGCGGGCTTCCTCCTCGTCGCTGCGTCCGTGGAAATGGGTTACCTTGGTGCCTCCACTGCGGGTAGTAAAGAGATTCTTGGGGACGCGGTTCCGATTGCGGCTGATGACGGAATTGGCAACATTGAGGATAGGGGATGTGGAGCGATAGTTCTGGTCGAGGACGATGGTCTTGTCGTTCTGGAACTCGATGAACATCTTGGGACGTGCGCCACGCCACTCGTAGATGGCCTGGTCGGGGTCGCCCACGATGAAGAGGTTGTGGTGGATGCCCTGAAGGGTCTCGACAATGGTCCAGTCGCTCTTGTTGCAGTCCTGCGCCTCGTCGAGCATGATGTATTCCATCTCATTCTGCCAGTATTGACAGGCGTCGGGGAAGCTCTTGAGGATATGGATGGTGAAGAAGATAAGGTCCTGAAAGTCGAGCCCAAGTGTCTTCTTCTGCAGCTGGAGGTAGTGGGCAAAAGCCATGTCGGCGGCCTGTTCGGGGTCGAGAGCCGACGGGTCGAAATGCTCGCTGAGACCCTCGGTGAGCATCATGCGGTCGATGTAATTGGGCTGTTGCAGGAAGAGCGCCACCTTGCGGTTGGCAACTGCATCGAGGAACTGTCCGACGGTTTCGATGGTGCGGTTCAATCCCAGTTCCTCCATCACCTGTTTGGCGAGTTGCTTCTGGTCGTCGTCATCGAGGATGGTGAACGACTTGGGGTAGCCGAGGCGATGTATCTCCTGTCGAAGAAACTTGACGCAGAATCCGTGGATGGTGCAGACGAAGTCGTTGTAGTCGCCGCTGCCCACCAGCCTGTGAATGCGCTGGCGCATCTCCTGTGCTGCCTTGTTGGTGAAGGTGAGGCAGAGGATGTTGGCTGGATCGACACCCAGCACGTTGACCAGATAGGCATAGCGGCAGGTGAGCGCCTTGGTCTTGCCTGACCCCGCTCCAGCCACTACGCGGATTCTGCCCTCGGTGGCTTCTACTGCCTCACGCTGCCTGTTGTTGAGGCTGCTGATGTAGTCGTCCTGCATTTCCAGTTGCTTATTTCTGCTCCAGTTAGTCTTTTTTCTGCCAGGATTCCTGTTTTTCGAGCCATTCCTCGTAGGTGCGCTTCCAGCGGTTGTGGGTCCACAGCCAGTATTGGGGTGCTTCGAGAATGTTTTGTTCGAGGAGGCGCGTGTATAGCTCGGTAATCTCGAATTCCTGGGTTTGCTTGCAATCGCGAGCCATGGGCACGAAGCGCACCTTCCAATGGCCGCGACGGACGCGCGAGACGTGGAGGTAGTAGGCATCCATGTCGAACTGGCGAGTAAGGCGTTCGGAACCTGTGAAGATGGGTGTCTTGGGATGGTTGAGGAAGTGCCCCCAATAGTGGATATTGCGCCAATGTGGCACCTGGTCGGCGATGAATCCGACGAGGATGGGTATGCCCTTCTGACGATAGCGGACGAAGTGACGAACCGACTGCTTGACGGGGATGTTGATATTGCCCATACGCTGGCGGATATGTCCCATCAGCCGATCCATGGTGGGGTTCTCGAGCGGATGATACAGCTGCGTACATTGACCGACCTTCGGGTCAATCCAAAGTTGCATGGAACTGATCCACTCCCAGTTGCCGTAGTGACCCAGATAGACGGCGCAATTCTTGCCGCGCCGACACGAGTCGATGACGGGTTCGATGGCTTCGAAGGTCAGACGCCGCCGCATCTCGTCGGGACTGATGGAGATGAACTTGATGGCTTCGACCAGCAGGTCACAGAAGTAGTGGTAGAAGTCCCTCTCCACTTTCCTGAGTTCGGCTTGGGTCTTGTCGGGGAAGCTGTCTGTCAGGTTACGGCGCACCACGTGCCGGCGATAACGCACCACGTGATAGATGAGCAGGTAGAACACATCAGACCAGAAGTAGTGCCACCACATCGGGAGCAGCGACACTGCATAGCCTGGCACGAAGATGATGTAGTAGAGGGTCCGGTAAAAAATATTATCTTGCTTTTTTGCCATTGTTATCTATATTTTGACGGGATTTCGGGATGTCGTTATTCCGTAATTCCGTAATTCCGATATAACGGGATAACGTAATGCCGTTATTTCGAAAAATTATTGCTTGATGACCAGGCTGTCGTTCACTATGCGCTGCATATAGCTTTGGATGATGGCCTTTGTGCGCTTGAGACGGGCATTGAGGATGGGTTGGGCAGCGGGGTCATCCTTGAGGTCATGGGTCTGATACCAGTCGCTCAAGATGTCGTAGAGGGCGCGGGGCTGCTTCCCGTCGAACTGCAGGAGATAGCCATCCTCGACATACTGGTAGATACCGCCCGAGTAGTTGATGGCCCAGGTGAGGTGGTCGGGTGTGGTAAGCAGGTCACATCCGAAGGCGACGTATGGTTCGTCGTAATGCAAGGCCGAGAGAACGGTAGGCATCACGTCGATCTGCTGGGCGATGGCATGACGGCGCTGAGGCGCAACGAGCGTGCCGCTGGGGTCGAAGAGGATAAAGGGCGAACCGAAGTAACCGAGGTCAGTCTGATAATACGCATGATCGGTGAGGTTGGTATGGTCGCCGGCAATGACGAAGAGCGTGCGCTCGTACCAAGGCTCCGTGCAGATGAGATTGAAGAAACGGTCGAGCGAAAGGTCGAGGTAGCGGATGCACTTGTGGATGGGGAGGTCTTCCTCGGGGAAGGTGTCGCGATATTGCTCGGGGATGGCAAAGGGATGGTGCGACGATGCCGTAAAGACGGTGGTCATGAAAGGCTCCCGCATCTCGGACATCTTCTTGCCATAGAACTGAAGGAAAGGTTCATCCCAGATGGCCCAGGTGCCGTCGAAGTCGGCTTCGCCACCGAAATTGGGGTCGGCATCGTACTCGGTGCGCCCGTAGTAGGCATCGAAACCTGTGGCACGGCTGAAGGCCTGGAAGCCCATCGAGCCGTTTTGTGCACCGTGGAAGAAGGCAGTCTCGTAGCCTTTCCCGCTCAGGCAGCGAGCCAAGCCCCCCACTTCGTTGAGCGATGCGGAGGTGAGGAAGAAGGGTTCGACAAACATGGGTATGCCACTCAGGATGGAGGGCATGGCATCGATGGACTTGCGGCCGTTGGCCAACGACCAGTCGGTAGTGAAGGCGTGCCGACTGATCTGGTCGATGAAGGGAGTATATCCCTGGTAGTCGTCACCGCATTGACCAAGGTCGTTGAGCGAGCCGATGTACTCACGTCCCAGACTCTCAACGATGATGACGACCACATTGCGCGGGACGAAGGCGGTAGTGTCGGTAGGGTAATGTTCGGGGGAGAAGATGGCATCCAACTCATCCTGCGTGGCAAAATACCCGGGATCGACAAACGTCTTCTTGCCCAACGTGCGGATGATGGAGAAAGGCGTATTGAGCACGATGGCAGCATCGGCAGGACGGCTGACGTACTGATTGGCGTTGGAGATGGTGATGGGACGCACGGCAGTGGTGAATCCTCCGCGCATACCTGCTACGGAAAGACCCGCCATGACGAGCAGAGCGGCCGCGAGAGTGGGGTAATAGTTGCGGAGGCGGATAGGCACGGCTTCATCCTCTTCGCGGCAGGGCAGGACGTACAGCCTATACATCGCCCAGATGAGCAGAACGAACAGCAGCACAAGGTACCAGCTGTGCAGGATCTCTGTACCTATGACGTCCCCCAGATTGCCTTCGTTGGAGAATTCGCTGAAGACCGTGGCCGTGGTGCGGCGACCCGTGAAAGGGAAATAGACTGCATCGGCGAGGTTGGCAATGATGCCGATGCCGTTGAATGTCAGAAATACGATGCGTACTGCACGGTGATATCCTGCATTCTCCTTCAGATGGAAGGGCAGGAGCATCAGGAGCAGGTAGAGCGCGTTGAGATAGAACAGGGCGGAGGTGTCGAACAGCAGGGAACCCGCCAGCAGGTCACTCCAGGAATTCTGGGCCAAGCCGTCGTGGAAGGCCGTCCAGTTGAGGGCTATGTACGCGATGCGGCAGATCATGAATGCCACGTAAGCCATCATCATGTTGAGAAGATAGGCAACAATGACACCAGGTGCTGTGCGTCGGAGAGAATCAATAGGGTTCAACGTGATTTATCGTTTGAGGATAACTTTTCGAATATCGGGTGCAAAGTTAGTCTTTATTTTGCAAAATGCCAAATGAATTGCACATTATTTCCAAATTATTTCAAGATAATTCATTTTTGCCCTCCCAAGTTTTGAGGTTTTCTTTTCTTTTGCTAACTTTGCAGCGAGCGTTTCCGCGTTTTTTAAAATAAGGTTTCATGCGAAAGTTAATGATCATATTCGCCTCAATTGTGGGCTTTTTCCTTGTCGGGACAATCATCTTCATGCTCTCCCACTATGGAATATATGGACAATATGGTATAGGTGATTGGATGCAGGTGCTCATCCACAGCCTGCCGCACGATCTTACGGTGGCGGGATATGTTGTCGCTGTTCCCCTGGTCGTGAAACTGGTTCACATCTGGCTGCCGGGCGACTGGTACCGTCGTCTGATGTTTTGGCTGCTGGGATTCTTGTTCTTTGTTGTCCTGCTCCTGTGGGCTATCGATCTCCCGTTGTTCGGCTACTGGGGGTTCCGTCTCGATGCCACTCCGCTCATCTATCTGCTCGACAATCCCCTTGATGCATTGGTTTCGATTCCCTCGTGGATGTTCGTCGTGGGCACTGTAGGCATCGCCCTGATGCTATATGTCGTCGAAAGGTTGCTGCACAAGCTGCTGCCACCACTCCAGCGCGATCATAGCCACTTATGGCGAGAGGAGCGTGCCAACCGGCCCGAATCGCTTCAGAAGCGGATTGCTCGCACGCTGGGAGGTTTGCTGCTCGCAGGAATTGTATTCCTCTGCATTCGTGGAGGAGTGAGCGAGAGTACGATGAATGTGGGCAGGGCCTATTTCTCGACCGAGATGAACCTCAATCAGGCTGCCGTCAATCCTGTCTTTTCATTCCTCTATTCGCTGAGCAAACAGAAGAATTATGGCGAAATGTATCGTTTCATGAGCGATGATGAATGTGATGAGGCCCTTGCCGAACTGAATCGACTCACGGTAGATACGTCAGATTCGTTGAGGAGTGTCCGTCAGACACTTTTGAAGACCAATCGCCCGAACATCCTGCTCGTCATCCTGGAGAGCTTCAGCGGAAAAGCCTGTTCTGCCCTGTATTCTGATGCCGACCCGCGTGTGATGCCAGAGCTGACGCGTTGCTATCGGGAGGGATTAGGATGGACGCGCTTCTATGCAAACTCGTGGCGCACCGACCGTGGCATAGCATCCATCTTGGCCGGTTATCCTGCCCAGCCCACCACAACGGTGATGAAGGATCAGTCGAAGTGTAATCATCTGCAATATCTGCCCCAGCGACTCAAGGAGGAGGGATATCGTTCGCAGTTCTTCTATGGGGGTGATGCAAATTTCACCAATATGTTGGGCTTCCTGCGGGCAGGAGGCATCGAAGATGTGGTCAGCATGAACGACTTCACGCGTGCAGAGCGGATGCAGCAATGGGGTGCGCCCGACCATGTGGTGTATGACCGGGTTCTGGAGGACATCCGAAAGGATTCTGAAGGGTTGAAGGGTGAAGGACCCTTCTTCAAGGTAGTGCTTACGCTGTCGAGCCATGAACCGTATGACGTGCCGTCGTTTCAAAAGTTAGAGCATCCGTTTGCCAATTCGTTGGCTTATGCGGATTCATGCTTTGGCAACTTCATCGACCAGCTGAAGGCGGACGCATCCATCTGGGACAATCTGCTCGTCATAGCCATGCCTGACCATTGCAGTTACTATCCCGAGGGAGTAGAGTTCCAGGAGCCTGACCGATACCATATCCCGATGGTTTGGATGGGGGGTGCCCTGCAATTACCCTTGGCAACAGATGGCACGGAGATCCATGCGATTGATGCGCTTGGCGACCAGACCGACTTCTCGGCCACCCTGCTTGGTCAATTAGACATTCATCATGAGGACTTCAACTTCAGCAAGGACCTGCTTGACCGCACGACTCCACGATATGCGTTCTACGATTATCCCGATGGCTTTGGACTCCTTGCGGATGTGTGCGACAGTACAGGCGTAAAGTCCATCTGTTATACACAGGACAATCGTCAGGTGGATGTGCCGCTCAAGTGGAGCTACGACCCTGAACATCAGGCGCAGCGCTGGGGCAAGGCATATCTGCAGCGGTTGTTTGACGATTTGGATAAGAGATAAGATTCTAAGGATTCTAACGGATTCTTGGGGATATTAAGGGATTCTAAGGGACTTTAGGGACGTATGTTTTTCTAACCCCATACTCATAAAAGGCAAATGTAATGTCTCTAAATATCCCTTAAAATCCCCTCATATCCCTTAATATCCCTAACTAATCTTTATGTAAAGCTCATGCAGCTGCTCGGTGAGCGTTTGCGGGTTGAAGTGGCAACGGGCATAGTCTTCCGCCACTTCGGCAAGACGTTGGGCCATGCTGCTGTCGTCGAGCAGCTCGGTGAGATACTTGTGTATTGATTCGATGTCGGCAGGGTCACAGAGTAGAGCACCTGGACCTGCTGCTTCAGGGAGCGAACTTACATTGCTGGTCAGAATGGGGCAGCGTTGCAACGCTGCTTCGACCACGGGCAGTCCGAATCCCTCGTAGTGTGACGGATAAGCCATCAGCAGCGCTTTGGAATAGAGGGCTTGCAGCACCTTGTTGTCGCTGACTTGGGTCTCGATGCGGACATACTGCTCCAGATGATGCTTTGCGATGTAATTCATTACTTCGCGCTTATATTCGTGTCCGTTGCCGACGACGAGGAGCAACGGACGCTGTTCGGCAGGAATCAACTCAAGGGCTTTGACGAGGCTCAGGAGGTTCTTGCGGCTGTTGATGCTTCCCACGTTGAGGATGAAGTCGTGAGGGAGTGCAGACGAAAGCATTCCCGACGAGACGGCATCGGCAATGAGTCGGTCGGCCTCGTCGTTGGCGAGCGGTTTGTAGAACAGTTCCTGGACGGGCTGGTAGATGACCGAGATCTTGACTTCGGGAATGTCGTAGAAACGCATCACATCCTTCTTGGTGCTCTCGGAGATGGCAAGCACATGGTTGGCGATGTGGCAGCTGCGTCCGTACTTGTAGTCATAGATCTGTCGATCAATCCAATGATACATCTGCGGGTAGGTGCGCCACGCTGTGTCGTGCAGGGTGACGATGGAGCGCACACCGCTCTTCAGAATGTCGGCAGGCAGTTCGTTGGAGAGCCCATGGAAGAGCTCGCAGCCATCGCGGGCAGCCTTTCGTCCCATGCGGAATGTGCGCGAGAAGGTCTTCTCGTCATAAAGCAGATAGTCATCGTGGGGATAGAGCGTTTTCAATCCCTTGATGATGGCTCGGCTGTAGTTGCCAATGCCCGTGTGGTTGTGGTAATAGCGTTTAGCGTCGTAGCCGATTTTCATATTATTTGATTTTATCAAAGCCCTCGCCGAACACGCCCTGGCAGAAAGTCTGACTGACCATGGCATTGGGGTCGATGGCCTTGATGAGGTTGAAAACGTACTGACTCTCGTATTTTCGACAAAGCACCATCACCACCTCCACTTCGTTCTTCGAATACCAGCCCTCGCCATGCAGGATGGTCACGCCGCGATGCAGATTGTTGTTCATGGCATCGGCAATCTGCACATAGCGCTTGGAGATGATGAGGAACTGAACGGTTTGGTAGGTTCCCTTGACGACATAGTCAATCATGAACGAAGCGACAAGGACAAAGCAGACACCATAGACGATGAGCTCGGCGGAATGGAAGAGGAAGTATGAGCAGGAAATGATGCAGATATCGGTGAGCTGGAGAGCTCGACCGAGCGACATACGCGAGAACTTGCTGATGAGTGCTATGATGATGTCGGTGCCTCCCGTCGAACCATTGTGGACAAAAGCCAATCCGAGTCCGGTGCCTCCCAGCAGACCTGCTATCAGGACGTGCATGAACTTGTCTTCGCCCGCAGTGATGATGGGATGGGCTTCAAAGATGGGTTGCATAACACCGATGGTGAGAGAGAGCAATGTTACTCCGACGATGGTGCGGATGGTGAATTCCCTGCTGATGAAGCGGAAGGCAATGGCCAGCAATATTGCATTGATGACCCACAGCATGACGGCTGGGTTCCACCCCAACGAGTAGTAGAAAAGGGTCGAGATGCCGGTGACACCGCCCATCACGATTTTTTCAGGCAATAGAAAGGCACAAAAGCCTACACTGTAGAGGCAGATGCCGATGAAGATGAAGACATAGTCTTTCGACATCTGCTTCAGCTGGCGTTGACGGATAACTTTAGCGAATCTTTTCATGTTTGGATGTTAGTGAATTATGACCATGGTTGCACCGAAGCCATACTGTTGGAATGATGCATCCTGATAGTCACACTTGGGAAAATGCAGCTTGAGGTCGTCGGTGATGGCCTTGCGCAGGACCCCTTCGCCCTTGCCGTGGATGAAGACTATCTTCTGCCCCTTGGCGTGCTTGTAGGAATCCATGGTCTGACGGAAGATGTGGAGCTGGTGGCGCAGCATATCGGCATTGTTCATGCCAGCCGTGCTATCGACAAGTTGATTGATGTGCAGATCGACCTCGATGATGCCGTTGCGAAGCACTTCGTAGGGATTGGTCTTGATGGCCTGATGCACACCACCCTTGCCCTGCTTCTGCTGTTCGGCACTTTGGTACTGTGCCTTGAGCAGTTGGAGCTTGAGATTGTTCATCTCGGCCTCCAGTTCATGGATTTTCTCCTTGAGCCTTCCGTTTTCCTCCTTGAGCTTGTCAACTTCAGTCATTGCTTCGCGTGCAGCCTTTTGTGCACGGGTCAGCGGAGCCTGATGCACGGGGGCATGACCTGCCTGACGGTCATCGTCCTCCTGGCTGACAACGACACACTGCGATGCCAAGGTCGGGACCTCAAACCCGTCTTCGTCTTCCACCATTACAAGGCCATTGTCATTGAAGCCTTTCACGATTCCGCCTCCTTGGGCATCGAGGAATCTGACTCTATCTCCGATTTTCATTTTCGTTTGTATTTGGGCACAAAGATAGGGGTTTTTGCACAATTTGCCAAATAAATTTGGGAAATAATTATTTTCGCTCTATCTTTGCAGTCGAAAATTCAGTTGAATGTTACACATTTTTATTATATAATGACTAATCCACGTAATATAGAGATCAAGAATTACGATTATAGCCTCCCCGACGAGCGTATTGCCAAATATCCGCTGGAACAGCGCGACCGGAGCAAACTGCTGGTGTGGAATGGCGCGATTGAAGAGTATCACTTTAGCGACCTGCCCTCCCAGATACCTGCCGGCTCGATGATTGTGTTCAACAATACGAAGGTGATTCAGGCTCGCCTGCATTTTCGCAAGCCGACGGGAGGCATTGTCGAGGTGTTCTGTTTGGAGCCGGAGGCACCGAAGGACTATCAGCAGAACTTTGCCAGCGAGGCTGAATGTACCTGGACCTGTCTTGTGGGCAACAGCAAGAAGTGGAAGGAGGGTCCGCTCTCGTTGAGCGTCACCATGCCCGATGGACAATCGGTCACCTTGCACTGCGAACGCGCAGGCAGTCTTGGACCAAGCCAGCTGATCCACTTCTTTTGGAAACAATCCGATGGCGGGACACCTGTCAGTTTTGCGCAACTGCTTGATGCAATGGGCGAACTGCCAATCCCTCCCTACCTTAATCGTGCAACCGAAGAGAAGGACAAGGAGACCTATCAGACGGTCTATTCGCGTATCAAGGGCAGTGTGGCAGCACCGACAGCCGGTTTGCACTACACACAGGAGGTGCTCGATGCGCTCCAGCAGAACAACATCCGTATGGAATACCTGACACTCCATGTAGGGGCTGGAACCTTCAAGCCCGTCAAGAGCGAGACGATAGAGGGGCATGATATGCACACCGAATTCATTTCGGTGCCGCTGTCGGTCATCGAGGATATCTACGCTTTCGTACGTCAGCGTCCGGAGGGCGCACGGTTTGTTGCCACTGGAACAACAAGCGTTCGTACATTGGAGAGTCTGTATTACATCGGCGAGAAGCTCGCCAGGATAAAGAACTTCGATAACGTCCATCCAGAGGATCTCGTGGTGCATCAGTGGGAGCCTTACGACGAAGTGCACACGATGAGCATAGAGACGGCATTGGGGACAATCGTCGATTACCTGCAGCAGACACAGCAGGACAATCTGGTGACGGCTACTCAGATCCTGATTGCCCCGGGTTTCCAGTTCCGGCTTGTCGAGGCAATGGTGACCAATTTCCACATGCCGCAAAGCACGCTGCTCCTCCTCGTCAGTGCATTTGTCGATGGCGACAGCCTCGTGGGAGAGCATTGGCATAGTATCTATCGCTACGCGCTTGGACACGGCTTCCGATTCCTCAGTTACGGCGATTCCAGCTTGCTTTTCAGGCAGTCGTGACGCATATTGAATTGTTAAATAGCAAAGTCTATTTGGCAAACAATAGACCTTTATCACTTTTTTGCTAAGTTATTGCACAGAAATTGCATATCATTACGCAAAAATCATTATCTTTGCGATGTCGATTATGACACGTGTTCCATCAATCATTATTCACAAACCTTTAAAAATTTAAGATAAAAAGATGACAAATGTAGCTATCAACGGTTTCGGTCGTATCGGTCGTCTCGCTTTCCGTCAGATGTTTGAAGCAGAGGGTTATGAAGTAGTTGCTATCAACGACCTCACCAGCCCCAAGATGCTTGCACACCTCCTCAAGTATGATACTGCTCAGGGCGGTTTCGCCGGCAAGTATGGCGAGGGCAAGCACACTGTTTCCTATAAGGATGCTGTTTTGGCAGAGGACGGCAAGACCGTTGTTACTCCTGGTTCAATCACTGTTGACGGCAAGGAGATCACCATCTATGCCAAGCCAAATGCTGCTGAGCTTCCTTGGGGCGAACTCAATGTAGATGTAGTGCTCGAGTGCACAGGTTTCTATACATCTAAGGAGAAGGCTTCTGCTCACATCAAGGCTGGTGCAAAGAAGGTCGTTATCTCAGCTCCTGCAGGCAAGGACCTCCCAACCATCGTTTACAACACCAACCACAAGACCCTGAAGCCAGAGGATACTGTTATCTCTGCTGCTTCCTGCACCACCAACTGCCTCGCTCCTATGGCAGCTGCGCTGAACAACTATGCTCCTATCGTTTCTGGTATCATGTCAACCATCCACGCTTACACAGGCGACCAGATGATTCTTGATGGCCCACAGCGTAAGGGTGACCTCCGTCGTTCACGTGCTGGTGCTCAGAACATCGTTCCTAACTCTACTGGCGCTGCCAAGGCTATCGGTCTCGTTATCCCTGAGCTCAACGGCAAGCTCATCGGTTCTGCTCAGCGTGTTCCAACTCCAACTGGCTCTACCACCATTCTCGTAGCTGTCGTTAAGGGTAAGGACATTACCGTAGAGGGTATCAATGCTGCTATGAAGGCTGCTGCCAACGAGAGCTTCGGCTACAACGAGGATCAGATCGTTTCGTCCGACATCATCGGCATGAAGTTCGGTTCTCTCTTCGACGCTACCCAGACCATGGTTAGCAAGATTGATGATGAGACCTTCCAGGTACAGGTTGTTTCCTGGTATGACAATGAGAACTCCTACACTTCTCAGATGGTTCGCACCATCAAGTACCTCGCCGAGCTCAAATAATCTCAGGAAGATAATTTAAACAATAATTGACCGCCATTCCAAAAGAAGTGGCGGTCTTTTTTAGGGATATTAAGGGATTCTTGGGGATATTAAGGGATATTTGGGGACGTTACCTTCGCCTGTAGAGAATGGGGCCAAGAAACATACGTCCCTTAGAATCCCTTAATATCCTTTAATGTCCCTTAGACTTTCACTTTGGATATTGCATCGTCACACAGTGCAACGAGCCGTGCTGGCGAATAAGGACGCGGCAATCGATGCCGATGATCTCGCGGTCGGGGAAGGCATCGTGAAGCACCTCAGCAGCACGCTGGTCATTGGCCGGCTGATTGTAGGTAGGATAGAGCACGGCACCATTGATGACGAGGAAGTTGGCGTAGGTGGCAGGCAGGCGCTGGTCGCCTTCACTGGCTACTGCATCTGGGAAGTCCGATTCGAGGATGGGAGCGGGGAGAGGGAGTGCCATCATGCGGAAGGGTTTGCCTTCGAGGGTGCAGAAGCCCTTGAGTTGCTCTTCCATCTGCTTTAGGGCATCGTAATGGATATCATCGGGGTCATCGCACTTCACATAGACGATCGTGTCATCGGGGCAGAATCGGGCCAACGTGTCGATATGGGAGTCGGTGTCGTCGCCTACCAGAAAGCCATCGTCGAGCCAAAGGACACGCTGCGCTCCGAAATCGTCGTTGAACCAACGTTTGAACGAGGACTTCCCTTCGAAGATGTTTCGGTTGGCAGAGAGCAGACATTCGGTGGTGGTGAGAATTGTTCCTTTGCCATCGCTTTCAATCGAGCCCCCTTCAAGGATCTTGTCACGATTGTCCTGATACGTCGCATCCCAAATGTCGAGGATATCGTTGTCGGCGAAAGTTTCGTCGTCGTAAATGGTGCGGTTGATCTGATTGTCGAGGTTGGCTGCAAACTTCATGCCCCAACCGTTGAAGGTGAAGTCATGAAGAATGATGTTGCCACCCCCTTCCACATAATCGTCGGTCGTGCTGCCTATGCTGTCGGGTTCACGCGTACAGATGAAGGCATGGTCGCGTGCCCAGGTGTCGTTGGTAGGACATTCTTGTATAACTACCTGACTCATATCCACACCTCCTTGGCGAAGCTGGTCTTCCACTTCTTCGGGCGTGGGAGTGACCACAAGCAATGGCTCGTGCCGGGTGATGGCACGGGCGATGTTCAGGAAACATTCTTGGGCGGCATCCAGATATGGAGCCCAGTCGGTGTCGGCGTGAGGCCAAGTCAGTTGTACGAACCTTTGCGGTTCCCATTCTGCAGGTAGCATAAGATGTATGTGGGGTTAAGAGGGGTGACTATTAAATCTTATCCTTTGGTCTTTTTGAAGAAGCGACGCAGCTTGTCGCTCAATGTTTCGCGGTGAACAGCGAGGTGTGGGAGTTCGGTGCCTTTGGGCAGCTTTTTGCGCAGCGCGGAATAGACTTCGCCATAATGAACCAGCGCGTAGTCGCCCAGCAGCGTTTCCATTCTCTTCAGTGAGTCCTTGTCGCGTGTCTGAAGCATGATGAGTGTGCTGACAGGACACGGGCAGATATTTACCTCTTCGGCTTCGGCAGGCACAGGCGGACGATTGCTGTTGTCGCTGACCGTCACAAAATAGGAGGTCTCGGAGTCTTGTGCAACAATAAGAGCATTATAGTCGATGAACCATGGATCGGTGAGCTGCGCTGACAGTCGGGTGCTGTCCATCTTCCAGAAGCGTATCTGGCATCCATGATGAGCGAGCTGTTCCACCTTCATCACGTCGAAGTCGCCCCAAGGCTGCATCTTGACGATGTCCTGTTCGAGGCTCTGCATGTGTTCCTTGATGCCCTGCACCGAATGTATCATGGATTCCCAATGGTTCAGGATGCGAAGGAGGGCCTCTTCAGAAGGACTCTCTTCAATCTTCGGCTGGTCATCTTCGTCGAGCAGCGCACCCATTTCGTTGAGCACATGAAGCATTCGCTGGGTATCGGCCTCTTCTTCATCGTTTTCGGAGAAGGATGTCGTTTCGGTGGAAGGCTTTGGCAACTCGCCTCGTTCGATGGTTTCGCTGTAGAGACGCTCGATGAGTTCGTTTAGTTCTGTCATTTAAGTTTGTTTATTGGTGCAAAGATAACGAAAACTTCGACAAAATAAGCAAATCGAAGGCTTTTTTTCGATAAATAAGCAGTTTTTTTGTGCAAAACTTTACATTCTCATCGAAAAAGCGTAAATTTGCAGCATAAAATATTGGAATAATGAATAAGATCAAGACCACAGGTCGTTTCATATTGCGTCATTGGTTCGGTGTCCTTTGCTTCACTTTCGTCTTGTATATGTGTTTCGGAGGAGAGTATAGCTTGAAGAATATCATCGCCCTACATTCTCAGGAGGCAGCATTGCGCAAAGAGATTGAGGAGTATCGCGACTCGATCAGCAACTTCGAGCGTCGCATCGACGAAGTGAGTGTTGATAGCGAGCAGCTCGAACGCCATGCCCGCGAGCGGATGCACATGCACCGCGAGAACGAGGACCTGTATATTATTGAAAACTGATGAAAATCTTAGAACGAATCGCATATCTCCTGATACTCGCCGCTGCCATCGTCTGGACATTCTCGCGAACGATTGCTCCTTGGCTGATGGCCGTCGGTGCGCTTGGTGTCTTGGCCACTCACTTGCGTGAACGCTACGATGGCAAGAACTTGCGCCGTCGTCGCATCGTGCGTATGCGCTGGCTGCTTGGCTTGTTCTATTGTGTCACCGCCTATTTCATGTTCAAGGGTGGGATGGAATGGCTGCCTTTCCTCTGCATAGCCGTAGTCATCGAACTCTATACGCTCTTTGTCATTTCGAGGACTGAAACCGACGATTGAATACCCTCTCTCATGCGAATCGCCAGCCTGCTTCTGATGCTGATTTCGATGCCTGTATTGTCCCAGACACTCTCCGAGGGTCTGGAGCAGACGTATGAACTGCAGATGACGGCAAGCACGGATCTGACTCCACTTTGGCTCAATGCGAATCGTTATGGACTGAGTTCGCTTCGCTCGACCAATGGTTATATGCGAGGTCGCGTGGAGCGTCCATTGTGTGTAGATGCAAATAAGAAGTGGGGGATGGGTTATGGCCTTGACCTGGCTGTGCCGCTGCATTTCACCAGCGACTTTATCATCCAGCAGTGCTATGCCGAGGTGCGTTACAAGCGCGGCATCCTGACCTTTGGACAAAAGCAGCAGCTCATGCAACTCAAGAACATGGAACTGAGCAGTGGCTCGCAGACTTTCGGCATCAATGCCCGTCCCATTCCCGAAGTGCGTCTGTCATTTCCTGACTATTGGAACATACCCGGATTGGGTGGATGGCTGGCTATCAAGGGACATCTTTCATACGGATGGCTGACAGATGGACGCTTTCAGGAGGATTGGGCCGAAGATCAACAGCATTATGCCAAGGATGTGCGCTATCACAGCAAGTCGGGCTATCTGCGCATCGGTCCTGCCGACGAGGAACATCCGTTCAGTGTGGAACTGGGGCTGGAGATGGCCTGTGAATTTGGTGGCACGCTCCATCTCTCGCCATCGAATACCATGAAGGTCGGTAAGGGCTTCAAGGATTACGTGGATGCCTTCTTCGCAACGGGCGATGACGAGGTGGATGAGGTCTATACGAATGTGGGAGGCGACCATCTGGGCAGTTGGGTGGCGCGACTGAACTATGTCGATGACGATTGGAGCCTTGCCCTTTATGCCGACCATTATTTCGAGGATCATTCTGCCATGTTCTTCCTCGATTACGACGGTTATGGCACAGGTTCAGATTGGGATCATCGCAAGAAGAACCGCTACCTGCTCTATCCGCTCAAAGACATCATGCTGGGCGCCGAACTGAAACTGAATGAACTGCGTTGGATTGATGCCGTGGTAGTCGAGTTCCTCAATACACGCTATCAAAGCGGGCCTATCTATCACGACCACAATCCCGGCATGAGCGACCACATCGGAGGAGGTGACAACTACTACAATCATCGCCTCTATCCCGGCTGGAGTCATTGGGGACAGGTGATGGGCAATCCGCTCTATCGCTCGCCTATCTACAATACGGATGGTTCACTCTCCGTCAAGGATAATCGTTTTACGGCGTGGCATGTCGGCGTTGCTGGAAGCCCCATCGAGGGTCTGCGCTATCGTCTGCTGGCTTCGTGGCAAGAGGGACTGGGCACATACGGTTCACCTTTCCTCGAACCGCAACGCAACCTCAGCCTCCTCGCTGAGGCCACCTATCGTTTCCAAGAAAATGGACTGCTTCGACGTTTTTCCCTGCGTGCCGCTGTCGGCTACGACCACGGCGAATTGCTTGGCAACAATGTGGGCACCCAGTGGACTATTATATATAATATAAGGTAATAAACAACAATGAAACGCATCCTTCTCTCTCTCCCGCTGCTCGGGCTGCTAAGCTTCAGCTCGTGCGACCTTGAGATGTCGGACAATGGTAAGCTCGATGGATATTGGCAGTTGGCTCGCATCGATACAATCGGTGGGGGAGGACGTGATATGGTGACGTCGCGCATCTTCTGGTCGGTGCAGCTCCATCTGCTGCAACTTTCCGACCACAGCGGAAGGAACAGCACCTACCTGCTGCGTTTCCAGCAGGACGATGCACATTTGCGCGTCTATGAGCCTTATCTGTCGGCTCGAGAAGAAGGTGACAAGCCTCTTGACGATGCTGCCGTCTTGCAGCCCTACGGCATTCAGGACTTGGACGAGACATTTGAGATTCTTAGGCTTGACAAAAGCAAACTTTCCCTTCGTTCCTCTCTGCTTGAAATGACGTTCAATAGGTATTGATGATTCTAAGGTATAATTAGGGACATTAATTCGTCTGTACAAAATGAAGCCTGAGCAACATTCCAAGTGTGCGAATAAAAATAGGGGCGTGTCATGAGATGTTTATCATCTGCTGACACGCCCCATTTTATTTAGGGTAAACTAACTTATCGACGAATGATGTCTTGATCGAGCTTCTGGTCGCGACGGAATTGCTGAACAGGGATGTTCTTCACCGCATCACTGATGCTGAGTTCGCTGCGCTGGCGAGCCTTGCGTGTGGCAGCTTCGGCTGCGGCATCGAGCGTGAAGGTTTCATAGCCCTTGACTCCGTACCCACCTACACCAGGTATATAATACTTGGTAGCGAAGTAGAAGACACCATTTTCCTCATCGAAATAGCTTGCGCCATACGTGTTTTCAGAACCATAGTAGTCCTGACAATCATCAACAAAGACTTCACCATAGTCACCGACATATCCAGTAGTCTGGTCATCGACAAGCAATACTGTGCCGCTGGACGAGAGCGTGAAGCAGAAGTCAACGTCGTAGAGCGCATGGGTAATCTTGTAGCGAGTATGATTAGCATCGCTTTGGAAGATTTCGAGGCCTGGATCGTCACCTTCAAAGAAGTTCTGATAGAGGAATGTTCCGCTGCCAATCTTGTTCCACTTCTCACCACCACCAGCGGTGAACGAGAAGGTGACGTAGGTGGCATTCACTTCAGCACCCTCTTCGTCATAGCCGACAAGCACGAGGTCATAACGGCCGGAATTCTCGTAAGCGAAAGGAACATAAACCGAACTGCCGTCAACATCGACTGATTCCACTGCACCGCTCAGAATATCATCTTCAACAGTGTAGAGAGCTTCACCATCGGGAATGACTGCCACCTTGGCAGAAGCAATGTCTGCACCAAGGGTAACGTCGGCTTTCACTGAACTGCCGTCCGAAGTGGTAAGCATACCACCATAAACGATATCGAGATCATAGTCCTTAGGCTCGTAACCTGGGAAGATGATGGTGATGATGTCCTCATTCTGGCTCTTGTTCCAACCGCCTATTCCATCCATATAGAAGTATGGAGCAACTTGTACGTAAGCGATTGAACCGTCTTCCTGGTATTCAACTCTGTTATGCGTCCACATGCTTTGATCCTTGGCAGAGTTGAAATAGCCTGGGAATACGATGTCGATGACAGCATCGTAGTAGTCATAATAGGTCATTGCGCAGTCCTCGTAGAAGACGACATCACGCTCAAGAACCTGATTCAATAGGGTTTCGCCAGCCTTGTAGATGCGGAACTGGAAATAATCTGCGCCATCCACATAGTTGCCTTTGTCGCCGAAGGGATCTACAACACGGAAAGTCTGTGGATCGTTGTCGTTCTGCTGGATTTCCTTCTTGTAAGAGGCACCGCTCCACCATGTCTCGCTGAATGTGCCTGTGCCAAGTGAAGTCCAAGGGGCAGGAATACCGACTTTTACAGTGAGGTTGGAGATGCCATAGGCAGTGGTGTAGGCAGGGTCGGCAATCGAAAGAAGGATTGTCGAGTAGTTGTCGTAACCGACTTTCTCGAAATCGTAGGTCAGATCGATGTTAGCCTCGTTCTTGCCGGCATCAAAATTGACGGTCGATGGCCCCGTGAAGTTGCCCTTCTCATCGGTCACAGTGATGGGCACACTGGCAGCACCATCCGTCTTGATGCGATAGATGGGAATCGATACCTTGCTCTCATTGGCTTTGGCATTGTAGCTTGTAGCCGTCTCGGTCGAGAAATAGACCTGATCACCGCTTTCGGGAGAGGCGGGCTCATATTCGTGGCTGTCGTCCGAGCAGGAAGCTGTGCTTATTGCCATGACTACAGCCAATGCAACTGAAGCATATTTGAATAACTTTTTCATAATCTTTTAGTTTATTAAATTACCAGCTTCCTTCCCACTCCTTTGAATCGCCTGTTGGAGGCACTGGAGTAGGATTGTTGGTGCAGTCGAAATTGTAGTTGGTCTCGGTCTGAACAATGCAGAGGTTCATCCAGTCGGGGTGAATGGTGCCTTCGGCATGGTTGTAGTCGCCTACATTGAAGCGAGCGGTCTCAGCATGGCTGGTGCCGGCATAGCTGCGGATGATACCCTTGTCCAGGCGCTTGATGTCGAGGGTCGAGATACCTTCGCCCCAGAACTCGACACGGCGCTGCCACCATACCTCGTTGATGAAGGCTGGGGTCTGGGTATTGCCGTAAGCTTCGTTGTGGCGGCCATAGTTGTAGAGGGGGTCACGGTTGGTGCGAACCCAGTTGGTGAGCGCATCGATGCCAGCCTGCTCGTTCTGACGGCCCAATGCCTCAATCTCGATGAGCTGCATCTCCTCAACACGCATGAAGGGCACTGATACGCAGAAACCGATGTACTGGTTGTAGTGACCATCGACGCCACCAGTGACGCGGAACTTGAGCGACAATCCACCTACATTGCCGTAATCGCTGGCTACAATACCCGAATTGCGAACCCACGACGGATAGTCGGAGTAAGCCGAGAGAGCAGCATCGATGGCAGCGGCCGACTCTGGAGTGAGGTTGCCATTGCTGTCGGTTTCCTGCAGGTCGTCGATGGTGTAGTCAACATAGCAGTTGCGACGGATGTCCGATAGAGGGATAGACTCATAGAGGTGACGGTCGATGATGAAGATCTGGCCATAGTTGGAGGCATAGCCGCAACCAGAACTTACTGGATCGATCTCAAGGCAGCGGAGCGAGCCCCAGTTGGAATCGGCATCGTTATAGGTGATGTTGTCATCGCTGGGAAGATACTGGCAACCGAACATCCAGGCACTGGTAGGTGTGTTGAAGCCATTGTCGCGGCTGGTGTATTCGGCAGGAGTGAGGGCTGTGTAACCCTGCTGCGCTTTCTGAGCGTAGGCGATGGCATTGGCCCAGTCACCCATGATAAGGTAAGCGCGAGCCTTGAGGCCGTAAGCCACCGTGATGTCCGGGACATAGACGCTGGTGCGCTTGAAGTTCGATTGGGTGAAGTAGCTCTCTGCCATGTCGAGGTCGTGGATGATGAGCTCCCAAATTTCGGCATTGCTCTTGCGTGGGTTGTGGGCAAGATCTTCAATCTGGATTTTCTCGTCAACGTATGGCACAGTGGGGGCATCCTTGTCCTGAAGATAGGTGCGTGGTGCGAACATCTGGGCGAGATCCTCATAGAAGAAGGCACGCATGGTGTAGGCAATGCCAAGACCTGAATACATTTCGGGAGAAGGCTCTGCACCAGCTACAGAAATGACGTTGTTACAGCTCTTGATCCAACCGTAATAGTAGGTCCAGGGAATCTGTGTATAACCTGTGCTCGGACCACCATATTGACCCTGATACCAGTTGGAAAACCAGTTGAGGTAAGGCTCGGCAGTATCGCAGCCCATCACATCACGCTGGAGCATAAAGCTCGGGTAGCCGCAGTCGTAGGGATAGGTTTTGTCTGTTCCGCCATAGACGAACTGACCGCAGAGAGAACTGGTAATCGAAGAGACAAAGTTGTCGAATGCGCCGGGAGCAGCAGCTGCCTGATCGATAGTGACGGTGTCTGTTTGTGGGTCAATCTCCTGAATGCAACTTGTGGCAAATACAGCAAAGACTGCAACAGGGATATATTTGAAAACATTCTTCATAACTATATTCTCCTTGTATCATTTAGAATGTAACCTGAATGCCACCCATTACGGTACGTACTGGAGCGTAAGCAGCAATGGAGGTGTTCTCTTTGTAAGAATAGCGTGGGTCGAGACCCTTGCGCTTTGACCAGAAGTAGAGGTTCTCGCCTGAGCAATAGAGGCGGAGCTGGCTGAGACCAAGGTTGGTGAGCCACTTCTTGGGGAATGTATAGCCTACAGTGAACGACTGGAAGTTCAGATAGCTGGCATCGGTGAGGAAACGGTCGGAGCCGTAGCCTGCATTGGTGTCGCCATACATGAAGCGTGGCAGGTCGCTGTTGGGGTTGTCCTTCGACCATGAATCCAGGATGTCCTTGTGGAAGGTGTAGCCGTTGGCAGAGCCTGTGGTAGGCATCATAAGGGTGCGATAGCCGGAGTCGTAAATCTTGCCGCCAAGCTGATAGTCGAACGAAAGTTGAACATCGAAGCCATAGGCAGAGAACGTAGTATTGAAGCCACCGGTCAACTTAGGCAGGATACTGCCGCTGGCATAGCGTGAAGCGTAGCCGATTTCAGTGGTGGTGCCGGACTTCTTTTCGGCTGCCTTGTTGATATCGTTAGCCGCATCAGGATCAACATTCCCATCTTCATCGAGAGGGCTGAGATCGGCATCGTAGTAGTAGAGCGCCTGACCTTTTTCGTTGACACCTGCATAAGCGTATGTCATATAATTGTAGAGACCCTCGCCTTCTTCATACCAGATGCTGCTCTCATAGAATCCGCCCTTGTCGGCAATCTTCGACTCGGGGAGCTTGATGATCTTGGTGGAGTTGAATGCCATGTTGAGGCCAACGTTCCAAGTGAAGCCGTTGTAGCGGATGACGTCACCATTGAGTACCAGCTCAAAGCCCTTGTTGCTGATGTCACCTATGTTGCCATAGTAACCGCGTGAGCCAGCAGACTCAGGCACTGAGAGCCAGAACAAAAGGTCGGTGGTCTTCTTGTAGTAGTATTCTACGGTACCAGTGAGACGGCCTTTCCAGAAGCTGAAGTCGAAACCAGTGTTGAAGTTGGTTGTGGTCTCCCATGTGATGTCTTCGTTACCGATGCGGTAGAACGATGGAGACATCTGGGTGGCAGATGCAGGAGAAAGGCTGTAGAGGTCAACATAGGCCCAGTTGCCGATGTTGTCATTACCCTGCTGTCCAATCGAAACCTTGAACTTGAGCATATCAACCCAGGTGGTGGCATCCATGAATGCCTCCTTCGAGATCATCCATGCACCACCTATCGACCAGAAGTCACCCCAACGGTTCTCCTTGGCAAAACGGCTGGAGGCATCGCGACGATAGGATCCACTGATGAAGTACTTCTCATCGTAGTTGTAGTTGGCCGAACCGAACCATCCTTCGATGTTGTACTCGCGGGTATATGACTTCGACTGATACTGCTGGTTGGCAGCAGCATTGATTTCCTGAATGTCGGGAGAGAAAAGACCCTGAGCAGCGGCGAAGAGGTAAGTGGTCTTCGAATCGCTCCACTCGTGACCCAACTTCACATCGACATTATGCTTCTCGGCAAAGGTGTCGTAGTAGTTGAGGGTCTGAATGTAGTTCTGACGCATGATTTGGGTGTCCGACTTGTCAATCTGTCCGTTGACACCAACCTTCGGGCCATAGAGGGCATTTTCATAGTCGTGACCCTTCGAGTCGTACCAGTTTATGGAGTTGGTCGAATTGAAGCGGAGGAAGCTGGTGAAATCAATGTCGGCAGTGATGGTGCCGAAGAAATTGTTGGTGCGGCTGATGACCGAGTTGTAGCGGTTGCTGCCGAGTGGGTTACCCGTCTGGAGGAATGCACGGCTCAGGCCGGGATAGTTGGTCGATGACACACCGTAGTCATACTGAGGATTGCCATTTGCATCGGTGCGGATGGTAGGAACGCCATTCTGAATGGTGCGCACGTAGATAGGATAAATAGGAGCAATCATCGAAGTGTAGTAAGTCATGTTGGTCGAACCGTAGGAATCGGTCGTGAGGTTGGGGTTCGATGTCGTACGCGAGTTGACAAAACTCATGTTGGCACCGAGCTTGAGCCACTTCTTGGCCTGATAATCTCCCTTGAAACGGGTGTTGAAACGCTTGTATCCAGAATACTCTACTACACCATCCTCCTTCAAGAAGCCGGAACTCAGATAGAAGCTGCTGCGATCGTTGCCTGCAGTGGCAGAGATATTGTATTCCTGACGCATACCAGTGTTGTAGGCTTCGTCGGCCCAGTCGTCACCCTGCAGATAGTAGGTCTCGCCATTGGGAGCTACATACGAGCGGCCATAGGTGGCATTGGGATTGAGCTTGCCGTTGGTTCCGATGAGGAGCTCGCCAGTGGGTACGGTGTAAACGTTGTAGCCGAGGTGGCTCAACATAAGGCGGTTCGCAGCAATGTTGGCATTGACCTCGTTATAGCCGTTGTTGAGGTAATAGTTGTTCAGCTGAGAGTAGTAAACCTCATAGAACTGGGCAGGATCGGTGATCTTGTCATACTCCTGGATGGCACGGGTGTTGGCACCCCAACGCATATCCACGGTAATCTTTGCATCCTGCGTCTTGCCGCGCTTGGTGGTGATGAGGATGACACCGGCAGCACCACGTGCACCGTAAAGGGCAGCCGACGAAGCATCCTTCAGGACAGTGATGTTCTCGATGTCCTGCTGGGGAATGTTACTGAGGTTGCCGTCATAAGGAGCACCATCGACGATGATGAGTGGGTCGGTCTCAGCATAAAGTGAAGCGATACCACGGATGTTGATCTTACCCTGCGATGAACCAGGGGCACCGCTGGTGCCACGGATCTGAAGGCCAGGTACAGTGCCAGCAAGAGCGCTCGAGACATTGGTGGTGATGTGGTCGCTGATTTGCTTGCTGTCGATGACGGCTGCAGAACCGGTAAACGCTGATTTCTTCTGAGTACCGAAAGCGACTACCATCACTTCGTCAAGCACCTCGTTGTTGGCGGAGAGAACCACACGTACCTTGTTGGACTTGCCTATGGTAACTTGCTGTGACTCCAAACCTACAAAAGAGACGTTGAGCGTCTTGGTGTCGGTTGGAACTTTGAGTGAGAAGTTTCCATCAATGTCAGTCACGGTGCCGATGCTTGTGCCTGGCACGATAACTGTTGCACCAATGATGGCTTCTCCGTCTTCTTCTGAGATGACGCTACCCGTAACGGTCTTGGTGGTTTGCGCCATCAACATTGACAAGCTCAGGACGAGCATGGCAATGATAGATAAGAGTTTTCTCATAATTGATACATTAATAATATTTATTGAACACTTATATGATTGTTTCGACAAGAAATCACTTGTTGTGCCGCTTCGTCATCTCAGCAGAAAAGAAACCTTTGGGGTAGTCTGATGCCTACTGACTCGAATTTGGGGTGCAAAGATATGTATAAAAACAATAGCAACAAAGAAAATAATGAAAAAAATGATTTTTTTTGTCAAAAAATGCAAAATAACGCCTTTTTGTGTCCGTTTTGCTTTCCTATTTTGTGTTTTTCAGAACAAAATTCTTGCATTGTTGATGTCCTTGATGCGTTATTGAATCGATTTTCCCCACTTTCCAAACGTAAATAATAAGGGCTCTATGGGAAATAGAGTCCTTAATTGTAATATTGTGTGAATAAAAATGCAGGAATAATCCCTAAAGCTTATTTTGTTGAGAACGAAGGAGCAGGAAGTCCTGCACCATTGTAGAGTGTGACGATGGGGTCATCGTCCCACGCATAGCGCACGGCAACGGGGTTGGTTATCCTGTCGTTCCAGAGCAATAGCTGGTTGTTGTTGATGACCAGGGCTTCGCACCATTGGAAGATGCCATCCTCGCCAGCAATGCTGAAACCGAACGAGTAGATGCCGGGGGTGTCTTTGCTGTGGGGCTTGCCTGAACGCAGAATCAGGCCATCGGCTGTGCCGGGCTTAAAGGTGATGATGGCTTTTCCCTCGCTGAAAGTTATGCTCTCGAAGGTTGGCCCTTCCACCACTTCTGTGTTGTCGCCGAGATAGAGCCTTTGCATCCACAGGGCAGCACGACGAGCCGACTCCTTTTTGTTGAGCGGATGGATGTCGTTCCATTCACCGAGGTCGATGGCGGTCACGAAGCCTGCCTTGTCGAGCGATTGTGTACCTAAGCGCTGCGCTTCGCGAATCCTGGCCCATCCTCCGTCGTAGTTGGCGTCGGCATGACGCTCCATGAAGTTGGCCAATCCGAAGATGACGGCAGGCACGTCGCCGAAGTCACGTCGCCAATCGTTGATCAGTACAGGGAGCAGCTTGCGGTATTCGTCGGGACGACCTGCATTGGTCTCGCCTTGGTTCCAGAGAATACCTGCTATGCGGTAGTTGCGGAGCGGATAGATGGTGTTGTCGTAGAGGGCAGAGGCGTTGCCGTTGTTGACACCCTCGACTCCTGGCTGACGTGGCATCAGTATGCCTCGCTTCATGCGCCAGTCGCCTTCGAGGTCGATGGTCTGACCTCCGTGGAAGAACAGCTTGTACGGTTTCTCTTTCACAAACTTCTCAGGACTTCCATTCGTGCGCAGCTTGATGACGAGGACGTTGCGTCCTGCCTTGAGCAGTCCTGCGGGCAGCGTATATTTGCGTGGGGGATACTGATAGGTGACTTCGCCCACCTTCTCGCCGTTCAGGTAAGCCACATCGGCATCGACGAGACAGCCCAGGCGGAGCAGGGAGTCCTTGCCTACGAGTTCCTGCGGTACGTTGAATTCCTTGCGGAACCAGAGCGTGCCTACCCATGTGCGTCCGTCGGCATCACCCAGATGCGGGTCATATTGGTTCACAACTTCCCAATCGGAGTCATCAAGGTCGGCACGCATCCATTGTCCCTTCAATCCGGGGTCTTCGTTGAGCAGCTGGTTGTAGGTCTCGCCGATGGCGCGATTGAGCGCTGCGCATCGCTCCAGGTATCCAGGCTGCTTAAGGTGTTCGACGGTCTGGACGTGACGTGGTGCATTTTCGCGAAGCGAGTCGGTCGAGATCCATGCCACGATGTCCGAACCGCCCATGCTGCAGTTGATGATGCCTTGCGGTACGCCACCTGTGCGCCTGAACATCTCCTTGGCAAAGAAATAGCTGATGCCCGACCAGTGTCCTACCTTGTCGGGACTCATCGACTCCCATGGGTAGCTGCCCTGCTCGTCGATATCATTTTGGGGGCCTTTGACCGATGGGTTGCGTCCTGTTTGCATCAGGTGGATGGCAGGGTTCACATCGGTGTCGAACTCGTCCTTGTAAAGGTCAACAAGCCGTGCGGTATGCAGATCCATGTTCGATTGACCCGAACAGAGCCAAACGTCGCCCACATAGATGTCCGAAAGTTTGCGTTCGTTGATAGTCATCGTATAGGGCCCGCCTATCATGCTTTTCTTTGTGGTCGGTATATATACCATCCAGTTGCCTTGCGCATCCGCAGTGCCTTTATATTTATTATTTAAAAAGGTAATGGTGACTTTTTCACCGGGGTCGGCAGTTCCCCAGATGCGGACTGTCTCATTGCGTTGCAGCACCATGCCATCCGAGATGAAACGTGGAGTCTTGACCTCCGCCTCCAGATTCAGCAGCGGCAGGACGGAGAATAGTGTGGAAAGGGTGAGGAGTTGATTGAATTTCATACGTAAAAAGTTTGGTTTTTCGTGGCAAATATACGAAATTTTGTTGTACGAAGCGCCTTTAGTGCGATATTTTTTTGCAAATGTAACGATTATTATTAAGATTGTTACAAAAAATGTTTCGACTTTCACTAAAAAACGTTATCTTTGCGCCGATATTCAAAATCCAAATATTTAATTCACATTACCAAACATGAAAAGGTATCTTTTTCCACAAGATTACATGGCCGACCCATCGGTTCATGTCTTTAACGGCAAGATTTACATCTACCCGTCGCACGACTATTACTCGGGCATCCCAGAGGATGACTGGGGCATCCACTTCGACATGAAGGATTATCATGTGCTTTCCATCACTGGTGACCCGATGACGGGCGAAGTGAAGGACGAAGGTCTTGCCCTCACTCGCGAGCAGATTCCGTGGGCCTCGAAGCAGCTATGGGACTGCGACGTGCAGGAGAAGGACGGCAAGTACTATATGTATTTCCCTGCCAAGGACAAGACGGGCATCTTCCGTTGCGGCGTTGCCATCAGCGACAAGCCCGAAGGCCCATTCATTCCCGAACCACATCCCATCGAGGGCAGCTATTCGATCGACTATGCCATCTTCAAGGATGACGACGGCACCTATTACATGTATTTTGGCGGTATCTGGGGAGGTCAGTTGCAGCGCTATAACGAACAGAACGAGGCAGTCAACTTCCCGCGTTTCCCCGAGGGCGATGAACCTTGCATCTCTCCTCGCATCGTGAAGCTCAGCGATGATATGCTCGGCTTTGCTTGCGAGCCCAAGCCTATCCGCATCGTCTATGAGGACGGCACTCCACTGAAGGCTGGTGATCTGCATCACTTCTTCGAGGCTTCGTGGATGCACAAGTATAATGGAAAATACTATTACAGCTGGTCAACGGGCGACACCCACTTCCTCTGCTATGCCATCAGCGACAAGCCCGACGGACCATTTGTCTATCAGGGTGTCATCCTTACTCCTGTCGAGGGTTGGACCACCCACCATTCCATCATCGAATTCGAGGGCAAGTGGTATCTCTTCCACCATGACTGCAAGCCTTCGAAGGGCTACACTCCCCTTCGCTCCCTCAAGGTTTGCGAGCTGAAGTATGACGAGAATGGCAAGATCATTACGATTGACGAGATTAATATCCCTTATTATCCCTAAATATCCCTTAATTAATATGTCTAACGAACAAGAAGCAAAAGGCTTCTACAAACTTAATTGGTTGCAGCGCATCGGCTTCGGCTCGGGCGACCTTGCACAGAACCTTATCTTCCAGGTAATTTGCACCTACCTGCTGTTCTTCTACACCGACATCTACGGACTCACTCCTTCGGCTGTGGCAGTGATGTTTACTGTAGGCAACGTGGCAAATGTCATCTGGGACCCCATTGTGGGCACGCTCATCGATAAGAGCAATCCACGCTATGGCAAGTACCGCTCCTACCTGCTTTATGTGGGTATTCCGCTTTCTGGATTTGCTATTCTGTGTTTCTACAACGGATTCGCTCCATCGTTGCTCTATGCATACGTTACGTATATCGGTATGCAGTTGCTCTATACCTTCATCAATGTTCCATACGGTGCACTTAACTCCTCGCTTACGCGCGATACCGATGAGATTACCATTCTCACTTCCGTGCGTATGTTCATGGCCAACGTCGGTGGCCTTGCCGTGAACTCCGGTCTGCCGTTGATTATCGCATGGATTGCAGGTTCGGCTTCCGACAGCCTGCCCAAGGAGCCATCGGCATGGTTCACAGCAATGACAATCTATGCGCTCGTAGGTTTGTGCCTGCTGGTGTTCTGCTTCTCGCAGTGCAAGGAGCGTGTCGTGATGGATGCCAAGGACACCGAAGACGTGAAGGTGAGCGACCTGTGGATGGAGTTCGTGCGTAACCGCCCATTGCGCATCATCGCATTCTTCTTCATCACGGCCTTTGCCATGATGTCGGTAGGCAATGCTGCAGGCGCTTACTTCATCAACAGCAACCTCGGAGGTACGGCTCAACAGTTGTCCATCTTCATGGCGCTCGGTTCTATTCCTGCATTCATCTTCATGCCACTTGTGCCTGTCATCAAGAAGGCTGTAGGCAAGAAGAACATGTTCTACATCTTCCTCGGTGCAGCTATCGTGGGTATGGCAATGCTCTACTTCATTGCCAAGATGGAGAATCCGAGCATGATGCTGGTCTATATCGCCCAGTTCATCAAGAGTACGGGCGTGATTGTGGCTACAGGTTACATGTGGGCATTGGTTCCTGAGGTTATTTCCTACGGAGAATACACAACTGGTCGTCGTATCTCGGGTATCGTTAACGCCCTCACTGGCCTTTTCTTCAAGGCTGGTATGACCTTTGGCAGTATCGTCGGTCCTGCAATCCTCGGTTTTGTAGGCTACAACAGCAAGACCATCGAACAGACACCATTTGCTCAGGAAGGTATCCTTTGGCTGGTGTGCGTCATTCCTGCTGCTTTGCTGTGCCTGGCTTTGTTCATCATCTCCAAGTATGAACTGACCGACGAGAAGATCGACCAGATCAATAAGGAGATCGAAGCACGTCATAAGAACAACTAAACATCTCAATAACGGAGAAACGGGAATGTGCGTTCCCGTTTCTCCGTTATTGGTATATTGATTGCCTTTTACACGCTGATTGGACATCGTATGAAACGTCTGCTATTCCTTATACCTTTCTTCGCTCTCGCTGTCGGACTCTTTGCTCAGCACACCGTCGTGCGTCGGCATGGAACGGCGACTCAACTTGTAGTAGATGGAAAACCGTATCTGATTATTGGTGGAGAGACATCCAACAGTGCGGCATCCAGTCCCGATGACATAGCTCGCTGCTTTGCACATCTGCATCGCATGGGGCTCAATACGGTGCTGGTGCCCAACTACTGGGACCTCTTCGAGCCTGTCGAAGGGCAGTACGATTTTTCGTTGGTCGATGCTGTCATCGGTGAGGCGCGCAAGAATGACCTTCGTGTGGTCTATCTGTGGTTTGGTGCTTGGAAAAACTCGATGTCCTGCTATGCGCCCGAATGGTTCAAGGTCGATTATAAGCGTTTCCCCCGTGCCCATACCAAGGCAGGCAAACCGCTTGAGATAGCTTCGGCGTTCTCTGAGAATGTATTTAAGGCCGACAACCGTGCCTTCGAGGCTTGGCTCAAGCATCTGAAAGAAGTCGATGGCGACCGAGGAACTGTCATCATGGTGCAGATTGAGAACGAGATCGGTATGCTCGAGGATGCTCGCGACTACAGTGCGGAGGCAGTGAAGCAATACGATGCACCCGTGCCGCAGGGATTGCTGTCCTTTCTCAAGAAGTACCAGAAGACCCTCCACTCGCGGCTCAAGGCACGCATGGATTCGTTAGGCACCCAAAAGCTGAAGAATCCCTCTTGGAGCGAGGCTTTCGGAACGGATGTCTATGGCGACGAATATTTCACTGCCTACTATTATGCACAATATGTAGAGCGTATGGCTCAGTCGGTGAAAGCCATCTATCCTTTGCCCGTCTATGTGAATGCGGCGATGAATAGTCGTGGACGCAAGCCTGGACAATATCCTGCAGCCGGTCCTTTGGCCCACCTGAAGGACGTCTGGTATGCTGCCGCCCCCTCGCTGCTTTGTCTGGCTCCCGACCTCTATGATTCGGGTTTTACATCTTGGACGAGCCAATATGCCCTGCCCGACAATCCGCTCTTCATCCCCGAGATACGTCGCTCGGAGGCCAATGGAGCCCAGGCTTGCTATGTTTTTGCCGAACATGATGCCATCGGCTTCAGTCCGTTTGCCATCGAGGTGGGTCCCGACAGCCCCGATTACAAGCCCACGCAGGCCTACGCGATGCTGCGCAACCTGATGCCCATCATCACCGAAAAACAAGGTCAGGGACAAATGCACGGCCTCTACTTCGACGGTACGCTCCAAAAGGGCGAGAGCCCCGTAGGCAATTCGAGCGTGGAGCGCATCATCCACGAGGAAGGCATGAAGATCACGTGTCGCCACTTCTTCACCCTGCCTTGGTATCCGCGCGCCACCGACGGTTCGCCGTGGCCTGCAGCGGGTGCAATGCTTATTCGTCTCAACAAGTTCGAATACTTGCTTGCAGGCAATTGCATCGTTGTGCAGTTCGAGAATGAAGGTGAACAGCAGATACAGAAGAAGCTGGGTGAAGACGGTTTTGTCGAAGCCGGCACCAACCAGCGCACCACCGAAGACCAGTGGAGCGGTTCCAAACGCATCGGCATCGCCTACTGCGACCAGGTGGAAATCGCCGACGACGGTTCGCTCAAATACCTTCGTCGTCTCAATGGTGACCAGGACCACCAGGGCCGCCACATCCGCATCGGTGTGGACGACTGGCAGATTCTTCATGTCAAGTTGTATGAGTATGAATAATAATTCTATGTATGTTTGACGTGAGTGGTCGCTTCGCTCAAAATTATAAGAAAATTGATTTTAAAAATTATCAAAAGAAGATGGTCCAAAATAGCCGTGACCAATTTCGTCCCGTTTTTCTTATAATTTTTTAATTTAATTTTTTGTTAATTTTGAGCGCTGCGACCATTGACGCGATATGACGTTATAAAAAATAATTCATGTGTATTCATGATAATTCGTGTTAAGAAAAAAGACGCATATAATTAGGGTTCACTGAATAAATATATTTATTTGAATATTAATAATTTATAACACTTTATATTTGGAGATTTAACAAAAAGTTCGTATCTTTGCATGTTAAAATTGCAGGCGCAGTTTAAAAGTTCCGTGTCAGCCCCTCCACATCAGACTATCCGAAAAAATCATGCACAAATGATACATGATTGGAAAAAAAACCTTATCTTTGC
>CAJOLH010000010.1 GCA_905235375.1 uncultured Bacteroidales bacterium
TGACTTTTTTTTAGTTTTATTGGTTATTACTGCCCTTATTTTGTTGATAATCACATGAGTGACGTTGTTTATTTCAATTCCCGTCGAATCACTACTATTATCGCCGCCTCTAACAGGCATCTCGTTTCTCAAGGTTTGAAGGCAAACAGTAGATAAACAATATCTCAGGTTCCTCAACTCATTCAGCCTACTTCACTTTATTAAATAAGGTGAATTAGGCTCATTTTTTTGTTTTTGCTTACTGAAGATGGCTTTCCCCCTTCATTTACAACTCAATAGTAACCCGTCAAGAGATATTTCGACTCACGGGCACACAAGGTAAGATTGTCAGCGACAAAAGGTCGTGAAAAAAGTTTCCGACAAAGAAATTGGATAAATATTTTGTAGTTTTTAATCTTTGCCCTATATTTGCAGCGAGCTTTTCAAAGTTGTTATGTTGAAGTGTGATTTTGAAATATTACTCATTTATTTACTATGGCTGCCCAGAATATCAAGACATTACGTCAAGAAGGAAAGTTGGATGATGCACTCTGTTTGGCACTGGCAGAGAACGAAGCGCATCCCGATGACCCGCGCACTTGGAATGACATCGTTTGGTGCTACGATGCCATCTGCAAGCGTGCAGCAGAGCAGGGAGACTTGGTGTCCTTCAATAAAGCGTTTGAGGAACTTGTCTTGATGAATGAGTTCGAGAAAAATAAGATGCTGAGCGACTCGATGTGCTGGCGACTGCGTGCCCTATTAGCCAAAACGACTGCTAAAGTCCAGAGTGAAGAAATACCATCCATATCCGACAAGGTGTTCGAGATGGCTCAGCATTTACATCCCACTATCCCATCGGCTCCCTATTCGGTGGTCTGCAAGGCCTTCTATAAGCTTCGTCAACACTGGAATGGTTTTCCCGCATTTATGGAATGGTGGGGATGGGATAACTTTCGTTCGGAGGATTACGAGTGCGAAACGGGACCAGATGGACGGAAGAATCCTGTTTCACTCGTTGAAGGCTGCTATATCGGAACAGCCAAGATCTTTATCAAGCAGCGTGACATAGAGGCCATCAAAGCGTTTATTCCAAAGATGGAGCAACTCAATCGCATTATGCCCCAGATGACATACTTGGGTTATTACATCGGCAAAATGATGTTTGCTACGGGACAAACAGGGCAAGAAGCGCTTGATGCCCTTTGCCCTTTCGTCCGAAAGAAAAAATCCGAGTTCTGGGCATGGCAGCTTTTGTCGGATGCCTTTCCCAATGACAAAGAGAAGCAATTGGCCTGCCTGTTGCGAGCCGCTGACTGCAAGACGAAAGAGGAGTTCCTGCTCAACGTACGACTCGAACTTACCTGCCAGTTTCTCCTGCAGCATGACTACGAAAATGCCAGCTATCAGCTGCACAAATATGTGGCCGAGAGGACAAGACAGCAAAGACCTTTGTCACGCGACGTATGGCATCTGACCCAGGAACCCTGGTTCACACAACACAATCCGAAGCAGCGACCGACTGTGAACCTTGATTATATGGACATCACAGACTTGATTATTTGTGGTGACCTTCCGCTACACGTGGGTGTGGTATCAAGTGTCAATTTCGGTAAGAAGATGGCGACTGTAGTTTATGGGAAAGAAAAGAGCGGATTCTTCAAGTACGAACGATTCTTGAAGTCTATCCGTGTAGGCGACATCCTCGTGTTGAAGTGGGAAGACATCACTGACGATGGTTACATCAAGCCTCTGACCTGTTCGCAAACAACCGAACTGGAGGCGAATGCACTCCATCCTTTCGAAGATGCTTTGGGCATCTACTTCCGTAAGGTCAACGGAAAAGCCAGCTGTAACCGTGTTGGCACAGCATGGTTTGTGAAGTTCGACGATGGTTCAGCCTTTATCCCCCAGGATCTTTACCGTCAGCATCCGCTCCGCGCAGGAGAGCCACTTTCTGCCCGTATCCTTTGGGACTACAACCGTTCGCGTGGAGAATGGGGCTGGAAGTGTGTGGAAATAGTGACAAACGGTTGAAAAAACGGCCATCGAAGTTCATTTCAGCTACTGAAACAGCAAAAAAAAGCCGCCAGAAATGCAAATTTTCCCACCTTTTTGATTGTATCTAAAAATAAAATCTTATATTTGCAGCAAAACATTGCAATCTAATCATGATCATTAATACACTTACTATCACTTACTCTCCATTGCTTAGCCTCGAAGAGGTTCCATACTTTCGTGGCGCAGTTCTAAAGGCATTGTCTGATGATACAGACGTTCTCCTCCATAATCATATTGACAGCAACTTCCGATATGAATACCCTCTCGTTCAATACAAAAGTGTCGGAGCTAAAGCAACTATAATGCTGATAGGCGAAGGTGTTGAGATGCTCAACAAGTTGATGCCTATTTGTAATACATACATAAACATCGGTTATCGTCATTCCATGATGAAGGTGGAGAAAGTTTCTCCCATGCAGATTGAAATAGAGCTGATCGAGCCGAAACGTTACCGCATTGAACACTGGCTACCGCTGAATGAAGAGAATGACAATCGCTTCGTGAGAATGCAAAGCGATTCCGATCGAATCGAACTGTTGGAGCGCATACTTGTGGGCAATCTTCTTTCTATGGCCAAAGGTCTGAATATTCATTTCGAAGAACAGGTGCAGTGCGAGATACAAAGTCTGGACCGTTATCATCTTGTGAAGGTCAAGGAAACATTGATGAAGTCTTTTGATGTTGACTTTATCTGTAACATCAACCTCCCAGACCTGATTGGCATCGGTAAGCACGCGAGTTTCGGATATGGGACAATAAAGCAACATTCAGGACAGGAAATATGACAAGAATCAGTTAATACATTAAATAATTAAAATAACAAATCTAACGCTTATGGAAAAATATCTCTATGGAGCGGCAGTGCAAGGCATTCAGCAGTTCATCTTCAGGACCAACGAACTGAAGGACATTGTTGGCGCAAGTGAGCTGGTGGAGCAGATATGCACAACTGCTTTCAACGAATTTGCAGTCAACGGTGAATCCGTCGTTCGCGCTGCCGGTAACATCAAGTTTATCTTCAATAATAAATCCGATTGCGAAAAAGCTGTTCGAGAGTTTCCTAAAAAGGTAATGACGATGGCACCTGGTATAACAATTAGCCAAGCCGTTGTCCTTTTGGGAGAAGATTTTGGTAAGGCCATAGATAATGTCGAGGACTTACTGAAAGAGCAGCGTAATAAGCCCGCTCGAAGTGTGACCTACGGACTAATGGGAGTGAAGCGTGCTAATAATACAGGTTTGCCTGTCACAAAAATAGCTATAGAACCATACAAGGAGAATGGAGAGACCAAATCTAAAGAGGTTTTTCAAGATGAAGCTTCGGAACAAATAAGCCGTTTTGTACGAACCAAAAAGCTTTGTGAGAAGAGCTTCGGGGAAGAATGGCTTTCCCATAAGGAAGTGGCTTATGATATCTCTGATTTAACAGACAAGAACGATTGGATAGCCGTAATTCACGCTGATGGCAATGGGTTGGGCAAGGTAGTCCAAAAAGTAGGCAAAGACAAAGATGACTTCAGAGAATTTTCCGAAAAGCTGGACAAGGCAACAAAGGAAGCTGCGAACAAGGCATACGAAGCTGTTAAAGATAAGTTCAAACTAAAGGTAGTAATTCCAATTCGTCCGGTTGTCCTCAGCGGAGATGATATGACCGTCATTATACGCGGCGATTTAGCATTGGATTATGCAACTGAATTTATCAGAGCATTTGAGATAAAGACCCAAGAAAAATTAAATCCTATTCTTAGGAAGTGGCATGTTTTTGCTGAAGATAAGGATTATCTTACAGCGTGTGCTGGAATTGCCTATATAAAGTCCTCTTATCCTTTCTATTATGGTTATCAGTTGGCAGAGGAATTGTGCGGAGAAGCCAAAAAGGATACCAAGGCTATTCATGGTAAGGAATCCGACTATCTGCCTCCTTCTTGCCTGATGTTCCATAAAGTTCAGGACAGCTTCATTTTTGACTATGAAGATATTGTAGAGCGAGAGCTTAAGGCCACTGATGACCTATCTTTTAAGGCAGGCCCTTATTATATTCGTGAACAAGCTCAGAAGTATGAAGTCTCACTTGCTCAACAATTGACCAAGCAACTTGACACAGAAAATGGAGAGGGCCTGAGGTCGGGCATCAGAGATTGGATTAGTCTCCGTCTTGAGAATAAGAACAAAGCTGAACAGCGTAAGACCAGGATGCTTCAGATTTTTACCGATGAAAAATTACAAAACACGGTTAAAAAACTTACCGCCGAATCGGACAATCGTTGCTTAGCATACGACGTACTGGCTCTCTATACGATAATGAATCAAAAAACTAAAGACGACAATCTAGTATGAAGACAATCAAATATGAAATAGAGTTTTTTTCAAACTGGCACTGTGGCTCGGGCTTGGCCGCTGGTGCAGATGTCGATGCTTTAGTCATCAAAGACAAAAACGGAATGCCCTACATCCCAGGTCGCACGCTGAAGGGGCTACTTCGTGATGCCGCAACCATCCTTTTCGAGGATAAGGGTAAGGTTGTCGATGTCATCTTTGGAGTGTCTGGCGATATGGACGGCCATCGGACGGGCAGCGCATTCTTCAGCAATGCGACCCTGCAACCTGCCGAGTATCAGTATATCTTTGCAAATGAGTTGACCGAATACCTCTACCAGTCTTTCGCTTCTACAAGCATTGATGAGAATGGAATTGCAAAAGATGCTACACTTAGAAAGATTGAAACCGTAGTCCCTTGCAAGCTGGTGGGCGAGATAATCAATGTTCCCGAAGACGATGACACAAAAAGGGTGTTGGAAGATGCCATGCATTACATCAAGCGCTTGGGAACAGGCAGAAATCGTGGCTACGGCCGTTGCAATATAACTATAACCGAAGTTATTAACGAAATGGAAGCATGATATGACAAAGACACTGAAATTCAAATGCACGCTGCTGAGCGATGTGGTTCTAAGCCAGACATCAAGCAGTGAGGGCAATCAGAAAACTCTTGACTTCATCCCTGGGAACAACTTCCTCGGAATTGTGGCCAGTAAGATGTATAAGGATCGTTCCAAAGAATCGTTAGAGATATTTCATTCGGGCAAAGTCCGTTTTGGCGATGCTCATCCGTCAACTGGTGGTGTCAGAGGTCTGAAAGTGCCTGCCTCCATGTATTATCCCAAGTTCGGTTCTGCAAGTGAGGAATGTTATATCCATCACTTGACCGATCTTGGCAAGCAAGAGATTAAGGATAAGCAGTTAAAACAGTGCCGTGAGGGTTTCTATTCATTTATAGATAAAACTGGCAAACCTGTTGAGATCGACAAAAACTATACCATCAAATCAGCATACGATAGCGAAAAACGTCGCAGCAAGGATGGCAAGATGTTTGGCTACGAATCTCTTCCCAAGGATCTTGTGCTGTACTTTGAGGTGGAGTCAGACTTGTCTGATCAGCTCACCGAAGCTATAGCAAAAGTCCTTTGTGGTAAGAAACAAATTGGGCACTCCCGTTCTGCAGAATTTGGCTTGGTCAATATCGAATCGGAAGATTTCAAGGAGATAGAATCCTCTAAGGTCGAACCTAACACAAACTATATTACAGTATATGCCGATGGTCGCCTGGTTTTCTTCGACAAAAACTTTGAACCGACCTTACAGCCAGAGGCAGATGACTTGGGTGTAAAAGGTGGAGAGATTGATTGGTCGAAGAGTCAAATACGCACCTTCCAATATGCTCCTTGGAACGGCTGGCGTCACACCTATGATGCCGACCGTTGCGGCATAGAGAAGGGAAGTGTCTTTGTGGTTAAGCTGAACGACAGATCCTGCCCTGAGAAGAGCAATTATGTCGGTGCTTACAACAACGAAGGCTTTGGTAAGGTGATTTATAACCCTACATTCCTTGCTGGTAATCAGCAAGAGCTAGGCAAGGCGCTCTTTACATTGGAGGCGAAAGAGAACAAGAAAGCAAAGAAAATGACCCAAGAACAAAAAGAGTCCAAGGCATCGAGCCTCCCTAAGCCCGATTCTTCGCTGATCGATCTTCTGATTCGTCGGCAAAGAGATGTCAAGAATGACAAGTCTGTATTTGAGATTGTACAAGCTGAGGTAAAAGACCTTGAACCTATATTCCAAGGTGAACAATTTGCATCTCAGTGGGGATTCATTCGCAGTTTGGCTATGTCAATCGAAGACAATGAAAAACTTTATTCTGCTGTTGAGACATTTTTAAGTCATGGAGTCGCTGAACTCAAATGGAGTGAACAAAGTCGAAAGGCTCGTCTTATGGCAATCATGGCTAAATATAAGAATAAGGATTTACAAAGTATAATGATAAATCTGGCATCAGAGATGGCAAAGAAATGTAAATCAAAAGAGGATAACTGATATGAGAAACCAATATAGATTTCTGGCCCGAATAGTCATAGAGGCCATATCGCCACTTAATATCGGCAGTGGCAAAAAAGGAATCAAGACCGATTCCCTGGTCTTAAGAGATGCCAATGGCCTGCCTTTTATTCCTGGTACAACGATTGCTGGGCTTTTAAGGCATTCCTACACCGTGGAGAGAAAAGAAGGCGAGAACGAGAAGGAGTTTAAAAAGAAACTGGAGGATCTTAGGGAACCTTTGATGGGAAGCCAGAATTTAGGGTCTCCTCTTATCATCACAGAGGCCAAGATGCTTGACAGCGATGGAACCGTCCTTGATGGCATCGACATCCAAGAAAGACTGAATAATAACGCATTCTTAGATCACTTCAGGGAACTTCCTATTCGCCAACATGCCAAAATCAACCATCGAGGGACTACCGAAAAAGGTGACAAGTTCGATGAAGAGATAGTGCTGAAAGGTACTCGTTTTTGCTTTGAGATGGAGATGCTTTCGGACAACGATGATGAAAGCGAGTTCAAGCATTTTATCAAAGCACTGAATTCTGAGACTTTCCGCGTAGGTTCAGGAAGTCGTGCAGGTTTCGGTGAGATTAAGATAGTCCAAGAGCATTGCCAGTATAAGACGATTGACTTCGCTATTCCTAAGCAGAAAGACTGGTATCTCAAAAAATCTTCATCTTTGTGCCAGCCTTGGGATGATGCAGATGATGAGTTTCCGCTTGCCGAGGAAGCATCTTCTGTATGGACAAACTATGAGCTGGAATTGCAACCCATCGATTTCATGCTGTTCGGTTCTGGACTAAGTAACGACAAAGCTGATATGACCTATGTCAGAGAGTCATTTGTCGATTGGAGCAATGGCACAGCAGAAATTAAAAAGAAAGAAAGTGTTGTGCTTATACCTGCTTCTTCAATCAAGGGAGCTCTTTCACATCGTCTGGCCTTCTATTATAATAAGCTGAGTAAAGTATATGCCGATAAATTGCCTGATCGCAAGAAGTTAGACGATTTCGTCGGAAAGAACAATGAAGCAGTCAAATCTATATTCGGTTCAGAAGGTGAAAAAGATGCTGACGGCAAGATGAAGAACAAACTTCGTGGTAATGTTCTAATTTCAGACATTATTCAGAAGGGAAATAACATCTCCTCCAAAGTCCTGAATCACGTTTCCATCGACCGCTTCACGGGTGGTGCAATCGACGGAGCATTGTTTAATGAAGAAGTGCTTTATACCAAGGGCATGACGTTTAATCTGAAGCTTATGGCCAATAGTGCAGCTTTAAAGGCTAAATATTTTGAACAGGCATTTGAAGAGGCAATGAAAGACATTTGTAGAGGCATGCTTCCTTTGGGAGGTGGTGTAACCCGTGGCAACGGCTGTTTTGAAGGTAAACTTTACAAGAACGGAGAACTAATTTATGCAAACAATTAAGAT
Source organism: uncultured Bacteroidales bacterium (assembly GCA_905235375.1). Lineage (GTDB taxonomy): Bacteria > Bacteroidota > Bacteroidia > Bacteroidales > UBA3663 > Liminaster. Next base: position 7,853 of record CAJOLH010000010.1, read on the forward strand.
TAACAAGTGCGAAGGCTACCTTTGGTTGAGCGACCGACAGGAGCCCCGGGTCTATCAAGACGAACCGATAGACATCTGCGTTGACGAAACCGTGAATCCTTTTGTTGTAGAGGGCCAGCTCTATGACAGAGAGAACATGATATCATACAGCATTAAATATGTCGATGGAAGGTATTTGATTCATCTGTATGATGTAAAACAAGAGGATTTCAGCAATCCGGATAATGAATTGAAGACCTATTATGCCAATCGAATGGGGAATTTGCGTCTTGAGTTTCTGCGTTATTGGGAAGAAATTCCTGATAAGAAATGTTTGGGCATGACAGTGCTCACTTTTACTAAAAATGTATTTGTTGGATTTAAAGATAAGGAGAATTAATTATGATACATGCACCTTATAATTTTGTGCCTTTGTCTGAGAATGTTTATTTCCCTAATTGGGCAGATATCATTTCTCAAGATATTCCGTTCACAGATGGAGAGGATGGGGAGATAGAAATATCAATCGAGAATCTTTCACCTTTGTTTGTTAGAGATGGACATGTGAAAGAAGAATCTACAGAGTGGTCTTGTCATATCGTAGAGGGCACAGAGAAGAAGTATTTTATACCTGCGTCTACACTCAAAGGATGCTTTAGAAGTGTCCTTGAGATACTTTCTTTTTCAAAGATGTGTAGATACAATGATGACTTTTTTGGATATCGTTCATTCACGACTCAAGTTTCTAGTACGTATGCGAGCAAAATGAAGAATGTTAAGAATTGTGGTTGGCTATATCTAGAAAATGGTAAATACTATATTATGGAATGCTCTAAAGGTATAGTTAAGATTCCACATTTCATATTAGAAAAAATTTTTCCTGATTTTGTTAAAGGGGAAGACCATAAGACAGCAAAGGTTAAACAAACAAGTATTGGAACATTGGATAGCCCGTTTCCTGAAATAGAAGTTGAATCATCTAAAGTCAAAGGATCAATCCATATTATGTGTGCAATTGTTCATAGCGGAAAAAAAATTGAGTACTCGGTGTCGGAGGAAAAGCTTTCTTCTTTGAAAGAACAATCAAAGGAAATGGCATCTTTAATAAAAAAAATTGAATCATTATTAAGTGGGAAATACAAAGTTGTATGCACTGGTTATATGAATGGTAAAAAAGTCGAGTATTTGTTTTCTGATGAAACCCGATCGGCTAAAGAAGTTAATGATGAAGTAATCAAAAAGTTCAACATTCACAAATATACTCCATATTTCGCTGGTGAAAGAGGCAACAAAGGCTATTTGCAGGAAATGCTCTCTAAGGGGGAAAAAATACCTGTGTTTATAGAGAAAACCAATGGGATAATTACCAATATAGGAATAACTCGAATGTTCCGATATCCATATAACTACTCTGTAAAAGACCAAGTGAAAAAAGTTCAAGAGTGGAGCGAAGATAGTAGGTTAGATTTATCTGAGGCTATTTTCGGATATGCCAAATCTGATGATCAGCTGAGAGGAAGGGTGCATTTTGGACATGCATTTTGTACTACAATTATTAAAGACGGAGAGTGCTCTCCTATGACTGGTGTTTTTGGCCAGCCTCGAGCTTCTTATTTCCCATTGTATCTAAAGCAGGAAAACAATAGAGTTTTGACTTATGACTCAAATATCCCTATTGCAGGCAGGAAACGATACAGAATTGTGAAGGGATTCCATACGGTTAAATTGAGTGAAGGGAACGGTAATGAAAAGACAAAGACATCATTTCGGCCATTGCCAGCTAGAAAAGTGTTTGTCGGCAAAATTAGAGTGCATAACCTTCGCAAAGTTGAAATTGGTGCCTTGTTATCGGCAATAACGTTTCATGGTAATTCGGTACAAGGCGTTTACCACAATTTGGGGTTGGCAAAGGCATATGGATATGGTATCGTTAAGTGTACTATATCAAGACTGAAAGGTCTTAACTACTCTGAAGAAGAGTATTTAAGAGCTTTTGAAGATGAGATTGTGTCTTACATCAGAGAATCTTATAAGGATGATTCCTTTACTATTCAAGAAGATTCATCTATTCAGATGCTTGTCAAGATAGCAGAATCTACTCATTTAAAAAATGATATGGAGCACATGAAGCTTGGAGATTTTGAACAATACAAAGAAAGTAGAAACTTTTCAAAATTGAAAGAGCCGAGTGAGATTAAACTTAAAAGTATGGATGAAGTGAAATCTGACTACGTTAAGCAAAGAGCATATTCTTTATTGGAAGAGTTACGAGGCGTTCCTTCACCTAGAAACATAGATAATCCCGATGTCATCAAAGAACAAATAACAAAATGGGAATCTGTAAAAGAAGTCCTCGAAAAGAACAACCTATCGACAACAGAAGTTGAGCTTATGCTGACTCAACTTAAAGAGCGTCTCTTTATCCTTGAGAATCCTACAACTTTTAGTGTCGGTGATATAGTTAAAGCGAAATGTTTTGCTCCAAAGAAAGTTCGAGTAGATGGATACGATTACGATATTCAGCTTGTAATCCCTAAATGGGAAGCCGACCGAATAGTCGGACAAGAAATTAGTACTAAGATCAAGCAAATATCCAAAGCTGGTAAAATAGTACAATTGGAATATGTAGTTGATTAAGTTGCACAAAATCTTTCCGACCTCAAAGCGATAGGGAAGTCATTGCCCATTGAAAAAGAATGTCTATCTTTGTGCCGGCAAAAGTGAGGGATGAAATACTCCCTCACGACAAGCTGGGTCTGAAAGTCTCGCAGGACCTTGAATAGAACGGGTGGGACATTACCTTTTAATGTATCGACAAAGACCAATGCATTCAAGAAGATGTTCTCCCATTTCGACAAGGTCGGGATGGCGAAGAAGGGTGGCGCTATGTTCATGGGCGAGGAGATTGGCGGAGCCTTGGGCGAGGCTGTGGGTCTCAAGTTCGGGTTCTCTGGCATCGGCAAGACGGTCGGCGAGTTTGTCGGGGCAGAGATTGCACGTCGCTTGTTGCGGTAGTGCAAAAATCTCTGCCCCTTTACGTTTTATAAAGGATATAACGACACAATTTAAGGGTAAAGCGACACAAAATGTGTATTTTCTTGAGGCTATCCTTGCTTTGTTCATCATTTTTTCTTATTTTTGCAGCGAACTTTTCGAGAAATCGAAAAAAGATGGGATTCAAAGGAATAAATTCTAACAATTAAATATGAATATGGTAGGAACAGAAAACGTAACACTAACGATTCCGAACGGCGACATGAGCTTGTTGCGCAACTTATCCAAGAAGATGGGTTGGACGATACATCGTCATCGCAAAAGTGGCATTGAAAAAGGATTGGAGGACATCCGTAATGGCAAAGTTTATCACGCCAAGAACTCCGAAGATCTGATCAAGCTAACTTTAAATTGAATCATGTGGGCTGATTGGTCGCATTCTAACATTTCTTTATTCTTATGCCAAAGATTCACATCGCTTTAGTAGGGAAACAAACAACGCCTGTTTGCCAGGTGATTGAGCACGTCAAGCCCAATCAGCTGATCTTGCTGCCTTCACAAGATTCTCATCAATATGCCGAGGCTGTCAGGACTCAGTTCGATGCACAGATCGATTGCGACATCTATGACCTTTCTGTCGATGATATATCTGCAATCCGTACTGTGGCGGTAACTATAGCAGAAGCTATTCCTCAAAATTATGAAGTCAGCCTCGACTTGACCAGCGGTGTCAAGCCATGGGCTTTGATATTCGTTGAGGTCTTCAAAGAAAAGCTGCCTCAGTCAGATATCTATTATGTGTCTCTCCAGACCAGCAAGCTGATCAACATGTCGAAGTCTGAAGTTGTTGGAGAAGTGGATTTCGACTACAACATGCAGTTTAGATTGCTTGGGCACAATTTCTCGGACTATACACTGTTCACCGAATATACTCCGAAAGACGATGTTGCTCTTGGAGCTTTAAAAGGTTTGTATAAGAAGAATAGCAAGCGATTCACGGAGCTTATGATGAAATTTGTAGATTATGTGAAGCTTGGCAATCTTTCTAACGCAGATGACATCAATTTTGAGGATAAAAAAGGGAAAGTCAGTTGGAATGCAAGGACTCAATCGATGATGATTGGTCTCATGGACAACCAAAACGTGAGGTTTTCATCTCCACACGCATGGCATCTTGCCACTAACACCGGGTGGTTTGAGTATTACGTTGCAAAGATATTGGCACAAATCTTTCCGCCCGACCAGATATTCATGAACTGTCATTTTAAAGGTTCGGACAATAAAGACTTGAATGAGGTGGACATCATCGTCAACACTGGAAAGAAACTGCTTTTTGTCGAATGCAAGACCCAAATAAAGGACTCTAACGATGTAGATAAGTTTGCGTCGGTGGTGCGTAACTATGGGGCATTGAGCAGCAAGGCACTTTTCGTAACTTATTGGGAAATGTATCCCAATGGTCGTGAGAAATGCAAGAACTCTGGAATTACAACCTACTTTATGTCCTCAAATAAGGACATTGAGCATGTTGAAAAGCTTAGCAATCTGCTGAATCAGATTATCAATAAGTCGAACCTATAATTACAATTCAACTATGGCACGCAAAGTTTTCATTTCGTTTTTGGGATATGGAGATTGTCACTATGTAAAGCCTGGTAGTGATTATGAGATTTCCAACCCATACATTCAGATAGCAACGCTTGACTATTTGGATAAACATGTCGCTAAATGGGAGAAAGGAGATATAGCCCTTATTCTTTTGACAGACGAGGCTGAGAAAAAGAATTGGCTCCCTCATGACTTGACTAACCCCAAAACAAAGGAGATAACAGCCCATGAACGGGGGCTTGAGTTAAGAATGAAGGAAATGAATCTTCCATTTTCAATCGTGCCTATAAAAAATCTTCCAGAAGGTGATAATGATCAAGAAACCATGACCATCTTTATGAATACATTTGATGTTCTTCAAGATGGTGACGAATTGTATTTTGATATCACGCATGGTTTCCGATTCTTGCCAATGTTAGTAATGGTATTGACCAATTATTCCAAGTTTACTAAAACATGCAAGGTTAAGTGGATTAGTTACGGCAAGACCTTACCTCCTTTCAAAGACGGCTCTATCATTGATCTTCGCACTTTATCTGTGCTTCAAGATTGGACCACTGGCGCTGCAGATTTTGTCGACAATGGGAATGTAGATAAACTTACAGGACTATCTAAGGAAGAAATGTCCCCCATTCTCAGTGAAGCCAATGGAACAAATGCTAACGCCAACAACATTAGTAATTTTACTAAAAAGTTAGAATTGGTCATTAACGATATTAAAATGTGTCGTTGTTATAACATCATTGAAGCTACGGGCATTAAAAATTTAAGAGAATATGCCGATCGTATCGATATGTCCTCTGTAGTTCAGCCATTCCATCCCATTGTAATAAAAATAATGGATTCGCTTAAAGGCTTTTCGTCTGAGAGAAGAGTTTATAATGGAATAGAAGCTGCCAAATGGTGTCTTTGTCATTCATTATATCAGCAAGCTATTACATTCCTTGAAGAAACAATAGTTTCATTTGTCTGTGAGAAGAATGATATAGAATTATTGAATATGGACAAGAGAACTATTGTAACGAATAGTTTTGACATTCTAAGAGATAATAAATCTGAAAACAGTTGGAATTTAGGCAAAGATGAATCAAAATTTGAAGAATATAAAAATCTATATAGACAAATACTGCAGGATTCATTTGTAAGAAAATATTATGCTTTAGTTTGTTCGATCAAGGATTTACGCAATGACATGAATCATGCAGGAATGAGGAATGACACATCAAAAGACTCTGGTGGCAAAAACAAAAAGAAAAAGCCTAAACCTAATGCAATGTCTGCTGACAGATTAAAAGAAAAAATAAAAGAATATATAGATTTATTTTCTGATTTATTAAGTCAAGATAATATTACTAAGAGCGTTAGCCTGAAAAGAGCAAATATCTTCCTCAACCTCTCCAACCACCCCTCTACCAACTGGAATGAGGAGCAACTGAAAGCGGCCCTTGACTTTGGCGAAATCAAAGATCTGCCTTTCCCCAATATCGATGAGAGCCTGGATGAAGCGGGCATCGAAGCACTGAGCGACGATTATCTTGAGAAGATCAAGGAACTGTCGGGCGGAGAACCTTGCACAGTGCATATCATGGGCGAGATGACGTTCACTTACGCCTTGGTAAACAAACTAAAGGCCGAAGGCTATACTTGTGTAGCATCCACATCTTGGCGTGATGTGGAAATCATGCCCGATGGGAGCAAGCAAGTGAAGTTCCATTTCTGTAGGTTCCGTAAATACTGAATGCCATGAGACGATTTGATTTCCTGGATCTGGACCAGATTTTACTGAAGACCCCTGAGAAATACTGGACTTACGAGGACATACTGGCCGAGATACCCAGTGCAAATTTCAAGAGAGGTGATAAGATCAAATACAACGAGTATTTCAATAGTGTAGAACAGGCCAAGCGCAAGATTGCCAACATTCTTCAGAAAAATGGTCTTCAGCTTGACTACAAGAACGGCAAGGATGCGAAGTTGGGGTTCAGGTATCCACAAGGCATTGATGACCCTATTCATTTCGAGAAAGAGGAATTCCATAAGTTACGCACCAAGCAGTTGCTTCGCTTTGTTGGCTCCTCCATAGGGCTTTTTCCCCCGACATGGCTGGCCGATATCGTAGAAGGTGCAAATCGCAGGGGCAAGATTATCGGCTTTGACCAGAATTTGCTTGCCGAGCACATTCTGCTGGTACCTGAGATTTATGATGCCATCGAAAAGAAACGTGTTATCACCTTCCGTTATCAGCCACGATATGACCATGAAAAAGAGAGGGATGTCACCCTTCACCCCTATTTCTTGAAGGAATATAACGGACGATGGTTCCTTTTCGGCAATGAGCCGGAACAAGGAGCCAAGATAAAGTCTTTCGGACTGGATCGTATCGTTGGCCACGTCGCCGTTCGTGACGACATTGAATATATAGCCTCCAAAGAGAAATCCTTTGCACCATCCTACTTCAAGGATATCGTCGGTGTCACCATCCAAGAAAAGAAGAATAAGCCCAAGCTTATCCAGATTGAGACACTGGACGGTTACACTCACGGCCGCATCCGAACCAAGCCCTTGCATAGTTCACAGCAAGAATTGAGACCATATATCGACGGTCAGGCAGGCCTCTTCTCCATCAAAGTCATCCCCAACAATGAGCTCGACACATTGTTGCTAAGTTTCGGTGCACGTATTAGGATTTTGGGGCCTCAATCCTACGTCGATTCTTTCCGTGAGAAGGTGCGAAATCTCGGCAACCTCTATTTCAACAACAAGAACTCTGCCGAGAAGAACGACTAGAAGTCGTAAAAAAAATCTCCGACCTCAAACCCCTAAAATAATTTTTCAGATAGAAAAAATCGTCCTATCTTTGCGGCGTCAAAATCGAGAAGGCATCAGCCCATCGGTTTGACGCTGCTCTTTTTGTTTGCCTTGCAGGGGAGCGGCCATCTCGAATTAAGGCAAATGTCGAACCCTCAAAACCATCACTGCATTCAATGCTAACAAGACGATGATGCAGATCGGCCACAAGGTGACCACTGCAGCGAAGAGATCCCGTAATGGCCGCCACAAGGCTGCCAAGTATGATAACCCTGTAGCCAACAGCAAGGTATGCCCCAAGGCTGGCAAGTCGAAGCTGTGTTTCGATAGCGCAAAGGCGGCTTGGCGCTACATTCGCTTCAATAGCGATGCAATCCGTCGCCAGCATGGCTACGCGCCTGTCCGAGCCTACTACTGCCCAGCTTGTAGCTGTTGGCACGTCACCAGTAAGCCACTCGTTGAGACGGTCAGTAAGGGCACGAAGCACGGCAAGAAGGCTCCCGATGCCAAGCCGATGTCGCCTGAGCTCCGACGCGATGTTCAGCGCCAGCTCCATCGGATGGAGCACTGTGTTGAGGCTGCCTTCAAGGCGCTTGCGTTGTGCGATATGTCGCGCGTGAAGGCGCTCTGTGACGAGGCTCGCCATTACTATCAGACATCGCTGATGGCCCCTGGCTTTGAGGCTCGCAAGCAGAAGCTCAAGGCGCGTATGACCTACTGCTTCAAGACGCTGGCCAAGACCCGTCGTGAGTGGATGCGTCGTCTCTGCCATGTGGAGTACCACCCCCTGACAGTGCGATACCATCAGTGGTATATGTAAGAGCCCGCAAACGGGCTCTTGCTAATAGAAGTCGTGTGAAAAACTCTCCGACCTCGAAGTGACAAAAAGATTTGTGATGGCGGAAAAAACACACTATCTTTGCACCGGCAAAAGCGAGGAATCCTAAGGGATCAAGCTCATTTGCCAAGACCAGAACCCTCACCAGGTCTTCAAAAAGAATCGTGAGGTACAAACATTAAAGTATAGGAGGTATAATCAAGACACCAACGGTTACAACTCAGAACAAGGCACTCAGTGCAGTCATCAATCGAGCACTTCCTGCAATGTCAGGCAGCAATGTCACTTATAACAAGCAGCACAACATCTTCCTTTCGGACGGTTACACCAGTGCAGCTGGGAACACCTATTTCCAGGGCATTCGCCTGAATGACCGTCTGCTGGTGAAGTATGACTTCGGACAGGGCTATGCCTACCTCTTCCTCAATGGCATCCGACTCTATTGTCATGATGGATATGGCTGGAAGGAGTTTTCGTCCCGCAGTTACTACTGCTGCTGTTGGAACGAGACATACGCTCGTCAGGAGTGCATCGGCATGCTCAGGGACTTCCTGCTATCGCAGTCGAAGATGCTCGGGCAGCCCATCGATCAGAATCTGGCTGAGGACTTTGCCACGGCGATGATTCGAACGGTAGTGGACAACAAGCCTCCCCTGCTTCGATAAGGGGCTGGGAGAGACACCTCCGTATTGTGATAGAATAAATAGAGTAACTAACCATTAAAACCTATAAAGCCGCAACTACTACAACAACAATGCAGGGGAATGTACTGGACATGATCCTGCCCAAGAGAGGAGAGCGCCGACCTGCAGGTCTGCCCATTTGGGATGAGAGCCGACACATGTTCATCGTCGATGAGCATGAGAGCCAGGCTGGACACCGCAGCTACAAGGGCGTAAGAGTGACTGATCGTTTCGCCATCGTCGAGTACATTGGCAACTACCACAACTGGTGCTACATCAATGCCATCGAGCTATATGCCAACGATGGCTACAAGTACAAGTTGGTAGGCAAGTGCCAGCTCGGCAAGGAGTTCTATGATGCAGAGCTCATTCGCCAGAAGACCGAGGAGATGATGTTCGCCTTTACGAAGTCGCAGTATCGCATGCTCAATCGAACGGTTGATGAGGACACCCTCAGGAAGCAGTCGGCGGCACTGATTGACAGCAGTTATCGCAGCATGATCAACGAGGACACAGCAGAGCTCATGGAGCAGCTTACTCCTCTATTACCCAAGGAGACTACATATATTAACCTTTAACGAAAAGGAGATACTACTTTCGCAAACACACCTAACAACATGCCTATGGAGGGCGGTGCCCTCCATACGGCGACCATCGAGATCGACAACGAGCAGCTGGCACAGGCCTACGCTCTGGTACTTAACACCAATAGCAGCTTCTTCCTCACTGGCAAGGCAGGGACGGGTAAGACGACATTCCTTCGTCGTATCCAGCAGGAGATCGACAAGAATTTCATCGTCCTTGCTCCCACGGGGGCAGCTGCTATCCTCGTCGGAGGCGAGACAATCCACTCCTTCCTGGGATTGCCACCAGAGGTGATTACTCCGCGCACTCCGATGCACGTCAATGAGCGCAAGCGCGACCTGATTCGTGCCGCTGACACGGTCATCGTCGATGAGGTGTCGATGGTGCGCTGCGACGTTGTTGACGCCATCGACCGTGCCTTCCGTGCCATCATGCACAACGGGTTGCCCTTCGGCGGAAAGCAGATGATCTTCGCGGGCGATATGTTCCAGCTGGAGCCAATCGCTGAGCGAGGAGCTGTATCGGAGTTGCTGCACGACCTGTATGGAGGCGATCGCTTCTACTTCTACAAGGCGCATGTGTTCAAGCGCTTCAACCTGCCCTCGATTGAGCTGAAGGAGGTCTATCGTCAGGATGATCCTATCTTCCTCCGTGTGCTCAACGATGTGCGCAACTACAAGGTTACCGCCGATGACCTCGGTGTCCTTAACAGCCGCGTCTGCTCACCTGAGTCGGACGACATGTCCATAGTGCTCTCGCCCTACCATCGTACGGTGGATGAGATCAACAATCGTCGCCTGGAGTCACTGCCGGGTGAGGCGATGACCTATGAGGCAGAGATGTCCGGCAATTTCAAGGCCGGCAGTGCCCCCGTCGATCCGCAGCTCAAGCTGAAGGTGGGAGCTCAGGTGATGTTCGCCCGCAATGACATGGAGCATCGTTGGGTGAACGGAACCTTGGCCGAGGTAGTCTCTCTCTCTGACGATGAGGTGCGAGTGCGTCTGTCCGATGGCACTGAGCACGTGGTTGACAAGGTGCAGTGGGAGTCGTACGAGCAGAAGTACGACCGCAAGACCAAGACCATCGAGAAGGAGCTGACCGGCACCTTCACGCAGTATCCGCTGCGTCTGGCTTGGGCCATCACCATCCACAAGAGCCAGGGCATGACCTTCAACAAGATGGTACTTGACCTGAGTCGCGGTGTCTTCACCAGCGGCCAGCTCTATGTGGCCCTGAGTCGAGTGCGTTCGCTCGACGGGCTCTATCTGTCGGATCCTGTGCGATTTGGCCACGTGCGTGAGAACGCCGAGATTATGGCTTTCGCCAACACCTTCAACGACAATGCGCTGATACAGGATGAGCTTGCTGATGGAGCAGCCATCTACCCGCATCTGCGCAATCGTAACTACGACGAGGCAGCACGCGTCTGCCTTCGACTGGCGATGAAGAAGGTGCATGATGGCAAGCTGCGTGATGCTTCGCTGATGCTCAAGAAGATGTTCGACATCATCATTTGCGACGATTGCCTGATTGGCATGATCAAGGGACTGGAGCCTCTCAAGGCTGAGGGCATGATTGCCAACTTCATCAATGCAGTTTTTTGTCTGTATGGTGGAGCGCCTGAGTTGGGTATTGCCTACGCTGATCGCGTACTGGAGCGTCGTGACGACTGCAAGGAGGCCCATTACGTCAAGGCACGCTGTTTGACGCTTCTGGAGCGCTGGAAGGAGGCTGATGCCGAGAATGTCCGTATCTCAGAGCTTCTTGACGATGACCTTGACAAGGATCCAAAGGCAGTTTTCCTGATCTCTATAGTCAATAGGCACGTGGGCGACCCCAGCCTGCAATTTGTCCAGCTGGTGGCAATCACCCACGGCAGCTATATGCCCGCCATGCTCGAGCTGCGTCATCAATTGAAGGATGCCGACCGCAAGCTGAATGCAGACAAGCCTACTGCGCTTACCGAGGCTCTCACATCGGACATGAGCGATGCGGACTTCGTCAAGCTTTGCCGCGAGACGCTTGCCAACCGCCAGGACGACTACTTTGCCTTCCTGCATACCATCAGCAGGCAGAAGTTCGCATAGTTGTCTGCTGTCAGTAGCCATTCTGTTCCATTTCGACGACAATGTTGTCTGCATTTGGAGAAAAAACAGAATGGCTCTATCTTTGCAACGTCAAATAAGGAATATGGAGTTCAAATGAACACTAAATCTTCGACATACTATGGATATCGTACTCAACACATTCGGCACGAGCCTCAACCGCGACAGCGAAGGGTTTGTCATCACCAATCAGGACGGACGGCAGCGCATCCCCATGCAGGGCATACGCTCCATCCAGGTAGGCAAGGGCGCACAGATCACGAGTGATGCCATTATGCTTGCTATCGACAACGAGATTGAAGTGCTTTTTACCGACCGTGCTGGGCAGCCGAAAGGACGGGTCTGGAGCCACAAGTACGGGTCTGTATCGACCATTCGAAAGGGGCAGCTGGCCTTTACGAAGAGTGTCGATGCCGTAATCTGGATCAAGGAAATTCTGTCTCAGAAGCTTTCCAATCAGCAGGCCCTGTTGCTCATGCTGCCCGAAAGCGGTGACGAGATATTGGAAACTCGCCGTCAGAAAGCCATAGATGCCATGGAGGACTATAGGCAGAAGCTGATGAAATTGCCCACCAATGTCGTGGTCGGTGATATAGCCCCCCAGCTCAGAGGATATGAAGGAGCTGCATCAAATGCCTATTTCGAAGTGATGAGTGCATTTATCCCCAGCCAATACTGGTTTCCTACGCGAAGCCAGCACCCTGCAATGGATGTCTTCAATGCCATGCTCAATTATGGCTACGGCATACTCTACAGCCGCATCGAAGGCGAGCTGATCAAGGCAGGTATTGACCCGTATATCGGTGTTATGCACCGCGACGAATATAATCGTCCCGTGCTGGTCTATGACATCATCGAACTTTATCGCATCTGGGTCGATTATGTGGTTTGCAATCTGGCCTGTCAGGAGGTCATCACCGACGATTTCTATTCGGTCAGCGACGACGGCTCCTGCTGGTTAGAGACCTTGGGACGCAAAGTGCTCATCCAGTCGCTCAACGACTATCTGGAGGAGCACATACAGATGCGCGACTTGACGCGTTCCCGTGGCACGCAGATACAGCTTCATGCACAAAACCTCGCACAAAAGTTCAAGAATTATAACTAAATCCAATCAACGCCATGTTATTAGTAGGAAAAAACATTCAAGCCTCAGCCGAACCGCTGCAGAAGATCGAAGTGGAGTACCTGTTCCAGAGTCTTCAACACCCTCATCCGGTGGTCGAATCCCGGATGCGTCAATTGAGGATTGTTCGCCAGACGGACGCCAAGATGTACTCGCGGCTCAAGAAGACACTGCCCTATTTTGTGTGTGGCAACTTCAATCCCCCCATTAGAAAAACGGAGAATTTTGCCTACATCGAATATTTTGTGGTCGATATTGACAATCTCTCCGAGAAGCAAATCGATCTGGCATCTGCCCGTAACTGGATAGAGACAGACCCTCGTGTCGTTATGTCGTTCGTTTCGCCCAGCGAAGACGGACTGAAGGTGATGTTCCGTCTGAAGGAGCGCTGCTATGATGCAGGCATCTACAAGTTGTTCTACAAGGAGTTCGTGCATCGTTTCTCGCAGCAGTATAATCTCGAGCAGGTAATCGACTCATCCACATGCGATGTGAGTCGAGCCTGTTTCATCAGCATCGATCCTAATGCATTCTATAATCCAACCGCCGAAACCATTGACTTGAAGGAGTTTCTTCCCATCGAGGATCCGAGTTCGCTGTTCGCAATGAAGCGGACCTTCGACCAGGAGGAGAAAGAACAGGAGAAGGCTGCCGCAGCTGATGCTCAACTTGTGAAGTCTGAACCAGCCGATGACGCATTGGACAGCATCAAGCAAACGTTGCAGATGCAACGCGAGCATCGCGCCAAGGTTCCCAGCTTACCCATCTATGTACCCGAACGACTTGAACAAATCATCGACAAGCTGACGAACTTCATCGAGCATCATGGCATCAACGTCTATGATATTGTCAGCATCCAGTATGGCAAGAAACTTCGTTGCAAGTTGGGGGCAAGACTTGCTGAAATCAATCTTTTCTACGGCAAGCGAGGATTCTCGGTGGTTCAGACACCCAAGGCCTGTGTGTCGGCAGAACTGAATTCAGCCGTGGCTGAACTGGTGCAATACTACATCGACGATAACACATAGCCGCCATGTCGAAGAAGAAAAACCCCATGACAGTCGAAGAGATTTTAGCCAAACTCCATGAGGCAGGACTTTCCTCGACCAATGTCATCAAGACATCCAATCAGGATGAAATGTCGGAATTAGATACGCTTGACAATCGAGTCAAGCGTATCCTTAGCCTAACATCCAACCATTATTCAAAACCAAAGAATATGCTGTTTTTTGTAATGTACGACATCGAAAGCAACAAAGTGCGTCGTCTGGTAGCCAAGTATCTGATTCGGCAAGGATGTTTCCGCATCCAGCGTTCCATCTATCTTGCCGATATGCCCTTCGAGAAATATGAACAGATCAAGTCAGACCTCGCCGAGGTTCAGGCAGCATACGAAAATAAGGACAGCATTTTTGTCGTGCCGATATCGACCGACTATCTGAAGGCAATGAAAGTGATTGGGAAAGCCCTTGATGTCAACATCATCATGCATTCACAGAACACGCTGTTTTTCTGATTCTACAACTATATTTAACCAAATACCATGAAAAATAATGCGATTTGTTAACAAACTTAAACCAGACTCTGTTAATTATCGTTAAGAAATCATCTGTTTTCAACAATATATTTGGAAAATTGTAGCATTTTGCTCATATTTGCAGCATCTTAAGGTCAAAATTTGGGTTAAAAATTGCCCGTTTTGGTCTCGAATCATCAGCCATAAGGCTGAACAACAAATATTTATGGTTTAGGCTCTTCGAGACCATCATCCATTACAACAAGGATTAAGACGAAGGATGGCAGCGATAAGATTCATGATAACTGCAAATCTTCGAGACCATCATCCATTACAACAAGGATTAAGACTTCACAATCCACCCTATGATTCTTCACATATTTGCAATATACTTCGAGACCATCATCCATTACAACAAGGATTAAGACCTTGCGATCTGCTGCATAACTTGCATTTGTTGCAAGCTTCGAGACCATCATCCATTACAACAAGGATTAAGACATTCACTATGCGCTTGCGATTCTCTGGAGTGTCATCACTTCGAGACCATCATCCATTACAACAAGGATTAAGACGTTCATTGATGATGTCTTCTCTTGTTGTCACTTCGAGACCATCATCCATTACAACAAGGATTAAGACCATAATTGAGACTCTTGCAAGTCTCGGTTTTAACTGTTCTTCGAGACCATCATCCATTACAACAAGGATTAAGACCGGTCTGACCCTCGAATGTCGGTGACTGCGGACGGTCCTTCGAGACCATCATCCATTACAACAAGGATTAAGACATATTGTGGTTCTTCAGAACCTCTTCAATCTCCTTCGAGACCATCATCCATTACAACAAGGATTAAGACTTCATCAGCCTCGGTTCTTGGAATCAGCTTGCCATTTCTTCGAGACCATCATCCATTACAACAAGGATTAAGACAAATCCAGACGAATTTCGTCACCCACTTGAAGTGATGACTTCGAGACCATCATCCATTACAACAAGGATTAAGACTCGTTCTTGCGCCATGCTTCCACATTGATGAAAGCCGACTTCGAGACCATCATCCATTACAACAAGGATTAAGACTTGATCGAGAGTAAAATGTGAGAATCTGGCTATACTCTTCGAGACCATCATCCATTACAACAAGGATTAAGACTACCTGGCACCACGTTAGACTCCGCGAGACGATTGTCTTCGAGACCATCATCCATTACAACAAGGATTAAGACAAGAGCGGAAATTTCTTCTTCATCCCTAAGCCCCGCCTTCGAGACCATCATCCATTACAACAAGGATTAAGACTCGGGTATTTGCTCGAGGTTGGCGAACGGCATGAGCACCCTTCGAGACCATCATCCATTACAACAAGGATTAAGACCTCCAAGAATGAAAGCGAACACTACGGGGATCATGCTCTTCGAGACCATCATCCATTACAACAAGGATTAAGACTTGGAGAAGCCCATCTCATAGAACTCCTTGCGATGCTTCGAGACCATCATCCATTACAACAAGGATTAAGACGCCCGTCTTTTAAGAACAAGACTTGCCCCTCAGGGGCTTCGAGACCATCATCCATTACAACAAGGATTAAGACCACTATCAGTGCAAACACACTTAGCGTATTCGGGGTTTCTTCGAGACCATCATCCATTACAACAAGGATTAAGACATCCTCCATTGTGGGAATCAGTCTGAAATACTGAAGACTTCGAGACCATCATCCATTACAACAAGGATTAAGACGCAGTTTCAAAAGGTGCTTTGAAACACCTGCTTCATCACTTCGAGACCATCATCCATTACAACAAGGATTAAGACACTTAACTGCTGCAATTTCTGCATCATTGAAATTACGGCCTTCGAGACCATCATCCATTACAACAAGGATTAAGACCTATTGTTGAATGCCAAGAATAGAATACTTTTGTTAGACTTCGAGACCATCATCCATTACAACAAGGATTAAGACATATATTCCAGCATGAGTTTTACTTTAGTTCCTGCACTTCGAGACCATCATCCATTACAACAAGGATTAAGACTTTTGGTGAAATTTATGTTTGCGATGTACTTGGTTTCTTCGAGACCATCATCCATTACAACAAGGATTAAGACAGCCTTACGAGGGCGCTTGCCCTCAAAGGTTGAGCGGGTTTCGAGACCATCATCCATTACAACAAGGATTGTAGGAGAGGAATCAAAAGGGTTCCTCTCCTACACGTTTTTGTGACCGGAAATTCCACTCTTGTGAAACTGAGTTCCTAATTTAAAATGAAGGAAGCACTCTGACGGGCGACAGGGTGCTTGCTGCTGCGGGATAGAGCACTCTGGCGGGCGAGAGAGTACTTGCTGCTGCGGAATAGTGCATTCTGATGCGCGACAGAGTACTTGCTGCTGTGGAATAGAGCACTCTGGCGGGCGAGAGAGTACTTGCTGCTGCGGGATAGCGCATTCTGACGGGCGAGAGAGTACTTGCTGCTGCGGAATAGAGCATTCTGACGGGCGAGAGAGTACTTGCTGCTGCGGGATAGAGCACTCTGATGCGCGACAGAGTACTTGCTGCTGCGGGATAGAGCATTCTGATGGGCGACAGGATGCTGGATGATGCGGAATAGAGCACTCTGACGGGCGACAGGATGCTTGCTGTTGCGGAATAGAGCATTTTGACGCGCGAGAGAGTACTTGCTGCTGCGGAATAGAGCACTCTGATGCGCGAGAGAGTACTTGCGACGAAAAATATTGAAGATTCTTGGAATTGAGGGAACCTTGTTAATTCGATAATTCGCGATAAGAAAAGACGAAAACCAATTTCCAATCGTGGAATGTCCCCCAACGTACGGTGGAGGATATGCCACGATTTTTTCATGTCCGCTAACGTTCGTTGGGGGATATGGCTCAATCTGAATATACAATCATCAGTTCGCGGATGACTTCATCGGCGAGGGAGAGGCCGGAGGGGGTGAGGGAGAGACGGTTGTGGTCGAGGTGGAGAAGATCGCGGTGGATGAGGGAGTGGATAGTGGCGTGAATGGAGTCGAGGGATGGGGTGTTGTAGAGGGTTTCGGAAGATGGGGAGGAGGGCAGGGCATTTTCGAGGTCGTGGAGGTCGATGCCGTGGGCGGTGCGGAGGCCGAGCATGACGCGCTCGTTGTAGAGGTCGAGGTCGGTGAGGGTTTCGGATTCTTCGTTGCGGATGCCTTTCAGGTAGGAGGCTACGTCGGGAGCGTTCCAGCTGCGTCGGCGATGGCCATCGTAGCTGTGGGCGCCTGGGCCTAAGCCGAGGTAAGGAGTGGGTACCCAATAGGAGGAGTTGTGACGAGAATGAAAACCAGGGAGGGCGTAGTTGGAGATCTCGTATTGTTCGTAGCCTGCTGCCTGGAGTTTGGTGCGGAGGAGTGCTGCCATCTGGAGGCAGGTCTCGTCATCGCAAGGGGTGAGCTCGCCTTTCTGGACGAGGGCATGGAGGGGTGTGCCGAGTTCGACGCTGAGGTTGTAGGCGGAGATGTGCTGGGGGTGGAGTTTCAGGACTTCGTCGATACTGTATTCCCACGATGCGAGGGTTTGGGTGGGCAGTCCGTACATCAAGTCGAGGCTGAGGTTGGTGATGCCGGCGTTGCGGAGGAGGTGGACGGCTTCACGGACGTGGGCAGCGTTGTGGCGACGGCGAAGGAGGCGGAGCTCGGGGTCATACATGGACTGGACGCCGAGGGAGAGGCGGGTGATGGAGGGGGCGGGGCTGTCGGCGATGGGGACGGCGGGGTTGCGATGACATCGCAACAAACTGGACAGGAGGGGCTGGGCGGAGGTTGGCGCTGTGAGGGGCCAGGTGCCGTCGAGGAAGTCTTCGGGGTTGGCTTCGAGGGTGATTTCTTCGCAATTGGAGAGGTCGAAACGGGTGGAGAGGGCGCGGAGGAGGGTGGCGATGTGGTCGGGGCCTAATTGGGAGGGGGTGCCGCCGCCGAAGTAGATGGTGCGGACGGGGTCATGCAGGAAGGACTTCCGCTCGTCCATCTCGCGGATGAGGGCCTCGACGTACTGGGGGGCCTTGTTACGGAGGGTGGTGGAGTAGAAGTCGCAATAGATGCAGCGGGTGGCGCAGAAGGGGATGTGGAGGTAGATGCCGGACACGTGGACAAAGGGGCGGCAATGATGGCCGCGACGGGGATCACGGAGAGGCGCGATGGCATCGCGCCATACGGGACGGGGGGAGGACAAGGGACGGGGAAGGGGCAGAATTGGGGTTATTTGATTACCATCTTGCGGCCGTTGACGATGTAGATGCCCTTGGGGAGGATGCCGGAGGCGGGGAGGTGGAAGGGCTTGCCGAGGACGTTGAAGATCTGGGCGTTGCGGAGATCGAAGGTGGGATTGTCGATGGTGACGGCTTCGATGCCTGCAGCGGGATCATCCTGCCCGTAGATGTTCACCTTGGTGTAGATGTTGGGGTCGAGAATCTGCCAGTCGTCACCGTTGAAGTAATAGGGGCGGGCATAGTAGGAGACGTTCTTGGTGAGCGTGCTGAGGTCGAGCACAAAGTCGAGGGTGAGGGTGTGCTGGGTGCCGTCGGCTGCCACTGCTGCGGGTACTTCGTATTTGGCGACGGGGGTCAACGAAGTGGGGTTGGTGTTCTTGGTGTAGAACCAGATGGCAAAGGTGCCGTCGTAGTCGATGCCGGTGTTGGAAACCTTGAGGGTGGCAGTGACGGGGCTGTTTCGATAGACCTTGCCGTCGTCGCTGCGTGAGGTGATGTAGAGTGCGTCGTGAACGATGAACTGTGCGCCCGCCTGCGTGTCGGGTTGGACATTGAAGGTGTGCTTTTCGCCCACGGCCTGCGAGGATGTTGCACCGAGGTTCCATGACCTGAAATAGAGGGTGGAAGCCCACTGACCTGCCTCAGTGAAGCGATAGGAGAAGGAGAGGTCAGCCGATTCGCCTGGGGCTAGGGTGATGCAGTCGTTGCGGTCATAGACCCTTTCGCCAGTGTTGGTGGGCGAAGTGAGCTGCAGAGAGAACTCGCCGTTGATGGTCTCGCTGCTGCGGTTGGTGACACGGGCGGTAATCAGTTCGGGGCGTGTGCCGAGGGTTTTGCTGTCGAAGTTCCAGTCGGAGGTTTCGAACTCGCGAACGACCTTGGGATGCGAGATGGAAACGTTGTTGCCCGAGACATCGAACTGGAGGTAGTTCTCGTAGGTGAGGCGCGTCATGCGGACGATGTCCCAGTCGTCGGACCCATTCGGCTGGTAGTAGATATATGCCTGGTAGGAGCCGTCGGCGAGGTTGGAGGGGATGGTGTAGTTGGCACTGAAGCTGGTGCCGTAGAAGGTGCCGTCCTCTTTGACAGGCTGGATGTTGATTGACCGGAGGCTCTTCTGGTCGATGACGTTGCCCTGCTGCATGAGGACGATGCCGCAACTACCGTTGGCCCTCATGCCTGATGGGTTGAAGATGGATCGCACGGTGATGGTCACTGCACTTCCCTTGGTGGCAGAAGACTTGTTGGCCGAGAATGTGTTGTCGCCGGTGATGTAGAGTGATGTGCGATAGGTGCCAGCACCTTCGGTAGGGCTGATGTTGACGAGGGCGGCCTGGTCCTCGCAGAAGCCGTCGTCCATCCTCATGGCTCCCACGCCGACTCCATCGGGGTTGAGCACGGCGATGTCGTAGTAGGCATTGAAGTAGCCGTTCCAGCCCCAGTTGATGTAGTAGCGACCGTCGTTGTCGAAGCCTTCGAGGACGAAGGCGTGGCCGGAGTCTTCCTGGATGTAGGAACGGCCGGTGTAGAGTACGGGACGGCCTTCGCGCAGCTCACTCTGGAGGATGGTGACCCATTCGTCGTAGGAGTAACCCTCGCGATTGATGCAGGTGATGCGGCTGTTGAAACCGAAGTTCTCGATGAAGGCACGGTCGAAGAAGGGGCTGGTGGTGCCGCTGCCGGCGGTATGATAAGCCATGTTGACGGCAACGCCGCAGTGGTAGAGGAGTTTTGACACCTCGAGCTGCTCGGCGTCGGTGCCCGGGTTGTTGCGGTCGAAGGTGAGGGGCATGAGCGAGTAGTCGTAGTTCTGCTCGGCGTAGTTGACCGAAAGGGTCTCATTATAGTTTGAGCCGTTGTACTGGTATCGCCAGGTGTAGCTATGTGAGCCGCTTCCTGTGGTGGGCTGGCGGTAGTAGCGGAAGATCTGTCCCATGGCGGTGGCTACACAGCCTGTGGGGCAATGAGCGCTGCCGATGGTGGGGGTAAGGCGGGCGTAGGCGTCGGTCTGATTCCAGGCTATTCCGCCGAGGAGGGGAGCGACGGCCTGAGTAGTGGCCTTGACTTGCGCCTCTGATTCGGCAGCCTCGGGATGCTGCTCGAGATAGGCGGTGCGACGGCTGACGGCCTGGAGCCACCAACGGAGTCCGTCGGGCAGGGACTCGTCGATGTCGGTGGGCAGCTGGCCTGCACCATAGGCGAGCACGGGACGGGTTAGTGTGGAGCCGGAGATGACGACGAAGGCATCGTTGGCAACGTCGTTGAAGGCATAGTAGGGCTGCAGGGCAGCATCGGCCTGTGCGCCGTTGCGGGCGGCTCGGCGCATGGTCTGGAACTCGACAGGCTGGCCTGCCCTCTGGCCGAGGAACTCACGGGCGATGGACTGCGCTTCGTCGAACGAGCGGTTTTCGGCATGGAGCAATCCTGCTGAGAGTGCCATGATGCCGAGTATGGTTTTTCTGATCATTGCAAAGGAATTTTTTGTTTTAGTGGGGACAAATTTAATGTTTTTATTTGACAAATGCGCGCATTGGCAACGAAAAAGTGCATTTCCGAGCCAATTTTCGTCCACTTTTCTTGAAATTGTCAGGGAAAATGTCTAATTTTGCGCCTATAGTTTGTAAAAAATGGCTGTCAGCTACCTCCAAATTGATAATCTTACCAAGTCGTTTGGCGACCTGGTGCTATTCGAGAACCTTTCGCTGGGCATTAGCGAGGGCGACCGAATCGGCCTCATAGCTCGCAACGGCAGCGGAAAGACGACGCTGCTGAACATTATCATGGGCATCGAGGGGAAGGACGAGGGTACCATCGTGTGGCGCAATGACCTGCGTGTGGAATATCTCAGCCAGGATCCGCAGTTCCCGTCGGACATCACGGTGGGGGAGGTGTGCCGCTGCGTTCGCCGTGGCAACAAGTGGGTGGTGGATGAGACGAAGGACCGGCATGAGGTGCTGACCAACAGTTCGGAGCTGACACGCATCCTGAGCCGCTTGGGCATCACCGATCTCGGTCAGAAGGTGGGCCAACTGAGCGGAGGACAGCAGAAACGCCTTGCGCTGGCGCACGTGCTGACCGACAATCCGCAGCTTCTGATACTCGACGAGCCGACCAACCACCTCGACCTGGAGATGGTGGAATGGCTGGAGGACTACCTGAACCGCAGCCGGCAGATGACCCTGCTGATGGTGACGCACGACCGCTACTTCCTCGACCGCGTATGCAACCGCATCGTGGAGCTTGCCGACAAGCAGCTCTATACCTATCGTGGCAACTACAACTACTACCTTGAAAAGCGCGCCGAGCGCATCACGGCACAGCAGGCGCAGGTGGACCACGCACAGAACCTGCTTCGTAAGGAGCTGGACTGGATGCGGCGGCAGCCCCAGGCACGCGGGCACAAGAGCCGTTCGCGCATCGAGGCTTTCTACGAGCTGGAGCAACGCGCCAAGGCGCGCTACGAGGAGCAACGTATGCGATTACAGACACGCAGCACCTACATCGGCTCGAAGATCTTCGTGGCAAAGCACGTGAGCAAGGCTTTCCGCGACCATGCGCCTGCCAAGGTGATCCTGAAGGACTACAACTATACTTTCGCACGCTACGAGAAGATGGGTATCATCGGCGCCAACGGTGCAGGCAAATCGACCTACCTTAAGCTTCTGTTGGGACAGCTACAGCCCGACGACGGCTGTTTCGAGGTGGGCGAAACGGTGCGCTTTGGCTACTACAGCCAGGACGGCATCCGTTACGACGAGCAGAAGAAGGTGATCGACGTGGTGCGCGACATTGCCGAATACGTGCTGATGAGCGACGGCTCGAAGATGTCGGCCACGGAGTTTCTGAAGCAGTTCCTCTTCACGTCCGACAAGCAGTATTCCTACGTCTATAAGCTCAGCGGAGGGGAGAAGCGAAGGCTCTACCTGTGCACCATCCTGATGCGTTCGCCCAACTTCCTGATCCTCGACGAACCGACCAACGACCTCGACATCGTGACCCTTCAGGTGCTGGAGGAATATCTGCAGCACTTTGGCGGCTGCGTGATTGTGGTGAGCCACGACCGTTACTTCATGGACAAGGTGGTGGATCACCTGTTGGTGATGAAGGGCGATGGCGAGCTGCAGGACTATCCGGGCAACTACTCCGACTACCGCGAATGGCGGACGCTGAAGGAGCAGGAGTCTGCCGAACTTGCACAAAGGGGCGGCGCGTCGAAGCCTGCCTCGGCTGCTGCTTCGTCGTCCTCGGTGAAGCCCAAGACCCAGAAGGCGCCGAAACTCACGTTCCAGGAGAAGCAGGAGTTCCAGCGGCTTGAACAGGAACTGCCGCAACTGGAGGCCGAGAAGGCGGAGATTGAGCAAATGATGAGCAGCGGCACGCTTCGCGCTGACGAACTGGTCACGAAGGGCAAGCGGATGCAAGAGCTGATTGACCTCATTGACGAAAGGGAGATGCGGTGGCTGGAGCTGTCGGAGAAGATCACGAATTAGCGGATTTTCGGGGTGGTCGCTGCGCTCAAAATTATAGGAAAATTATTCTGAAAATTATCAAAAGGAATTGTCGAAATTGGCAAAGACAAAATAACGACACGTTTTTTTCTTATAATTTTATGATTCAATTTTTTGAGAATTTTGAGCGAAGCGACCCTAAAACAAAACTCGAAAAGATATGGGGGTATTCCGAAAAAAGTCCGAAAAAACGAAAATGTCCGAAAATCGGATCACGGAACATGTGGATTTAAGGGCACACAGATTCACACAGATTTTTCTTGTGCACGTCAATGATAGTCCGTTAAGTCCTATAGGTCCATAGAGAAAAAAGAAAAGGTACGTATATAATTTTTTTGTTAAATATATGAAAAAGATTTTCTTAGTCCTATCGGTACTGGCACTGCTGGTGTCGGCAACATCGTGCAAGACTTCGTCGAAGGTGGCGAACAAGGCTGTGGAGCAGCGTGATGCGAAGCATGAGTTTCGCGGAGCGTGGATCCAGACGGCCTGGCAGGATCGTTATCAGAACAAGACGCCCGAGGCTTGCCGCAAGTACCTGTCGGAACTCGTCGAGACCCTTTATCAGACGGGGTTCAATGCCGTCATCTTCCAGGTGCGACCTGAGGGTGATGCGTTCTACCGCAGCAGTTACGAGCCCTGGAGCCGCTTCCTGACTGGACGGCAGGGCAAGGCACCCGTGCCGGAGTGGGACCCGATGGAGTACCTGATCGGCCTTTGCCATGAGCGCGGCATGGAGTTCCACGCCTGGATCAATCCGTACCGTATGTATATGTCGAAGAACTTCAACCTGGCGAATAATCACCTCTATCGGCAGCATCCCGAGTACTTCGTCGTCTATGATGAGCGACTTTACCTCAATCCGGGACTGCCTGAGAGCCGTTCCTGGATCCGTTCGGTGGTAATCGACATTGTGAAGCGCTACGATGTGGATGCCATCCACATGGATGACTATTTCTATCCCTATCCGGTGGCAGGCAAGGAGTTCAACGACATCGCCACCTTCCAGGCGTATGCCCCGCAGATGAACTACAATCCGAACAGCCGTGCCGACCTGGGCAACTTCCGCCGCCGCAGCGTGAACATCCTCATCAAGTCGGTGCACGACGACATCCGTGCCATCAAGCCGTGGGTGCGCTTCGGTATCAGTCCCTTCGGCATCTACCGCAACGAGAAGAGCTGGAAGGACGGTTCGAAGACCAACGGTACGCAGTGCTACGACGACCTCTTTGCCGACGTGCTGCTGTGGGCGCAGTCGGGATGGATCGACTACGTGGTTCCCCAGCTCTATTGGGAAATCGGACACAAGGCAGCCGACTACACAACGCTTTGCGACTGGTGGGCGAAGAACATCCCCGAGCCCTGTCAGCTCTACATCGGCCAGAGCATCGAGCGTAGCCTTGACGGTGCTGCCAACAGCGCTTCGACGCCCAGGCTCACCGCCAGCAGCAAGAACTTCCTGGCGAAAGTCAATCAGGCACGAGGCGAGAAGAACATCAAGGGCAACTGCTTCTGGTACGCCTACCAGGTGGAGGACAACCAGTTCGGCGTGCGCGACTTCCTGAAGCAGTCGGTATTCCCCACGCATACCATGCCTCCCACATTCCCCAACCTTGACGATGATGCCCCCGGCAAGGTGAGGAACCTGGACGGCTCGCTGGTGCGCAAGGGCGAGCAGGTAGGCCTGCACCTCAAGTGGGCTGAACCGACTGCCGACAAGAAGGAAGCGAACGACCCTATATTATATTATAATGTCTATCGTTTCGCCAAAGGTGAGCGTGTGAACACGCATGATATGGATCACCTCTACACGCAGGTGTCAAAGCCCGAACTGATCGACTACGACATCCGCAACTCGTCGAAATATACCTACGTGGTGACTGCCGTCGATCACTGCAACAATGAGGGCAAGGCAGTGAAGAAGGGGTTTAAGATTAGATTAAAATAAGGGATTGATCATCTCATGAGAATATTGCTTGCTGATAGCGGGAGCACGAAGACCCATTGGGCACTCGTCGAGGAATTGCGCGGTGAGCCGAAGCTGATACGCACGACAGAGACGCAGGGACTCAATCCGCTGTACGTCTCGCCTGAACAGATTGCCTCGACGTGCCGGCAGGTGCTTGCCGATTCGGGTGTGGGGCCGACGGGCATTGATGAGCTTCGCTTCTACGGGTCGGGATGCAGCGGCGAGCGGCTTGGCGTGGTGGAGCGCGCCTTGCGCATGGTGCTGACGCCCATGACGCGAGTGACTGTCGATTCGGACCTGATGGGCGCTGCGCTTGCGCTTGAGACCAAGGGTGTGGCGACAGCTGGCGAGCCGTTCATCGCGTGCATCGTGGGTACGGGTTCGATAGCCGCCCTGTTCGATCCTGCCACACGCACGTTGCAGCCTATGCCAGCGCTCGGCTATGTGCTTGGGGATGAGGGCAGCGGTGCCTGGTTCGGACGACAGCTGCTGGGCGATTACCTCAAGCGGCAGATGCCCGAGAAGGTGCAGGCGGCTTTCGAGGACGATTTCGGCACGATTACCGCCGAGAGCGCCATTCGCCACGTCTATCAGCAGCCGCGTCCCAACCGCTATCTGGCGACGTTCGCTGCTTTCGTGGGGCGGCATCTGGCCTTGCCGTATGTGGAGCGGCTGGCATATCGCGGCATTGACGAGTTCTGGCGACGCAATGTGCTGCCCATCGACGGGCTGGACGACGGCATGGAGGTGCGCGATGTTCGCATGGTGGGAGGCCTTGTCTGGAGCCTTCGCCCCGTAGTCGAAAAGGTGGCGGAAGCGCACGGTTATGTTGTAAGTCAAGTGATTAAGGAGCCGATATTCGGCCTTATATAGTGCGGTAATTGCATCGTATAGGTAGCAAAAGGACTTCATATTTATCATTTTTTAGCAAAAACAAGGTTGAAATGTTTTTTATTTAAAAAATAATTCATACCTTTGCAGCCGATTTTCGGGATTCCACTTTATGATTTTGCGAAAATAAAGGGCTATACGAAAAGGTTATCAATCATCAAACAACTCAAACAAATTATTAACTATCCATTTAGTTAATGGCATTTACACCTCACAGCGGCGGTCCTAACAGACCCAAACCAAGCGGCGCTCGCCCCAAGGGTCCGCGCCCCACCATGCAGAACAACAACAACAAGGACGAGCATCGCATCAACGAGCGTATTCGTGGCGTGAAGGAAGTTCGTCTGGTAGGAGACAACGTGACGATGGGCATCTATCCCATAGAGGAGGCCATGCGTATCGCCGAAGGACTGGAACTTGATCTGGTGGAGATCAGTGCCACAGCCACACCACCTGTATGCAAGGTGATGGACTATCAGAAGTTCTGCTATCAGCAGAAGAAGAAGGCCAAGGAGGCCAAAGCGAATGCAGCCAAGGTTGTCGTGAAGGAAATCCGTTTCGGTCCGCAGACCGACGATCATGACTACGAGTTCAAGCTGCGTCATGCGAAGGAGTTCCTTCAGGAGGGTTCGAAGGTGAAGGCATATGTCTTCTTCAAGGGCCGCTCGATATTGTTCAAGGAGCAAGGCGAGGTGCTTCTCGCCCGCTTCACGCAGGATCTGCAGGACTACGGCAAGCCTGACAATTATCCGCCGACGCTGGAGGGCAAGCGCATGATCCTCATCTTCTCGCCCAAGAGCGGTAGCCAGAAGAAGAAGGACCAGGCACCGAAAGCCGAGAAGAAGCAGCCGACCGTGGAGGTCAAGGGCGGCAAGCCCGAGGCTCCACGCGACATCACCGAAACCAATCCACTGGCAGCTGCCTTGAAGGAGGCTGGACTTAAGGGTGGTGAGGAGTAACACAACGAAAGACCGTCCGACAGGACACGTCAATATATTCAATTTTATTTAACAATCAAACAAAATGCCAAAAGTTAAGACTAACTCCGGTGCTAAGAAGCGTTTCCCGCTCACCGGATCAGGAAAGATCAAGAGAAAGCATGCCTACAAGAGCCACATCTTGACCAAGAAGACCAAGAAGCAGAAGCGTAATCTTACTGGATTCTCCATCCTGGACAATGCCAACAAGACCAACGTACGCGAGCTCCTTTGCCTCAGGTAATCAAGGGTTCTTCGAGTCTTTTCTCAGATCTATTAACAAAACAGCTGTATTAAGCGGGCGACATCGCCCCACGGCGTTTAAAAAACTTTTACACTATGCCACGTTCGGTAAATCACGTAGCGTCACGTGAAAGACGCAAGAAGATTCTCCACCTCACCAGAGGTTACATTGGTGCCCGCAAGAATGTGTGGACCGTTGCTAAGAATACCTGGGAGAAAGGTTTGACTTATGCATTCCGCGATCGTCGCGCCAAGAAGCGCAACTTCCGCGCCCTTTGGATTCAGCGTATCAATGCTGCTGCCCGTCTTGAGGGTCTCAGCTACTCGAAGCTCATGGGTCTGCTCCATGCCAATGGCATCGACATCAACCGCAAGGTCCTCGCTGACCTCGGCATGAATCACCCGGAGGCTTTCAAGGCCATCGTTGACAAGGTCAAGTGAGCGCTTGAAGGCAATCACAGAATTGCTTTGCTGATAGCTTGAAGGCAATCGCCAAACTACCGCCTGTTCTCGTTGGAGAATGGGCGGTTCTTATATATAATAAGGTGAATCCTTGCCCAACTGCAGGGCAATGGAAATCCTTAAAATTAACATTTCCTTTAACAAAAGTGTTAAAATTTTGCATACGTTAGGAGAAAGCTATAGGAATGTCGCGGAAATTACTTATCTTTGCACCGATAATATAATAAATAGCAGCGAGAGGGACTTGTCTTCATTCGCCCTCCGACGTTGAGTTAATTAAGGTAGAGAGATCGTTATTGCTTATAATAACTATTTTTAATACAAACAACTTAAACAACAACAAAATGAAGAAATCATTACTGACTTTAGTAATGGCGCTCTTTACGAGCGTGATGCTCATGGCACAGGTTACCACTTCGGCCCTGTCGGGTATCATTACCGACGACCTTGGCCCCGTGGTTGGTGTGACTGTGCAGGCTATCCATGTTCCTTCAGGTACCCGTTATGGTACGATTACCAACGACAAGGGTGCATACGCCATCCGTGGTATGCGTGTAGGCGGCCCTTATCAGGTGATCATCTCCTATGTGGGTGCGAAGACGCAGAAGTTCGAGGACATTCAGCTCGAACTTGGTGAGACCTTCAACCTTAACACCAAGCTTTCGGAGGATACCGACCTCTTGGATGAAGTTGTCGTAGTTGGCACTGGTTCGAAGTTCTCCTCCGAAAAGACAGGTGCTTCAACGAACATCAAGGCTTCGCAGATGACGTCAATGCCTACGGTGAGCCGCAGCATTACAGAGTTTACCCGTTTGTCTCCTTATGGCGGCGATGGTATGACCTTTGGCGGTTCGGATAGCCGTACGGCTAACTTCACCATCGACGGTGCCAACTTCAACAACAATTTCGGTCTGTCGGGCAACCTTCCTGGTGGTGGCAACCCCGTGTCGATTGATGCTATTGAAGAGATGCAGGTTGTGATTTCGCCTTACGACCTTTCTCAGACCGGATTTGTAGGTGGTGGCGTCAACGCTGTAACCAAATCGGGTACCAATACCTTCAAGGGTACAGCCTACGTATATCATCGTAATGAGAACATGCGAGGCGATGCTGTAGAGCGCGAGCAGATCAACTCGGCACGCGAGAAGGACCAGCAGACTACCTACGGTTTTACGCTCGGTGGCCCTATCCTCAAGGATAAGCTGTTCTTCTTCACTAACTTTGAAATGGTCAACACCCCAACCATCGCCAACCGTTGGCGTGCTTCGCGTGTCAATCCCAGCCAAGCTGTACCTGGTCAGATGAATCTTGGTGAGCCAGAGGCCGACAACTACATCTCCCGCACTTCCGATTTCGACCTCCAGCAGGTTGCAAGTTACGTGTCGAAGCGATATGGTTATGACACCGGTTCTTTCTCGAGCTTCCCCGCTGATGAGTCGAACAAAAAGTTCCTGATTCGCTTGGACTGGAACATCAACAGCAATCATCATCTGGCTGTTCGCTATAACTATACCAAGAACCGTATCTGGAATGCACCGAATGCCTCTTCGATGGATGGCGGCACACGTGCTTCCGGTGCTCGTACCTCGCAGTATGCCATGTCGTACGCCAACTCGATGTATGCTATGGACAACATCGTGCATACTGGCTCACTCGAGTTGAACAGCCGTTTCACAGACAACCTTTCCAACCGCTTCATTGCCACCTTCTCGAAATTGGATGACGTGCGCGACAGCAATTCGAGTCAGTTCCCATTTATCGACATCCTGGACGGTGAAGGACAGAACTATATCGCACTTGGCTATGAACTGTTCACATGGAACAATGCTGTACATAACACCATTGCCAACATCAAGGACGATGTGACCTTCTACTTTGGCAAGCATAAGTTTACGGCAGGTCTATTCTATGAATATCAGATGGCCGACAACATGTATATGCGCAATGGTACAGGCTACTATCGTTATTCGTCGCTGAAAGACTTCCTTTCGGAGGCTGCTCCTGAGATCGTCTGCCTCACCTACGGCTACGATGGTGAGCAAGAGCCTGCTGCACGTGTCACGTTCAACAAGGCTGGTGTCTATTTGCAGGATGAGTGGAGCATTAATCCCAATTTCAAGCTCAACTACGGACTTCGTGTCGATGGTCTTTTCTTCGATAATGGAGACCTCATGCGTAACCAGGCACTCTATGATGTAGATTATAATGGTACGCACGTAGATACAGGCAAGTGGCCCGACGCCAGCGTCACTGTATGTCCTCGTGTAGGCTTCTCGTGGGATGTCTTTGGTGACAAGTCGCTCAAGCTTCGTGGCGGTTCCGGTTTCTTCCAGGGTCGTTTGCCACTCGTATTCTTCACCAATATGCCCACCAACTCGGGTATGGTGCAGTACAATGCCCAGCTGAATGCAAGGTCGGCTGATATGTCACAGTTCGCCGGTGGTCTGGTAACCGATGGTGAAGGCAATGCTACCATCGCTGCTCTCTACAACAAGATCACTGGCATGGGCTATCCTACCACTATCTCGCCATCAGACGGCACCCTCTCGTCGGGCATGTGCGCAGTTGATCCTGACTTCAAGCTGCCACTCGTCTGGAAGACTTCTCTTGCAGTTGATTATGCTTTCCCGACTTCCTTCCCACTCTCTATTAGCGCAGAAGGCATCTTCACCAAGAATCTTTATGAGACCACACTCTCCGACTGGAGCGTACCTTCGGTCAACGGCTTTGCCCGCTTCAATGGTGCTGATGCTCGACCAATCTTCCCCGAGGGCTTCCAGCAGGGCAAGTCGCTCTATATGCTTGAGAACACCAGCAAGGGTTATGGCTTCACCGGCAGCTTCACCATCAATGCTGATCCTACCAAGAACATCTCGTTGATGGCTGCCTACACCTACACCATCAAGAAGGAGATTACCAGCCTCCCTGGCTCAAATGCATCTTCGGTACTCAACTACGTATCTACCGTACAGGGTCCGAACGCTATGCTTCTCCACAATGGCGCCAACGTACGTCCTCATCGCTTCATTGCCAATGCAACGATTCATGATGGACATGGCAACCACTATAGCTTCATCTATGAGACCATCAAGGGCACAGCTGCCTATTCTTACGAGATGGTGAACGACATGAATGGCGATGGCTTCAACTATGATGCCCTCTACATTCCTACCGACGAGGAGGTTGCCAGCGGCCAGTTCCGTTTCGTCAGTGATTACGACCGTGACAGCTTCATGGCGTTCGTTCACAACAATGACTATCTGAAGAAGCATCAGGGAGAGTATGCCGAACCTTACAGCGTTTACAATCCCTGGCGTCACACCATTGACTTCAGCTACAAGCATGACTTCAATTTCAAGGTAGCCAAGACAAAGCATTGCATCCAGCTGAGTGCAGATATCAAGAACCTGATGAACCTCTTCAGCAGCTCCTGGGGTCTGACCAAGTATGGCAATCCTGAAATCACTGGTAGCAGCAACGATCTCCGTGTCCTGAAGTATGAGGGTGTTGATGCCGAGGGCTATCCCACCTTCTCGACTCCTATTCTCATCGATGGCGATACAAAAATCTTCCAGCCGAACAAGACCCTTGGACAGTGCTGGTACATGTCTGTCGGTGTTAAGTACATTTTCAACTAATTACGGCTAAAAGACAATAATTATTATGAAGAAGTATTTCATGATGGCCCTTGCCGCCATCTCTGCAATGACTATTACCGTTAGCTGTGATAGTGATTATGAGCCTTCTGGCTTCTATTCTGAAGTTAACGTTTCGAACTCCTATGTGTCGCTGAGCACATCGGGTGGAACAGCTTCCACCGAGGTCTTTGCCGAAAATGCCTGGGAGATCCAGGGCGTTCCTTCTTGGCTCACCGTATCCCCTGTTTCAGGCAACGCCGGACAGACTACTGTGAACTTCTCGGCTGAATCGACTATTGATGGCCGTAGTGCTACCCTCAAGCTCGTCAGCGGCGACAAGACCCAGTACATCAACGTGATCCAGGGCCTCTCCACGATCTCTGACGCCACTTGTGCCGAGATTATTGCCGGTCCCGACAGCAAGACCTATCGTGCGAAGGGTGTCTGCACCGCTATTGCCAATACTGATTATGGTAATTGGTATCTCAGAGACGATACGGGAGAAATTTATATCTATGGCACACTCGATTCGAGCGGTAAGGAGAGGAACTTCCTCAGCCTTGACATCGAAGTCGGTGACGAGGTTACAGTTGAAGGACCCAAGACCACTTATAATGGCACTGTCGAACTGGTCAATGTAACTGTTGTCAAGATCAGCAAGTCGCTCATCAAGGTTGATTCGCTCTCTACATCAGTCTTCCCCATTGAGGGTGGCGAAATTGTCGCTTACCTGACTAACAAGGGTAACAACGTGAGCGTGAACATTCCCGAGAATGCCAAGTCTTGGCTTTCGATCAGCAATATCCAGACTCAGTATGGTTGTGAGATCACTTTCTTGGCTCAGCCTAACCCAGGTGGTGACCGTTCGACCACTGTTGTTTTCGAAACTCAGGACAATAGTGCCAGGATCTATTCGAGCGAGGTTACCTTCACCCAGAAGGGCGCTATCCTTGAGGTGTCGGTGGCTGACTTCAATGCAGCTCCCTTGGGTGACACCCAGTATCGCATCACTGGTGTCATTTCGAGCATCAATAATGCTTCGCGTGGTCGATTCTATGTGAAGGACTGGTCGGGTGAGACCTACATCTACAACCTTGCCGACTTTGAGGCTACGGGTGCCAAGGTGGGCGACATTGTCACCCTCGTGGGCAAGCGTGACCAGTACGGCGAGACCATCGAGATGACGTCTGCTACCCTTGAGAAGGTGGTTCCTGTTACCCCAGTGACTATCGAAGAGTTCCTCGCCAAGGAGGACAATGCAGAGGTCTATTACATGGTAACGGGCACCCTCACAGAGATTGCCAATCCAACCTACGGCAACGTATATATCAGCGATGGCACCAACAGCCTTTACGTCTATGGATGCTATCCCGGATATGGAGCTACGGGCGACGATCGAAAGAACTGCCTTGAGAACTTGGGTATTGAAGTGGGCGATGAGCTGACCGTCATCGGCGTGAAGAGCACCTACAAGGATGTTCCTCAGGTACAGAATGGCATCTACTTCTCGCACACCAAGGCTGGTGCAGGCGAATAAAGGAAACTGATACAAATATTCGGGCCATCCGGGAATTTTCTCGGGTGGCTTTCTTTTTTGGCCTAATAATTTGGTAATGTCGGTAAAATGCCGTATCTTTGCACCTGAAAAAACACTTATAAATGCTCCTATGAAAAAGACAATCTTCCTCGTTGTTATGTTTTTGTTGTTGGCTTATGCATCCGTCTGCGGACAAGGCAAGACACAACTGCCCAAGGGCGACCGCTACTTGGTGGTGGTCAGCATGGACGGATTCCGATGGGATTACAACCTGATGTACGAGACTCCGTTCCTCGACAGTCTGGCTCAGGCTGGAGTGGATGCACGTATGCGTCCGTCGTATCCGAGCAAGACTTTCCCCAATCATTATACCATTGCCACAGGCCTCGTTCCCGATCATCATGGCATCATTGCCAACAAGTTCACCCAACGCAAGAGCGGAAGACGTTTCAGCCTGAGCAATCCTGAGACGAAGTTCGACGGAAGTTTTTATGGAGGCGAGCCAATCTGGGTTACGGTGCAGAAGAACGGTCTCAATGCCGGCATCGTCTATTGGCCGGGGTCGGAAGTCGAGATACAGGGCATTCGCCCCTACGTCTATCACAAATATGACGAAAACCTTCTGCCTTTCGACCAGCGCATCGTCGAAGTAAAGCGTCTGCTTACGTTGCCCGAGGCAGTGCGCCCGCACCTCGTGATGGTTTATTTCAGCGAACCCGATGCCACTGGACATGACAAGGGGCCATACGCGCCTCAGACGCGCAAGGCTGTGAAGACGATGGACAAGATGATGCGTGAGCTATACGGTGTGCTTCAGGCATTGCCCATCTTCGAAAAGATTGACTTGATTGTCACCAGTGACCACGGCATGACACGCACATCGCCCGAGCGACTGATTCGCTTGTCGGACTATGTGAAGCCCGAATGGATTCATCATGTAGATTATTCGGTTCCCAGTTGGCTTGATGCCAATAAGATTGAAGCCAATGGTGTCGTGCTGGATTATACCGACAGCATCATTGATGCGCTGAAGGACGTGCCTCACTTGCATGCCTGGCGTCGTTCGGACGTGCCCAGCTACCTGCAATTTGGCAGCAACGAGAACATCGGCGATGTCGTGCTCAACACTGATTTGGGATGGGTGGTCGGCGAGAAATACGAGGAGACAACGGGTACGCATGGTTACGACCCGTTCTTCCCCGATATGCACGTCAATTTCCGTGCCATCGGACCCGATTTCAAGACAGGATATGTGAAGGAGGACATCTTCCAGAACATCAATGTCTATTCCTTGATGTGCCATCTGCTTGGGCTTACGCCTGCACCTAACGATGGCTGTCTGGAGGCGGTCAGCGATATGCTGAAATAATCTTTCGACCCGTTCGAACCTTTCAATCTCCTCCTGACCTTTCGAACCATTTCAGTTTGCCCACAGCCCCGTCTCCCATGGCCAGACCATAACGAAGACGGCAGCCCAATGGCAAAGGGTGCCCAGGATGACGAAGATGTGCCAGATGCCGTGATAATAGCGGTGGGTCTGATCGTTGACAAAAAAGTAGATGCCGAAGGTGTAGATTATGCCTTCGGTTATTATTAATAATAAGGTGAGAGTTGTGAGCGAACGACGTACGGGTTCGATAAAGAAGAGGATCGACCAACCGAGAATGAGATAGAGGATGATGGAGAGGCGGGGAAATTGCATCCACCAGAAGATCTTGTAGAATATGCCGAGGATGGCCAGGAACCAGATGATGCCGAAGCTGACCCAACCTTCGACCAGCATATTGTCCTCGACGAGCTGCATACAGATGGGCGTGTAGCTCGATGCGATAAGAATATAGATGGAGATGTGGTCGAGTTTGCGCAGGATGAGTTTGCCTTTGGTCCCCGGCTTCCAGAAATGATAGGTGACCGAGGCGAGGTACATCAACAGCATACCTACGGTGAAAAAGGTTACGCCAAGGGCATTCTGCCAGTTCTTGGAATAACCAAACCATAGCAACACCCACGAAATGGCGAGCATCATGAGAAGACCCACCAAATGCGTGACAGCGCTGAACCGTTCGGCAGACGCAAAGGTTTTCCGGGCACCGTCCATTATAGGTTTTTCAGAAGGAAGTCTTTGAAGTCGATGAATTTGTCAGTCATCGGCAGGGATTTCTTCGTGCCGGACATGAACTTCTGGAGAGTGGCAGGAATCTGCACTTCCTGGCCGATGATTGCCTCGACGGAGTCCTTGAACTTGGCGGGATGGGCAGTCTCAAGGAAGATGCCCACCTCACCGGGCATGAGGCCGTCGGTCAATGCCTGATATCCGCATGCTCCATGCGGGTCGCAGACGTAACCGTCTTCGTGGAGCGCCTTGAGCATGGCTGCACGGATCTGTTCGTCGGTGTAGGTAGCTCCACTGATTTCGCGGGTGATGGCATGAAAAGCCTCTTCGGGAGAGACCTTGGTCGTCTTCCGCTGCCCTTCGCCATAGAGGTTGATGATACGGGCGAAGTTCGAAGGATCGCCCACATCCATTGCATTGGCGAGTGTGGCTTGTGTGGCGTGCGGATTGTAGTGCCCAGTCTGAAGATATTGGAAGAAGATGTCGTTGGCGTTGTTCGAAGCGATGAAGCGCTTGACGGGCAGTCCCATCTTTGCACCGAAGATGCCGGCACAGATGTTGCCGAAGTTGCCCGAAGGGACGCAAATGACCATATTCCTCGCAGCTTCGGGATTGGTCTTCTTGAGCTGGGCGTAGGCGTGGAAGTAATAGAATGCCTGTGGCAGGAAACGAGCCACGTTGATTGAGTTGGCTGAGGTCAGGAAGAACTTGTCGTTGAGTTCCTGATCCATGAACGCCTCTTTGACGAGTCGCTGGCAGTCGTCGAACACTCCCTCCACCTCCAGTGCCGTGATGTTCTGACCGAGTGTGGTGAACTGTTTCTCTTGGATGAGACTCACCTTATCCTTTGGATAGAGAACGATGACATCGATGCCAGGCACCCTCAGGAACCCGTTGGCTACAGCCGAACCCGTATCGCCTGAGGTGGCCACGAGCACGTGGACGTTGCCCTTGTTCGAAGGGTGGCGCTTGACGAAATAGGAGAGGAGGCGCGCCATGAAACGTGCGCCTACGTCCTTGAAGGCACACGTCGGGCCATGATAAAGTTCCAGACTGTAGATGCGGTCGTTCACCTTGACAAGCGGAATCTCAAACTGCAACGTATCGTAAACAATGGCCTTGAGGTCATCGGCAGGGATGTCTTCGCCAAAGAAGGCCTGTGCCACTTCGGTAGCTATCTCCTGCAACGAGAGGCATTCGATATGGTCGAAGAACGATGGGGGAAGCGGGTTGATGCGCTCGGGCATATAGAGGCCCTTGTCGGGAGCCAGACCTTTGATGACGGCCTCGCTGAGGGTTGCTTCGGGGGCTTGTCGGTTGGTGCTGTAGTATTTCATTTTTGGGGGATGGGGCTAATGGAGAGGGGATTATTTGACTATGCGCTTTGAGGAAGGGGCGAGAAGTGTTTCGCCCAGGAAGAGGCGGATGAAATCGTCATTCTTCAGCAGACCAAGGGCACCTTTGGTGGCAGCGTCCTCGTCGTAGGTCATTACATCGTCGGCAAAGATACCCACGGGGTCGCCGGGTAAGCTTGGCTTCGATTGCCAGATGACGAATGGCACGGGCGACATCGTGTGGGTGCGGTATCTGATGGGCGTGGGATGGTCGGGGAGGAAGGCGATGCGAACGGGCTCGTCCCACTTTTCAACTTCCTTCAGGATGCGGCTGACGATGCGACTGTCGATATCTTCCACGCAGGATTTCTTGAGCTCTGCGTCACCATCATGACCGGCTTCGTCGGTGGCTTCGATGTGTAGGAAGACGAAATCCTTCCGTTTGAGCTGCTCGATGGCAGCATCGGCCTTGCCTTCGTAGTTGGTGTCCCACAATCCGGTGGCGCCAGGCACTACCACCTTGTCGAGGCCGCAATAGACACCGATGCCGAAGATAAGGTCCACGGCAGAGATGACGGCTCCCGTATGCACACGTGTGGGGAAAAGGCTTGTGAGAGTCTGCATCTGCGGACGATAGCCGAGGCTCCAGGGCCAGATGCTGTTGGCAGGATCCTTGCCTTCGGCCATACGCTTGAGGTTAATGGGGTGGTTGGCGAGAATATCCTGGCTCCATAGGATGAGCTGGCGCAGCAGGTCGGCTGTCTCTTTGGGCGAAAGATTGGTGATGGGTTCTGAGATGCGGAAGGTGTCATATTCGTTTTTCGGCAGCTCAGGTTTCCAAGGTTTGCCGAGACGGTCGTGTGGGGGTGTGCAGTTGACGTGCTTGTTGCCACCCTTGATCTTCAGAAGATGACGGTAGGAAACGCCAGTGAAGAACCTGATGCAGCTGGAATCCACTACACGTCCGCTGTCGAGTGTGAACGATGGAAGTTGCTGGTTGAGCGATTTGATCAGTTGGTCTGCTTCTTGGGTAGAGATGTTGCCTGCCGAGTGATTCTTGATGATGTCGCCATCGAGACAGATGACGTTGACACGCATCGCTACCTCGTCATTCTCAATAGGAACCTGCATAGAGGCCGCTTCAAGCGAACCACGGCCTTCGAAAACCTTCGAGATGTCGTAACCTAACAGTCCTAAGTGAGCAATTTCCGAACCGGGAGGAAACCCTTCGGGGACGGTGACGAGCCGGCCATTGACACCCTCGCGAGCCAAGCGGTCGATGCTGGGCTTGCGGGCAGCCTGCAGTGGCGTCTTGCCGCCAAGCAGTTCGACGGGCTCGTCAGCAGCTCCGTCTGCCAAAATAATGAGATACTTCATAACAATATACCTTAAATAATAAATTCCCCGGGCACGGATTACCGTATGTTGGCAATGCTGATGATGTCGGCAAAGACACCTGCGGCAGTGACAGCTGCACCTGCTCCATATCCCTTGATCTCCATTGGCTGCTCATGATAGCGTGCCGTGGTGATGAGAATGACATTGTTGGAGCCTTCGAGGCGATAGAAGGGGCTGTTGGTGCCCACTTTGCGGAGAGCCACCGTACACTTGCCATGGTCGAGGGTAGCCACGAAACGGAAGGCCTGGCCATGACTGGCAGCTTCCTTGCGCATCTCTTCAAAGTAGCTGTCTAACTCGGGAATGCGCTGCCAGAACTCCTCAAGCGTTCCCTTGAAATAGTCGTCAGGAATGAAGAGATGCTTCTCGACATCTTCCTGCGACACGCGGTAGCCCGACTCGCGGGCAAGGATGGTGATCTTGCGGATGACGTCGCTCGCATTGAGATCCTGACGTGGATCGGGTTCGGCATAACCAGCCTCACGCGCCATCCTGATGGCCTGCGACATGGGCACTTCTTCGCTCTGCACGTTGAAGATATAGTTGAGCGTGCCGCTCACCACGGCTTCGATCTTGAGCACCTCGTCGCCAGAGTTGATCAGGTTGTTGATGGTGTTGATGATAGGCAGGCCAGCTCCTACGTTGGTCTCGAAGAGGTATTTGACGCCGCGCACACGGGCGGTACGCTTGAGCTGTGCATAGTTGTTAAAATCGCCCGATGCAGCCACCTTGTTGGCACAAACGACACTGACGTTGTGGGCAAGCAGGTCCTGGTAGAGACCCGAAATGTCAGGCGAAGCCGTGCAATCGACAAAGACGGCGTTGAAGATGTTCATGCCCAAGATGGCTTCGCGCAGGATGGCAGGAGAGCTCTTGTTGGTCGAAGCCTTGAGCTCGGCTTCCCAGTTGTCGAGGTCGATGCCTTCGCGATTGAAGATGCACTGACGCGAGTTGGCAAGACCCACGATGCGAAGCTGCAGATTCTTATGCTGCTGCAGATAGGCCTGCTGGTTGCGAATCTGGTAGATGAGATTGCGACCCACGACACCTACACCCGTGAGGAAGATATTGAGGATGGAAACCTCAGAGAGGAAGAATGAGTCGTGGATGACATTGAGCGCCTTACGCAGCGAGCTCTTCTTGATGACAAACGAGATGTTGGTCTCCGAAGCACCTTGGGCACAGGCGATGATATTGATGCCATTGAGACCCATGATGCGGAAGAGCTTGCCTGCTATGCCGGTGGTGGATTTCATCTTCTCGCCCACAACGGCTACCGTAGCAAGATCGTGTTCGGCAGTAATGTCGCTGATTTCACCAGCCTGAATCTCGTATTTGAATTCCTCCTTGAGCACAGTAATCGTCTTGTCAGCCTCGTCGTTCTTCACACCAATGGTGGTGGTGCTCTCTGACGAAGCCTGCGAAACGATGAAGACCGAGATGCCGTGGTCGGCCAAAGCTGAGAAGATGCGCTTGTTCACACCAATCACACCTACCATTCCGAGACCGGAGATTGTAACCAGACAAGTGTCGTTGATTGATGATATACCTTTGATAATCTTCAGGTCGTCGTGGCTTGGGTTCTTGTGGATCAGCGTTCCCTTGGCAGTAGGGTTGAAGGTATTTTTGATGACAATAGGGATGTTCTTGTGGAACACCGGGAAGATTGTCGGGGGATAGATGACCTTCGCACCAAAGTTGCAAAGTTCCATAGCCTCGATGAACGAGAGTTCGTTGATGACGTAGGCGGAATTGATGACGCGAGGGTCGGCGGTCATGAAACCATCGACATCGGTCCAGATCTCAAGCATATCGGCATCCAGTGCAGCAGCGATGATGGCTGCAGTGTAGTCTGAACCGCCACGTCCCAGATTGGTCACTTCTCCAGTTTCGGCATCGCGACTGATGAAACCGCCCAGTACAATGACAGGGTTGGGACGCGAGAGACGCTCACGAACGAGCGGATTGGTGAGGTTGAAGTCGCAGACGTTTTTGGCGAAGACCTTCTTCGTCTTGATGATTTCGCGACTATCCACATGCTCGGCATCCTTGATGACGGTGGCGATGATACGGCTTGAGATACGTTCGCCGTAGCTGACTACCGTGCAAAGCGTGCGGGGCGACAGTTCGCGAATGAGGAAGACACCTTCGTAGATGTCTTTCAATTCGCTGAGCGTCTTATTGAGAAAATACTTGATGCTTTCGAGTTGCTTGCCTTCGAGCAGGCCTGTTACAACATCAAAATGACGTTCGAGTATGAACTGGAATTCGTCGCGGAAGGTCTCGTCACCAACCGACGCTTTCTGAGCTGTAGAGATGAGGCGGTCGGTAATTCCACCGAGGGCACTGACCACGACGATGACGGGTTCGGTGCGACTCTCGACGATTTGTTTTACATTCTTGATGCTTGCAATGGAGCCCACGGAGGTGCCGCCAAACTTGAGTACGTGCATATTTAGGAACTTTTACGAATATACGATGGAACAAATACTTACCTTAATGACGGGTGCGAAGATACACAATTTTTATGAATAATGAAACATTTTCTTCGAAAATCGTGTTTTTCTTCTCTAAATTCACGTTTTCCGAAGGAAAATGCTATATTCGCGTAATAACTAAAGACCCTCAATCAGATTGACTTCAGGCTCGATGCGTATTCCGAACTTCTTCTCCACATCGTCGATAATGGTCTGGCAGAGACGGACGATCTCTTCCGGCATGGCTCCACCGCGATTGACGAGAACGAGGCTCTGCTTTTCGTAAACACCGGCCCTGCCCAGAT
Organism: uncultured Bacteroidales bacterium; assembly: GCA_905235375.1. Classification (GTDB taxonomy): domain Bacteria; phylum Bacteroidota; class Bacteroidia; order Bacteroidales; family UBA3663; genus Liminaster. Next base: position 48,203 of record CAJOLH010000010.1, read on the forward strand.
TCCGACCCTTCCAGCCGCACTGTTCTATCATCCATCCTGCGGGAATCTTGGTAAGGTTGTGGTCAACAACATAATGGGGCATGTCGGGATATTGTGCCAAGAGGGGGAGGAAGACCGAATTGTCAACCACGGGATTCTTGAAGAATGAGCCGGCGTTGCCGATAACTTTTGGATCGGGCAGTTTGCCCTCACGGATGCGTATTACGGCTTCGCGCACCTCCTGCAGTGTTGGACTTTCGGATGAAGCAAGCTCGGCTTCGCTGACATTGTCGATGCCCAAAGCACGCTTGATGCCCGCATATTCAAGATGCAGCTTGCGGGCACGCTGCACCCTCAGAATTACGCTGGTGACGATGAATCGGGCCTTGTCGGTAGGATGCTTTAGTCGGGATTCGCGATAGCCATATCCCATCTCCCCGCTGCTGAACCGATGCTCTTGAGCGGACTCCACATCCCAACAGATGACCTCCTCAATCAAATCGCTGATTTCTACGCCGTATGCTCCAATATTCTGCACGGCAGCAGCACCCATTTCGCCCGGTATCAGCGAGAGGTTTTCAGGACCATATAATCCATGGCAGGCACAGTAGGCACAGACATCGTCCCACAACGTTCCTGCTTCAACTTTGAGCAGGCAGACACCATCGCTGTCGTTCGAAGGAATGTTTGTGATCGTGTCGATGCCTTTTGCCGAGCAATGGAGCACTACTCCGGGATAATCGCCTGTGAACAGCAGATTCGAACCGCTGCCGATGTGCCAGAAAGGGAGATGCCCCTTCCCCTTTTCGACCTGCATCAGGCTGGCGACCGTGGGGTCGGTTAGTATCTCTTGGAGGTCGTTCACCGTGTCGTATTCTGCAAGGACTGCCGCCTTGACATCCATGCCAAAGGTATTGTGCGGCAAAAGCGGCGCGTCAATGGTAATTTTTTTCATTCTTCAGGGGCTTATTTTGGCTGCAAAGGTACCTAAACTTTCCGACAAATGCAAATTTCTCCGCCTTTTTTTGCATTTTATTCCAAAAAGCAGTATATTTGCACCCTCTTTCGAGTGAGAACTCGATATTAAGATACTTCCTGCATGCAGCGCCACTATATTTTCTTCCTTCTTCTATTCATGAGCATGATGGTTACGAGCTGTCGTGTAGCCAAGCATATAGCTGATGGAGAAGCGGTGGTCAGTCGTGTCGAGATACGTGTCGATGGAACGCCGTCGCAGGACAATCAGTTGCGAATGGCCATCTTGCAGCGACCCTACCGCCGCACTTTTGGCTTCCTTCCCATTTCCACATGGGTCTGGCATCCCGATACACTCACCTCCTGGCATCGTATGCGCCAGCGGTTGGGTACGGCACCTGCCATCCTTGACGAAGACAAGACCGACCGAACAGATCGAGCCTTGCAGCGTGTCATGCAGCAACAGGGTTATCTTGATGCCGTAGCAAGCCATCGTGTCAGGATTCGCAATGGCAAGGCACGGGTGATGTATGACATCCGGTCGGGACGGCCTCGCCGCCTTGCTTCGCTCGCCTATGTGTCGGCCGATACGACGCTCCTGCGCCTTATTGACCAGCCGACCTCGGCGCGTCTGCTTCAGACAGGTCAGCTGCTTGACCGTTCGCGTCTTGAGAGTGAACGCGAACGCATTACAGCCTTGCTGCGCGAACGTGGATACTGGGACTTCAACAAGGAGGATGTCTCTTTCTTGGCCGATACCCTTGCGGGAAGCGAGGATGTCGATCTGACCTGTGTGCTACAGGATGGACACAAGCCGTGGCGAATCCGTCAGGTACATTTTGATGCCAATTACAACTTGTTCTCGACGTTGGCTGATAGCACCGCAGAGTTGTCGCACACACGTCCCCTGGAACAACCTGGCTACGATGTGAGATGGACGGGAAAGAATTGTTATCTGCGTGACCGCGTGTTGATACGCAATAGCCATGTCCTTCCCGGTATGCTTTATTCCGAACGAGCAATCCGAAATACCTACGCCTCACTGAGCCGTCTGCATATCCTGCGATATGTCAATGTCCGTGTGGAACCTGTGGCTGGCGAGGATCATGAACTCGACTGCTTTATCCAACTGTCACCTTTGTCGAACCATGCTGTCCAGTTTGAAATTGATGGTACGAATACGGCGGGCGATTTGGGTTTTGCCCTGGGTGCAACCTATCAGCATCGCAATATCTTCCATGGGTCGGAAGCATTCACGACACATCTGAAAGGCAGTTATGAGGCATTGAGTGGAAATGTTGAGAAACTCGTCAACGACAATTACCAGGAGTATTCTGCCGAGTTCAGTATCGACTTCCCCCAGTTCCTCTTCCCTTTCATCAAAGACGAAACGCGCCGCAAGAGTCTGGCCACAACGCTTGTCAAAGCCAGTCTTTCGCGACAGAGCCGTCCTGAATACAATCGCAATGTGGCATCGGCCGTGATCGGCTACAAGTGGAGCACGCCCAACTCCTCAGTGCGCCATGTATGGGATGTGCTCAACATCAGCTATGTGTATCTGCCCGAACAGAGCGAGACGTTCAAGGCGCTGGTGCAGAACCTTGGCCCAATCATCTACAGTTCCTATACCGACCACTTCATCTTCGGTATGGACTACACGGTGTATATGGGCAATAATATCCTGACCACGGGTCGCACACAGGAGACCACGCGTGACCTATGGTATCTTCGACTCAATCCCGAAATGTCGGGCAACCTGCTTTCAGCCGTCTGCAATTCGGTTCGGGCAGGCCAGACATCCGAAGGCAGGTATGAGATTTTCGGCCAGCCTTTCGAGCAATATGCACGTTTCGATGTCGATTGGAGCTACAGCCACTACATGACCGACCGTTCACGTCTGGCTCTTCACCTGGCGGGAGGAGTAGCAGTCCCTTACGGCAACAGCGACGTGATGCCGTTCGAGAAACGCTATTATTCGGGTGGCGCCAACTCGGTGCGCGGCTGGTCGGTGCGCGAACTGGGTCCGGGCAAGTATGCCTCGGCGGGGTCGGCATTCAACTATTTCAATCAGTGTGGTGATGTGCGCATGGATGCATCGGTCGAATTGCGTACCCGTCTGTTCTGGAAATTCGAATCGGCTTTCTTCGTCGATGCAGGCAACGTATGGACCATCAAGGAGTACGAGAACCAGTCGGGTGGACTTTTCACTTCGAACTTCTATAGGGAGATTGCCTCATCGTGGGGGCTTGGTCTGCGTGTCATCACCGATTTCGTGATTCTGCGCCTTGACTGGGGTTTCAAGGCGTTCGACCCATCGTCGGATGCCGACGAGTCGTGGGCGCTGCCCCATCCGTTTCGCAGCAGCCACAACACGCTACATTTTGCCGTCGGTTATCCATTCTAAGTATTATATATATTTCCAAAGATATGAAAAAAACACTTAACGAAGTCCTGCAGGACGCCATTACAAATCATTGGGATCTCTTGTCGCTCTCCAATTATGAGGGCGAAAAATACTATTACCATGACATTGCCGACCGCATAGCACGTTATCATTTGGCATGGCAATCGGCAGGCCTTAAGCCTGGTTTCCGCATTGCTCTTTGTGGCCGTAATTGTGCAGAATGGTGCATCGGTCTGCTTGCAGCCTTCACTTATGGCGCGGTGGCAGTTCCTTTGCTCAACGAATTCACACCCGAGATGGTGGTGCGGCTCATTGAGCATAGTGATGCCCAAGTGCTCCTCGTAGGCCCACAGGTGGCCAAGAACCTTGAGCCCTTGCACATCGAAGAGAAACTTCCCGGTGTCAAGATTTGCCTGCTTGACAATCAGGACATGGTGGATGACCTTTACAAATCTGCCTATCCCGATGGACTGAAGCCCTCCAACCTCCGTTTTCATCGCCAGACTGCTGACGAACTGCTAATGATTAACTATACGTCGGGAACTACCAGCGAACCCAAGGGTGTGATGATTCCACAACGTGCCATGTGGAGCAATATGGCATTCGCCGAAGAGGTGCTTCCCAATCTGCGACCCAAGCAGGAGGTGCTCTCCCTGCTTCCCACTGCTCACCTCTATGGCATGGCATTCGAGCTGATGTATGAGTTCATCGTAGGCATCCATGTCACTCTCATCAATCGGGCACTCAGTCCTGCAATTATCCTCAAGGCATTCCAGGATATTCGCCCACATCTTGTTATTGTAGTTCCTATGCTTATCGAGAAGATTGTTCGCAAGGGCATCATGCCCGAGTACAATTCGACAAAGATTCGCGCCGTGCGTCGCCTTCCTGGAATGCGCAAGGCCGTCAATGCCAAGTTCCGCGATGGACTGATAAAGGCACTCGGCGGACGGCTTTATGAGGTCATCGTTGGTGGGGCAGGTCTCAATAGTGAGGTCGAGCAGTTGCTTAAAGAGATCGATTTCCCGTTCACGGTGGGTTATGGCATGACGGAGTGTTCTCCCATCATCGGTTATTCCGACTGGAAGGAGTTTATACCCAACTCATGCGGCAAAGCGGCTCCTCGTATGGAGGTGCGCATCGACAGCAGTCATCCTAAGGTGCCCGGTGAGATTCTTACGCGTGGCATGAATGTGATGTTGGGCTATTACAAGAACGAGGAGGCTACTCGCAAGGCCATTGATGCCGATGGTTGGCTCCATACGGGCGATATGGGAATTATGGATTCGGTAGGCAACATCTTCATACGAGGACGCATCAAGAACATGCTGCTCTCGCCATCAGGCCAGAACGTCTATCCTGAGGAAATAGAGGCGGTGGTCAACTCGATGCCTTATGTGGCAGAGTGCGTAGTTGTGCAGCGCGAACATCGCTTGGTGGCACTTGTCTATCCCGATCGGCAGGTGGCCGATTCTGCTGGTCTGCACAACGACGCGGACATTCTCAAGTTCTTTAACTCGCGTCGTAACCAGGTCAATGCCGTCTTTCCACCCTACGCCCAGGTCAATGCCTTCGAGCTTGTCGAGCACGAATTCGAGAAGACGCCTAAGAAGAGCATCAAGCGTTTCCTTTATACATGACTTTCGCAGATACGAAAGTCATGTGGGGGATTTTAAGGGATATTAAAGGACTCTAAGGGATTTTTAGGGACAAATGTTCTTGGGATCCCGTTTTCGTTTTGATTTAGGTGACGTCCCTAAGTATCCCTTAACATCCCTAAATATCCCTTAAATTGAGCAAAGCGACCCTAAACAATGTATAGTTATTTCTGAATAGTTACTTATGCTTTATTTCACCTCCGACTATACCACAGGTGCGCATCCCGAAGTGATGGCGCGACTTAATGAGACTAATCTCGAGCACACCGTAGGCTATGGCGCCGATCCCTATTGCACCGAAGCGCGACAGCTCATCCGTGAGGTTTGCCAGGCACCCGATGCCTTGGTGCAGTTCCTTGTGGGCGGAACGCAGACCAATGCCACGGTCATCGATGCTCTGTTGCAGCGACATGAAGGTGTGATGGCGGCTCAGACCGCTCACATCAACGTACACGAAAGCGGAGCCATCGAGCATAGCGGCCACAAGGTGCTCGTTCTTCCCAGTCATGACGGCAAGGTCTGGGCGGACGAAGTGGAGCAGTATGTCAGCGACTTCTATCGCGATGAAACCTACGAGCACATGGTGGCTCCAGGTTTGCTCTATATTACACAGGCTACCGAATACGGTACCATCTACTCGCTTGCCGAATTGGAGGAACTTAGTGCCGTCTGTCATCGTCATCAGATTCCGCTCTTTCTCGATGGCGCACGTTTGGGCTATGCCTTGGCTTCCGATGCTGCCGACTTCACGTTGGCCGACATAGCGCGACTATGCGATGTCTTCTACATTGGCGGCACCAAACAGGGGTTGCTCTTTGGCGAAGCGGTAGTGGCTGCCGATCCTGCACGTCTGCCGCATTTCCTTCCATTGGTCAAGCAACATGGCGCCTTGATGGCCAAGGGACGTCTGTTGGGCGTCCAGTTCGGTGCATTGTTCAAAGATGACCTTTACGGACGTATCGGAGCTCATGCCGATGCTATGGCTATGCGCATTCGACAGACTTTCGAACAAGCGGGCTACAAGGCGGCTATTGACTCGCCCACCAACCAGCAGTTTTTCGTCCTTCCCAACGACGTGTTAGACCGGTTGTCGGCACATGTCTCGTTCGAGTTGTGGGGGCCTCGTGGCGAGAGTGAGACCACAGTCCGTTTCGTCACCAGTTGGGCAACCTCACAAGCCGATGTGGATGCCCTTGGCGAACTTCTTCGAGGTTTTTAACCCCTTGTTTTCTGAATCTATTATCTACACCGACGAGATTCGATCCACTCCTGTCAACGAGGTCTATAAGCGAATGATGCTCTACAAGAAGCGCGCCAAGATGGTTCGAGGCAGTGTGCTCCTGAATGATTTCAAATAGACCCATAACCTTTTTTGGCCAAGATTGGTTATTCTTCGGCAGGAGTATGACCTTTCTTGGCCAAAAATGGTTATGCCGCTGTTGGAGCATAACCAAGGTTAGCCAAGAAAGGGTATGCGGTGACGGGAGCATAACAAATTCCGGCCAAGAAAGGGTATGCCCCGACAGGAAATAACACTCTGTCGGCCGTCAGAGTGCTCGCTCCATTCGAAGAATGACCTTTTTCGGACAAGATTGGGTATGCCGCAATCGAATAAAGCACTCTGTCGGCCGTAAGAGTGCTAGCTCCGTTCGGAGAATAACCTTTTTTAGCTAAGAAATTGTATGCCTCGGCAGGAGTATGACCTTTCTTGGCCAAAAATGGTTATGCAGCTGTTGGAGCATGACCAAAGTTGGCCAAGAAAGGGTATGCCGCAATCGAAGAATAACCAATCTTGGCTGAAAAAGGGTATGCTTCGGTTGGAGAAGGGTCATTCCCTTTTCGGGGCAGGTTTTCGCGGCATCACCAGTAAAAGAGATGCTTCCGAGCTTGGGCTGCCCACCCCGAAGGGTGTATCCGTGGCTAAGGTCAGTACAAAGATAGGGAATAAATCTGAATGTGTCAAGATGTGAAGAAGGGTTCATCAAAATCGTATGATACTATTGATGAACACGACATGTTAATCCGTACGCTATGATTTGAGGAAGAATCAATAGCTTGATTTTGCAAGATAATTGCAGGTGTGGGGAAAGTTTATAAATAAGAGAATCGCTAAAAAACTAATTGATAGTTGCCTAGCGATTCTTGCTTTAATAATAAGGTACCCCAAGCGGGGGTCGAACCCGCACGGCCTTTTGGGCCAAGGGATTTTAAGTCCCTCGTGTCTACCGATTCCACCATCAGGGCAGAGGTCTTTGTCGAGTTACATCACTGTTTTTCGTTTTCGACGGGCGCAAAGGTACGTCATTTTTACGAAATATCCAATTATTTTGACCGAAAAATGAAATTTCTGTGTTCAAAAAATAGCAAAATGCCCCTTTTTGATGGCTCGAAATTGGTTTTTCGCGGTTTTTGTGAAAAGTTACAAGCCAAATATTTGTTTTTTCAAATATATTCATTATCTTTGCACCCATTAAAAAAAAGATAACCCAAACCGATGAAGGAAAAGATTATCATCTATCAGGCATTGGTGCGACTGTTCGGCAATGGCAATACGACCCGTAAGCATAGTGGCACGATAGAACAGAACGGCTGTGGTAAGATGAGTGATTTTTCAGAGGTGGCACTGCGTTCCATTCGTGAACTTGGCTGCAACTACATCTGGTACACTGGATTGCTTCAGCAGGCTTCTGCCACCGATTATTCAAGCTATGGTATTCCCCTTCAGAACCCTCAGGTCCTGAAGGGTATTGCTGGTTCGCCCTATGCCATCTCCGATTATTATAGTGTGTCGTGTGACTTGGCCGACGATCCAAGTCGGCGTATGGAAGAGTTCGACTCCCTTGTAGAACGTACTCATAAGGTGGGTCTCAAGATGATTATCGATTTTGTGCCAAATCATGTTGCCCGCCATTACAAGAGTGTAACCAAGCCTAAGAATGTCAGCGACCTTGGTGAGTTCGACATCGTTGAGCATCAATTCAATCCCCAGAATAACTTCTACTACTGCAACGAACCTCTGCATCTCGACAGGGTAGGAGTGGAACCTTGCAAGGAGATGGGGCCTTATGTCGAAAATCCAGCCCGCGCCACGGGTAATGATGTTTTCAACGCATGGCCCGACAAATATGACTGGTATGAGACCGTGAAGCTGAATTTTGGCATTGACTACATGGGAGGTGGACATTACTATTTTGATTCTTTGCCCAGCACATGGCTCAAGTTGCGTGATATTCTCGTTTATTGGACCCATAAGGGTGTCGATGGGTTCCGCTGTGATATGGCGTTCATGGTTCCCGTTGATTTTTGGCATTGGATTATTCCCCAGATCAAGGAAATAAACCCCGACGTCATCTTTATTGCAGAAATCTATGAGCCTGCCCTCTATTCAAGCTTCATCAACTACGGCGGCTTTGACTATCTTTACGACAAGGTTGGGCTTTATGACACACTGCGTGGCATCGTGGAGTGCCGTGAGTCTGCCAGTGCCATAACTCAGGTTTGGCAGAGGCTCAATGGCGTTCAGGAGCACATGCTTAACTTCCTTGAGAATCACGATGAGCAACGTCTGGCTTCTGACTTTTTTGCAGGTGATCCCATCAAAGGACGTCCAGCACTTATCGTCAGTGCGCTTATGAATACTTGCCCCTTTCTCAACTACTTCGGACAGGAACTTGGTGAGCGCGGCATGGATGAGGAAGGCTACTCCGGCCTCGATGGGCGAACCTCCATTTTCGATTACTGGAATGTTGACACCATTAATCAATGGCGTGGAAAGGATGGTATTTGGAGTTGTCGCTTGTTGCCGAAGGATATGCGCGATCTGCGCGAATATTATAATAAGGTGTTCGACATCGCTAATTCCTGCGATGCACTGCGTGAAGGCGGTTTTTACGACCTTACCTATTGCAATTACAATAATCCTGAATACAATATCCATCGTACGTTCAGCTTCATCCGCCATTCGCATCAAGACATCGTGCTTGTGGTAGTTAATTTCCAGGGCGAAGACCAACTGATTGCTGTCAATGTGCCTCAGGAGGCTTGGAATTTTGTTGGAATATCATCTGGACGATGTTGTCATGTGGAAAATCTCCTTACTGATGAGAGTGACTTCGGCACGTTTTCAACAACCGACCCCGTGCGTGTCAAAGTGCCCGCTTACGATGCTGTAGTATTGCGCATAAAAGGCAAGTAGCTTTGTCTATTATGCGCAATTTTGGGCAGAAACCGTAATTTATTTGTTTTTTCTGCCCTTTTTTTACCAACCTATTGTTTTAATGGTTATTTTTGCACCGTGTTATGCATATATAATATTTAATTATGAATAATAACTTTCTTGTTTTCTCGGGACGTGCTTCACGTTACCTCGCCGAAAAGATTTGTGCTAACTTGGGATGTCCCCTTGGTAATCTGTTGATCCAAACTTTTGCCGATGGCGAGTTTGGAGTGTCGTTCGAAGAGTCCATTCGAGGTAAATATGTATTCCTTGTTCAGAGCACCTTCCCAAGTTCTGACAATCTGATGGAGTTGCTCCTCATGATTGATGCTGCCAAGCGCGCTTCTGCTGCACAGATTGCTGCTGTTATCCCATATTTCGGATGGGCGCGTCAGGACAGGAAGGACAAGCCGCGTGTTGCCATTGGTGCCAAACTTGTTGCCGATTTGTTGTCCACAGCCGGAATCAATCGACTTATCACCATGGACCTTCATGCCGATCAGATCCAAGGCTTCTTCGATTGTCCCGTTGATCATCTCTATGCATCGAGCGTCCTTATGCCCTACATTGCCAATGAAGTCGGTCTTGACAATCTGGTCATAGCTTCTCCTGATGCCGGTGGTTCCAAGCGAGCATTCGCATACTCGAAATATTTCAACGTCCCCATGGTGATGTGCGACAAGCATCGCGACAAACCCAATTCCATCGGAGAGATGTTCCTTATAGGTGACGTCGCTGGCAAGGATGTTGTCCTTGTTGACGATATGGTTGATACTGCTGGCACCATTACCAAGGCAGCTGATCTCATCATGCACATGGGAGCACGCAGCGTCCGTGCATGTGCCAGCCACTGCGTCATGTCTGGCCCAGCCAGTGAACGTGTCGATAACAGTATGCTCAAGGAGATTGTCTTTACCGACTCTATCCCATATCGTGGCTCGAGTCCTAAAGTCAAGACCATCACCATCTCAAACCTTTTTGCCGAGACCATTCGTCGCGTCATGAACAATGAACCCATCTCCAGCCAGTTCCTGATCTGATTTTATTTTCATCTCTATCTTTGTTCAAAATGAAGCATTTCTTTTCACTGTTTGTTATGACATTGGCTCTATGCGGCAGTGCTCTTGTGGCCCAGCAGATGCCTCAGATGCCACCTTTGCCAATGGATCCGCAGGTGCGCTATGGACAGTTGCCCAACGGTCTTACCTACTACATTCGTCATAACGATTTGCCCGAACATCACGCCGAGTTCTTCATTGCGCAGAAGGTCGGCTCTGTCCTTGAAGAGGAAAGCCAGCGTGGTCTTGCTCACTTTCTTGAGCACATGGCTTTCAACGGCACCAAGAACTACCCCGACAAGGGTTTGCTCGAATATTTGCAGCGTCATGGTGTCAAGTTTGGCACCAATGTCAATGCATACACCTCCATCGATGAGACCGTCTATAACATTTCTGATGTGCCCATCGATGAAACACTCCATCCTGGTATCGTCGATAGCTGTCTGCTTATTCTTCATGATTGGAGCGGATTCCTCACCCTCGATGGTGACGAGATAGACAAGGAGCGTGGTGTGATTCACGAGGAGTGGAGAACACGCACAAGTGCCACACTCCGTATGTACGATACCATATTGCCGAAGCTTATCCCAGGCAATCGCTATGCTGAACGTATGCCTATCGGCCTCATGTCAGTAGTTGATAACTTTGCATACGACGAACTGCGCAACTATTATCGCAAGTGGTATCGTCCCGACTTGCAGGGTATTTTCGTCGTCGGTGATGTTGATGTCGATGCAGTTGAACAGAAGATTCAGGCCTTATGGTCAGATATCCACAATCCCGAGAACGAAGCAGAACGTGTGTATTTCCCTGTTGAGGATAATCAGGAGCCTCTGGTTGCTGTTGCCAGCGACCCCGAGCAGAACTTCAATGTTCTTGCTGTCATGTACAAGAGTGACCCACTGCCTGATGCCGTCAAGCTGACGCAGATTGGCTATATGACCAGCCTTCTCGAGAACATCATCACCATGGCTCTTAATCAGCGGTTGTCTGAGCTCACACAGAAAGCCGATGCTCCTTTCATGCAGGCAAGTGCCGAATTCGGTAGATATCTTGTCTGCAAGACCAAGGAGTGCTTTGAGCTCGATGTTGTTTTCCGTGAGAACGAGTGGCAGAATGGCCTAAATGCAGCCTTGGGTGTGGTGCTCTCGGCTGTCAAGTACGGTTTCACTGAAAGCGAGATTGAGCGCGTGAAGGCTGACATCCTCAGCGGTATGGAGAATGCCTACAACGAGCGCGACAAGCAGAAGAACCGCCCCATCGTGCGCGAGATACAGCGTCACTTCCTTAACGCCGAGCCCATGCCTGGCATCGAGATGGAGTGGCAGATGGTGCAGCAGATATTCCCCATGATTAACGCTGCAATGATCAATCAGGTGGCCCAGCAGATTGTCTCCCCCACCAATGTGGCTTTGCTCGTCATGGGTCAGCAGAAAGAGGGTAACGTGCTTCCTACCGAAGAGGAACTGCTTGCTGCCTATAATGCTGCCCTCCAACAGGAGGTTACCGCCTACGAGGAGGTTCTTAGCGGCATCGAACTTCTTCCCAATGCACCTGCTCGCACGGGCAAGGTTGTCAGCGAAGAGGCTGGCGATTGGGGTTCTACCGTCTGGACGCTTTCCAATGGCGTAACTGTGGTCTATAAGCCCACCGATTTCAAGAAGGATCAGGTGCTCATGAGTGCTTACTCGAAGGGCGGTACGCGTCTCGACATGAGTCAGCCGAACATCGTCCGTCAGACTATTGAGGACCTGGCTACTGTTGGCGGTCTCGGACAATTCAGTGCCACCGATCTACCCAAGGTCCTTGCCGGCAAGAATGCCTCAGTCAACATGAGTATCGATGCCCGCAGTGAAAGTCTCAGCGGCTCGGCAGCACCTAAGGATTTGCGCACCCTCTTCGAACTCGTCTATCTTAACATGACCGACTTGCGTTACGACGAGGAGGCCTATCAGGCATGGTTCAAGCGTCAGCAGACACAGCTCCAGATGATTCAGGACAATCCGCAGAAAATTATGAGCGATTCGCTGCAATACACCCTTTATCCTGGAATGCCTGATATGGCGCCCACTCAGCTCGCTGACCTCGACCTCATCGATTACCGCAAAGGTTATGAATTGGGCAAGAAACGTTTCGCCAATGCTGCCGATTTCACTTTCTATTTCGTCGGAAACATTGATGTTGATAGTCTTCGCGAAATGTCTGAGCAGTACCTTGCCAACCTTCCTGCAAATGCCGGTCGCGAGGAGCGTCCAGCTGCAGTTCTTCCCGTTGCCGGCAGCCGCGAGAACCGCTTCGATCTGCCCATGCAGCAGGCAAAGACTTCAGTTTATGACCTCTTCTATGTCTATGATACGCCCTACACACTGAAAGATGGTCTTACAGCCAATATGCTTGGCCAGAGTGTCAGCATCATTTTCACCGAGACCATCCGCGAGGAAGAAGGAGCAGTCTATTCCCCCCATGCGCAGGCGTCAATGGATTCCAACACGGGTCTGCTGACATTGCTTTATCTCTTCGATACCGGTGCCGAGAAACTCGAGAACGCTGAGACTGTAGCTTATCGCGAGATCCAGAAGATTGCTGACGAGGGTGTGCGTGACGATGTTTTCCAGAAGGTGCATGACTATATGGTCAAGAACCATCAGGAGCAGGTCAAGGAGAATCGCTATTGGCTCAGCAACTTGCAGCAGAAACGTGAGTTTGGCATCAATAGTGTTGATGGATGGGAAGAGGTCTTCGATAGCATCACTGCCGACGATGTGAAGGCTATGCTTCGCCGCTTCCTTTCTGCAGAAGCTACCCGCATCCAGTTTGTTGCCAACGGTGTAGAGGTAGAGAAATAGAAATAATGTTTTTCTTTCAATTCCTGAAAGAAAAACATTATCATTCAATTGCGCCAACGGGCTATCATAGTCTTCGTCCACGTTTGCAGGAAGCGTTGAGTCCGCAATGATTGCAGGTATAGTCTTGCCGCCTGACGTTGTGTCCGATGCCTATTACGCCGCTTACCGACTTGATGGGAACCATTAGGCAGGAGTCGGTGAGATGTATGCCGCAAGGTGTGGGAGAGGACTTGTTATTATATGTTGGGACTTTAGGTCTGAATAATTCAAAAAGGATGGGTTGTTCACTGACATGCCATCCGCAATAACCTGGGCTGTATCTGTTTGTTCGATACAGCCCTTTTGGTGTAAGTTGCTGCTGTAAGAGTTCTTCCATCTGATCGGCAGTCTTTTCTGCGATGATGGAGCCGATTTCGTTGGCAAGATAGATGCGTACCATGTCACCCTCTTGTGTCAAACGATGTTGGAATGCTTCGAATTCCTGCCCGGCAGTTACTACAAACCAGCAAAGGGCTTCGCTTCCCTTCAACTGATTGATGATGATTGGACCAGGATGGAACTGTTGGAGCGGTTGAATATCTGTAGTGACGAAGGCAAACCTTGCTTGGAGGAATCGCTGTATTTCGTCTATCAACGACAAAACCTCCTGACGCGTGACAGCATCAGAAGGTATCGACGAGAGGATATCTTCGGCCCCAAGACCCAGTTCACCGTATGACAGCGTTCTTTCGATCATTGAATTCGGAAAGCGCCTCAAAGAAGGCATCGATGTTGGCCAGTGGCGTGTTAGGAGGTGTGTCGCATCCGCTCGACAAGACAAAGTTCGGGTAACCTGCACAACGTTCCAGCAATTCTGTGACAGCACTCTTCATCCCTTCTGTAGTTCCCTGCTTGAAGACTGTGACAGGATCGAGGTTTCCCATGGCAAGTTTGTCAGCAGGAATATCGCGAAGGACTTCGGCCATGTCGCATTTGTTGCCGAAATGATAGGCATCGGCTCCGGTGGCTACCATCGCGCGAGTGCAGTGACCTGTATTTCCGCAATTGTGGAGCACAACCATGAACTTTTCGTCCTGAACAGCTTCTACAATCTGTTTGACATATTTCGAACTAAACTCCATGCAGCCATCGTTCGACAGTAAACCTGCAGCGGGTTCTGCCATCAGAACTCCATTGACACCTGTCGCTTTCAATGCCCGACAATATCGGAGGATAAAATCTGTGCATTTCTGTAGTAGTTCATGAGCCAATGTTGGTTCGCTGTAGGAAAGAACCATGATCTCCGACATGTCATATAGTCTTCCTGCCAATGAGAATGGGCCGATGCAACCTGCAAAAATGGGTCGATCAGTAACTTCACGCGAGGCAATGATATTGGCTTTCAGATATTCGCGTATTCTTCCACTTTCGAGCGACGGAACTTTCAGGCGGTGGATGTCGTCAGCGTTCTTGAGCAACCGACCGCTAACAGTGGCAATCTCGTTTTCAGGGAATCTGATAGGCGCACCAAAGGAGTCGGCTTCGACGGTGAGATCCATAGCGGTGCAGCTCGCTCCTGTGGGATAATGATTGGCGAGATAGCAGATCGCCTTGGCATGGATGGTGCCTTTGGTGATGGCCTCACGTACGGAATGCCCTGTGGCGTCTATGCCTGGGTGTGTCATTACGGGTATTGCAATGACTTTGGGATTGGCGATTACATCATGTCGCCATTGGTACATGTTCATTGTCATTTAGCTCTTACTGATTTCGAGGCCTTTCTGCGAGAGTGTCATTTCGACAAATCGAGCCTTGTTGTTGGGAGGAGAAGCCAGGAGTGTCTTGCGGATACGAGCGGCTGCCTCGTTATCCTTGGCAATCATATAGAGGTATCCGCCACCACCTGCACCTGGCAGTTTGTAACCGAGGCATAGGTCGTCGATCAGACGAGTGATGGCTTGGACGGCAGGCGGATTGGTGCCGCTGTCGATGCGTTGGTTCTGATTCCAAGTCTTGAGAATCAGTCTTCCCATGGATTCGAAGTCACCACGCTGGATGACATCGTAGAGGTCGAGGGCATGCTGCTTCATTTCGGCAAGGATGTCGAGGCGTTCGGTTTCGTTGAGGAACATGCCCCGGACGATTTCGGCAAGGATGCCTTTGGCAGTGCGGGTGATGCCGGTGTAGTAGAGTAGATGACACTTCGAATAATCCGGTGCCGTGAAGAGCGTGTCAGGTAGCCAACGAACCAGGGGCTGCTGTTGCCATCCGGGTTGTGTCTGCAGGAGTTTGACACCATGCAGTACGCCGCCGTACTGATCCTGCCAGCCTCCACCAGTGGTGAGTAGTTGCTCAAGGACAAGCGTTCGATTGGAAATCTCATACTTGTCCCATCCTAAACCACAAAAGTCGTTCACAGCGCCGAGCACGGTGGCAGCAAGCATTGAACTCGTGCCCAATCCTGAGCCCGCAGGAATGGCTGAGAGGGTCGTCATTTCGATTCCGCTGCCGAAAGCGTCCAGTTGCTCCTTCAACGAATTGAACTGTTGGGCGCTGAATCTGGGAGAGAAGCCCGCCAGAACCAGTGCTGCCTTTGGAATGGAGAAGGGCGAACCCACTTTGTTGAACTGCTGCAGGTCATCGTAGGTCACAACCACTTCACTGGCACCGAGGTCGATGCTTCGAAGGATGATTCGCTTTTCCTTGCAAGGTTTAATATAGACCTGCAGGGGCGGTTGCCCGTTGAGCTCGATAGCGATGTTGACTACATTGCCGCCTTGCATCATGGAGTAGGGAGGAGTGTCGGTCCACCCACCTGCCAGGTCAATGCGCACGGGACTGCGGCTCCAAACAATCTGGTCGGCATAAACACTGAGCGTGGGGCTCTGCTGCTGCATCAGGGTCTCCGTCAGGCCTTCGCGCATCAGATGGAAAGCGCGTTCCTCGTATTCCGCGCCATCCTTGCCTGCAAGTTGTGCACGGAACATGGCATCGCTGATCTTGGTCATCCGCGAAGCGGTGTCGGGCAATGGGGCAGGAGCGGGAATGCCATGAAGCTTGAATTGTTCGGCGGCATCCTTCAGATTGAGTTGATAGAAGATTGACTTCTCCCAGTTGCTTGCCAGTTGAGGCCAGTTGTTTTTGCGGAAAGCTTCACGTTGGTCTGTGAGGCGGCGCAGATTAGCATAGGCGGAAATCTCTTCAGCGGTCAGTTTGCGGCTTTCGTCCCAAATAGATTTTCCTTGCGAATTTTCGCCATAAATCATCCAAACCAACAAATCTTCCATCTTCTTGACATCGCTGACAATCGCGTAGATTCGCGCTTCCTGTTGTGGATTGCTGGTGTCCTGACAGCCCAAGCGCTCTAAAAGCCATGCAGGATGAGGGTCGGAGAAACCGTATGGGCGCACGGCATATTCGTTATCATCGATGGGGACAATGTCGATGCAGATTCCCTTGGCAACCGTGAGCGCCCAATCGTTGACAGGCACACCCGTGATGATGTTGCTGCCTTGCAGTTGCCAGTGGGGGCCGATGTAAGAGTTCTCGATCCATGTGTCGGCATTCTGCTCGGTAAGTTTGACATGACATTCGGCATTTTGGATAAAGATGCTGGGATGAGGCTTCAGACCCTTGCGCAGAATTTCATGCTGGTTAATGACGGAGTTCTGTACAGCAAGTGTCGATGAAATCATTTCGGGCGACGTGCCATAATGATGGAATTCTCCACCTGGTAAGGGCAGGATCATCACCTTGAGTTCATTCAGTTCCTTGTCAGAGATCTTCGGATTGGCTCCGAGTGCCATGCCAAACTCGGAATACATATCGTAGAACCTCACATCTTCAGCCTTGAGTGTAGCACCGGAGGGCATTGCTTTCAACGAACGTTTCATCAGCAGGTTCAATGCTTTGTCGGAGAAAAGCCAGATGCCGATATCCATGAGGAAGAAACTATCGCGCATCAGTTGTCCCAACGTTTCGACCGAAGGTTTTTGAAGCATGTATTCAAGAACGTCGGGTGTGGCTCGCTTGGAAACGAAAACGCCATGATTGCGTGCCAACGATGAGTTCGCCCATAGACCGTAGCACACGACATCTGCTTCAGGAATTGGCTGCAGCGGCCTCGTGGCACGGATATAAACATCTCCGCTCACAACCATCGTGGTTAATGACTGTGGCGCACGTTCCATGATATCCTCGAAGAGGGGCAACTGCAAATCAAGCAGAGTCTGTGAAAGTCGTTGACCCCGCTTCCACCTGAATACGGGAATGGGCGTGAGGACCTTGCCAGAGGGCGCGTAGGCTGGCAGACGTCGAGATTGCCCGCCAGCATGAAGCAGGATAGCACGCTCACTGGGACGCAGCCAATGCGCATCGCGCGCCTTGCTGATCGCCCATGCGGTGCCACCTCCGCTTCCGAGCTTTGCGCCAATGGGGTCGTTGGTGCAGAACCACTCGTCACGACTCTTGCCTGTGATGTCGTGGAAGCAATCCACCAGATTAGGAGGAAGGGATAACAACTTTTTCATGTGGTCTTGAGGTTAAAGGTGATGAAGTCATAAGGCTTAATCTTACAAAAATCGCACAAAGATACCATAAAATCATGAAATAACAAAGCATTTGTCGTAATATTTGCAAAAAAACTTTCGATTTCTTGGAAAACTCGATTTTTTATTCTATTTTTGCAGCCATAATACTTGATTTAAGATGAAAAATACTATGTTCAAATGTGCGGCTATTGTAGCTTCGCTTTCAGTCCTTTCCTTAGAAACCTATTCGCAGACAGCCATTACCCCGGAGGTCTTGCAAATGTTGCAGCAAACCGTGCAGCCACAGGATAAGGTTGTGCGCAATGCCTTGGCGGGGACCAGTATCTCAGTGCTTGCCACCGATGCCTCGACGCTCAGTGCTGTCGATGATCACTTTACCTATCGCGTGCCCAACAAGGGCATCACCGATCAGGCATCGTCGGGTCGATGCTGGCTCTTTACGACGATGAACGTGTTGCGCAGCAAGGCCATCAACAACCATAATCTGAAGGGGTTGGAGTTGTCATGCAATTACTTGTTCTTCTACGACCAGCTGGAGAAGTCGAATCTCTTCTTGCAAGGCATCATCGACACCCGCCAGAAGGCTGATGATGACCGAATGGTCGATTGGCTCTTCCAGAATCCGCTTTCTGATGGAGGCACATTCTGTGGAGGAGCAGATCTCGTACAGAAATACGGCGTTGTGCCTTATGATGTAATGCCCGACAACTACCAGTCAAACAATACCCGTGACATCGATATGTTGCTGAAATGGAAGCTGCGTGAGATGGGGCTTTCGTGCTATGGCCAATCCCTCTGAAAAAGGCCGGAAGGCAGCATCTGCCACGCAGTTGGAAAAGCGCAAGGTGGAGATGCTGGGAACAATCTATCACGTTCTCACTCTGGCGTATGGCGTGCCACCCACTACTTTCATTTGGACAGAACGCAAGGCAAACGACAATGTTGTTGGCAGCGAGTCCTATACCCCGCAATCTTTCTATGCCAAGTATTGGGACGATGACGCATTGTACGATAATTATATCATGGTGATGAATGATCCGTTGCGCGAATACTACAAGACTTATCAAATCGACTACGATCGTCACACCTACGACGGACACGACTGGGTGTATCTGAACCTGCCTGCCGACGAGATAAAGCCGATGGCGGTAGCTTCGCTAAAAGATTCGACTGCAATGTACTTCTCTTGTGATGTGGCTAAGTACCTCAATCGCAAGAATGGTACGCTCGACCTTAATAATTTTGACTATGAATCACTCTTGGGCATGGACTTCAAGATGGATAAGCGACAGCGAGTCTATACTCATGCTTCGGGTTCAAGTCACGCCATGACAATGGTGGCTGTGGATATTGATACTCTCCAGAGTCCTTTGAACATCATTTCACCCGACATGGATCCTGCGAAGCTTCACATCAAGAAGTGGATGGTGGAGAATAGTTGGGGCGCATCCAGTGGCCATAAGGGGCACCTGATCATGACTGACGAGTGGTTCGACAACTATATGTTCCGTCTTGTCATCCGCAAGGAATATGTGGCGAAGAAGTATATCGACATGCTTGATCAGAAACCTACTTTGCTGCCAGCTTGGGATCCCATGTTCCTGGGAGAGGAATAAGCTGGATCATATACGTCACATGAGGTAATAGAGCCAACCGGCCGAAATATTTTTATACTATGAGAGCATATCTTTTATGTGCGATTGTTGCAATGGGTGTGATGCTGGCATCCTGCGACGGCCTCAAGTCCGATTCGGAAGTGAAGGTGGATACCTGGTATTCGCCTCAAGGAACAGTACAACTGGATTATCTGCTTGGACATGATGTGGGTTGCAGAGCAGTAACTATATGGCTCGACAGCATCAAGTCGGCGTATCGAGAGGAGGATCCACAGACATTGTGCAGGGCCTATTTGATATATCAGAATCGTGATTACTTTACCTATTATTTAAATGTGCAGAATCTTCCTACGGAGTATTATGAAGGAGATATCAGCTATCGGTTGTTGACATTTGTCAGAAAAGATGGCCACATACTCAATGTTACAGAGCTGTCCGACGACATGGATATGCTTAGCCAAAAGATTTTGGCTCGCACCCGACTCGAAAACGCGTGGGCAATCGAGACATTGGGAGGCGAAGATGCCTTTGTGTCAGTAATCCCAAATTTCTCAGCTGGTCTCACCTCCCGAGGTCTTACTTTCTGTTATCCTGTGATTGAAGGGACGTGGCTGTCGTTGTGCAATATTCCGTCTGCCGAAGTGAAAATGAGGAAGTGAAAAATAGCGACTATAGATAGCATTTCATCGGTATTTTTATAAAAATAATTGACAAAATAGGTTAAAACGAAGATTGTTGAACACATAACTCTTTTTTTTTCGTATCTTTGCCACGATTATGACTACTATAGTGCGATTTTGTCGCTTTTCGACGATGCTGTTATTGCTGGCTGCTGTATCCGTTTGTCGGGCACAGAAGTCTGATCGTACTTATTTGGGTCCGGGCAATTGGTTTGTCGGAATAGATGTCGGCACAGGACTTTCTTTGGCCGAGAATGTTGAATACGACAATTTCTACAAGACACATCTTCCGAGCGGTAGCATTCAGATTGGTCGAACACTCACTCCAAAGTGGAGTTTGCGTCTTTCGGCTGGCGTATCTTCACAACTTGGCCATCCGCCGGCAGCTGCAAGAAGATACCTTCGCGATATGTTCACCCCTTATCAGTTCGTGCTCGGTGTGGGGACATTCGATGTAATGTTGAATCTGTCTAATTGCTTTCGCAAATACGATTCACGCAATTGGTACGATTGTTATCTTGTCGTAGGTGGTGGCGAACTTTATCGCTTCTATGTCGATGACAAGGTTGATGACTGGTATGAGGACATATACGTAGTCGATCGTTCGAAGGAATGGTATTGGACTGCAAAAATTGGTCATGAGTCGGCTTGGCATATCAAGAGGGCGTGTGATTTGACGTTCGAATTGGACTTTCATGTAACGGACAATGCCTACAATGGAGTGGATGGCGGCTCTCAGAGCATTGATTTCTTCGTGACGGCAAAGCTGGGTATAGTTTACTATATTCCGAATGGGCAACATCGTCAGCGTTTCGCAAATCCGAGGAAATACCATCGTTACTGGACAGAGCTGAACTGATTTGTTCTTTTTCTTCTATAAATATTTTGTATAAATCTATCTTTTATAAATAGTTTGTAAGAATCTTGCTTTGAATAACAATATTAGGGTATAATTCTAATATTATACTGCAACTTTAAAAATAATGAAAATGAAATCCATTATCATTCACACAGGTGTCATCGTCTTTTTGATTGCGACGAATGGTTTCAATGCCGTTGCACAAGAGAGTGAGACGAGTATCTGGGGAAATCGCGGCGGCCAATATGCTGACGATGAGAGGATGAAATCGGAAGAGGAAACTCTTCTCGAATCTTTGATTACCGAAGATGATGCAGAGCAAATTTCCAAGTTGTTCCGAACTGAGGAATACGAATTTCCGATGGATATCCGTGACAACTGGCATCTTGGTCTTCATGTGGGTGCTATGCACTCATGGGGAAGTTATGACGATGAGGTGGGGTGGCTGAAACGAACCAATTTCGCCGCTGCTCTAACTTTCGGCAAGTATCTTACTCCTGTCAATGATGTGCGTTTTCAGCTGTTCTATGGACGTGGAACGGGTGTGCGAGGTGCAGACGATAAATACGATGCTACCTTCTATCCCTATGACATAGCCCACGAGAATGCGTTGGCAGATTTTCACACTTACCGCTGGCATACAGCTGGTATTTCTGCCCAGTGGTTGCCCAATTTCACCAATCTTTTTATGGGATATAATCCCGAACGCCGATTCTCTATCAGTGGATTGGTGGGTATCGGCTTGGAACACACTTGGTCCTACAACGAGAAGGAGCTTTCGATCGTGAGTGTTTGGGCTGAGAAGGCCAAGTCGGCAGCTCCTCGCAACCTCGTTGACTTGGAGTTCGGTTTGGTGGCAGACTATAAGCTCAGCAATCGGTTGTTCCTTAGCTTGGATGTTATCGACAGGTTCCTTGACGACACCTTCGATGGCCTTATTTCCAACCAGAAGTGGGATGGGCATCTCGACATCCTGCTGGGTCTGACCTATTTCATCCCACGTAAACCACGCGATAAAGAGCCTTATGGTGAATTCTTCCTGCATCGACCAATCGTTGAACCTGTCTCCGGACAGATTACAAACTATGTTGATGTGGATAAGGACGTGATCTATACCCTCATTTCTTTCGACGAGGGCACTGTCGAAGTGCCGCGTCTGCAGCAGAACAATGTCTATCAGACAGCTCAAGCTTACAAGTCCACTCCTAAGAGTAATATTTTCATCACCAATAGCAACAAACTGGATGATGCGACGTTCCATAAGCGTGCATGGGCTATCAGTAAGCTGCTGCATCAGCGCTGGCAGATACCTTACGAGAACATCTGGGTGGATGCTGACGAAGATCATATCCAGAAGCTGCAGATGCCTAACGTGAAGACGTATATTATCTTTATTATTAACGAAGAATAAATGCCCGACAAAGATATGAAAAAGATTATCCTTACTTTCAGTTTCGCCGTTCTGGGCATGATGACCGGTGCATACGCCCAGCATGATGGTCTGCAGACCGATACGATATATTCCAAGATTGAGAACGACAGTATTGTTTATCTGACAGAACATGTTTCCAACTGGTTCTTTGGTGCTTCGATAGGAGGCTCTTACTCGATGAGTGAGAATACACGTTTCGGCAACTTCTTCGATATGACTCGCCCCAGTTTCCAGATTCAGGTTGGAAGAAGTTTCTATCCCCAGTTTGGCTTGCGTCTGACGTTGAATTACCTGACACAGGAAGGACGTGCAGAATGGTCCACTTCAGAATTTCTGGAGAAATGGGGTGAGCGCGATGGTAATTATCACTTCTCGATGGCGGCAGGTTTCCTCGATGGAGTGGTTGATTTCCATAATATGATTTGGGGTTACAAGGAAAACCGTCGCTTTAGCCTGAAGGGTTATTTGGGACTTGGCGCATTCTACACTTTCGGTTTTGACGGAAACAAACTCGACTGGCTTGCTAATCCCACGTGGAGGGATTGCGACTATAATGGTGTTCATCACAACGCGGGCGAACGATTGCCAAGTGGCTATGGATACAAGGTGAATCGTGAGAAGAAATGGTACTTTGCAGGTCATGTCGGACTCATCGGGGAGTATCACCTCTCTCCAGCATGGAGCGTCAATCTTGATGTGTCGTTCAACGGTACTGACGATGCCTACAACGGTATGCGCTTCCGCCGTGTATATGATTCTTATGTCGATGTGATGCTTGGTGCCATCTATTATATGAAGGATGCTTCGGGTTATCGTCACCGCAGACCAAGATATATCTACATCGAGGGTGTCACCGAGCCGATTTCGCCCGATACTACCATCGTGATTGAAAATGTGCATTACAAGGAGATGCTGAAGACTACGGTATCGTTCTATATCGACAAGACCTTTGTGACCGATGCGCAGCGTCGTAATGTTCGTTCGGTGGCCAAATTTATGGAAACGCATCCCGATATAGATGTCATCGTCACTGGTTATGCTGATGTCCAGACCGCTTACCCCAAGTACAACATGATGCTTTCGCAAAAGCGTGCGCAGGCCGTTTATACTATGCTTGTTGATGAATTCAATGTCGATCCCAAGCGATTGAGCATGGACTACAAGGGCGATGTGGAGCAACCGTTCGATATCGTCAACGAATGGAACCGTGCCGTTGTGTTCTACATCAAGCCGCATGATTCGAGCTTCACTCCTTCGGTTGAGGATAAGGCCAACGATATCAAGCTTAATTCGCACGAATCGAAGCGTCTTAACCAGACCGATGACAAGCAGACACGTTCTGCCTACTGATTATCACGTGAGTTCAGATGATCCTAATAAGAAAATTCGCATTATGAAAAATATTTCATCTATTTTAGTCGCAGTCCTCTGTCTGGTGTTCCCGACAAGTCAGGCATTGGCTCAGATGACGTTTGCCAAGGACGGTCTGCGCTACCATGTGCTCGACGGACAGAATGTCAGTGTTTGCTATGACGACGAAGACTCGCTCTTCCTTTCGGGACGTGTGGTTATCCCTGAGCAAGTGGTTAATCCTGCTGACGAAATTGCCTATAAGGTAGTTGCTGTGGCCGATACTGCGTTCAAGGGTTGTGATCTCATCGATGTGCTTGTCCTTCCTGCCAGCCTTCAGCGTTTTGGCGCTCATGCTATCGACCACTGCTTCAATATGGGTAGCTACGAGGTGGCATCCGGGTCGCAGTTCTTCAAGACCATCGATGGTGTGCTCTTTTCTGCCGATGGCACAACACTTGTCAGTTGTCCTACGGGCAAAGGCGGTGAATATGTCTTTCCCAAAGGTGTGAAAACGATGGCTCCGGCTGCATTCTCGACTTGTAAGAATTTCAGCAAAGTGGAACTCCCCGAAGGTCTCAAGGATGTGCCCGACTATGCATTCTATGAGTGTTGGGGATTGGTTGACGTCAAGTTTCCTGCTTCGCTCGAAACGATTGGCGCTTATGCTTTCGATGGCACCATTATTCAGTTCCTTGATTTCGGTAACCGACTGAAGAGCATTGGTAACCATGCTTTCGATCGCTCCTCTATGGTTGAATGTATTTGTCGCTCCGCCACTCCTGCTCATATGGGCAATGATGTGTTCGGTAACGATATGAACTACACTCGCCTTTATGTCCCTGCAGAAGCGGTAAGCAAGTATAAGAGATCCGCTTGGAGCATTTTCCCGACCATCTATCCTGGCACCAGGACACGTCGTTGGATGGGTAGTTATCGTTGATAAGGGTCTGTCAATCGTTCAAGTGGCATTGAAGAGATGTTTATGTTCTTCAATGCCCTTTTTCTTTGATTTTTGTGTCGAAAACAGTAAATTTCATTCAAAAAATTATCGTTGTTTCGAAAAAATCTGTATCTTTGCACCTAAATTATACATTATTTACTATTTAAATGATATATCACGCCACTTCTAAACCGGTTCTTATCCATGAGTCAGAGCATTGTGCTTTGGCATTGTTGCCTGCGATTTGTTCTTCCGATGATGTTCGTGCCTTGCGCCAGAACCTGTCGGCACTCGAAGCGAAGTGGGTAGTCCTTCAACTTGTTCATGGCAAACTGGAACTGACAGCACAGGAACTGATGCGTATGATTGCTGTGCTGAAGGACACTGGGCGACGTATGCTTTATTCCGATTTTCGACAAGGTGGAGCAGACCGTTGTGAGTGCATCGACTATCAGGAGGGATCACTGCGCGATGACTTTGATTTTGGCCCAGTCGTCTTGCTTAAGGCCGATGCGTTCGATTGTGTCGATGACTTTGCCCAATATAGATTTGGTGCTTTCTATGATTTGCGTCTTCAGAGTTGTGGATGCAAACCTTTTCTCCCGTTCCATTTGAACGAATATCTCTATACGTTCTATCCTGAGAACATGAGTAGCGGTTCGCAGTTTGATTACGTCAATCCGCGCAATCGTGAGGTCCAGCTCGAATATGAAGTTGTGCTGACACGATGGCTGGACAAGTGTGGCGGGCTGATTACAACTGGGGTGCTTAAGCCAGCCGAACCTTTGCCAATCGACGATGATCGTCCATTGGCAAGTGTGGTCATCCCCGTATTTAATCGCGTTCGTACGATTGGCGATGCCGTTTGTTCTGCACTTCAGCAGCAGACCGACTTCGCTTACAATGTCATTGTGGTAGATAATCATAGCACCGACGGTACCACCGCCGTCCTTGCCCAACTTGCCGAGAAGGACCAGCGGGTGGTTCATCTTATTCCCGAAGAGAAGACACTCCTAATCGGAGGATGCTGGAACATGGCCATTGGCTCGCCTCAGTGTGGTCATTATGTTGTGCAGCTTGATAGCGATGATATGTATTCCAGTTCAACTTCCTTGCAACGGATGGTCGATGCCTTCAGCCAGCAGAACTGCATGGCGGTGGTCGGCAGTTATCGCCTCACCGATTTCGACCTTAACGAACTTCCTCCTGGAGTCATTGATCATCGCGAATGGACATCCGAAAACGGAATGAACAACGCCCTCCGTATCAACGGCCTGGGTGCGCCGCGTGCTTTCCGTCGTGACCTCTTGGTTCAGTATCCTTTGCCCAACACAAGCTACGGAGAGGATTATGCTGCCATGTTGCGCATTACGCGCGAGTATCGTCTCGGTCGAATCTATGAACCATTGTATGATTGTCGTCGCTGGAGCGGCAATAGTGATGCGTCCTTGAGCCGTGAGAAGATCAATCGCAACAATCTTTATAAGGATAGCATCCGTACCATCGAACTCATTGCCCGTTGTCATCGCTTGGAAAAATAACTTATTCACTATGCTTGATCTGAATGTGCTTTTTGAGCAACAGATGGCCGAATGGCCCGAATGTCGTGAGCATTATGAGCAGCTGTTGAGTGCTGGGCGTCGCACCCTCGTTCTCGATGGCCACGAATATCTGTTGGCATATAATCCCGGACGTTCGAAAAGTGCCAAGGCACTTATCGTTAACGGAAAGCCCATGACGATGTCGGCTGAGCAGAATACTGGTACTCGTCCCTGTTTCCTATGCGAACATGCCCTGCCTGAGCAGCAGCTGAAAGTTGTGGTCGATACCTTGCCCATGCATCATCAGTATATGGTGGCTGTAAATCCCTTCCCGATCGTTGATCATCATTTTACGATCATCAGTAAGGAGCATGTGCGTCAGGACTTCAAGGGCAGGATGTGGGACATGGCATTCTTTGCAGACCTCTTCCCCGATTACCTTATCTTCTTCAATGGTGCCTGTTCAGGGGCCAGCGCTCCCGACCACATGCACTTTCAGGCGGTTCCTAAGAGTTCCGTACCGTTGATCGGATGGGGCGAGGACATCCGAACACAGTTAGGAGTAACCCAACACGTCCCTCATATCGAGGATTCCGACCATAAGAACATTGTGACATGGACTGAGGGCAGTGTGGCCTATTGGCTGGTGATCGATCGCAAGGCGCATCGTCCGTCACAATATTTCCTTGACGATGACAATCCATCGAAAGTAATCTTTAGTCCTGCGAGTCTGGAGTTCTGCGGATTGATACCTTTGTGTCGAGAGGAGGATTTCAATAAGCTTACTCCTGATATCCTTCGCGACATGATGAATCAATGCTACAAGCTGGAACCTATGCTCCATGTCGGAGTGATGGAAGGCAAGGAGATCCGATTCTCAGCCGACGAACGCGTCCATGCCATGCATTATGTGGATGAGGACTGCATGAAGGATGTTCTTGACTACAGTTCCAACCGAGTTGAGGTTCAGGAGATGCAGGAGTATTGGACGCATACCGAACCCTTTACGCTCGAAGGTGTCACTATTGGCAAACAGTTTCACTGGCAACAGTGCGAAGACCAGGTGTTCCGTGGTTCTTTGCATATCATTGCGCGCGAAGGGCAACTCCATGCCATCAATCTTGTCCCGGTCGAGCAATACTTGGCCAGCGTGATTTCGTCCGAGATGGCTGCCACCAACAGTTTGGAACTCCTCAAGGCACACGCCATCATCAGCCGCAGCTGGGTGTTGAGACAAATACATTCCACAAAACAAAACAGCAAGAGCGGGTCTCTCGCCACGCTCTCAACGGGAGACCCAGGGAGTGAGGCGGTTGGGGCAGGTGCTGAGGTTTTTATCAAATATTGGGATCACACCGACCATCATCTGTATGATGTCTGTGCCGACGATCATTGTCAGCGTTATCAGGGCATCACACGACAGGTGTCGCCCCTCGTTGAAGATGCCATCCGGGCAACACGCGGCATCGTCCTGACCGATGTTGACGGTAAGATCTGCGATGCTCGTTTCAGCAAATGTTGCGGTGGCCGAACCGAACTATTCAGCACTTGCTGGCAGGATGCAGATTTCGACTATTTGCGTGCGGTCGATGATCCCTATTGTTCTCCCGCCTTTATCGAGACTCTTCCTGGTGGAATGCAGGCTGTACTGCAACAGGTGCTTAACAATTATGATCAGCAGACCGCAGATTTTCACGATTGGCAGGTCGATTACACCCAAGTGGAGTTGTCGGCATTGGTAGAAGAGAAACTGTCGCTTGGATTAGGCACTATTCAGCATCTGATGCCTGCCGAGAGGGGCACCTCGGGAAGAATCAAGCTCTTGAAGATTGTGGGCAGCGAAAAGACTATTGTAATAGGGAAGGAGCTGCTCATCCGTAAGGCACTTTCAAAGAGCCACCTCTATAGTTCGTGGTTCGACGTTGAGGAGAAGTTGTGCGACGAAGATGGCTCGATACACTTCCTCCTGAGGGGACACGGATGGGGACATGGAGTAGGCCTCTGTCAAATTGGTGCAGCAGCTATGGCTATTAAGGGCTTCAGTGCCGAAGAGATTCTTGCCCACTATTACCCTGGTGCTCGATTTACAACACTTTATTAGGATTGGACTTTCCTCCTTATTCTTCAAGCAAAGGAGATGCTCCATTTAATCCTCATTAACCTCCATTTAATTCCTTTTTTACACCTTTTTTACACCCCAAATAAATGATACTCTCCGACAAATGGTTCACTGCAATCTCGCAGAACGAAGACAACACAATCACATACATCTCGGGTCGTTCCGATATCGAAGCATGGATTCAGCAAGGCAAGATGAAGGAGCGCATCGAGGTGACATGGCATTACGAAAAGGATGAACAGGGACTTCCTGCCAACGACAAGGAAGCACAGATTATGGAAGCTGTGCAGGACCGCCTGCAGGCTGCCATGGAGAAGGACAAGCTCGCCATCTTGACCGGTGTTTATACGGGTCAGGGAAAACGGGACATGGTCTTCATCTGTCGCAATAACAAGGCATTCGGCGAACGTCTCAATGAAGCCTTGGCGGGACTTCCCGAACTACCTATCACCATCTACGCCGAACTCGATCCCGAAAACGAAGAGTACAAGTCGTTGCTCGAAATCAAGGGCGAAGATGATTAAGATTTCTTTCACTCCCCTTCAATTCCCTTCTAAATGAAGATTACCATCTTAGGAAGCGGCACCAGCATCGGCGTGCCCATGCCAACCTGCGACTGTGAGGTTTGTAAAAGCAATGACCCGCATGACAACCGTTTGCGTTGCAGTGCATTGGTACACACCGACGATGAGAAGGATATCCTGATCGATTGCGGTCCTGATTTTCGCCTTCAGGCCTTGCGTGCCGACATCAAGAAACTCGACGCACTCTTGCTCACCCACAATCATTTCGACCATTGTTATGGCCTCGATGATTTACGCCCCTGGGCATATTGGACCCCTCTTCCGACATACGCTGACAAGGGAATGAGCCAGTCGTTGCTTACACGTTGGGATTATATCTTTGTGCATCAATATCCAGGCGTGCCTAAACTCGTGCTTCACACTGTACATCCAAGTCAGAATGATGTCTTCAAAGTTGGGGAAACAGAGGTGACTCCCATACGTTGCTATCATGGCGAACTGCCAATCTTAGGCTATCGAATAGGTGCCTTAGGATACATCACCGATTGTACGAAGATACACGAACGGGATCTCTTGAAGCTCAGAGGAATCGACACGCTGATAATCGATGCCCTTCGTTGGAAAGAGCATCCCACGCATTACAGTGTGGCACAGGCAATGGTTATCGTGGAGTGTCTGAAGCCGCGCCAGACATTCTTTACCCACATGAGCCACGATATGGGTCTTCATGCCGACTTCGAACGGAGATTGAGCGGGGAACTCTCCAGACTCTTCCCGCAGGAATTGCTCGATACGGTTCATTTAGCCTACGATCAGCAAGAAATAATAGTGAATTGAAGATGATTACAATCGTAGGACCTACAGCCAGCGGCAAGACACGATTGGCCGTCGATGTCGCCTTGGCATACGATACCGAGGTGATATCTGCCGATTCGCGTCAGGTCTATCGCGACATGACCTTGGGCACGGGCAAGGACTTGGAGGATTACCTCGTGCGCGATGATGCCGGAAACATCGTCAGGCAGGTGAAGTGCCATCTTATCGACATTCGTGAGCCGGGTTACAAATACTCCATTTACGAGTTTCAACGTGATTTCCATCGTGTCTATGACGATATGCTTAGTCGAGGACTTTTGCCTGTGATGTGTGGCGGTTCAGGTCTTTACGTCGAGTCGATATTGCGGGGCTACGAGATGCATGAGGTGCCTGAGAACGCCGAACTGCGGAAGCAGCTTGACGAAAAATCGTTGGAAGAACTCACCGAAATTCTCAAGACTTACAAGACGCTCCACAATCAGACCGACACAGACACTCGCAAACGTGCCATTCGCGAGATTGAGATCCGTGACTATTATCGCACACATGCCGAGCAACTTACTGGTTATCCTGCGGTCAAGAGCCTTGTAGTGGGTACCGAAGTGGATCGTGACGTGCGACGTGAACGTATTTCTCGGCGTCTGCGCGAACGGCTCGATGCAGGTATGGTGGATGAGGTGCGCCGTCTCTTGGACGAACGTCATATACCGCCAGAAGACCTGATCTACTATGGTCTTGAATATAAATATCTCACTCTTTACCTCATTGGAGAACTCTCATACGATGAGATGTATCGCCAGCTCGAAATTGCTATCCATCAGTTTGCCAAACGACAGATGACGTGGTTTCGTGGCATGGAGCGTCGTGGCATACCTATTCATTGGATTCCCGCTGAGCTTTCGCGGGAAGAGAAGGTCGCTCGTGTGCAGGAATTATACAGATCTTTCATTTTTGCACAGAATGAGCTCAAAATATGACATCGGAGCATCAAATTGTGAATTAAGGAACTTCGATAGGAAATGGAGCGCCTACGTCCGTAGATGCTCCATTTCTGATAGAATATAGAACGTGAACGTCCGTAGGCGTCCCATTTCCGACTGCAAATGGAGCGTCAACGTCCCTACGCGTTCCATTTCCGATAGCAAATGGATCGTCAACGTCCCTACGCGTTCCATTTCCGATAGCAAATGGAGCGTCAACGTCCGTAGGCGTCCCATTTCCGACAGAAGATGGAGCGTCAACGTCCGTAGGCGTCCCATTTCCGACAGAAGATGGAGCGTCAACGTCCGTAGGCGTTCCATTTCCGACAGAAGATGGAGCGTCAACGTCCCTACGCGTTCCATTTCCGATAGCAAATGGATCGTGAACGTCCGTAGGCGTTCCATTTCCGATAGCAAATGGATCGTCAACGTCCCTACGCGTTCCATTTCCGATAGCAAATGGAGCGTCAACGTCCCTACGCGTTCCATTTCCGACAGCAAACGGATCGTCAACGTCCGTAGGCGTTCCATTTCCAATAGAATATGGAGCGCCTACGTTCGCAGACGCTCCATATATTCCGTGAATGGATAAATTGCCTTATATGTCAACGTATTTCACCTTGTGGCAAGGCAGACTTGCGTTGATTCCGAAGTTTCAGTCCTAAATGGTGCGGTTCACGGCATTCATCGCAATCAATTCCTCCAAATAGCTGCGCGAATTGCTGAGACGCGGTATCTTGATCTGACCGCCCAGCTTGCCTTTCTTTTGTGTGAGCCAATCGGTGAAAAGTCCCTGCCGTGCCACGATGAGTTCCAATCGGTCGAGGAAGATGCCTTTGTAACGTTTGGCTTCATAGTCAGAGTTGACTTCCTGCAGGTGCTTGTCCAGACGTTCGACGAAATCCTCGATGTCGTCGGGCGCCTGCGAAAACTCGATGATCCACGTGTGCCGGGCTTTGGATCCATGGGTAACATCGCCTTTGTCAAGTACGGCAAAAGTGGGTGCAGCCGTATAGTCCAGAATGCGGGCTCCTGTTTCGGTACAGGTTTTTGCCAAGGCTTCGTCAGCGTTGCTCACCATCAGTTCCTCGCCAAAGGCGTTGATGAAGGCCTTTGTTCGACCTGTGATGATGAACTTGTAGGGATCGCGCTGCGTGAAGCGTACGGTGTCGCCGATGATGTAACGCCAAAGTCCTGGTGTCGAGATGACCATGGCGTAGTTCTTGCCCAATTCGATTTCGGTTAGAGGAACCGCATGCATCGTGGCGCTACCTTCCTCATACTCATCCATCGGTATGAATTCGTAGAAGACCTTGTTGTCGATGACAAGTTGCATATCGTGGCTGTCCCACGATGATTGAACACCAAAGAAACCTTCCGAGGCATTGTAGGTCTCCAGATAGTGCATCTTGTCCGAAGGTATCAGCTGCTTGTATTGTTCGCGATAGGGAGTGAAGGCGATGCCTCCGTGGAAGAAACATTCAAGGTTGGGCCACACTTCGGTGATGTCCTTCTTCCCCGTTTCGGCAAGGATGTTTTTCAGCACACCCATCATCCACGATGGCACACCCGACAAATTGGTCACGTTGACATCCTTGGTTGTTTGGCAGAGGGCTTTCAGTTTGGCTTCCCATTCGCTCATCAGTGCCACCTCCTTGCTTGGCGTGCGGATGAAGTTGACGGCAGACGTGACGTTCTGTATCAATGTGGCCGACAGGTCACCTGCATGGATGCCTTTGGGCAATGGCTCGTTAGAGAACGAACCGCCAAGAATAAGTCCCTTGCCACTGAAAATCCTCGACTCGGGGTTGAGTGCCAGATAGATGACCATCGAGTCGGTTGCTCCACGGTAATGACAAAGCTTGAGCCCGTCATCGGTCACGGGGATATATTTCGACTTGTCGGATGTCGTGCCCGAAGACTTGGCAAACCATCGGCAAAGCCCTGGCCAAAGCACATTCTTTTCGCCTTTGACCATTCGCTCGATCCACACCTTTTGCTGGTCGTAGTTCGAGATGGGCACACGTTCAGCAAATAATCGGTAGTCGGCCTTCTCTCCGTTAAGCATCGCCGTGAAGTCATATTGCTGTCCGAAGTCAGTGCACTTCGCATGGCTGATAAGCCACACCAGTTGTTCCTGTTGCAGTTCGTGGGCATGAGTAGAATAGCGTTTGAGCTGCTTGTAACGCCGTTCAAAAGCCAGTTTGTATATGAGTCTTGTAAGATTTGCCATTCTAATCTTTCTTAGCCCTTCCTAACCCCTCGTAACCCTTCTGCATAACCCTTCGTTTAGCCTTTCTTGGCTCTTCGTCCCTTTCTCTCGTTACCTTCGGCTCCTGCAGCTGCATCAGCCTCGCTAATGATTGCCATACAATCCTCGTAGGTGAGTTGCTCGGTGTTCTTGCTGCGTGGCAGCTTGTAGTTCTTGCCGGCCTTCGAGAGATAAGGGCCATAGCGTCCATTGAGAAGCTGGAGTTCGGGGTCTTCATCGAAGGTGCGCAGTACGCGACGACGGTCCTCATCGCGTTTTTCTTCGATGAGTTTGATGGCATCGTCGAGCGTAATGGAAAGTGGGTCGGTGCCCTTGGGGATGGAGATGTACTTGTTGTCGTGACGCACGTATGGACCGAACTTGCCAACACCTACGCTGACGGTCTTCTCCTCGAATTCGCCCAAATCCTTGGGAAGGTCGAAGAGCTTAAGTGCTTCGTCAAGGGTAATGGTGGCGATGCTCATTCCTTTCTGCAGGGCAGCGAACTGTGGTTTGTCCACTTCGTCGGCAGCACCAATCTGTACCACCGGACCAAAACGGCTTATCTTGACCGAAACCGAATGTCCGCTCTTTGGGTCTTTGCCAAGCATACGTTCGCCTGCCTTGTGGTCGGAACGTTCCTCAAGGGTTGTGGTGATAAGGGGATGGAAAAGTTGGTAGAACGAGTCGATGCAGTCGGACCACTTTTCCTTGCCAGCGGCGATTTCGTCAAACTCACCTTCCACCGTGGCAGTGAAGTTGTAGCTCATGATCTCGGGGAAGTGCTGCGTGAGGAAATCATTCACAACGATGCCGATGTCGGTGGGGATCAGCTTGCCTTTGTCATTGCAGTAGGTTTCCTCATTGGCATTGCTGCTGACCTTTCCCGACTGGGCGTCGAGGTGCAGGCGCGTGATGTTGCGCTTCTCGGCAGGGCGGTCGCTCTTGGTCACATATTCGCGTGCCTGGATGGTCGAAATAGTGGGAGCGTAGGTTGACGGACGTCCGATACCGAGTTCCTCCATCTTCTTGACGAGCGAAGCTTCGGTGTAACGCTGTGGATGCAAGGTGTAACGCTCTACGGCATCGGCAGAGTCAAGGTCGAGCGTTTGACCGATGGCAAGGATTGGCAAGCGGTTCTCGCTATCGTTTTCGCTGTCGGTTTCTTCATCATAACTTTCAATATAAACCTTCAGGAAACCGTCGAACTTGATGACTTCTCCGGTAGCGACGAACTTCATCTCATCTTCTCCAGCGATGCTGATTTCGACTTGCGTCTTCTCGATGAGGGCATCGGCCATCTGGCTTGCGATGGTGCGCTTCCAGATGAGTTCGTAGAGGCGCTGCTCGGCAATTGAGCCTTCGATGGTCTGATGATCCATATAGGTGGGACGGATAGCCTCATGAGCCTCCTGTGCGCCTTTGGTGTGGGTCACATAGTTGCGTGTCTCCAGGTATTCTTTGCCCATAGTCTTGAGAATCTGCTCCTTCGAAGCACCCAAACAGAGGGTCGAGAGATTTACCGAGTCGGTACGCATATAGGTGATTTGTCCTGCCTCGTAGAGACGCTGGGCAATGCTCATGGTCTGACTGACAGTGAAATGCAGCTTGCGTGCCGCTTCCTGTTGCAGCGTAGAGGTAGTGAACGGAGGAGCTGGCTGGCGCTTGATGGGCTTCTGCTGAATGTCGCCAACGGTGAAGCTGGCAGTAGCTGCCTTTTCGAGGAATGCTTGTGCTTCTTCCTTGGTCTTGAACCGCTGCGAAAGTTCTGCATTGAATAATACAGCCTGCTTGGTTTGCGGATCGAGGGTGGCAAACGTACCGGTAACTCGATAAGATGCCTCCGCCTTGAAGTTCTCAATCTCGCGCTCACGCTCCACGATGAGACGTACAGCAACCGACTGAACGCGTCCGGCTGACAGAGCTGGCTTCACCTTGCGCCAAAGGATAGGAGAGAGTTCGAAGCCTACTATGCGGTCCAGCACACGACGTGCTTGCTGTGCATACACCAGATCCATATCAATCTTGCGGGGCGACTCGATGGCGGCAAGGATGGCAGGCTTGGTAATCTCGTGAAAGACGATACGACGGGTCTGCTCGGGTTCAAGCCCCAACACCTCGTAAAGGTGCCATGAGATGGCTTCTCCCTCGCGGTCTTCATCGGAAGCCAGCCATACCATGTCGGCCTTCTTCGCTTCCTTTTGTAGGTTTGCGACAAGCTCCTTCTTGTCATCGGGAATTTCATAAATAGGCTTGTACTGATGTTTGACATCTATACTGAAGTCCCGTTTCTTGAGATCTCTTATATGTCCGTAGCTTGAGGTAACCTTATAGTCGTTTCCAAGGAATTTCTGGATGGTCTTAGCCTTGGCTGGCGACTCGACAATAACTAAATTCATTCTTTAATATGTTAAGATAAGGTCAGAAAGGAAAAGTGAAGTTCGGGGGATAAAGGAGTAACAACCATCTAACCTGAATAGAACCATTTCTTGCCTTTCAAAACCATAAGTTTGTTTACTGTATGTAGGGAGGAACCCAGTCGCGCCACTTTTCGATGGCCTTGTCACGTTCCTGTTGTTCCTTCGATTTCTGCTGATCAACTTTCCTGAGCGATTCGGTGATGGCGATTATCTCGCCGATGTTAGCATCAATGGTCGTCATGACAAGAGGTTGCTTGTAGCTCGTAGTGGAACGTGCCTCCAAGGCCTTGCATTCCTTCAGGCGTTTCTCAGCATCGCGGTAGGTGGCAAGATGTTTGTTGGGTTGGTTTTCGAGATAGCGCTCGAAGTTGATGCGCGAGTGACGCCATTTCTTTTCGTGCATACGCGCATATCCCATCGTGTAGTACGCAAGGGCAAAATACTGTATTTCGGTGTTGCTGTTCTTGATGTCGTTGAACGAAATCAGGTCCTTGCAACATGCCTCGTAATTTCCCAATTGGTACTCGCATTGTCCGCGCCAGAAGAATGCTTCGATGAGAACTTGTTCACGGGGACCGTCTTCGAGGTCGATAGCCTCGGTGAAAAGTTTTTTGGCGGTTGCGTACTCTCCTTTCTTGTAGGCTTGGATGCCATGGATGAACGCAGCACTCTGGTCATCGATGTCGATGAGTTCCGACTCAGCCAGCGGAATCTCGTACGAAGGCATAGGATGACCTGCCATCAACTCGCACTTGGTGCGCAAACTGTCCACCCATCCCAGCTGTTGTTCGTTCAAACGACCGGCAGGGATGTGGGTGAGTCCTTCGAGCGCTTCGTCGTATCTGCCGCGTTCGGCACAACCAACAGCATAGTTATAGGCAGTCACAGCCAGTTCGTGCTCTATCTGAGCGCGATCCTGGGAATGGACTGAAAAAAGGGCGCCCGACGAGAGGGCAATCAATATGAAAAGTCGGGTTGTTTTCATTTTTCATTCATTATTTTGGGATGCAAATATACATTATTAAATATAAATGACAAAATTTTAGCAAAGATTTGGAGAATTTTTTTGTTTTTTTTGAAGAAAAACATTACCTTTGCACCACATTTAATACCTCACTTTGCAAATATTATGATTCAAATACGTTGCAAAAACAACAATAAGACCTATTCCTTTCAAGAGGGTTGCACGCTGCTTGAGATCTACCAGAAGCTTCAGCCCGAGCTTCAGATTCCTTATCAGGTCGTATCGGCCAAGGTCAACAATGCCTCGCAAGGTCTGCGTTTTCGTGTCTATCAGAGCCGAGATGTCGAGTTTGTTGGCTTGAACAATTCCTCGGGTATGCGCATATATGTGCGTTCCTTGTGTTTTATCCTATACAAGGCATGTTCCGAGATCTTCCCCGAAAGCCGTCTGTATATCGAGCACAGCATCTCCAATGGCTTCTATTGCAATTTCTACACGCGTGCTGCCGAC
This sequence comes from uncultured Bacteroidales bacterium, assembly GCA_905235375.1. Classification (GTDB taxonomy): domain Bacteria; phylum Bacteroidota; class Bacteroidia; order Bacteroidales; family UBA3663; genus Liminaster. The sequence goes on from CAJOLH010000010.1 coordinate 84,873, forward strand.
CATGCTACAGACGCCGATGTCGCGCGTATTCGCGAGCGTATGCAGCAGATCATCGACAGCGATATGGTTTTCCATCATCGGGAGGCACCCACGGAGGATGCGGTGCGCATCTTCCGTGAACATGGCAATATCGACAAGGTGAAATTGCTCGAAACCAGCGATCGCGTCTATAGTGACTACTATTTGCTCGATGAAACCGTCGATTATTATTACGGCGCTCTTCTGCCCAGCACCGGATACATCAAGGTCTGGGAACTCGAGAAGTACCAGGATGGTCTTTTGCTGCGCGTGCCTGATATGCGGAATCCCCTGATGCTCGCTCCCAAGGTTGATCAGCCGCGCACTTTCGAGACATTTGCCGAATATGTGCGTTGGAGTGTCATCATGGGTCTTTCGAATGTGGGTGATGTCAATCATGCCATCAAGGCGGGTGCTGCAAGCGAACTTATTCAGGTAAGCGAAGCATTGCAGGAGAAGAAGATTGTGCAGATAGCTGAAGAGATCAACAGACGTTACCTCAATCCGGATCATCCGTGCCGCGTTGTGCTGATCACCGGACCTTCTTCGAGCGGCAAGACAACGTTCTGCAAGCGTTTGTCCATCCAGCTGAAAGCTTGTGGACTGAAACCAATGAGTATCTCGACTGATGATTATTTCGTCAACCGTGTCGATACGCCCAAGTTCCCGGATGGCCGATACGACTTCGACAATATCTCGGCAGTCGATAGCGAGACGATGGTTCGCGACCTCAATGCATTGCTGCGTGGTGAGCGTGTCGAGGTTCCTGAATATAATTTCAAGACCGGTCAGCGCGAGTATAACGGCAAGAAACTCAAGATGGGGCGCAATTCCCTGCTCCTCATCGAAGGCATTCATGCGCTTAATCCCGCACTGACTTCGCAGATTGATGACTCGCTGAAGTTTAGAATATACATCTCGTGTCTTACCAGCATCTCGCTCGATGACCATAACTGGATACCGACTTCCGATTGTCGTCTGCTGCGTCGCATCATTCGCGACTACAATGTCGGAGCATTTACAGCGCAGCAGACCATAGCCCAATGGCCTTCGGTCTGTGAAGGCGAGATGAAGTGGATCTTCCCCTATCAGGAGACTGCTGACGTGATGTTCAACTCCGCCCTGCATATCGAGTTCGCTGTGCTTCGCAACCATGCCGAGCCTATTCTCGCTTCGGTACCCAAAAACAGTCCCGAATACTGCGAAGCTCATCGTCTCTTGAAGTTCATACACTATTTTGTCGCTGTCAGCGACAAGGAGATTCCACCAACCTCTATTATGCGAGAATTTGTCGGCGGATCCTCCTTCAAATACTGATACTCCCTCACATGAAAGGAACGGGCAGCTGAAGTTATCCCTCAGCTGCCCGCCTTTTTATCCTCGTGATGCTATTCACCACTTCTCCACATGCACTTTCTCCCACTGCAGCTTGGCAGTGTCGTAAGGTTTGCGCTCTTCGCCGATGTGTCCGATGGCTATGATGTTGAGCACCTCGTATTCGTCAGGAATACCAAGCAGTTGTCTGACGATATAGGGCGCAGGCACACCATCGGAATTTTCGCGCCCACGCATCTGGCACCATACACTGCCTAACCCGAGGTCGGTGCATTGCAGTTGCATCTGGATGCTGGCAATCGAAAGGTCTTCTATCCAAGTGTCCGACTCGGCAGGGTTGGCACATAGAATAATGGCCATGGCGCATCTTGCTATTTGTGCAGTGCCCATCGAACGTGCCTCACTCAACTTCTGTAAAGTCTCTGGATCATCAACCACAACGAAGTGCCAGGGGTTGCGTCGTTTGCCCGCCGGTGCCATCAGTCCTGCTTCCAGGATCATCCGCACTTGGTCAGGATCCAGTAGTTCGCCGGTGTATTGCCTTATGCTCCGCCTATGTATCACTAAATCATGAAAACTTTCCATACCTTCCTATTTGTTTATGATTGTTACTCATGTTTCGCCTTTGCTCAACTTGTTGGATGTGAAGGGTCAGAGTCCTTATGGGTTTCGTCTCCTCACTTCCCGATCTGCTTCATCATTTTGGCCACAGTCTCGGCATTCTTCTGGAACTCCGGGTTCTTGGTATTTTGAGCCAAAGATGACCATAGCTTCTGTGCAATATCGAGGTTGCGTAGGGCATCACGAAATTGACGGATGTTGTTGTCGGCTTGGCATTGTCCGCACTTGGTGTGGATCATCGCCATATCTACGCAAAGCTGCTGGTCGAGGCGCATGTTGTTGAGCAAGCCAAACTGACTTATAACGCGGGTATAGGTGTCACATTCTGCCTTCAGGCCTTTGCTCTTATGCTGCAGGTCGCCCAGTTCGAGGGCTGCATTGATCACAAAGTGAATCACGCGTCCATCGCGAGGATAAGCCTTGAAACAGTCCAATGCAAGATCCATATTCGAACGGAGCAGCACCGAGAGGTCACGTTGCGATTTGCCCTCCTTGCGATAATACAGACCCAGGTTGTGGTTGGTGACACTGAGCGTCAGACGTGCGATGAGCGATTGCTGAGACATTTGAATACCTGCCTCCTCGTCCTTCTTCTTGAGGGCAGCCAGATAACGCATCTGTCGGATTTGGGCTTCGGTGTAGGCATCGTAACTTTCGTCTGACTTGCCAAGATGGTCATAGAGCTCACCCATGGACTGATAGAAATTGCAGAGACGCAGTTCCTCGTCATGCCCATTGCCCTTGTCTCGCCATCCTTGTTCAAACCTTCGAGGTAGGCTTGGATCAGCGCAATGCAGCCCTCCGAATAGTTGGTGAACTGCTCACGCAGAGGCTGTGGCATCTGATAGTAGAGCTTCGACATGTCGATATGTTGGTCGATGATGCTGGTCGAGAGTCGATGGGCGCGTTTTTCGTCTGCCTCTGCCTCCTCGCTGGCCTCGCTTGTGTCGGCATGCTTGTTGGCAAGGTAGGCAATCTGAGCCTGTTCCACCTTGACGATTGCTTCAAAAAGGAGACTGATGGCCTTGGGTTGTGCCATCTCCTGACAGATTTTCAGGCAGAGCCAGTACTGATGCACCTGTTCATCGCTGATAGTTGTGGGGTCAGCCTGCTGAAGCGGAGCCATAAGGTAATTCAGCGCACCGATGAACGTCTGTTGTGCCTCTTGTTCAAACTGTTTGGCCTCATCCTCTTTTTGTTGCTGTCGGGCTATCTGAGCACGGGTACGTGCACTTTGGGCAATACGGAGCTTGGCAATTCCCAATAGTACAGTGATGTCGTTTTTCCCCTGCTGGATCATTGTGCCTATGATGTTGTGGAGCCTTTCTGCCACAATCTTCTGACGGTCGGGATTGCCGACGATGGCTATGCAGTCGTTGAGCTGCAGCATGAGAATCTTCTTCTGATCGACTCTCTCGCTCTGTACCAAGGGCAGATCGAAGACGCACTGCTGCACATATTCCGGGCCATCCTTGAGCGCATTGCCCATCGTCATCACTGCCAAGCGCAACGACTCACCTTCGGCCTGGCTGATGTATTCGGCGGCGGCAGCGGCCTCGTCGCCATCGAGCAGAAGGTGCATTGTCTGAATGTCACGCACAGGATCTCCAGCCTTGTGATGTTCGAGCAGATGGTAACCCAAGTCGCTGGCACATGAGCGATAGGCACCTTCACCTAACAGCTTCTGCAGACTCACTCGAATAGGAGGGAAGCGGAAGTCGGTCACCTCGCAGTCGGGTGTCAGTTTGCGCTTCACGAAAAGGTCGAACCCCAATCCCGTACAGAACTCGGTCCAAAGTTCGGCATCAAATTCTTCTCCAATCACGGATTTCAGATCGTCGGTGCGCACACCGTTGGTCGAGCTGCTGAGATAACGGAAAGGCTCACCCACATTGTCTTCGCCCAGGGCAGGTGAGGCAACGTCGATGATGAAGTCATAGAGCACCTTGGCATCGGCCTCTGTCACGTCCTTATCTTTTGCACAAATATCCTTCACTTTTTCCAACATGTTGGCATCCAGTGAGGACTTGAATTCTTCAAAAGTCATATTCTCTTATCTGTAGTTTCGTTTTATTATTAATTATCGGTAAATCTTCGTTTCGGAATTCCGTTATACTATTATTCCGAAATCCCACTTGAAATAATTTAATTGCAAATACTATGCCACGGGCAACTTCGTGGCATAATCAAATGAGAATCTTACAGTTTGTCACATTCGTTCAGCCAAATTGTCGCACAGGCATCGCTTGGCATCCTCAGGTCTCCGCGTGGCGAAATGCTTACCGTACCGACTTTAGGACCATCGGGCAGACATGATCGTTTGAACTGCTGTTGGAAGAAGCGGCGGAAGAAGCTCTTCATCCATTTCTTGATGGTTTCATCGTCGTATGTTCTTTCGCGTACATCTTTATATTTGTCGTTCTGGAAGGCTTCTTTGGCAAGCATGAAGATTTTCTTCGGGCTGGCTCCAAAACGGAACGAATGATAAAGGAAGAAGTCGTTAAGTTCGTAGGGGCCGATGAAGTCCTCTGTCTTCTGATCGATTTCTCCCGCACTGTTGGTGGGCGTCAGTTCGGGCGAGATGGGAGTACTGATGATGTCAAGCAAATAGGGCTGAGCCTCCTTGTCACCCTTTAATGCCACGTATCTTACCAGATACTTGACCAGCGTCTTGGGAATTGACGTATTGACAGCGTACATCGACATGTGGTCGCCGTTATACGTACACCAGCCCAATGCAAGTTCCGACAGGTCGCCCGTTCCGATGACGATTCCACCGGTTTGATTGGCGACATCCATCAGGATCTGGGTTCTTTCGCGAGCCTGGCAATTCTCGTAGGTCACATCCTTATTGCTGGGGTCAATGCCGAGGTCTTTGAAATGCTGCATCACAGCATCCTTGATTGAAATCTCGCGTTGGGTGATGCCTAAGGCAGTCATCAGTCCCAGTGCATTATGATAAGTACGGCCCGATGTGCCAAAGCCAGGCATGGTAATGCCGATGATGCGCTCGCGGTCCCAGCCCAGTTTGTCAAAGGCGCGTACAGCCACAAGCAAGGCAAGGGTGGAATCCAAACCTCCCGATATACCGATTACGGCTGTCTTCGCATTGATGTGTTTCAGTCGGGTGACCAGTCCCTGTACCTGGATATTGAAAATCTCCGAACAGCGTTCCTCCATGTCAGCATCGTTGGAAGGGACAAAGGGGCGTGGGGCAACATATCGGTAGAGCTTTGCGGCAAAGTCTGGCGAAGGCAGCTTGGTAAGCTCCACGGTGTAGTAGCTGTTTTGGGTGGGTTCGCAGGTGTGGTGCCTGTCGCCATAGATCATCTTTTCCGACTGCACACCCATCTCGGGCTGCAGTTGCGTAAACGAGGTTTGTGTGCGACGCAGCATCCTTATCTTTTCTATATCTATGTCGCGCACCAGCAGACTTGACTCCAGCTTAAAGCGTTCGCTCTCGCCCAGCAGGGCTCCATTTTCGGCAATGAGCCCCTTGCCTGCAAACACAAGGTCGGTGGTCGATTCGCCAAAGCCCGACGAAGAATAGACATAGGCGCAGACCAGTCTGCCGCTGTGTGATTCGATCATACGTCGCAGGTAGGCATGCTTGCATGTCACTTCGTCCGAACAGCTAAGGTTCACGATGACATTTGCGCCTGCCAACGCCATCCGGCTCGAAGGAGGAATAGGCACCCAAAGGTCTTCGCAGATTTCGATGCCTAACGTGAATCCTTCGAAACCGAACAGGAGGTTCGCACCGAAAATGATGTTGTCAAAGCGCTTGTCGGCCAACTGTCCCAGGTCGATTCTTGCTCCTGTGGGAACTTCGGCTCCACTGGCAAACCATCGAGTCTCGTAGAACTCGTTGTAGTTGGGCAGATAAACTTTTGGAACGATGCCTACAATATTGCCGTCACCAAGCAGCACGCCACAGTTGTATAACCGATTCCGATAGGGGAGTGGTGCCCCTACGACGACTGCCATGTCGATACCGCGTGTGGCTTCGGCAAGGTGTTTAAGCCCTTCGCGTGAAGCATTGAGCAGCGGCTCGTGGTGAAAGAGGTCAGCGCAGGTGTAGCCGGTCAGCGAAAGTTCTGGGAAAGCAAGCAGTTGCACACCTTCCTCATGGGCTTCGCGTATCAGCTGGATATGCTGCTTCAAGTTGTACTCCACATCAGCCACCTTGACTGTAGGTATAGCCGTGGCTACACGTAGCAGCCCGTAATCATCGAATATCTTTGTCGTCTTCTTTGCCATAGATTACCTGTAAAAAGTTCACATCGCGAACAAGTCGGTCCGTATCCTCATTAACGACTGCGCCGTTGACGTCTTTGACCGCTCTTTCGCGCGCTTTTTGCCTTCGGATTGACCCCCTCCACGCGTCGGGTCTTCACGTTCATCAGTCCCTGTTTGTCGTTCGAAAAGACATCGCTGAACGACTTGGCCTTTTTGTTCTCGTTCTTGACAGCCTGCTTGAACTGGGCTTCGTCCATATTCATTGCATCGGCATTGTTCTTCAGCACTCGCCGTTCGCCAGCAGTGCCGCTTTTGGCTTTCTTGCGAAGAAGCTTGCTCTTGGGATTCTGCATCTTGGCTTGCAGTCTCTGGCGTTTCAGTTCATTGTGCTGTGCCCACCAGGGGTTTCTTCTGCGCTCCAGTTCGTCCAAGGCTTCCTGGGAGATGGCGTTCTTTTGGGGATTCGACGGGTCAACTTTCTGACCGTCAACGGTGACATTGTCACGCTCGGTATCTATCTGCATCCCAATACGTGCTGGCTGCCCGTTGACCTCCACGCGACCATTGGCGATGAGTTCGTCCACATCGCGTCGGCTGCAAACACCTGATTCACTCAAATATTTGTTGATTCTTTCGATTTTTTCCATATTTTTTTAATTTTTACGGTGCAAATATACACATAATTATTTTAAATGCATTATCTTTGCACCCAAATTCTAATAAATAATGAAGAAAAAAATCTTTTTGTTCATCTTATTGGTCGTTTTGAGCATCGTCCAAGCGATGATTTTCCTCCTTGCCTACAGCAGACTGTTTGTCCCGTGCGGCATTAGCGACTGCTTTCTTGCTCTCGTCCATTCCGTTCCTCAGTCGGCGATGGTGAGTGCTTGGCTCATGCTTCCGGCATTCCTGGTGGGGGTGGGATATGCCTTTTTCCCCGGCAATTGGCACCGGCGGTTCATGATCGGCTACGTTACCTTAGCGCTGATGATATTGCTATTCTTAACGTGCATTGACTGGATTCTCTATGGCTTTTGGGGATTCCGTATCGACACTACGCCCTTTATCTATATCTTCGACAATCCCGAGAAAGCTATCGGACGTACACCGTGGTGGGGATTCCTTATCACCTTTGGCACCGTCTTTCTGATAGGGTGGTTCATCTGTCGCTTGATGTCGTGGCTCTATCCGAAGCACCATCACAGAGCCTTGTGCTCCCGACAAAAACTTTCCATTCTCCAGAAGGCAGGCGGCAATCTGGCACTCGCCGTTCTGATGCTCGTCATTGGCAACGGATGCTTTGGCCTGATGGGTATCGGCTCCGCCTATTTCTCCGATTACCAGCCTCTCAATCATGCAGCTACCCATCCCATCTATAACCTGTGCCATTCCATTCGCCAGCATTTTGTTCCACTCGACAGCCAGTATCGCTTCATGAGCGAAAGTGAACGCAGTGCTGTCATGAGCCAACTCTTCCAACTTCCTGCTCCCGAGGATTCGCATCCAGAACGGCTGCTTCTCTCCGATACTGTTGCTTCGCTGTCTGCTTCGTCCGTGCCGCTGTTGAAGCCTGACACTCGTCCTAACGTACTGCTTATAGCCTTCGAGAGTTTCAGTGGGGCAGCGAGTCATTATCTTTATCCCGAGGCAGACCCCTCGGTGATGCCCAACTATGACAGAGCCATGTCGGAGGGAGTTGCGTTCACGAATTTCTATGCTAATTCTTTTCGCACGGAGCGTGCCTTCGTCTCCCTCCTTTCCGGATATCCGGGTCAGCCCACCTTCAGCCTAATGACCGATGATGCCCGAACACGCCATCTGCATTACCTCACGCGTCCGCTGATAGATGCCGGCTACTCGACGGAGTTCCTCTATGGAGGTGACGGAAAGTTCTGCCACCTCGACACCTACTTGGATTTTGCGGGCTTCGAGCGTCAGATAGAGAAGGACTCTTTTTCGAAAGAAAGTTATGATGCAGACTTTGGCATGCATGATGGTTTCATGTTCAACTATCTCTTTGACCTTCTCAAGAAGGAGGCACTCACTGCTGCCGATATGCTTGCCGAAAATCCTGCGCGGCCTTACTTCAAGTTCTTTGCGACGCTGAGCAGTCATGAGCCGTTTGATGTCCCGATGCACCGGCTCCCTGATCCATATCTCAACAGTGTGGCATACACCGATTCGTGTCTTGGTGCCTTTCTCGATAAGGTGCGCGCCGACCATTCCGTATGGGACAACCTGCTCATCATTTGTCTTCCTGACCATTGTTACTCCAATTACCCTGAAGGCATCCAGCAGAACGACCCGCTTCGCTATCATATCCCGATGTTCTGGACTGGAGGAGCGGTGGCTGGTCATGTCGATGTGGAGGTTCTTTCCCAGCAGACCGACCTTGCAGTGTCCCTACTGCATCTGCTTGGCTTCTCGACAGAACCTGGCGATTTCCCATTCAGTCACGACATTTTCGACCCATTAGCCCCGCATTTCGCATTCTATACTTGGCCCGATGGATTCGGATTCCTCACCGATTCTTGCTCCTACGTGCAGGACAACCACTACGATGGTCATCCGCTTAAGGGTAGCAACGACCCTGCGGGACGTGCCCAAATGCTTGGGAAAGCATACCTGCAGACGCTTTTCGACCACATTTCTTCGTTAAGATAGCCCTTTTTTGAGTTTTTTTACAAATTTTCACATAAAAAATTTGGAATCCTCAAGATTATCTGCTATCTTTGCACCCGCAAAATCGAAAGATGGAGCAAGTTCGGGATGTAGCTCAGTCGGTAGAGTACACGTCTGGGGGGCGCGAGGTCGCCCGTTCGAATCGGGTCATCCCGACCACGGCACAAGGGTAGTATATGTAACTCCTTGTGTCGTTTTTTTATCTCAAGAATCTAAAGATCCCTGTCTTCGCATAATTCTAAATGTCAGCATTCGCATTGTGGAAGATGGCATAGGTCCGCCTCCCAGTTGCCAGCAACCATTATGAAATGTGCCTAAAATAGTTCTCTATCTCTTGTTTTTTGTTCCAAAATTGTTCAAAATATCATACTTTTTGAAAACTCTTTGCCCGAAAATTTGGAACGTATCTGAATAATCCTTATCTTTGCCGCGAAAATAACAAAATACTTGTGCATTCATTAATTCATCGAACGTATGAAATATTTATCAGCACTTCTTCTGTCTATTGCCGTTCTCGCAGTCTCCTGCAAGAAGGAGACCGTCATTTGGCAAGGTATGTCGTACGAGTCAGTCCTTGCCAATGAGACACCTTTTTATATGTCTGATGTTGTGGCTCCTGTATTTCCTGATCGCTATTTTATGATTAACGATTATGGAGCTCGCCCTATGCCTGAAGGTGGTTATGCTTCGGCAACTGATTCAGCTCGAATCATACGTACAAATAGTCAGGCTATTGAACGGGCAATGAATGCATGTTCTTCTTCCGGTGGTGGACATGTCGTTGTGCCCAAGGGTGAGTGGCTGACGGGTATTGTCGTTTTCGGCAGCAATTGTGACCTTTATTTGTCTGAAGGTGCAGAACTCGTTTTTAGCGGCAATCCAGATGATTATCTGCCTGAGCACATGACTACTTATGAGGGTATTGAATGCTACAATTATCGCCCCCTTATCTATGCTTGGCGTCAAACGAATCTCGGCATTTCCGGAACGGGCACTATCCGCCCCTTGATGTCGGTGTGGGACAAATGGTTTGAGCCAACGCCCGAACATTACAAAGCACTGCAGATTCTCGATCGATGGGGAACCTTTAACTATACATTCTATCAACGAAGTATTTCCAGCCGCACATTTAGGCTCAGTCCTCCATTCATTCAATTTTATCAATGCACAAATATTGTCCTCCAAGATTTCAAGATCCGACAGTCACCCCATTGGACTATCCACCTGTTCGGATGCGAAGAGGGTGTGATACGTCGGCTCGATGTGTCGGCACAAGGAAGCAAGAACGATGGCATTGACATCGAAATGTCGCGTCACTTTATCATTGAGGATTGTGTCTTTGATCAGGGAGGTGATGTCATTTCCATCAAATCCGGTCGCGTAAATGAGACTTGGAATACCCCCGATGCATCCCGTTTCATTTTGATCCGTCGATGTGAAGCCAAACGAGGCAAGGCATTCCTGAGCATTGGCGAGGAGATATCGCATGGTGCTCACTATATCAGCATGCATGATTGTAAGGCAACCGGTAAGCTTGACGACTTCTTGTTTGTCAAAACTAACAAACGTCAGGGTTCCGAGGTTGATAGCATCTACGTCGAACGTTGTGAGGCTGCTGAAGTAGGACGTGTTTTCGCCCTCGAATCCGACGTGTGGGGCGATTGGCGTGATGTTTCTTCATCTGGTAGTGACACTGTCGCTTCCATAGGAGGTATTACGATGCGAGAAGTCAAATGCCGTAGAGCTGTGGGCTTGGTCGATATCAGTGGCCCAGCGGAACTGCACGTTAAGAATATCTCCATTCAAAATGTTCATGTCGATAGCCTCGCCTCTTTCGTGACACGCATTGATAATGCCGACGACGTGAAAACCAGTAACCTTACTTATGGTTGGTTCGGTCACATCCCCGTTCCTGCTCAATCCAAATAATCACGCTAACCTTCCTCTATTCTATCTGGGGCGATGACTTCGCGCCCCAATGTCTTTGTCGGGGATATCTATGACTGCTTGTTCTTTCATTGCTGTCCTCGACAATGTAATATTTGGCTTCTTACTCTTTCATTTTGCCCACTGCACCCATCAATTCCCATTAAAAATCTCCATTCCCCTCACTTTTCCCCACAAAAACACCCACCTTAACAAAAAAATCCTTACCTTTGCCCAAATTACATCTATTTCAACTTTTCGCAAATTCTCAAATTCGTGAATAAAAACGTCCAAATACTTCTCATCATCGCTGTGGCTGCCACGACAGCTCATGCTCAGAATCGTGAAACGTACGATGACGGCATCACACACAAATGGGAAATCAAGATTGATGCTGCCCCAGCCATTGCCTCTCGTGGAGACGAAGACGAAGGCTACGGACTCACAGACTACGACGAGTCGATTGGTGCCGATTTCGGCGTAGGCTATAATTTCACCTCCAACTGGTATGCGGGCCTGTCCTCCGGATTCTGGTTCCACTGGGGAGGCGAGTCCAATAAGATGATTCCACTTCTCGCCGATGTCGTTTGGCGCTGGAACATCGGCAGTAGCGAGCGGCTCTCCCTATTCCTTCAAGGTCGCACAGGTTATCTCTTTGGACTTGAGAAGGATCGCGACCGTTACAAGCAGCTCCCCGATTACCGCTTCTCTGACCATTTCTATGCCGATATTCAGCCTGGTGTCTGTTTTCGTACTCGCCGAAACATTGATTTCCGCGTCTCTCTCGGTTATGGCTATACGCATCCCATTCATAACTACGAACAGAAGTACATCGATGCTATGTCTGAAAAGCAGCGTGAAGAATTCGGAAAAGACTATTTCTTTGCACAGCCAGAACACATCGTCTCCCTCAAACTCGGCTTCAATTTCCGTGGAAAACCCGCCACTCCTGCCCGCAGTTTGAACCTTGATGATGAGATAGACCAACTCAAGGAACAGGAACGCAATGTGCGTAGTGAAGCCGACCGCGCTCAATATCGCGCCGACCGCGCAGCCGAACGTTTTGCCCGCAAGGATGCACAGTTTGAGCGTGAGATTGAGAAGACACGCCAACGTGAAGCTGACATGGTCCTTTACTACGTCATCCCCGATGCAAACGATGTCTCCACCCTTGATGCCGACTTGCAACTCCTTGCTGAGTGGGTACAGTCGCATAAAAAAGTCCGCATTATTCTCAAGACTTACCTCTCCAGCAACCATTCCGCCTCATCGGATGTTTCCGAGGCCCGCAAGCGCATCAAGCACGTCAAGAACGTTCTTGTCAGCAACTACCACATAAAGTCGCGTATCATCCATTCCGGCATCTACGTAGTTTCGGAAAAGACCGCTCGCGAGCACGACATCTCCCGCCGTGTTGACATCTACAAGCGTAATCGGAAATAGCCTATTTATGAGATGGTCAATATAGACAGACACTGTTCTTCGTTCTATGTGAAGAGATGCCATCTCTGCCGACTTGTGTCATTCGTGCCTTTGTTGCACCCGACCTCGTCCGATACTCCAGCGTTCTCATGGTAGCCAATTGGCTGCCTTCACCCTTATTAAACATCACCCATGAAACCTTTAAAAACTCTTCTTCTTGCCGCTTTGGCTGCCTTGGCGTTAACGTCATGCGGCACCGCATCGAAAGTCCCTATCACAGGCCGTACCCACCGACTCTCTGTGACTGATGAACAGGTCCTCAGCCTCAGTAATTCTCAGTACAAGGACTACATGGCCTCTGCCCAAAAGTCCACTGATGCCAACGCCACAGCTCTCGTCAAACGTGTCGGACAACGACTCTCCAACGCTGTCGAAACCTATCTTCGTGAGAATGGTTTTGCCAACGAACTCCAGTACTTCAACTGGGAATTCAATCTCGTGAAGGACAATGCGGTCAATGCCTTCTGTATGCCCGGAGGCAAGATTGTTGTCTATGAAGGTCTCCTCCCCGTCACTCAGGACGAAGCATCTCTCGCCATTGTCCTCGGTCATGAGATTGCCCATGCAGTAGCCAAGCATAGTGCTGAGCAGATATCGAAACAGTATAACCAGAGCCAGTTCACCCAGTTGGGAGGTGTCTTACTATCATCAACAGTTGGCGATGGTGCAGCCCAAGTTGCCACTGCCATGGCATCCGTAGGTCTTCAGTTTGCTAATGCCCACTATAGCCGTGAGAACGAAAGTGAAGCCGACCACATGGGGCTCGTCTTCGCTGCTATGGCAGGCTACGATCCCGCAGTCGCCGTCTCGTTCTGGCAGCGTATGAGCGCTGCTTCTGGAGGTGGATCAACCAGCTATCTGAGTAGTCATCCAAGCGATGCCAAGCGAATCTCCGACATCCAAAAGTGGCTTCCCGAGGCTCAAAAATACTACGCAGCCAGCAAGCCTGCTTCAGCTGCCACCCAGACTACTTCATCAAAGAAGTCAACAAAGACCACTACTACAAAAGCAACCACTTCAAAGAAGTTCACATTCTAACCCTATATGAGAGGCGGCCGTTTTCGACCGCCTCTGCCATTGTTCCCTGCGTGGCTGCTCTACGATATGCTTCCCTTACACGTTTCCCCTGACTGATGACATTGTATCTCTCTGTTTCCCCGTCACGATCATTTAGGCCGCCCAAATGAAAACTCTTCTCATCAATTTCCGCTAAAAAAACTAAAATATCCCAATAAAAACACATTTTTCCCCATAAACGTGTACAACCTATTTTATAATTGATTATATTTGCGATGGAAAATAAAGTACTACTGCTTTATGCGCGAAATTATTTGCATTGGTCATATCACACATGACCACATCGTGACACCAGACATCGACCTCCACATCCCAGGCGGTACCGCATGGTATTTCGCGTGGGGTATGCAGGCTTTGGCCGACTCGGATCCAGAGCCGTGTTCCCCTTATCGCCTTATCACGGCGGTAGGAGAGGAGGACATGACAGCCGTAGAGCAGCTCCGAAATGCAGGCGTTCGTGTTGAGGTCCTTCCAAGCCCGGCAACGGTTTATTTCGAGAACAAGTATGGAGCCAATATGAACAATCGCCAGCAGCGTGTGCTTAGTAAGGCATCCCCCTTTACTTGGGATCGCCTCGAACCCCTTCTCGAAGGCGTTGATCAACCATACTTCATCCTCGGTTCACTTTTGGCCGATGACTTTTCGCTTGATGTGATTCGCCATCTTCATCAGATTGGCAAAGTCGTTGTAGATGTGCAAGGTTATTTGCGCGAAGTGGTAGGCGAAGAGGTGCGCGCTACAGATTGGCCCCAGAAGCAGGAGGCCCTGCAGTATGTCGATGTCCTGAAGACCAACGAATACGAGATGGATGTCCTCACTGGTGAAGACGATCCCGTCAAGGCAGTTCATAAGCTCGGCCAATGGGGTGTAGGCGAAGTGCTCCTTACCCTCGGTGACCTTGGCTCCTTCATTTATCGCCGTATGGAGAACTGCACTACCCGCATTCAGTCCTTCCCACCCCGAAAGCTTGTTGATGCCACTGGTTGCGGAGACACCTACACAATGGCTTACATCTATCGTCGCACTCAGGGGGCCTCAGTCCTCGATGCAGGGCGTTTCGCCGCTGCAGTCGCTACTCTCAAGCTTGAGCGCTCCGGACCTTTCAACGGCACCGTCCAACAGGTTCGTTCCATTCTTGGCAAATAGCACTTCGTCTTTGACATTTTCATGATGTGCCTGTCGCTGCCATTCTGGTCAGGCATTTCGTCCATTGTTTCGTCTGACAGGAAGTCGTCCCTTTGTGGGTCTCTGTCACGGATGTGTCTTTCCTCCCCATGTGGTGTGTATTGGTCAAGTTTGACAACTTCTATCGAAATCCTTTAACCAAAATAATAAACTGAGTTCAAAACAAATTAAACAATGAAAATTGAAAAAATCCACGCACGTGAGATTCTTGATTCACGTGGAAACCCAACCGTTGAGGTTGATGTAGTGCTTGAAAATGGTGTATTGGGTCGCGCAGCTGTTCCTTCTGGAGCATCTACTGGCGAGAACGAGGCTCTCGAGCTTCGCGACGGCGACAAGGGTCGCTATCTCGGCAAGGGTACCACCAAGGCTGTTGCCAACGTCAACGACATCATCGCTCCCGCTCTTAAGGGCTGCTGCGTATTCCAGCAGCGTGCTATCGACGAGAAGATGCTCGCCCTTGACGGCACTCCTACCAAGTCTAACCTCGGTGCCAACGCCATCCTTGGCGTTTCTCTCGCTGTGGCTCAGGCTGCTGCCAAGGCTCTCGGCATGCCTCTCTATCGTTACATCGGTGGATGCAATGCATATACCCTCCCCGTACCTATGATGAACATCATCAACGGCGGCGCTCACTCCGATGCTCCTATCGCTTTCCAGGAGTTCATGATCCGTCCCGTAGGTGCTCCTACTCTTAAGGAGGCTGTTCGTTGGGGTGCTGAGGTATTCCACAACCTCGCCAAGCTCCTCAAGAAGCGTGGTCTCTCCACCGCTGTTGGTGACGAAGGTGGCTTCGCTCCTGCTCTCGACGGAATTGAGGACGCTCTCCAGATCATCGTCGACGCCATCAAGGCTGCCGGCTATGAGCCAGGCAAGGACGTTAAGATCGCCATGGACTGCGCAGCTTCTGAGTTCGCCGTTATTGAGAATGGTGAGTACTTCTATGACTACAAGCAGCTCAAGAATGGCAAGCAGAAGGATCCTAATGGCAAGAAGCTCTCTGCTGCTGAGCAGATCGACTTCCTCGAGCACCTCATCGACACCTATCCAATTGACTCTATCGAGGATGGTCTCGATGAGAACGACTGGGACAACTGGGTGAAGCTCACCGAGCGCGTAGGCAACAAGTGCCAGCTCGTAGGCGACGACCTCTTCGTAACCAACGTGAAGTTCCTCCAGAAGGGCATCGCTATGGGTGCAGCCAACTCTATCCTTATCAAGGTTAATCAGATTGGTTCACTCTCTGAGACCCTCGACGCCATCGAGATGGCTCATCGTCACGGCTACACCACCGTTACCTCTCACCGTTCTGGCGAGACCGAGGACACCACCATTGCCGACATCGCTGTTGCCACCAACTCTGGCCAGATCAAGACCGGTTCGCTCTCTCGTACCGACCGTATGGCCAAGTACAACCAGCTCATCCGCATCGAGGAGGAGCTTGGCGCAGTTGCTAAGTATGGTTACAAGCGCATCAAGTAATCCCTCTTACCCTCATAATCCACCCCACCCCAAAAGGCGGGGTGGATTTTTCTTGTCACACTTGCGCCTTCCTCAATATCCTCCTGCTTTACCTCATGTCCCCAATTAAAACTCTTCACCATACTTCTTAATCCCATTACGTATTACCACAATCGTACAAAACAATGAAAACTTTCAAATTAGGCATCATCGGTGCCGGTTGGATTGCCGACCAAATGGGCAAGACCATTACTCCCATCCCATGTTATGAGGTCTATGCCATTGCATCCCGCTCCATCGAAAAAGCACAAGCGTACGCTCAACGATATAGCTGCACCCGTATCTATGACAGTTACGAAGCTCTTGTCAAGGACCCCGATGTCGATCTCGTGTACATTGCTACACCCCATTCACATCACTATGCCCACGCCCGCCTCGCTCTTGAACACGGCAAGCCCTGCCTCGTCGAAAAAGCCTTTACCGCCAACGCTGCCGAAGCACGTGAACTCATTGACTTCGCCCATGAAAAAGGCATCTTCATCACCGAAGCGATTTGGACACGTTATATGCCCCTCTCGCATAAGATTAAGGAAATCATGGAAAGTGGCATCATCGGTCAACCTCACATCCTGCAGGCCAGTCTCTGCTATATGATGCAGAAAAAGCAGCGCATCTTCTTGCCCGAACTTGCCGGTGGCGCTCTCCTTGATGTTGGTGTCTATGCGCTCAACTTTGCCCGTATGTACTTCGGTACAGACATCGTACGTCAGGTTAGCAACTGTATCCTCGGTCCCACAGGCATGGACATGCAAGAATGTGTTTCCCTTACCTTTGCCGACGGCAAGATGGCCAATCTCCAATCGGGTGCTCTCTGTCTCAATGACCGACGTGGCATAATCAGCGGAACCGAAGGTTACATCAGTGTGGATAACATCAACTGCCCAGGTAGGGTGGAAGTTTGGCGAAATTACGAACTCGTTGCCACCTACGACAGGCCCATCGACATGGTCACCGGCTACGAATATCAGGTGTTCGAAAGCAAGCGCTGCATCGAAGCTGGCCTACTCGAATCCCCCATGATGCCCCATGCCGAAACCATCTCCATCATGCAGCAGATGGATTCCCTTCGCAAAGAATGGGGCGTTCGCTACCCCATGGACCGCTAAATATTTGTTTAACGAATATAAGTATGATTGTAATACTATCTTCCATAGTCGGAGCATTATTTTAGTGATCTCAATACGGACAATCTCATATACTATCTATGTGAAAATAATGAATACCGTAAAACTCCTGCACATCGTATGTCAAGCGTTGTTCATCCTGCTGGTGGCAGCCATCGTTTTTGCTTCATGTCGCCCCCAAGACCAGAAAATTGTTGATGATGACCAATCGACCGAGAGGGTAGTGGTCGGCTATGTTACGTCGTGGAGCGAACGAATGCCCGATCCAAATCTTGTCACACATCTTAATTATGCTTTTGGCCATGTGACTGGGGACTTCGATAGCGTATGTATCGACAATCCCGAGCGCTTGCAATCCATCGTTGCCTTGAAGGAGGCAAATCCCCATCTGAAGGTACTTCTCAGCGTCGGAGGGTGGGGCAGTGGCAATTTCTCAGAGATGGCTGCTGACGATGCACATCGCCTTTCGTTTGCCCGTAATTGCCAAAAGGCTGTTGACACCTATTCCCTTGATGGGATTGATATCGATTGGGAATATCCTACATCAAGTGCTGCGGGTATCTCGTCATCTCCTGATGATACGAAAAACTTCACATTGCTTATGCACGACTTGCGTCAAACCATCGGGACCGAATGTCTGCTCACTTTCGCCGATTATGCCGACACCACATACGTTGATTATCAAAGCGTCTTGCCCTACATCGACTTCATCAACCTGATGACCTACGACATGGACGATCCGCCCTATCATCATTCCGCATTGTTCCGCTCCGAAATCGCTGGTTCGCTTTGCGTTTCCGAAGCCATCGACCATCATCTTGAAGTAGGCATCCCACTCTCGAAACTCGTCATGGGCATGCCGTTCTATGGGCGCCCCAGCAAGGACTACAAAGGTCAGCGCTCCTTCGGCAAGCTGTCCACCGACGGCCTTTACACCGAACGCTGGGATTCCATCGCCCTCGTTACCTATCTCGTCGATGAGCAAGGCAAGATGGTCCTCGCCCACGAGAACGCCACCTCCATTATCCACAAGTGCAGATATATCCTCACAAAAGGTCTTAGAGGTGCCATGTATTGGGATTGCGACGACGATGACGATTCCTACACCCTTAGCCGTACGGTCTGGAATCTTTTGGTAGAGGAGTAATTATCTTTGAAACCCATAGATATTGTCTTTCCGCTTGAAGATCCGAGATTAATCACTCTGTCGGCCGACAGAAAGATTCCGCATTTTGAACAAGTACTCTGACAGCCGACAGGATGCTTTATCCAGTAGGAGCAAGCACTTTGTTGCACGTCAGAATGCTTTATCAAGGAGGAAATTGTACTCTGTCGGTCATCAGAGTATTCTATCCAATCGAGCAAGCACTCTGTCGGCCGTCAGAATGTTCTATCCAATCGAGTAAGCACTTTGACGGCCATCACGATGCTCTATCCTGTAGGAGCAAGCACTTTGTCGCGCGTCAGAATGCTTTATCAAGGAGGAAATTGTACTCTGTTGGCCATCACGATGCTCTATCCTGTTGGCGCAAGCACTTTGACGGCCATCACGATGCTCTATCCTGTTGGCGCAAGCACTCTGACGGCCATCACGATGCTTTCGCAAAATGAGCAAGTACTCTGTCGCGCGTCAGAGTGCTATATAACGTTGAAGATGGATTATTTGTGTTTTTGACCAACCATCCGACAGGGGATGATTAATTATGAACCATTGTATGTTTGAAAAGTAAATATGGCATTTTGAATAGATTACAATTATTTCTTTACAAAATACTACATAAAATGTTGGAATATTGACAAAAACTAATTATATTTGCGCTGAAAAAGGGGTAGAGAAAGTATATTCTTGAACTATCTTTTTCATCGGTGTGTATTAAATTCATTATAAACTTTAATCTTATTCTTTTAATATTTAAAAAGGTATTATGGCAAATTTGGATTTGACAAAGTATGGTATTACGGGTTCGACCGTGATTGCTTACAATCCTTCCTATGAAGATCTTTTCAAGGCAGAGACTGATCCTTCTCTCACAGGTTATGAGAAGGGCCAGGTAACTGAGCTCGGTGCTGTGAACGTAATGACTGGTATCTTCACCGGTCGTTCTCCTAAGGACAAGTATATCGTAGATAACGACGAGAGCCACAACAACGTTTGGTGGACAACCGAAGGCTACAAGAACGACAATCATCCCATGTCGGAAGAGGTTTGGGCAAAAATAAAGGAAATTGCAAAGAACGAGCTTTCGAACAAGAACCTTTATGTAGTCGATGCTTTCTGCGGTGCCAACAAGGCAACCCGTCTTGCAGTTCGCTTCATCGTTGAGGTAGCTTGGCAGGCACACTTCGTAAAGAATATGTTCATCCAGCCTACAGAGGAGGAACTTGCAAACTTCGAGCCAAACTTTGTCATCTATAATGCTTCTAAGGCAGTCGTAGAAAACTACAAAGAGCTTGGCTTGAACTCTGAGACTTGTGTTGCCTTCAACACCAAGACCCGTGAGCAAGTCATCATCAACACTTGGTATGGCGGTGAGATGAAGAAAGGTATGTTCTCGATGATGAACTACTATCTGCCTCTCCAGGGCATAGCTTCAATGCACTGCTCGGCCAACTGTGACATGAACGGTGAGAATACTGCTATCTTCTTCGGCCTCTCTGGCACTGGCAAGACCACTCTCTCGACCGATCCTAAGCGTCGCCTTATTGGTGATGACGAGCATGGTTGGGATGACAATGGCGTTTTCAACTTCGAGGGCGGCTGCTATGCAAAGGTTATCAAGCTCGACAAGGAGTCGGAGCCCGATATCTACAACGCTATCAAGCGCAATGCCCTGCTCGAGAATGTGACCGTTGATGAGAACGGCAAGATTGACTTCAATGACAAGTCGGTTACCGAGAACACTCGCGTTTCTTACCCCATCAACCACATCAAGAACATCCAGCCCGGTTCGTCTGCACCCGCTGCCAAGCAGGTTATCTTCCTTTCCGCCGACGCATTCGGTGTACTTCCTCCAGTATCTATTCTGACCCCAGAACAGACCAAGTACTACTTCCTCTCTGGCTTCACAGCTAAGCTCGCAGGTACAGAGCGTGGCATTACCGAGCCAACTCCAACCTTCTCAGCTTGCTTCGGTCAGGCATTCCTTGAGCTCCACCCAACCAAATATGCTGAGGAGCTCGTGAAGAAGATGGAAAAGAGCGGTGCAAAAGCTTATCTGGTAAACACAGGTTGGAATGGCACAGGCAAGCGCATCTCAATCCGCGATACCCGTGGCATCATCGACGCTATCCTCAACGGTGCAATCAACAAGGTTGAGACCAAGCACATCCCGTACTTCAACTTTGAGGTGCCTGTAATCCTCGAAGGTGTTGACCGCCGCATCCTCGATCCACGCGACACTTACGCATGCGACTGCGAGTGGGAGGAGAAGGCAAAGGATCTTGCTGCACGCTTCATCAAGAACTTCGGCAAGTACACCACCAATGATGCAGGAAAGGCTCTTGTAGCCGCCGGTCCCCAGCTCTAAGACTCGTAAGGTTTACAGCTCGCTGTAACCTGTTCAAGATTTGGTCCGCCCCTCTTTGTGAAGGACGGACCAAAGTTTTTAATCGTTAAAAAACATGTTATAGAACAACTTTATCGACAAGTTTGACCCTAAAATCGAGGAAAATAAATTTTTTAACGATTTTTTTGCTAATTTTACTTTGCAAATAAAAGTTTTTTTTGTATATTTGCACCGCGAAATAGCAAATAATAATTGTAAAAAATAAATAAAAGTGGAGACGTTTTACAGAACACACAAGTATCTGGTGGAGCATGTTTATTCGCCAGTACGCCGTGAGCTTATCGACGAGATTAATTGGAGCAGCCGCTTGATTGGAATCAAGGGTAGTAGAGGGGTCGGAAAAACCACTTTCCTTTTGCAATATGCATTGGAGAAATATGGACCTGATGATCGCAGATGTCTCTACATCAACATGAACCACTTCTACTTCTACACCCACTCGCTGCGAGAGTTCGTTTCGCAATTCCAGCAGCAGGGAGGACGTACGTTGCTGATTGATGAGATCTTCAAGTATCCCGACTGGAGCGAGGAACTCAGGTTCATATACGACCAGTACCCAAAGGTGCAGATTATCTTTGCAGGCTCGACAGTGATGCGACTGAAAGAGGCCAATCCAATGCTCAGCGGCATCGTTGAGTCGTATAATCTGCGCGGATTCTCGTTCCGTGAGTACATCAACCTCATGGCTGGAACCAATTTCCGCAGCTACAGCTATCAGGATTTAATCTCCAATCATCAGGAAATTGCGTCTGAAATATGTTCGATGATCAAGCCTCTGAACTATTTCAAGGATTATATCCATCATGGATATTATCCGTTCTTCCTTGAGAAGAAGAACTATTCGGAGATGCTTATCAAGAATATGAACACGATGCTGGAGGTGGATATTCTCTTCCTGAAGGAGATTGAGCTGTCGTACTTGCCCAAACTGAAGAAACTGCTTCACATCCTGGCGCAAGAGGCTCCCTGTTCGCCTAATGTAAGTTTATTGGCCAAGAGTATTGAGACGAGCCGCGCTACGGTGGTGAACTACTTGTCGTACCTCAAGGAGGCCCGTCTGATCAATATGCTCTACACTTGCGAAGAGCAGTTCCCGAAGAAGCCGGCAGTTGTTTATATGCACAACACCAACATCCTGTTCCCCACCTGCCTCAACGATGTGGAACCTCGTCAGCTGCGTGAGACGTTCTTCTATAATATGTTGCATAAGGACAACAAACTGAATAAGTCGAACGAGCGCAATGTCCAGTTCTTAGTGAATGGCAGAGATCGTTTCCGCGTATGTGACTGGGTGGTTCGTACAAAGAACAACCCCGAGTACTTCTATGCAATCGACAACTTCGAGATTGGTCATGACAATGTCATCCCGCTCTGGCTGTTCGGTTTCCTCTACTAATTGAATGATTTATTCATACTACAAAACCATTATTAACATTATTCACTAACTAATTAATTCTTAAACACCAAAAGAAATGGCTAAGAAATTTATGACATGTGATGGTAACACCGCTGCTGCGCATATCGCGTATATGTTCAGCGAGGTAGCTGCTATCTATCCTATTACGCCATCGTCACCAATGGCAGAGAACGTTGACGAATGGGCAGCACAGGGTCGCAAGAATCTCTTTGGCGAGACTGTTCTCGTTCAGGAAATGCAGTCGGAAGGCGGTGCCGCTGGTGCCGTTCACGGCTCACTGCAGGCTGGTGCTCTCACCTCTACCTTTACGGCTTCACAGGGCTTGCTCCTGATGATCCCTAACATGTATAAGATTGCAGGTGAGTTGATTCCAAGCGTTTTCCATGTTTCTGCTCGTACATTGGCTTCTCATGCTCTTTGTATCTTCGGTGACCATCAGGACGTAATGGCATGCCGTCAGACAGGCTTTGCTATGCTTGCCGAGGGTTCTGTACAGGAGGTGATGGATCTTGCAGCCGTTGCCCACCTTTCCACCTTGACTAGCCGTGTGCCTTTCCTTAACTTCTTCGATGGCTTCCGCACATCGCATGAGTATCAGAAGATTGAGGTGATCGACCAGGAAGACCTTCGTCCATTGGTTGACTGGGATGCCGTTAAGGCTTTCCGTGAGCGTGCCCTCTCACCCGAGCATCCTGAGATGCGTGGTATGGCCGAGAACCCCGACGTATTCTTCGCACATCGCGAATCGTCGAATCCCTACTATAATGCAGTACCTGACATCGTAGCCAAGTATATGGATCAGGTGAGCGCCCTCACAGGCCGCAAGCATCGTCCATTCGACTTCTATGGTCCAGCTGATGCCGAGAACATCATCATTGCTATGGGTTCGGCTACCGACTGCATCAAGGAGGTTGTTGACTACAAGGTTGCCAAGGGCGAGAAGGTAGGTTTGATCTCAGTTCACCTTTACCGTCCATTCTCACTGAAGTACCTTAAGGAGGCTCTTCCTGCTTCGGTTAAGAAGATTTGCGTGCTCGACCGTACGAAGGAGCCAGGTGCCAACTCGGAGCCTCTCTACCTCGACGTTGTCGATGCTTTGTCGGAGCTCGGTTGCCTTGGCCAGATCAAGGTCGTTGGTGGTCGCTATGGCCTCGGCTCGAACGACACCACACCTGCTCAGATCATCGCTGCTTACGACAACCTCGCTCTCAATGAGCCCAAGAACCACTTTACTCTTGGCATTGTTGACGACATCACCTTCACTTCTCTCCCCGTCGGCGAGGAGGTATCGGTTGCTCCTGCTGGTATGTTCCAGGCCAAGTTCTTCGGCCTCGGTGCTGACGGTACCGTAGGTGCCAACAAGAACTCTGTGAAGATCATTGGCGAGACTACCGACAAGTACTGCCAGGCTTACTTCTCATACGACTCGAAGAAGTCGGGTGGCTTCACCTGCTCGCACCTCCGCTTTGGTGACGAACCCATTCGTTCGACCTATCTGGTTACCACACCTAACTTCGTGGCTTGCCACCAGCAGGCTTACCTCAACATGTACGATGTTACCCGTGGCATCCAGGATGGCGGCACATTCCTGCTTAACACCATCTGGGACGGCGAGGAACTCGTCAACAACATCCCCAACAAGGTTAAGGCAGTATTGGCTCAGAAGCATGTGAAGGTTTACTACATCAATGCAACCAAGATTGCTCAGGAGATTGGTCTCGGCAACCGTACCAACACCATCCTCCAGTCTGCATTCTTCCGCATTACAGGTGTTATCCCCGTTGAGCAGGCTGTAGAGGAGATGAAGCACTTCATCGTGAAGTCTTACGGCAAGAAGGGCGAGGACGTTGTGAACAAGAACTATGCTGCCGTTGACCGTGGTGGCGAGTACAAGGAGCTCGCTGTTGATCCTGCATGGGCAAGCCTCACCGCTGAGCCAAAGGTTTATGCTGATGGCGACGCATTCATCAACGAGGTTGTTCGTCCAATCAACGCTCAGGATGGTGACTTGCTTCCTGTTTCTTCGTTCAAGGGCATTGAGGATGGCACATGGCATCCAGGTACTGCCAAGTTTGAGAAGCGTGGTGTAGGTGCATTCGTTCCTGTTTGGGATGCTGCAAAGTGTATCCAGTGTAACAAGTGTGCATACGTTTGTCCTCACGCTTGCATCCGTCCATTCGTGATGACTGCTGAGGAGAAGGAAGGCTTCACCGGCCAGACCATCGAGATGAAGGCTCCTGCTGCCATGAAGGGTATGTTCTTCACTATGCAGGTTGGCGTCAAGGATTGTCTCGCTTGCGGCAACTGTGCAGATGTCTGCCCAGGCAATCCGAAGCTCGGAGGTTCGGCTCTCAGCATGAAGCCTTACGACGACTCTTCTGCTGAAGCTCAGGAGGAGGCTGCTCGCTGGAACTATTGCGTGAACAATGTTACTTCGAAGCAGGATCTCGTTGACATCACTGCCAACGTCAAGAACTCTCAGTTCGCTCAGCCGCTCTTCGAGTTCTCTGGTGCTTGCGCAGGTTGCGGTGAGACTCCATACGTGAAGCTCATTTCGCAACTCTTTGGTGACCGTGAGATCGTTGCCAACGCTACTGGTTGCTCTTCAATCTACTCTGGTTCAGTTCCTTCTACTCCTTATACCACCAACGCTAAGGGTCAGGGTCCAGCTTGGGCTAACTCACTCTTCGAGGACTTCTGCGAGTTTGGTCTCGGTATGGCCATTGCTCACAAGAAGATCAAGGCTCGTCTCGTTAAGCTCATGAACGAGGGCAAGGCTTGCGAGTGCTGCAGCGATGAACTGAAGGCTCTCTTCGAAAAGTGGATCGAGAACAAGGAGAGTGCTGCCGAGACTAAGGTGCTTGCTCCTCAGATTGTAGCTGCTTGCGAGGCTTGCGGTTGCGATAAGTGCAAGGAAATCCTTACTTACAAGGATCACCTCGTTAAGCGCAGCCATTGGATCATCGGTGGCGACGGTGCTTCTTACGACATTGGCTACGGCGGTCTTGATCATGTAATCGCATCGGGCGAAGATGTAAACGTCTTCGTTATCGATACTGAGGTTTACTCCAACACTGGTGGACAGTCGTCGAAGGCTACTCCTCTCGGCGCTATCGCCAAGTTTGCCGCTGCTGGCAAGCGCGTGCGCAAGAAGGACCTCGGCATGATTGCCACAACTTACGGCTACGTATATGTTGCTCAGATCGCTATGGGTGCCGATCAGGCTCAGACCCTCAAGGCATTCAAGGAGGCTGAGGCATATCACGGACCATCACTCATCATCGCTTACGCTCCATGTATCAACCACGGTTTGAAGGCTGGCATGGGCAAGTCGCAGGCTGAGGAGGCTAAGGCCGTTGAGTGCGGTTACTGGCAGTTGTGGCGCTTCAATCCAGAGCTCGAAGCTCAGGGCAAGAACCCATTCATCCTCGACTCGAAGGAGCCGAACTGGGACAAGTTCCAGGACTTCCTCAAGGGCGAGGTACGCTACGCTTCCGTAATGAAGCAGTTCCCAGCTGAGGCTGGCGAGCTCTTCGCTGAGGCTGAGCAGATGGCTAAGAAGCGTTATCAGAGCTATATCCGCCAGACAAAGCTTGAGTACTAATCAATCTTTGTTATCCTAATAATGAGCGCGTGTCCATAAGGGCACGCGCTTTCTTTGTTTATAGATGAAATTCAAATAGAGGATTCTAAATATTAAATGATTTGATGCTTCTCCTCTTCGGTCCAATCCTTGTAGGGATGGCGGGCAAGAGCGTTGTTGCGATAGCGCCGGTCGTGTGATACATCTCTTCCGATCCAGTCGGGTATTTCGAACTGCGTCTCTTCGCAGGGAACTTCGATTTCTGCAAGGATGAGACCCTCGTTATCGCCATGGAAGACATCGACTTCCCAGAACAGACCCTCGATGGGCATGCCGTCGGGGAGTTGCGCCTTGACATTGGGGATGACGTAACGCGTCTTTTCGACCTGAGGCTTCTCACAAAGCAATTCGAGCATCTGGCGTGCATCGGATTCAGGTATGGGGTATTCGAATTCGTGGCGCGAGAGATTGACGGCATGATCCTTGAACGTGACAAAGCCGCGTGTGCCGGCAATGCGGACTCGGACGGTCATCCCGTTGCGTGTAGGGATATAGCCTTGACGATAAAGTGTTCCTTGTCCGAGCATCTTGAAACGGTCGGAAGTGACCAGAAATTTGTGTTCGATTTCTTGTGCCATATATGTACTATTTTGTCTTTAGTTGTATGTTTTTTGAGCAATATTAGCCGAAATTATATGTTCTTTAACATATTTTGATACTTTTCTTGCAAAAATATTTTGATATGTGCAAAAATAATGTTATCTTTGCATCACATAAGAGAAATACAAAACCATCTTTATAATCTTAAATTTTCCATATAAGAACAACACATGAGGTCTTGACTCGTGAGAGTCGAGACCTCGTCATTTCTTTGGAGAAACTATGCTGTGCACGTCTTCCTTGATTTTTCGTATCTCCTCATATTCGTCGAAACAGAGTTCTTTGAGCATTTCCTTTTCGAACTTTCGGTTAATGCGTGCACCGATTCGAATGACCATATCATAAAGTTGGTGCCCACGGACGAAGAGGTAGCAATTGTCGCGACGCACCCCCATCGCATTGCAACGCGCCTCAAACCACGAGTTGTCAGCATCGGGATAGGAGCGTTTGAGATGGGAGAGGAACTTGTGGCAACGAGTTTTGAGAACACGAAGCACTGAAAGACCGTTGTTGTCAGCCGAATGGGCTCCAACGGGGAGCGTGATGAGCCGATGAAAGGTGGCCTGCGGGAAAGCATCAGGACTGACTTCACGCAGATATAGCTGCCAGACGAGCAGAGGATATACACAGCGCGAGTAAGTTTCGAAGAAGAATTTCCAGTCGAAGCGCGTATCGTGTCGAGAAGTCACTGTTGCCTCAGCGAGCTCGTCGTTGTCTTCATTAGGAGTACCTTCGCGGTCATTCTTGGGAGCGTTTACGCTATCTTCTTCATCATCGAAAACGAAGTCGTCAGTTGCGTGTATTTCAGGTTCGGCTGAGTTTGCCTCGGTGTTAGCCTTGGTTGTCTTCATCTGTTGCAGCAATTCTGACTCAGGGCTGTTTTTGTCGTAGATTTCTGTGCTTGCCGTGCTGGCATCAGTGACGCGTTGGCAGTTTTTCCAGAAACAGAAGTGATTTTCGAAAGAGTAGGTGTAGGTTTGCAGAATGAAGTGCTTGGCATCGATGTTGGGTTCCTCGCTGAGATAGCGGTAATCGGAGTCGATGGCAATCCAGAAATTCTGGTCAAGGAAATCGCGGTATTGCAGACACTGGGTGCAACCACTGGTCATATTTCCACCGATGCTGCGGCTGCCTGATATGAAGCGGAACCTGCCTTCCGGATATGCATCGTGGAGCACTTTCCACCAGAACACTTCGTCGTTCTTATTCTCGATGTGCACTGCTGCAGTGTTGCCACGCAGACGAAGCTCCGCCTTGAAACGTTTAGCGGCGCTTTCGTAGAATGCATGCTTTTCGGCATTTGTATAATGAGGTCTGGGTTCGAGTTTCATGGGATTCAGGATTTGTGTAAGACGTCTGTCTTACACGGCCAGCATAATATTGTGCTGTTCGGCCATCTTGCGCATGTTGAGGATAGCATAGCGCACACGACCCAGCGCAGTGTTAATGCTGATTTTCTTGATATCTGCAATTTCTTTAAACGATAAGCCCATATAGAACCGCAGCTTGATTATTTCACGCTGACTGGCCGGGAGGTATCCGATAAGCCGACGTACTTCCTCTATGGTTTGCTGTCCAGATATTTCTTCCTCAAAGGATGGAGAGCAGAGCTCCATGTCGTTGAAGATGTCATACCCTGCTTCGGTGGGGTTGACGAACTGTGCATTCTGCTCCTGGCGATAAATATCGACAATCAAATTTCGTGCCACACGATAAAGATATCCTTGGAAGCGCCCCTTTTCGTTGTAGCGTTTTTGCTTGATTGTAACAATAACTCTGGTGAAGGTATCCTGAAAGATGTCTTCAGCCATTTCCCGATTCTGCACGAGAACGTAGATGTAGGTGTACAGTTTCTCCTTGTAGCGGTACAATAGCTCATCAAAAGCCTCATTCACCCCCTGTTCGAAGAGGGTGACGAGTCTGTCATCTGATAGATTTTTCATCTGATCTCTATATTAATTAATACTAGAGTAGATGTTTTCCTATAGGCGTATCGTTTTAGTTGTTTGTTAATTATAATCCGTTGCAAAGATGATAATTTTTTTAATAAGTTAGCCAAAAATACTAAAAAATTCATCATTTTTTAACGATTTTATATTTTTTAAGTATTTTTTTGGCGAAGTTATACAATATTTTTGTATTTTTGCAGAACAATATATGCAATAATCTTGGCGTGATGTTGCATTTTCTTGAGGAGACAGAACTAACTTGTCAAATTGTTGACACATTATTTAATTTATAAAAAAGAAACAAAATGAAACCTACACTTTTCGTCCTTGCTGCCGGTATGGGCAGTCGTTATGGTGGGTTGAAGCAGCTGGATGGGCTTGGACCCAACGGTGAGACCATCATGGATTACTCGATTTATGATGCCATCAAGGCCGGTTTCGGCAAAGTGGTATTCGTTATTCGTCGTGTATTCGAGAAGGACTTTCGTGAAAAGATTGTCTCGAAATATGAGGGCCGAATTCCTGTGGAACTTGTATTCCAGGATCTTGACAATCTTCCTGCTGGCTTCAAGGTTCCCGAGGGTCGTGAGAAGCCATGGGGTACCAACCATGCAGTCCTGATGGGCAAGAATGTCATACACGAGCCTTTTGCTGTAATCAATGCTGACGACTACTATGGAAGCGAAAGTTTCCAGGTGCTTGCTGACTACCTCACCAGTGTTGAAGGGACGACAGGCAAGTATGCCATGGTGGGATATCGCGTTTGCAACACACTTTCGGAAGGTGGCACAGTGGCTCGTGGTGTCTGTGAAACCAATGCCGAGGGTTTCTTGACCAAGGTGACCGAGCGTACAAAGATTATTCGCGAAGAGGACGGCAAGATCCGATTTATCGAGCCCGAAGGAAAGACTGAAATTGCTGAGAACACACCAGTCAGCATGAATATGTGGGCATTGACTCCAGATTATTTCAAGTATTCGGAGGAGTGTTTCGTATCTTTCCTCAAAGAGCATGGACAGGAACTCAAGTCGGAGTTTTTCATCCCTCTTGTCATTGATACGCTCATCAATGGCGGCAAAGCAACCTGCAAGGTGCTTGACACTCCATCGCGCTGGTTCGGTGTGACCTATGCCACTGATCGTCCTGCCGTTGTGGCCAAATTCAAGGAACTCCACGACTCCGGTCTTTATCCAAACAAGTTGTTCTGAGACCCGCTATCGTCCATTGGCTTCCACTGATTTAGTAAA
Organism: uncultured Bacteroidales bacterium; assembly: GCA_905235375.1. Classification (GTDB taxonomy): domain Bacteria; phylum Bacteroidota; class Bacteroidia; order Bacteroidales; family UBA3663; genus Liminaster. The sequence continues at coordinate 114,505 of CAJOLH010000010.1, forward strand.
CTTACTCTAACTCCCATTGAATATATGGTTAACATCAAAGATATCGTTATCGACTCCATGTGGGGTGATACCTCGCTCGAATGGCATGGCCTCGATCCTAATATCAATATTGTGGTGGGACAGAATGGTTTCGGTAAGACAACCATGCTGAATCTTATCCGTGCCGTGTTGATGAAGGATGATAAGACAGTCCGTCAGTTGAAAGCCAAGGTACATATTAATACCCAGATAACCAATCAGGAGACAGGTGAGAGTTCGTTGGGCGAGTTGTATTGCGATGGGAAGCAGGTGATTCATAAGCCTTCCTTTGGAGGATACGATTCACAGTCTTGTTTCTACTACGTCAATACGTTTGACGTGCCAGCCTCGAAGAAATCTTCCTTGTCGCAACTTGGTTTGACGCTCGATCAGGTACTTTATCAGCGCAATCCGGAGGTGTTCAGCTTTTCCGATTATCGTTTGAGTATGCTGAAGGACTTGCGTGCCGCCATGCGTATGCAGGATAGGATTGACAAGTTCTTCGAATTAATTAACTCTCTGTTTTCGATGACAGGGAAAACGATTGATATTGATGACAAGAACCGCGTCATCTTCCGCAAAGGAAAGCAGGTTATCGACATGGAGAAGCTTTCGGCGGGCGAGAAACAGATCCTGTTGCTCCTCTTCACACTTTTTCTGATGGAGGATCGTTCGACGGTGCTTCTTTTGGACGAGCCCGAGATTTCTCTGCATATAGAGTGGCAGGATAGGCTTATTCAGCTGATGCTCGACCTGAACCCCAACTGCCAGATCATCATGACAACCCATTCGCCCAATATTTTTGCCGATGGGTGGGAAGACAAACTGGTGTTCATCTCCGATCTCGTAAAAAGGTAGGTTGTTCGTCTGAGGGATTTCTCAATCCCTTCTTTGGAAACACGTAAAAAAGATGCTGTGTGATTCTTGTCACGCAGCATCTTTTTTTTGATTCGTTCCCGTTCGCATTCTTATGCACGTTCGATGTCGCTTTTCATTTAGATAAAGTTTCTGAGGAGTTACTTCAGATGCTCCAGCTTTTCGGAAAGCATGAGCATATAATCGCGAAGATTGGCTGCTTCCATAAAGTCGAGGGCCTTGGCTGCCGCGAGCATCTTCTGCTTGGTCTTGTCGATTTCGTTTTGCAGGAATTCTTTTGTAAGTGGACGCAGCCTTGCGTGATCTTGGACATCATAACAGCCATCGGCCACATGCTGACTGTAGAGGCTTTCGTCAATCTGTGGTACGTTTGGTTGCTGCTTTTTCGCTTCGAACGATGTGCGTGTATCGGTAAGTTGCTCATTGTCGAGAAGGCTTTTTCGCGGTTTCACAATCTGCGTCGGTGTGATGCCATTTTCTTCATTGTAGTGTATTTGTTTCATGCGGCGCCGTTCGGTCTCGTTAATGCATCGCTTCATCGATCCGGTGATAGTGTCTGCATACATGATGGCCCGCCCATGAATATTGCGTGCAGCTCTGCCGACAGTTTGCGTCAGACTCCTTTCGTTACGCAGAAAACCTTCCTTGTCTGCATCGAGAATGGCTACGAGGGATACCTCGGGAAGATCAAGCCCCTCGCGCAGCAGATTTACGCCTACCAGAACATCGTAGGTGCCCTCTCGCAACTCGTCCATGATGCGAACACGATCCAAAGTATCGACATCGGAATGGATATAAGCGCAATGTATGCCATGTTCGCGAAGGTATTCATCGAGTTCTTCGGCCATCTTCTTGGTCAGTGTGGTGACCAGAGTACGCTCGCCTGCTTCGATGGTCTTTTGGATTTCTTCCATCAGGTCGTCAATCTGATTCTCAGAAGGCCGTACTTCGATAGTCGGGTCAAGAAGTCCTGTCGGACGTATTAACTGTTCGGCCACAATACCTTCGCAGCGTTCCAGCTCATAATCGGCTGGAGTCGCGCTGACATAAATGGTGGAAGGGGTGAGAGCCTCGAATTCCTCGAATTTCAGAGGTCGGTTGTCGATGGCAGCAGGAAGGCGGAAGCCATATTCGACGAGCGTGGTTTTGCGTTTGAAGTCGCCTCCGCTCATGGCGTGAATCTGGGGAATGGTGACGTGACTCTCATCGACGATGAGCAGAAAATCCTTCGGGAAATAGTCCAACAGGCAGAAGGGCCGGCTTCCAGGCGGACGACCGTCGAAATAGCGGGAATAATTTTCAACACCTGAGCAGTAGCCAACTTCCTTGATCATCTCTAAGTCATAAGTTACGCGCTCCTTGATACGGGCGGCTTTCTCAGGCTCTCCAATACTTTCGAAATAATCTATTTGCTTGCCCAGATCCAATGTAATCTCATCGACTGCACGATCTACACGATCCTTGGTGGTGGTGAAAATATTGGCAGGGCTGATGACGTAGCGATCCATCCGCTGTAGCGTATGTCCGGTCATGACATCAAGTGTTTCAATCTCTTCTATTTCATCGAAACAGAAGTGGATGCGCACAATAAGGTCGGTGGCAGCCAGGAAAACGTCCACCGTTTCGCCTTTGCATTGGAAATTTCCGCGCTGGAGGGCTACATCGTTGCGTGTATATTGTGCATTCAGAAGTGCACGTAACAATTCGTCCCTTCCAATCTGCTGGCCTACTTCCACAGTTATCATATTGTTGTGGAAATCTTCAGGGTTGCCGATGCCATACAGGCAGCTGACCGAAGAAACTACAATGACATCCCTACGCCCTGACAGCAGCGCGTAAGTAGCAGAAAGCCTAAGTTGGTCGAGCTCCATATTGATGGCCAAATCCTTCTCAATATAAGTGTCGCTGGCTGGCAGATATGCTTCCGGCTGGTAATAGTCGTAGTAGCTGACAAAGTACTCGACCTGATTATTGGGAAAGAAGGCGCGCATCTCGCTGTAGAGCTGTGCAGCAAGAGTCTTATTGTGACTAAGAATGAGTGTCGGTCGTTCGGTTTGCTGAATAATGTTCGCCATTGTGAATGTTTTGCCGGAACCCGTAACACCTAACAGGGTTTGTGCGGGAATTCCGGACAACACACCTTCCGACAATTGACGGATGGCTTCTGGCTGATCGCCCATCGGCTTGTAATCGGATTTCAGGTCGAAGGTCATGCTGAAAGGGGGAAAGTTCAATAGATTAAAAGTGCGCAAAGATAGTTATTCTCTCGCGCACTACAAAATATATGTATAAAAAAATTCTGAATAATAATAATAATAAGTAATTGGAATCGTGGTTATCATTTGCAACTGTCAATTCTGTGGTTTGAAGATGTTGCCTATCATATCGCGCAATCCATCTATGAATGATTTGTTGTAGCTCTCATCATTGAAGTCAATTTGTTGCACATCGTATATGAAGTTGCACAGGTCATCGGCGCCACTGGCCTTCTGTTTGAATTTGAGTTCCATCTTGTCTTCACCGAGTGGAAGGGGAAGATAGCTGATGTCCCAAAGGTCTTCAGAACTTTGTGGTTTGGATAGTACGTAATAGACTGCACTTTTTTCGTCGTGCACTTCAGGATTCAGACGGATAGCTGCATACTTCACTTCTTCATACTTCTTAGGCTGGGGAAGTTTGAAGATGATAAGAAGTGTGCGGTCTGGGAGAGCTTGGCAAAAAATCTCAATTTGGTTCCAAAGAATATGATTGCTTCGTTTGTGTCCCTGATCGGGAAAGACCTTCTTCCATGTGTCAATATCAACCAGTGCATGCAGAGGCATGGTACCTCTAACGTATTCAAAGACCAGGCGTGGGAGAAATATTTTAGAGAACTGAACGGTTTCCATATAAAATCTTGAAATTTACCCTGCAAATATAAGGAAAAATTTCGTTTTTTCCAAATCTTTTTATCAAAAATTTTCAAAAAATTTATTTTGGATATTTGCCGAAAAAATGAGTTGAAGATGGTCTTTCGGAATATGCATTATGTATGCAAATAGCATATTTTTCGATGATTATCCACATTAAATGATGTAATTATTTCAATTCGTCGCATACATAAAATATTCGTTCTTTGTATGTAAGTGTAAAGTATTGAAAATGAATGTGTCAATATCTTTCTCTTGTGTGCTCAATCCATCATTTTATGATGATTGTTATGCAAAATTATGCATATTGAATAAATGCGCAGTAATTCGTATGCGTAAATAGCTGAGAAACAGTGTTTGTTGATTCGTTTGATAGATTTTTATTATTGACATTATGAGCTTTTGATTCTTGCACTTTTCAGCTTCATTCGTTTTGCCATGATGATAAAAATAACCCGTGGTAATTGTGCTTGTTTTCCTGAAATTGTATAATACAAAATTAGTCCACAATCGACGTTCACACAATAAAACCATGTGTTGTACGTTTAAATAAAGAACGTTGATTCTGATGCAAATTCTAAAATGATGAAAAAGTATATTACTGACTTCATGGTTGTGGCCAACGAACAGTTGTCCGATCGACTCTTTGTCTTACGCCTAACTCCCGTCGATGGTTCACGTATTGCTACCTGCCATGCAGGACAATTTGCCGAGCTGAGAGTTGATGATGAACCCCAGGTTTTCCTTCGTCGCCCTATATCAATTCATCGGGTGGATTATGATGCCAACGAGCTATGGCTACTCATTCAACGTGCTGGACATGGCACCAGCAAGCTTTCGGGTTTACGCGCGCGCGATCTATTAAATATTATATATCCTCTTGGCAATGGCTTCACCATTGACGAGCAGTCTCAGGAGATGCATTATCTTCTTATAGGTGGAGGTGTCGGAGTTGCCCCTCTTCTTGAGACTGGTTATCAGCTAAAACTTAGTGGTGCTCAAGTTAGTTTCCTCCTTGGCGGTAGAAGTTGCGCGGAAATCGCTCAAGTTGCGCAATTTTGTAAAGTAGGAAATGTCTATATTACTACCGAAGATGGTTCTTCCATTGATGGATTGGATTGCCAGCGAGGTTTTGTGACGCAACATTCGGTTCTGAAGGAAGGCCGTTTCGATGCAATCAGGGTTTGTGGTCCTCTACCTATGATGAAGGCAGTCGCTCACTTGGTTTCTTCCTGGGAACAGAACAAACGACCCCACTTCTGCGAGGTTTCACTTGAGAATAAGATGGCCTGTGGCCTTGGTGTGTGTCTCTGCTGTGTTGAGGACACCAAGGATGGGCACAAATGTGTCTGCTCTGATGGGCCGGTGTTTGACATTCATGACCTCAAGTGGTAGTAAATATTGGTTTGAGTCGATGCCCTTAACTTAATGGCTATTCGAAGACTTTGGTTTAACTTAATGACAAAAGAAAGATTATGGCAAATCTTACCACACATATTGCAGGACTGACCTTGAAGAATCCTGTGCTTACTGCTTCGGGAACGTTCGGCTATGGCACGGAATTCAGCGATTTCATCGACCTTGAGCGCTTGGGAGGGTTTATTGTCAAAGGGACAACGCTTCATCCGCGTCAGGGCAATCCTTATCCCCGTCTTGCTGAGACGCCTTCGGGCATGATCAATGCTGTTGGCTTGCAGAACAAGGGTGTAGCATATTACATTGAGCATATCCATCCCCAGTTGGCCTCCTTGAAGACTAACGTCATTGTCAATCTTAGTGGCAGTTGCATCGAAGATTATGTCGAGGGTGCTCGAATGTTGAACGAGGTGGAAACTGTTCCAGCCATCGAATTGAATATTTCCTGCCCTAATGTTAAAGCAGGAGGAATGGGTTTCGGCACCAAACCGGAAATGGCTTTTGAGGTAGTCAAAGAGGTGCGCAATGTTTATCGCAAGCCCCTCATTGTGAAGTTGACGCCCAATGTGACAAGCATTTCGGAGATTGCAAAAGCAGTGGAGGATGCAGGAGCTGATTCTGTCAGCCTTATCAATACGGTTTTGGCAATGGCAGTCGATGCCGAACGTCAGCGTCCTATCCTTAGCACCATTACTGGAGGGCTCTCGGGTGCAGCTGTCAAGCCTATCGCCTTGCGATGTGTATGGCAGGTTTATCATGCGGTGAAGATCCCGATAATTGGGCTGGGTGGTATCATGAATGCCACCGATGCCATCGAGTTTATGCTGTGTGGCGCAAGGGTTGTCGAGGTAGGTACGGCCAACTTCATCGACCCTGCAATAACCATGAAAATCATCGATGGGATTGATGAATATCTTGACCGGCATGGCTGTCAAAATATATCGGAAATTGTCGGGGCACTGAAAGTTTGATTAAAAAAATGCGGTTTTTTGGCGAAAAATACAATATATTTATTATATTTGCGCCCGAAAATCGCAATTTTATAATTATATATGGGAAAAATCAAAGGCATGGGTATTGCCCTTGTCACTCCTTTCAAAGCCGATATGTCGGTGGATTACGAAGCTTTGCAGCATCTGGTCGAATTTCAGGTGAGCAGCGGAGCGGACTTCCTATGCGTCCTTTGTACAACTGCCGAAACGCCGACCCTTACCCCCGAAGAACGAGCAAAAGTGCGTCAGGTGGTGACTGACCAGGTGCGTGGTCGTGTCCCTATTGTTATCGGATGCGGTGGCAACAACACGATGGCTATTGTCAACGAACTTCGTTACACCGATTGGCGCGGTGTCGATGCGGTACTCAGCGTAGTTCCGTATTACAACAAACCCTCCCAGGAAGGTCTCTATCAACATTTCTCTACCATTGCCAAGGCTTCGCCAATCCCCGTCATTCTTTATAATGTGCCAGGACGTGTAGGTGTGAACATGACTGCCGAAACCACACTTCGTTTGGCCAATGACAATCCAAACATTATTGCCATCAAGGAAGCATCTGGGAATTTCGACCAGATAGATGACATCATAAAGAATAAGCCTCGTAATTTCACTGTGCTAAGTGGTGATGATGGCATCACCTTTCCACTTATAACCTTGGGCGCTGAGGGAGTGGTGTCAGTTATTGGAAATGCCCTTCCAGGCGAATTTGCACGCATGGTTCGATTGGCGCTCAATGGTGATTATCAGAATGCGCTAACCATCCATCATCGATTCAAGGAACTTTTCTCGCTCCTTTTTGTCGATGGCAATCCCGCTGGCGTTAAGGCTATGCTCAGTGCTATGGGATATTGCGAGAACGTGTTACGTCTGCCACTTGTTCCCACTCGAATCACAACTTTCGAAAAGATACAGGCTATTCTTCGTCAATTATAATCGATTATGAAATTCAAGCAAGTTCCGGTTCTTCTGCTCACCGGTTATTTGGGCAGTGGTAAGACGACGCTTCTCAACCGTATTCTGTCCAACGAAAAGGGCATTCGGTTCGCTGTTATTGTCAATGATATCGGAGAGGTGAATATTGATGCCGATCTAATTCAAAAGGGCGGTATCGTGGGCCAAGGCGATGACTCCCTTGTGGCTTTGCAGAATGGATGCATCTGCTGCACCCTTAAGATGGACCTCATTCAGCAGCTCACCGATTTGGTCAACCAGCGTCGTTTCGACTATATCGTGATTGAGGCCTCGGGCGTTTGCGAGCCTGGACCAATTGCACAGACAATTTGTTCTATTCCAAGTGTGGTGTCCGAAGATGCGTTGAGAGGCGGAATCCCTGTCCTCGATTGCATCACCACCGTGGTCGATGCACTTCGCATGAAGGATGAGTTCCAAAGCGGCGAGTCGCTCACACGCACTAATCTTGACGAGGATGACATCGAGAATCTGATTATCCAACAGGTGGAATTCTGCAATATGATCTTGCTCAATAAGGCCTCAGAGGTAAGCAAGGAGGACCTGAGCCGATTGCGTGACATCATCCGTGCTTTGCAGCCTAAGGCAAAGATTGTGGAGTGCGATTATTGCGACGTACCGCTTGAGCAGCTGATCAATACTAAAATGTTCGATTTCGATTCTGTAGCCACTTCAGCCACCTGGATTCAGAAGGTCGAAGGTGAACTTGATGAAGATGCTGAGATTCACGAGCACCATCACGACGATGACGATGATGACCACGACCATCACCACCACCATCACGATGATGACGACGACGATGATGACCACAACCATCACCACCATCACGAACACGATGACGATGATGACGACGATGATGAAGAACACGAACATCATCATCACCATCACCACCACCATCATCATGATGGGGAAGGAGAGGCTGAAGAGTATGGCATAGGAACCTACGTTTATTATGCCCGCCAGCCCATCATCTTGGGTCTCTTCGATGACTTTGTGGCTCGTCGTTGGCCAAAGAACATCATCCGCGCTAAGGGTATTTGCTATTTTTCCGACGAGCAGGATGTTTGTTACGTGTTCGAGCAGGCTGGTCGTCAGACTACCGTACGCAATGCCGGCAGCTGGTTCGCCACCATGCCAAAGCGCGAGCTCGAAATGATGTTGGAGCGCGATGCCAATCTGCGGCGCGATTGGGACGAAGTCTATGGCGACCGTATGCAAAAGATTGTATTTATCGGGCAGAATCTCGATAAGGCTCTTATCAAGAAAGAGCTGGATGCCTGTCTGGTTCAATAGTTTTTCGCGTAAAAGGCACGCGGATGCTTGTCCGAATAAGAGCGCACAGATTCCCACTGATATCTGCTTACGCACGTCAAAGCGGGTCGGATGTCATAGACGTGGACATTCGTGACGTTATTCAAAAACTTTCTTATACCAAACCATGAACGTAAAAGGAACGATATGTGTCGGGTTGTCCATCATGGCATTGATATGCTGCGATAGGCTTTTGGCAAACCCGCAATCGAGTGATTTCAACCAGTGCCCGGAGGTCATCGATCTTGCCGGCAGGTGGCGTATGGGCTTCGATAGCGCCCAGTACAACTATGCAGTGACCTTGCCAGGTACGACCGACACCAATGGGCTGGGCGAACCTTGTGCCGACAAGACCGAAACCACAAGGCTTTCACGTCGTTTCAGCTACAAGGGACAGGCTTGGTACAACACTTCGTTCGACGTCCCTGCCGACTCCTTGTCGTGGACGCTCATCCTCGAACGAACCAAACTGACCCGTGTCTATGTGGATGGGAAATATGTCGGCACATCGAACAACATTTCTACGCCCCAGCGCTTTGCGTTGGACACGCTTGCTCCAGGTCGTCATGACCTCACCATTGTGGTCGATAACTCGAAGGGCGTGCCCGAACAGATCTACGGGAACAGCCACGCATACACCGAGGATACGCAGACCAATTGGAATGGCATCATCGGCAATATCTGCCTGATTGCGGGCAAAGAACCCGCCAAGGTGCGACCCGCCAAGGTGCATCCCGCTTTCAACAACTTCCACATCGAAGGTCGCCACTTTTATGCCAATGGTCATCGCATCTTCCTGCGCGGCAAGCACGATGCCTGCGTTTGGCCTCTTCATGCACATGTCGCCATGACCGAGGACGAATGGCTTTGGTACTTGGGTATCTGCAAGGATTACGGCATCAACCACATACGTTTCCATTCCTGGTGCCCGCCCGAGGCTGCATTTGCGGCAGCCGATAGTCTGGGCATATATATGCAGCCGGAGCTCCCGTTTTGGGGCGATTTCAACCAGAAGGATTCCGTCTTGATGACGTTCCTCCACAAGGAAGGCATCAACATCCTGAAGGAGTATGGTCATCATCCGTCTTTCGTATTCATGGCTCTTGGTAATGAGTTGAGGGGTAGCATCAGTGCCATGAAGCGTTTTGTCGATGACTTCCGTGCCCTTTGTCCCGACAAGTTCTACACCTTTGGCTCCAACTATTATCTGGGTTACCGGGGCGTGAAGCCCGGAATGGATTATTTCACCACCTGTCGTGTCGGAGGTGAGGGTTGGGGCAATTACAATACCCACACCCGAGGCTCGTTCTCGTTTGCCGACGTGGCCGATGGTGGTGTACTCAATCATTTCCGCCCGGGATCGACACGTACGCTCGAAGAGGGTTGCCAGTTGTGCGATGTGCCGGTCATCAGCCACGAGACCGGTCAGTTCCAGATCTATCCTGATTATGCCGAAATAGAGAAGTACAAAGGTGTGCTCTATCCCTACAACCTTGAGGTGTTCCGTAAGCAGCTTCAGGACGCGGGCTTGGGCGATATGGCCAAGGCTTATCACGAAGCCACGGGTCGATGGAGTGCCCAACTCTACAAGGCCGATATTGAGCTTGATCTTCGCACACCCGACATGGCGGGTTATCAGCTCCTCGACCTGCAGGATTACCCAGGTCAGGGCTCGGCTTACGTCGGCATACTCGATGCCTTTATGGACAACAAGGGCATCTGCAGTCGTGAAGAATGGCGTCAGTGGTGTTCGCCCGTGGTGCCTTTATTTGTCACCGACAGTTATTGCTACACCACTGGAGCTGGTCTCTATGGCCAAATCCAGGTTGCTAACTATGGAGACCAGTCGTTGAACGGCAAATCGTTAAAGTGGAGCCTCGATGCGAACGACAATCATATCGCAGGCGGCACGATAACCATCAGTTCCGACATTTTCGGCCTGTTTACGGCAGGTACCTTGCAGGTCAATCTCTCGCAAATCAAGCAGGCTACGCGCATGGATCTCCGCCTTGAGATCGAAGGAGTAGAGGCTTCCAACAGTTACCCGCTTTGGGTTTATCCCTCCTGTAACGACGACAAATGGATCTCCAAGCTTTCGAAGGACATCGTACGTTGCGACAGTCTTAATTCCGAGGTGCTGGCTCAGTTGCAGCTTGGTGCCAAGGTGCTGCTTACGCCCCGCAAGTCACCATGCACCGTCGGTCCGCTCTTTATGACCGACTATTGGAACTATCGTATGTTCAAGACCATCTGTGAGAACAACAACCGTTCCCTGTCGCCCGGCACGCTGGGCATACTTACCGATCCCAATCTGCCGCTCTTTGCTGGTTTCCCCACCGATGGCTTCACCAGCTGGCAGTGGTTCCCCGTGCTCCATCACAGCCAGCCGCTCATTCTCGATGCCTGGCCGAAGGATTTCCTTCCCATGGTGCAGGTGGTCGATAATTTCGAGCGTAATCACAAGCTGGGTCTTGTACTCGAATGTAAAGTGGGCGAGGGGCGTCTTCTCATCGTGATGAGCAACCTCGACGAAGCCTCCAGGTATCCCGAGGGACGTGCCTTCCTTGGAAGTGTGCTCAGCTATATGCGCAGTGAGGCGTTCCAGCCTAAACTCAATCTGACACCGCAACAGCTGATCACCCTGATCAGTACACCTGCCGAGGAAGTGAAGATGGAGAACCTGTATAACATCAGCGAATATTAGGCAGCTGGTCAAACAAGCGTTTCGACTTGGCACTTTCGGTGCAAAAACAACGCAATTCGGGTATTTTTCGTTAAATAGTCAAAAATTCTGCATAAAAACAGCCATTTGCCCGACAAATTCATTATCTTTGCACCCATAGAGGAAAATCTTGCATTATGAGAACGGTCTTGGTCATCATAAATCCCATTGCTGGTGTTCGTCCAAAGGACGAGATACCGCGCCTTGTGCGGCAGATTCTCAAGGCAGACGATGGGTTTGATGTTGACATCCGATTCACCGAATATGCGGGTCATGCCAGTGAGCTGGCAAAGGAGGCTGTCGAACGTGGCTTGGATACAGTGATTGCCATCGGCGGTGATGGCACCATCAACGAGACCGGACGTTCATTGGTCGGTTCTTCGGTCAAATTTGGTGTAGTCCCCATGGGAAGCGGCAATGGCCTTGCCCGCCATCTGCAATTACCCCTCGACCTCACCAAGTCGCTCGAATGTATTCGCGATGGTTATAGCATCAAGGTCGATTACGGCTCGGTCAATGGGCACATCTTCTTCTGCACGGCTGGCGTGGGCTTCGATGCACAGGTCTCTGCCAAGTTTGCCGAGGCGGGGTCGCGGGGCGCATTCACCTACCTTCGTTGTTTCCGTCAGCTTGTTGCCGATTATGTGCCTGCCACCTACGTCATTTACACCGACGATGGGCGCGTCAAGGAGAAAGCTTTCCTCATCGCCATCGGCAATGCTTCGCAATGGGGCAACAATGCCTACATCACGCCCCATGCGTCCATGTCCGACGGACTCTTCGATGTTACCCTGGTCAAACGTGCACCACTGATTGACATCCCGAAGATGGCGCTCCAGCTCTTCACGCGCGAGCTCGACCAGAACTCCAATGTGATGTCCTTCCGTTCGAGTCATTTGCGCATCATCATGCCCCACGCCAATGCCATACACGTCGATGGCGAACCCTTGCAGATGGATGGTGTACTCGACATTCAGATGCACCCCGGCCAGCTCAATGTGATTTGTCCCGAGCATCCCACGTCGAGCGTCCTTGAGCCTGTCCGTTATGCCTTCGAGGACATTCACTACATGATTTTGGGCAACGTGAAGAAGGGTGTGAAGCAGATCAGCGACTTCAATCGCCCTGTGATCGAGAAGGCCGAAAGCCTCTTTAATCCTTTCTTCAACCGCAAGTTCCAAACTCACCGAACCGAGGACGACGACGAGGAGCCAATGCAAGAACCCTAAGCAATTAACAATTAATAATTAACAATTAACAATTAATAATTAACAATTGATTGCTGCATCAAAATAGTTCAAGCTAAGGCATCGTCCTTTTTACTACCCTTTTACTCCCTTTTTACTACCCTTTTACTCCCCTTTAATAACCTATGGAAGAAAAATTTGAAGACAGCATATACGACGATGAAGCAGCAGTACGCTTCATCCAGTCACATATCCCGCAGGAACTGCAGGGCAAATACACCGACGATGACATTCTGCTCATCACCGACACAATGGTGGATTATTACCAGCGCAATGGCTTCCTCGACACCGACGAAGAGATTGAAATCGATATGGACGATATCGTCAATTTCATTTCGAAGGAGTGCAGGAAGGATAAGGATTGCCACTTCGACACCAATCCGGAATCCATCCGCTGGATTGTCGAGGCAGAATTAGATTACGAAGAGAGTCTTGCCTGATATGTCCCATCGCAACATTTCCCGATTGATATTTGTATTCTTGACCATGGTTCTGTGCTTTCAGCTAAGGGCACAGAACTATGAGCGCATGAGCGAAATCGAACAGGAGCACTACGGCGACTTTGCGATGGTCAATGGCGACTACCAGACGATGAAGAATGTGCGTCGCTATTGGGTGCAGCAGGCTCAGCGGCTGAAGTTCCTCAAGCAGATCGAGTTCAATCTTACGGGTTCGAACGAAAGTATCCTCAAGGTGACAATTCCTGCCCGTCTGCTTTTTGCTCAGAACGATAGCACAATGCTGCTCGCAGCCGATGCCTACCTCCGTCCCATGTTGCGCCTCGTGAATGGCAACGATGCAGTCGCCACGATGATTATCGCCTCCTACAGCGACAACAATGGCAGCGACAAGTATCTGCAGTTCATCTCCGGTAGTCGCGCGCGCCAGGTCTATCGATGGTATGCGCGCCAGGGTGTAGGTCCCAACGTCATGCACTGCTATGGTTGGGGCAACAAGGTGCCGCGCAATGCGAATGCCAACATTCAGCAGCGCGAGAAGAACCGCCGTATCACCATCTACTTCGTTCCTAACCGCAAGATGTTGCGTATGGCCAAACGTGGACAACTATAGTTAACTAAAGGAATCTAAGGGATTCTAAAGGACGTTAAGGGATTCTAAGGGACAAATGTTTCTTGATTCCCAATTTCAACAAGTCGGTGGTAACGTCCCTTAATATCCCTATAAAAATCCCTAATTATTCCTATAAATCCCTTAATATCCTTAAAAATAAAAATGGCAAAAGAACTGAACAAGATGACCAAGCGTGCCGACGACTATTCACGTTGGTACAACGACTTGGTTGTGAATGCCGACCTCGCTGAGCAGGCAGCAGTGCGTGGTTGTATGGTAATCAAGCCCTACGGCTACGCTATCTGGGAAAAGATGCAGCGCACACTTGACGATATGTTCAAGGCTACTGGCGTCCAGAACGCCTATTTCCCACTTCTTATTCCAAAGTCGTATCTCTGCCGTGAGGCTGAGCACGTCGAGGGTTTTGCAAAAGAATGTGCTGTTGTTACCCATTATCGTCTGAAGAACGACCCCAATGGCGCAGGTGTTGTAGTCGATCCTGAGGCAAAGCTCGAAGAAGAGCTCATCGTACGACCCACCTCCGAAACCATCATCTGGGCAACCTACAAGAACTGGATCACCTCTCACCGTGACCTGCCAATCCTCTGCAATCAGTGGTGCAATGTCATGCGCTGGGAGATGCGCACCCGTATGTTCCTCCGTACCTCCGAATTCCTGTGGCAGGAGGGACACACCGCCCATGCCACCCGCGAGGAGGCCGAGCAGCGTGCTATGCAGATGATCAACGTCTATGGCGACTTTGCCGAGAAGTATATGGCTGTGCCCGTCATCAAGGGTCCGAAGTCACCCAACGAGCGTTTCGCCGGTGCCATCGACACCTTCACCATCGAAGCCATGATGCAGGACGGCAAGGCCCTCCAGTCAGGCACCAGCCACTTCCTGGGTCAGAACTTCGCCAAGGCATTCGATGTGACGTTCACCAACACCGAGAACAAGCAGGAATACGTCTGGGCAACCTCATGGGGCGTTTCCACCCGTCTGATGGGAGCTCTCATCATGACCCACTCTGATGACAACGGCCTTGTCCTTCCTCCCAAGTTGGCTCCCATTCAGGTGGTCATCGTTCCTATCTACAAGAAGATGGAAGAGCTTGAGACCATCAATCGTCACGTGCAGCCATGGATCGATGAACTTCGTGCCAAAGGCATCAGCGTGAAGTACGACAATGCCGACAACAAGCGTCCGGGATTCAAGTTCAGCGAATACGAATTGAAGGGCATACCTGTGCGCATAGCCCTCGGTGCCCGCGACTTGCAGAATGGCACCCTCGAACTTGTCCGTCGCGATACGCTCGAGAAGGAGGTGCTTCCTCAGGAAGGCATTGTCGATCACGTTGTGAAGCTCCTCGACGAGATTCAGGACAATATCTTCGAGAAGGCTCGCAAGATGCGCGATGGCTATATTCGTCGCGTCGATACTTGGGAGGAGTTCAAGACGGAGATTGAGAAGGGCGGCTTCCTGCTCTGCCATTGGGATGGCACCACCGAAACCGAGGAGTATATCAAGGCTGAGACTAAGGCCACCATCCGTTGCATCCCCTTCGTGCCGCAGGATCCCTCCGACCTTGAGCCTGGTGTCGATATGGTCACAGGCAAACCCAGTGCACGCCGCGTTCTCTTCGCTCGCTCATATTAATTAAGGAAGTAAAAGGGGAGTAAAAGAGGAGTAAAAGTGAAGAAAAAGGGACATTTGTTTCATGTGTTCCCTTCTTCAAGGCGAGAGTATCGTCCCTTTTACTACCTTTTTACTACCCTTTTACTACATTTTTACTACCATCATAACAAATGGCACGCAACCGCTATCTTACCCTGCTCCGCATCACGTTCCGCAGCCTTAACGGGTTCGAGATCTTCCTCATAGTGTCCATCATGACGCTGGCGGTCATCTCGTGGGTCGTGAAGGGCAACTATAGCTTCAACGGCATCGTTGCTGGCATTTCGGCCATTCTCGGAGTGTTCTGCGTCGTGCTCGGAGCCAAGGGTGCCATGGCCAACTGGCTCTTCGGCATCGTCGAAGGTTGTCTGCACATCTACATTTGCTTCTGTACCCACATCTACGGCGACTTTCTGCAGCGTCTGCTCTACAACCTGCCCATGCAGTTCTTCGGATGGAAGTCGTGGCAGAAACGCCGCCGTCATGATGATACGGGCCGCATCAAGACCCGTTACATGACGTGGCAGCAGCGTTTCCTCACCTTTCTTGTGGTGGCTGCAGGAACGCTCTGCCTCGGCCTCTTTCTCATCAAGTTCGGTCCCTGGTTGTTCGAGAGTGTCACCGCACTCTTCCAGTCGATGGGGTGGGGTGAGATAGGGTTCCAGACGCTGAAGCCCGACTATGACACCAAGTCGCAGCTTTGGCTCGACTCGTTCACCACCGTCATGTCCATCGTGACGATGTTCGTATCGGTCAAGGCATTTGTCGAGCAGTGGTACATGTGGCTCTTCATCAACGTTGCCTACATTGCCATGTGGCTCATGTCCGATTCCGACTTCTCGTTCATGACCACAGCCAAATACTGCATCTACCTCATCAACAGCTTCTACGGCATCTATATGTGGAACAAGCTGAGCAAGTGACCGTAAGGGATTCTAAGGGATCCTAAGGGACGTTAAGGGATTTTAAGGGACGTATGTTCCCTGTGTCCCGTCCCATCTTCAACAAGGCGAAGGCAACGTCCCCAAATATCCCTAAATATCCATTCATATCCCTAAATATCCCTTAGATTTATGAAAAAGCTTCTATTCATCGACCGCGATGGCACACTTGTTGTTGAGCCACCCATCACCGAGCAGATCGATACCTTCGAGCAGATTGAGTTCCTACCCGGTGTCATCCGGAACCTCTCGTTCATCCGTCATACGCTCGACTACGACTTCATCATAGTCAGTAATCAGGACGGCCTCGGCACAAAAGATTACCCTCGCGCTCGTTTCGAGAGCATCAATAAGCTTATCTTCAGTATCTTCCACACCGAAGGTGTTGATTTCGATGAGTTCTACTTCGACGAGCACACGCCGCAGGATTTCCATCCCAACCGCAAGCCCGGCACAGGTATGCTGACGAAGTTCATCGAAGGCAACGGCACTGAATACGACCTCGCCCACAGCTACGTCATCGGCGACCGCATCTCCGACATCCAGCTCGCCAAGAACCTCGGTTGCCAGGGCATCCTCCTCGCGCAAAACGGCACGCCCGAAGAGTGCCGCGAATGGCTACAGGAGCATCAGCTCGGCCTCCCGGGTCACAAGGATAGTCATTGCGCCCTCATCGCTGAGAACTGGGATGCCGTGACCGCCTTCCTTTTTGCAGGCAGCCGTCGCGCCAGCGTGAGCCGTGTCACCAAGGAGACCGACATTCAGATTTCCCTCGACCTTGACGGCACAGGGCGTTGCGACATCTCCACCGGCCTCGGTTTCTTCGACCACATGCTTGAACAGATAGGCCGTCATTCAGGTATGGATCTGACCATCCGCGTGAAGGGGGACCTCCATGTCGATGAGCATCACACCATCGAGGACACCGGCATTGCCCTCGGCGAATGTATCCTCAAGGCGCTTGGCGACAAGCGCGGCATTGGGCGCTATGGCTTCTGCCTTCCCATGGACGATTGCCTCTGCCAGGTCGCACTCGACTTCGGTGGCCGTCCCTGGCTCGTGTGGGATGCCGAATTCCATCGCGAACGTGTAGGTGATGTGCCCACCGAGATGTTCCATCACTTCTTCAAGTCGTTCTCCGATGCAGCACGCATCAACCTCAACATCAAGGCCGAGGGCGAGAACGAACACCACAAGATCGAAGGCATCTTCAAGGCGCTTGCACGTTCCCTCCAGATGGCGATTCGTCGCGACATTCATCACTTCCAGCTTCCCTCCACCAAAGGCGTTTTGTAAAAAAACGCCTATTTTTTTTGCCCTTTCTCTTGACATTATCGAAAAAAAGTCGTAGTTTTGCGCCACGCATTTCGATTTTTATTATAATAATATAGGAATAGGATGAAAAAAGTTTTATCGTTGTTGGCTGCCTTGTGCAGTATGCTCACCCTTGTGAGCTGTTCCGACGGTGGGAGAGGGGGAAAGGACACCTCCAGCCACTTCGTGCATCAACCCGCAAATGCGGTGTATCATTGGAAAACCGTTTACAACCCCAACGCCTTTGAGAAGGAGTTTCTGAAGAAGCATCATATCGGGAGGTTGTATCTGAAGTTCTTCGACGTAGGTGTCGATAACCTCTACGATGGCAAAGGCGAGCAACCCGTGCCCATCGCCACCACCATCTTCCGCGATTCCATCAAGCACATCGGCGATGTGGAAGTTGTACCCGTGGTCTTCATCACGGTCGAAGCCTTGCGCCTCGACGTGCCAAACTATTCGCTCGCCGAACGTATCATCGAGCGCGTCGATGCCATGTGCTGGGCCAATCACATCGCCTATCGCGAAGTGCAGCTCGACTGCGACTGGACGCGCGAGACCAAGCCCCTCTTCTTCGAACTCTGCCAAGAGGTGAGGCGGCTGTTGCACGAGAAACAGAAGGGCCTGAGCGCCACCATCCGACTTCACCAGTTGCGCGACACCTTGCCCGACATCGACTACGGTGTGCTGATGCTCTACAACACCGAGAGCCTCGTAAACCCCGATGTCAAGAACTCCATCCTGAGCAGCAACGTCGTGAAGGAATATATGCGTCATGTCGAGGCCGACAAGCACCTCGACTTTGCCTTTCCCACCTACGAGTGGACACTGTGGTTCAAGGATCGCAAGTTCATGGGCATCCTGCGTCCAGGCCAGGACACCAATGTCGAGGGTACCCTGCGACACGAAACGAGCGATTTCAGCGAAATCATCGCCGCAAAACACGCCATACGTCCCCTCCTGAAGGACATTGGTTACCCGTCGTCCACCATCATCTATCACCTCGATTCTGCCAACCTTTCAAGATACACCGACCATGAGATCTCCGAAATTTATCGCCCTTAGTCTTTCCCTTTTGCTGCCCACCGTTGCCCTTGCATGCGGATGGTGGCCCAGTCATTCGGGCGAAGTGCTGCTCTACCGCATCATGCCCTTGGACGAAGCCGAATACTACGATTATTCCGTGCTGTGGTCCTGTGATAATCTGATCCATCGCAAGGTCGATTACAAGGCCGACAACCTCCTTCTGTGGCAGCGTCAGACCTCGCGCACCATCCCCATCGACGACATCGAGCGCATCGTCTATCATGCCGATGCCGATTACCTGCTGAGTCTGCGCGAGCAGTCGAAATCCTCGTTCACCAGCGACAATGCCTTCGTCCGCTGGATCTTCACTCATCAACGCAACGATATCCTCGACTTCCTCATTTTGGCAAAGCAGAACGAGGAGGTGCGTCTCAGCATGACCGATCCGTGGTACTATGATGTGAAGGACAGTTACCATTATCGCGTGCTCGAAGATGTGGTTCAGCAGTGCCGACGCTACACCCAGGGTCCGTTGCTGGGGCGTTATGCGCTACAGATGATGCGTGCGCTTTGTTCGCTGAGGGATTACCAGGCGTGCGCCGACTATTGGGATGGCATCAAAGGCCGTCTCCACGACGATGCCATCCGCAAGATGGCCGAGCTGCGTGCGGCTGCCGCTCTTTGTAAGGTGGGACGTCGGGAGGAGGCCTTCGAGATCTACGTGCGCTATGGCGATTTGGCGTCCATCCGTGCCGTCAATGGCGGGCAGATTGACAACGAACTGGAGTTCGTCTATGACCGCTGTCCCGATTCCCCCTATCTTGCTGAAGAGGTGCAGAAGTGGCTGCTTTGCATGGGTGATGACCAAAAGACCGACATGTTGCTGAAAGTCGCCCATCGTGCCGTGAAGGAAAAGAAAAGCCATCAGCAGGCCATGTGGTACTACACGTTGGCTGCACTCTACGACATGAAAGGCTCAACACTTGAAGCAAGGAAGTATCTGCAATTAGGCCAGCGCTACCCCAAGGACCCCTATTTGCGCGATACCTACCGCGTCATGCGCATCTGGCTCGATGCAAAGACCGCCACCTGTGACGATGCCTACGAACAGCAACTTTTTGCCGACCTTCGATGGCTGGCAGGCAAGATCCGTCGTTCTGCCACGCCCGAGGTCTTCGCCCGTTTGCACCGTTATGATGATTGGGCAAACCGCGACGACGATGACGACGATAACCGCGAGGTCTATCAACTCGTGTCGAACACCTTCTATTGGAACGATGCCATGCGGCGCATCCTGTTCAAGGCCGTCTGTCCCCGTATGCACGAAGCCCGACAATATGTTCGCGAAATTCAGTTGGCCAATCTTGCCGAAAACCTGTTGGTGAAGACCAAGGGATATGCCGGCGAGATGTTCGCCATCATCGATCGTTTGCCCTACGACGTCACCCGCGAATACTTCACGCGCATCTACCAGCCCAACGACGAGTTCGACCGATGGCTCAACCAGCGCGGCAAGACCGACCGCAACTATTGGTTCGACATCCTTGCCACCAAATGCCTGCGCGAACGTCACTATGCCGCCGCAACCTACTATCTGCGGAAGGTGCCCGTCGAGTTCCAACAGCGCCTCAATGTCTATGAGTATATGCGTCGAAATCCGTTCAATTACGACATGGAGACCTTCCCCAACGACCGTTCCCTCGCGCCCGACTACAAACTGCACTTTGCCGAAGCCATGCTTCAATATGAGCGCACGATGAAGTCCGATAGCGACCCCAACAAGCGTGCTTATGCCAAGATTCAGTACGCCCTGGGGCTTCGCAACTCCGTTCACAAGTGCTGGTTCCTCACGCGCTACAGCAGCAATCTTGACTACACTTTCATTCGCGATGCCGTCCCCGAGATTCCCTATCCCGCCGACTCCACCCTCTATCGCCATGCCGAGTATCTCAAGCTGAGCAACCAGCTCATCGACGAAGCCATCCTCACCTACACCGATCGCGACCAGGCAGCTGCCCAGCTCCGCCACCTCCTGCATTATCGCTGCATCCTCGACCGCTACGCCGACACACCCACCGCCCGCGACCTCCGCGCCCGTTGCGACAAGTGGAGGGATTATAATTCAACTTTCGCAAATGCGAAACTTGAGTCACCTATAAACATAAAACATCTGACATCGCATGACGATGAAACAAATCCTAAATAACAATAATATTATGAAGAAACTGTTTTTCACTATTTGCCTGCTTCTGTGTGCGGTCAGCCTTGTGGCCAAAGACGTGAAGCGACCCGAGAGTTACAACTACCTGCGTGGTTTGGAAGCCTTGAATGAAGATAGGGACAAGGAGGCCCTTGAGTATTTCGTCAAGGAAGTGCAGGACAATCCACAAAATGGCTATTCCTATTGCAACATAGCCGTGTTGAGAGCCCAAAATGAAGAATATGGGCAGGCCCTGACTGCGGCTGATAAAGCCGTCAGGCTGATTCCCAAGAAGGATGCCGAGTATCTGGCCTTTGCTTACTCGGTCAGGGCATCTGTCTATCTGGATTTGCAGGATACGGTCAAGGCAATCTCCGACTTAACCACCGCCATCAAAATCAAACCGGATGATGAAATGTTATACGAGAAACGTGGCCAGATCTATTTCGAACAGGAAAATTATGCACTTTCGGACGCAGATTATCAGAAATTGACAGAACTGAATCCTGGCAGGACGATGGGCTACATGGGCTTGGGAAGAAATGCCAAATCGCAGGAGCGGTGGGACGATGCCATCAAGCTGTTCGACTATGTGACCAAACTGGATAGCGAATATGCGTCGGGCTATTCATTCCGCGCGGAAGCTTATATAGAAAAGGAACAATGGAACGAAGCGACGGATGACATCGTGAAGGCACTGTCGATAGAATGGAATGAAAAGGCGCTCTATCTGGCTCATTCGCTTAAGGAGCCGGCTCTCACAACGTTGCTCTCGAAACTGAAGGTGCAGAGTGCCAAGGATGCCAATAATCCGCATTGGCCTTATATCATTGGCTACCTCTATGAGGAAAACAAGCAATATCGTCGGGCTATCGAATGTTATGAGGAAGCCAATCGTATTGATGTCTCACCAACGGTATATGAAGTTATAGCTGATTGTTACAGAGAGCTGGGAGCATTTGACAAAGCACTTGACAATCTTAATCAGAGTCTTAATATCGACAGCACGAATATGGCAAGCCGTATTCGGAAGGCAGATATCCTGTACGACCTCGGAGCAGTGCAGGAGGCTATTGACGAATGGACAACCGTCTTGACTGCCCATCCGGATTTTTACTATGGCTATTATCGCCGAGGATGGTACAAAGAGATTTCAGGTGACCCCGAAGGTGCTGTCGAGGATGCTTCGATGGCAATCGTCCTCAACCCGGTTTATTCGTATGCGTATTTCTGTAGAGGCGACAATTACATGAAACTGGGGAAGAAAGAGTCGGCAGAGGCTGACTTCAGAAAGGTAGTCGAGCTGGAAGATTCTCCCGAAAAGTATGTGTGTGCGCAATATGCGTACCAATATCTGGGTGAAAACGAAAAGGCCATTGAAGTGATGGATTCAATCATTGCGAGAGACCCCAACGATTCTGGGAATTATTATGATGCAGCATGTGTGTATGCTCGCATGAAGGATAAGGATAATGCGTTGCGGAACCTTGAGAAATGCCTTGAGATGGGATTCTCTCGTTTCAGTCATATTGACCTCGATGATGACATGGATTACCTGCGTGAGACGGATGAGTTCAAAGCCCTTATTGAGAAATACAAGGCTGCAAACGTAGGAGAAAAGGACGAGACTGGCGCGTCACATTCGGCCGAAGAAGAGGTGACGACCGAAGTGCCTTTCTCAAAAGAGAATGGACTCTGCAAGGTCAGATGCCAGATCAATGGCTTGCCGCTTCATTTCGTGTTCGACACCGGGGCAAGCGACGTGACCCTCTCGATGGTGGAGGCGACATTCATGATGAAGAATGGCTATTTGGACGGTAGCGATGTGATCGGAAGCCGGCAATATATGGATGCCAACGGAGATGTCAGCGTCGGCACCGTGATTAACCTGAAGAATGTGAACTTCGGTGGTCTGGACCTGAACAATGTGCGAGCTTCCGTAGTAAGGAACCAGAAAGCTCCGCTGCTGTTGGGGCAGAGTGTGCTGGGACGTTTGGGCCGAATCGAGATTGATAACGGCAATCGGGTCTTGAAGATTACGCACTAATTACATCTGTGTTTATCCCAAAACACCCTCGGCAGGATTGGCTTGCCGAGGGTGTACTATAGACCGCATACGTTCGCAGACGCTCCATCTTCTGTCGGAAATGGAACGCGTAGGGACGTTGACGCTCCATTTGCTATCGGAAATGGAATGCGTAGGGACGTTGACGCTCCATTTGCTATCGGAAATGGGACGCGTAGGGACGTTGACGCTCCATTTGCTGTCGGAAATGGAACGCGTAGGGACGTTGACGCTCCATTTGCTGTCGGAAACGGAACGCGTAGGGACGTTGACGCTCCATCTTCTATCGGAAATGGAACGCGTACG
>CAJOLH010000011.1 GCA_905235375.1 uncultured Bacteroidales bacterium
TCGGGGGTAAGTTTCTTCTTGTAGTTCATCTCTCAATTGTTTTGGTGCTGCAAAGATATACATTTTTTTGCAGTTGTCCAAAAAATGGGGAGTATTATATAGTCCATTAAGTCCATGAAGTCCGTAGAGATTTAGGGTCACACAGATCGCACAGATTCACATAGATTTTGCTTGCGCACCCTCGTGATGGTCCATTAAGTCCTTGAAGTCCGTAGAGAAAAAAGAATAAGTCCGCAGAGAAATTAGAAAAACTCCGCAGAGATAAGAGGACGGACAAAGTCCGTGTTATCCGCCCAGTGGTCGGCGAAGCGACCTCTAAAACATAGTTGTTATATAGAAGCGCATATTTCGAGAAATCGAAAATCAATTAATAATATATATACGTTAAATTTATGGTGAAAAAGAGTTTATTTATCAGTGCAGTAGTGATGCTGCTTGGATTGGCAGCATGTTGTGACAAACAGGCGGGGCCTGTCGTTTCGGACAGCCAGAACTTTGATGAGGTATTCATGAGCCGCAGAAGCATCCGCAGCTACGATGCCAGCAAGAGCATCAGCAAGGAAGAGGTGCGCGAACTGCTTGCAGCCGTGCAGGAAGCACCTTCGTGGGCCAATCAGCAGCCTACGAAGTATTATGTGGCCATCAGCGAGGAGAAGCTGGAGGCCGTTCGTAACGCCATCTTTGGCAACAAGGAAAGTGTGGCTGGTGCGCCCGTGCTCATCGTTTCGACTTTCGAGCGCGGCAAGTCGGGATTCTTCCGTGGAGAGGTCACCAACGAGATCGGTGATGGCTGGGGAGCCTACGACAATGGCTTGAGCAACTGCTACCTCATCCTGAAGGCACGTGCCATGGGCTTCGATACCCTCATCATGGGAATGCGCGATAGCGAGGCGCTGCGCTCCATCTTCGACATCCCTGCTGAAGAAACCGTGATGGCTGTAATCTCGCTCGGCTATCGTGACCAGGAGCCTCGACAGCCTGAGCATCGTCCCCTCGATGAGGTCGTCAAGTTCTTCTGATTTTTTCTGTCACGAATTAGCGAATTAAAGAATTAAGGGAAAAAGAATAATTCTCAAATTCGCTAATTCGTGATTATTTGATAAGGATGCCATGACTGAACGGGAAAAATGAGCGGGAAATCGAAAAAAATGGGACGGATTCTTGGAGATTCACGTGAATTTTGTTAACTTTGCAGCGAAAAACCATGTCTATGGAGGAACAGGAAAACAAATACACCAAGTGGGTGGCGTGCTGGGGCAATGCTACATCGATATCTGACCGCAAGATGTCGGTGTATGCACGCGACATCACGCTGAGGTATCCCATCAGAATGTGCTTCAGTGGCAGCAAGCTGCGTTTCCGCTTTTCGAACCTTACGGGCACCGAGGAGGTGACACTTACCAAGGTGCGTGTGACGAAGGTGGTGGAGCATTATCGCCCGGTGGCAATCACTTTTGATGGTGCTCGTCGTGTGCATATTGCACCGGGCAAGGAAGTCGAGAGCGATGAGATACCACTGAAGATCAATGCTGGCGATGAGATTGATGTGAGCATTTATCTGGGTGGCTATACGCAGATGAATGCGGGCACGCTGGTGACGGGTCCATTGTCGAAAGGAAAATTCTCGTATGGCGACTATACGGATGCCAAGGTGTTGCCTCTCGATTTGACCAGAAACACCAACTGGTTCTTTTTCCTCAACACCATTGATATCCTGACCGAAGAGAAGAATCATGCGCTGGTGTGCTACGGCGACTCCATCACGGCACAGAGCTGGCCCGACTATCTGGCTAATCGCGCTTGGAACAACGGCCTGCATGACGTGTCAATCATCCGACGTGCGGTGAGCGGCACACGCATCCTGCGCCAATACAACTGCATCACCTATCAGGCTTACGGATTGAAAGGCGAGACACGTTTCCCCATCGAAATGAATGTGGCAGGGGCGCGCGATGTGATTATCCAGCATGGCATCAACGACATCATCCATCCCGTGGGAGTGGATGTCAACCCGTTCCGCCCCATGAGCGATATGCCGACGACCGAGGACCTTATCGAGGGTATGCGCAAGTTCTACATCGAATATGCGCGCCAGCTCGGACTTCGTGTGTGGAGCGGTACGCTGCTGCCCATCTGGAACTGGCGAACCTATGCCGAGTTTCGCGAAAAGATTCGTGGAGAGTTCAACGAGTGGCTGCGCACCGCACCTGACTTCGACGGCTGCATCGACTTCGACCTTGCCGTGAGGGATCCCGAACGTCCAGTGGCTTTCGCGCCCGGATTCGACTCGGGAGACCATCTGCATCCGAGCGAGAAGGCATACGAAGCCATGGCAAACTGCGTGCCCCTCCAACTCTTGACATAAGATAACTATGACTATATCAGCTATAATGACTATATCAACTATAATGGCTATTTCAGCTATATCAGCTATAATAGCTATCCCCCCTATAAAAGAAAAATAAAAAATAATGAACAAATTGATTAGAAGAGCATTTTTGCTTGGCCTTTGTGGAGGAATGATGGCCGGCTGTAATTCGAAGAAGGCAATGCCTAATGAGAGTGAGAACAATTCTGCCAGCAACACCGATGGCCGCAGGTATTTGAACTATGACGAGCGTACGGGCGATGAAGCCGTGGTTTATTTCACCCGTAACCTCAGTGCCGAAGGTCTGATTGCTGCTTACGAGAAAGTGAACCAGAACATCGAGGGCAAGGTGGCTGTAAAGCTGCACACCGGTGAGAAGAACGGCCCTAACATCTTGCCTCGCGAATGGGTGAAGGCGCTGATGGAGAAGGACCTGAAAGATGCCACCATCGTCGAAACCAATACCTATTACGAGGGTGACCGCTACACCACCGAGGCGCATCGCGAAACGCTCAAGGTGAACGGTTGGACGTTCTGCCCTGTCGATATCATGGATGCTGAAGGCACGACGATGCTGCCTGTCAAGGGTGGAAAGTGGTTTGAGGAAATGTCGGTGGGCAAGTCGCTGAAGAACTACAATTCGCTGGTCGCCCTGACTCACTTCAAGGGTCATACCCAAGGCGGTTTCGGTGGTTCGAACAAGAACATCGGCATCGGCTGTGCCGACGGTCGCATCGGCAAGGCAATGATTCATACCACGCCTGGGCAGCCCGACCAGTGGGACATCAAGGAGGAGGAGTTTATGGAGCGTATGACCGAATCGACCAAGGCCACTATCGACTTCTTCGACGGACACGTGACCTACGTCAACGTGATGCGTAACATGAGCGTGTCGTGCGACTGCGAGGGCTTGGCTGCTGCTCCTGTCGTAACACCTAATGTCGGTATTCTTTCCTCGACTGATATTCTTGCTGTCGATCAGGCTTGTATTGACATCATTTTCGCAATGACCGAGGAGGAGCATCACGACATGCTGGAGCGCATCATTACTCGTCACGGCTTGCGCCAATTGTCCTACATGAAAGAACTTGGCATGGGACACGACCGATACAAGCTCATCGACCTCGACAACGACGGCAAAGAGATCACCGCTGCCCAGGCTGCAGAGGGACTGAAGCCATTCGTCGCCGAATGAGTGCATCCATTCGTCACTGAGTGATGAATTGATGTTACTGCATGGATTTCGCTGACTCACGGTTTTTTCCGCGAGTCAGCAATTTTTTTGATGTGTGGAATTGCATTTAATGGGAGTTTTCGTGCCGATGTTACATTTTTTTGGCGATTTGTTTCATGGTTTGTATCATTGTATGAAAAAAGTTATTATCTTTGCCGCAACCATTTCGCCAAATCGAAAACCAAAGCGGATAATAACATCAATGGTTGCTTCATCAAAGGTCGCTTCGCTCAAAATATTAGGAAAATTAAATCAGAAAATTTTAAGAAAAACAGATTGCTGTTAGTCTTGGCTATTTCTTATGGGTTTCCCATTTTGATAATTTTATAATTCTTTTTGATAATTTTGAGCGAAGCGACCTCATAGACAAGGATGTTATTTAGAAGCGAATAACATTTGCTATTATGTTTTATAAGTTCTTTTCTGAGATTTTTTCTGAATTTGCCTCAGCGTTCCTGCGCATCATGCATTGTCGCACCGTGGTACGAACAGCATTAGCGATGATTGTCGGGCTGACGGTCAGTAAGGCTGTTGCCAATTTGAATATGCTTTATACGACCGACAGCAATTTGCCGAGCAGCCTGGTCAATCAGGTGGAGGAGAGCGCCGACGAGATGATTTGGATCTCGACCGAAGATGGGTTGTGCCGTTTTGATGGGTCGCAATTCATCACCTATACCTACGAACCGAACAATCCGCACTCGCTGCAGAGCAACTACGTGCGCACCATCTGTACGGATGATGAAGGCCATGTGCTGGTTGGTACGAGAGTCGGTCTGCAGATGTATCGGCAGGAAACCGATGACTTCACCGCAGTCATTTGTGACTCACTGCAGGGTATTCCTGCTACCAATGTTTCCGATTTGACCAAATTGGCCAATGGAGACTTCCTCGTTAGCGGAAGTGTTACGTTCGCGGTTCATATTGATGAGAACGGGATTCCTCATGCCATCCCAAATGCCTTTACCAAGGCAAAGGTGATGAGTCTGAATAGTTGTGAGGATTATAATGGCAATATCTGGACCACGTCTTATCTGCAAGGTGTATTCCGTCTTGACAAAGAGGGCAATCTGGAGAAAATTCCGATATCGGATGACATCAAGGGATTCAATTTGATGGAAGTAGGACCCGATGGAATCATGTATATGAGTGGAGGTGATCGTGGCCTGTATAAATATAACAATGTGACTCATTGTATTGAAGAGATTACCGGGTCAAAGGACCATTTCAGGATTTGCGAATTGCGTGCAGTGCCCGGCAAACTGCAGATGTATGTTTGTACTGATGGCGATGGTGTCAAGATTTTGGACTGTCGGACGGGAATTCTCACAAATTTCAATTTTGAAGATGCACAACTGGAGGCTGGAACCCAGAAGGTGCGTTCACTGATAACATCGAGAAATGGTGATGTCTGGATGGCTCTCTACCAGAAGGGAATGCTTGTGATTTCGGGCAGCCCTCTTAACTCTCACTATTATGGGCCACATTCATTGCGCCACAACAATATCGGCGATCGTTGTGTCGCTACGATAATCCGTTCGCACGATGGTATGCTCTGTGTCGGCACAGACAACGGTGGTGTCTATTGTCTGGATAACAAAGGTGAGACCGTAGCCCATTATCCTTGCAATTCTGGTCCTGAATCAGTCCCTGCAGCACTTGTCACGCTGTTCGAAGACTCTCGTCATCGCGTTTGGTTCGGGTCGAATCGACAGGGAGGCGGAATATTGGATCTCAGTACAGGAGTTTGTCAATATATTCATCTCGAAAACCAGGTCAGCAATGTCACTAATATCTATGCCTATGCTGAGGATATGCAGGGAAACCTGTGGGTCGGCTCAATGGGGAATGGTATATTGAAATATGATGAACAGAATAAGTGTTTCGTGCGTCAGGAGCTCCATCCCGCTTGCAATTGGGTTTGTTCTTTATGCTTCGTTCGGGGAACAGACCTGCTGTGTGTAGGTTCCGCCAATGGATTGGTAATCATTAGTCAGCTGGATGGTGAAATGAGATGTGAAAGATATTATCCCGAGCAGATGATCTACAGTATTTCTCAAATTTCAGCCACACAAATCAGTCTTTGCGCCAATGCTGGCTTGATTATTTTCGACACGCAGAAGAAGACCGGCAGAATTTATACCGTTGAGGATGGTCTTGCCACCAACAACGTCTTTGCTTCGCAGATCGATGGTGAGGGTAACCTCTGGGTGAGCAGTGGCAAAGGAATTTCCAGACTTGACCTTAATCAGCATACCATCACCAACTATACGACGAGGGATGGTCTGCAGTTCAACGAGTTCTATAAGGCTGCCTCGATGCGGGATGACGGTGGTACTCTTTGGTTTGGCGGCACACAGGGCATCAATTGGTTCAATCCACTCGACATTCATAAGTCAGAAACGAAGATGACTGCCCGTGTGGTGAGATTCAGTACCGACGAGAACAATATCCTGCCCGATAAGGATGGCATCTATCGTCTGGATGAGCAGGCTCACTCTTTTTCGATTGAATTGGCTACACGGCCTATCATGCCGACATTCAGTGTCTCCTATCGTTATGCGATGGACAATGATGACTGGCGTACACTGCCGCCTACGGTCAACCGAATAATGTTCAGCCGCATCAGCCCCGGTTCGCATACGTTTCATTACCAGATTGATGCAGATGGTGTCTTGTCGCCTGTAGAAAGTGTTCAGATTGTCATAGCCCGCCCCTGGTACCTGCGTTGGTGGGCTTCACTGCTTGGTTTTGTTGCCGTGGGTATTGTCGTTTGGCTCGTCGTCCAACAAGTGCGACGCCGGTATCGTGAGAGGAAGATACGGCTCAGGCATGCACAGATAGTGGCTGATCACGAAAATAAACTGTCGTTTTTCATGAGCCTCGCTCATGAGATACGGACGCCGATGACCCTTGTTGTCACTCCGCTGCAGAAGCTGATGTCGAAGGACACCGATCCGGAACGCTTGCGCACCTATCGGCTTATCGACCGCAATGCCAATCGCGTGTTGGGGCTGCTCAACGAAATTATGGATCTTCGGAAATTGGACAAGGCACAGATGCATCTGCAATGCCAGCAGCTGCCTCCTTCCAAGCTGATTGAGGATCTTTGTGAGACGGTTTCAGACCTGGCACAGGCACGACAGATTAATCTGAGTTACAACAATCTCTTGCCTGATGGCTTCGTGACGTGGATTGACAAGGGATGCTTCGACAAGATTGTCATCAATCTGCTTTCGAATGCAATCAAATATACCCCACGCGGTGGCAAGATCATCGTAGAAAGTTCATTGACCCAGGACATGATGAGTGTCAGTATCACTGACACGGGTATCGGCATTGACCTTGAGGACAAGAAGCATATTTTCGAACTGTTCTACCGTTCTAACGTGAATAATCCTCATGCCATGGGTACAGGTATCGGGCTGAACCTTGTGAAGGCTCTGGCTGCATTGCATCATGGCAGTGTTACGGCAGAAGACAATCCTGCGGGGCAGGGGTCGAGATTGACTGTCACGTTGCCTACCCGTGATGATGCCTATATGGACAAGGAGAAGATTTCGAAGCAGGTGCGGAACGTGCTGCCTGAGGATGACCTGAACGAAGTCTCAATAGTGAAGAAGTCGATAGGCCAGTTGGAGGAGGAGCCTACAGGTGGAGCCAGAGGAAACTCGCGCCGTGTCCTCATTGTCGATGACGAGGACGAAATTCTCAGCTATCTGGTTTCGGAACTTCGCCCCTTCTATCGCGTGACAGCTTGTACAAATGGTAGAGAGGCGCTCGAGAAACTGCTCGATAGCGCTGATAGTTATGACCTGGTGCTCAGCGATTTGATGATGCGGGATATGGATGGTGTAGAGCTCTGCCGGTTCATTCGCAGCAATGTGCTGCTCAATCACCTGCCCGTGGTATTGATCACAGCCAAGACAAGCGACGAGGATAGGCTTAAGAGTCTTGAAGTGGGCGCCAATGCCTTCATCACAAAACCCTTCAATATGAAGATTCTGCTCAAGACCATCAAGAACCTCATCGACGAACATGACCGGCTGCGCAGTTCGTTCAGTGGCCTTCAGCTGCCTGCCGACAAGGTAGATACCCCCGAACTGCAGTCGCCCGACCAGCGTTTGTTGCAGCGCATCCTCAAGGCCGTGAACGACAATCTAAGCAATCCTGAACTTACTGGCGAGCTCATTGCCGAACAGGCAGGGTTGAGCCGTGTGCACCTGTATCGCAAACTCAAGGAACTGACCAACCAGACACCGCGCAACTATATTCGCAACATCCGCTTGGCAAAGGCTGCCGAATTGCTCTCACAGCGAAAAATGTCGATTGCAGAAGTGGCTTACGAGGTCGGTTTCACCAACCCCAATAATTTCGCGACTGCCTTCAAGGAGATGTATGGAATGCCCCCCACCGCTTACAACGATAAGCGTTGCAGTGGAGGGACGGATTCCCCGTCGTGAGGCAGATTCCTTACTTTCTTACAATCACACTGCCGCTGGCCTGATGGGTGGCAAGTATGAGCACTTCGGCAATCTGCACATGCGCGGGGGCATTGGCTGCAAAGACGGCTACATCAGCAATGTCGTCGCCGATCAATGGCTTGATGCCCTTATAGAGATTGGCAGCACGCTCCTTGTCTCCGTGGAACCGTATGTTGCTGAAGTTGGTCTCTACCAATCCCGGCTTCAGATTCGTCACCCTAATGGCTGTGTCGGCCACGTCGATGCGCAGGCCGTCAGTCAGTGCCTTGACGGCAGCTTTGGTCGCACAATATACATTGCCACCGGCGTAGGCTGCATCGCCGGCTACGGAACCTACGTTGATGATGTGGCCTCGATTGCGTTCCACCATGCCAGGCACGATGAGCCGTGTCATTGTCAGCAGTCCCTTGATGTTGGTGTCGATCATCGTTTCCCATTCCTCGATGCTTCCAGCATATTCCGGCTCCAGTCCGAGTGCTAATCCGGCATTGTTGACCAGCACGTCTATCTCCTGCCATTGCTTGGGCAGTTCGCTGAGGCACTTTTCGGCCTTTTCGCGGTCTCTGACATCGAAGGCCAGCGTCAATACATCTGTCCCTCGTGCTGTCAGCTCCTTTTGGATTTCAGCCAAGCGATCCACGTTCCTGCCTGTGAGAATCACTTTGTCGCCATTCTCTGCAAACTTTCTTGCGCAAGCGAGGCCAATGCCACTTGTCGCACCTGTTATCAATACGATTTTATTCATAGCGTTTATTATTATTTTTGAAAGGGACGAGTTACCCAGTTTTCAACCTATATGCTCTCGTGCGGTGCAAAGGTATGCTTTTTTGTCTGAATTACCAAATTTTACTTAACTTTTTTATTTCAAATCGGCAATTCCACCCAGCTCGCCACTCTTGTCTTTTGTTTGCAGTAACGGACAAGCATGTTGGAAGATTGCCGAAAATCTATTAGAGGATTTTGGAAAATCGAGTTTTCAAAAAAGTGAAATCTTATGTTATATTCACTTTTATGATTATTATTTTGTCTTTGTTTGTTTGATTGTAGATAGGAATTATTTATCTTTGCAAAGACTATTGCAAGTTTCTTTTCGCTTACATAGACTGTAAAAAAAGGAACTTCCAAAATCGTTTATATAACTATTTGTCGGTTAGAGATATAAAATATTATATAGACTAAGATTTGAACATTTTGTGACCGAGATTTGAACATTTCGTAAAATAGATTTGAACATTTCGTAAGCAAGAATTGTACATTTCGTAATAGAGACTTGAATAAATGGAGTTTAAAAGATCACAGTTTCAGTTGTTGCTCGATCGCATGAACGAAGCACGTATGTTCATTCAAGTGTTGGCAGGTCCTCGTCAGGTCGGTAAATCTACGTTGATAGGGCAGGTTCTAGAAGCTAACCCTTTGCCTCATTATCTTTATGACGCTGACGGCGTTAATGAAAATGATACAGACTGGATAAGACGTGTTTGGGAGAGTGCACGTGCTCAGATGGATACACTTGGGCAGACGGAGGCGATACTCGTCATCGATGAGGTTCAAAAAATCAAGCAATGGAGTGAGATTGTGAAGCGTGAGTGGGATGCAGATACGCGCAGACGACGCCAACTGAAAGTGTTTCTCCTTGGTTCTTCACGTTTGATGCTCCGCAAGGGTCTTACTGAATCATTGGCAGGACGCTTTGAGCTGACTCGTCTGGGACATTGGTTGCCTCGGGAAATGGAAGAAGCATTCGGTTGGAATCTTGATGATTGGATTTACTACGGAGGTTACCCTGGAAGTGCACATCTTATCAACGATGGATCAAGATGGCGAAGGTACATAAAGCAGTCTCTAGTGGCTCCTGCTATAGAAAAGGACGTCATCCTGACTTCTAATATCTATAAACCTGCATTGATGAAACAGCTATTTGAATTAGGATGTTCCTATTCGGCAGAGATTCTTTCGTTGACGAAGGCACTTGGGCAGTTGCAAGATGCTGGCAATGTCACGACGCTGTCTGCTTATTTGGAAATCCTCAATCAGTGTAATTTGCTTGCTGGGCTTCAAAAGTATTCCAATGATGAGGCTCGACGCTATCAATCCATACCAAAGTATCAAGTTTATAATAATGCGCTACTGACAGCCTATCGGGGAAGCACCTTTGAGAAGGATCGCACTGATCCGCAGAAATGGGGTCGATGGGTTGAGTCTGCTGTCGGTGCTTATTTGATGGACAATGCCGAAGAGGCCGATTATCAAGTTTATTACTGGCGAGAGCGATCTGATGAAGTTGACTATATCCTTGTTCGTCGGGGAGAGGTGTTGGCTTTGGAAGTTAAAAGCGGACGTCGAGGCATGAACAGTGGATTGCCTCGTTTCTGTGAGAATTTTCATCCTCGGCGTGCATTAGTTGTCGGTACGGATGGAGTTCCTTTTGAAGAATTCTTCCGAATAAGGCCAGAAGAATTGTTTTAGTTAAACGACTATTTCCGTTCTGTTTCGCAGAGGTTAACTCTGCATGTTTCTTGGTAAAAGCGAGTCCAATGTTGTTTTATGAAAAAAGTTCCAAATTATTTCTCTATATTTTAGGAGCACTTTAATGCAATTTTGATATTTTCGGATACGTTTCGTGTTATAATTCATCCGAAACTCATAAAATAAGTGAGTTTCGGATGAGTTTCGTTTGATTTTTTCGGAAAATATCTTCACAAAAGACACACTTTGTATAAAAAAGCCCGCAGAAATGAATCCTGCGGGCTGTTTTTGTATGTCGTAGGGAGAATGCTTAGCAGGCGACTCTTTCGAGCCACTTGACCATGCCGAACATGACAGCCATGGAGATGAGGCAGACGATGAGGAACACTGCCCAGCACCATTGGATAGGCCAAGCGTTATACATCACGGGACCAAGCCAGATCATCAGATTGCCGATGGCGGTGGCACCAAGCCAGAGACCCTGACAGAGACCTACCATGTGGCGTGGAGCGACCTTCGAGACGAAACTCAAGCCGAGCGGCGAGATGAAGAACTCGCGACGCGACTGGAGTTCTTCGTTCTTCTTGTTAGACATAGATTAGTAATAATTATCGCCCCCAAGATTCCCGAATCAGGCGGTGAGTATTTAAACACAAAAAGGACGTGGAATCTTGCTTCACGTCCTCTAAAGTGGGTATCTGGTAGGACCCTGCGGAAAAGAAATGAAACAATACTCCACGTCTGCGTCCATAGACGCTCTATTTCTGATGCGAAATGGAGCGCGTACGTCCGCAGACGCTCTATTTCCGATGTGAAATGGAGCGCGTACGTCCGCAGACGCTCTATTTCCGATGCGAAATGGAGCGCGAACGTCCGTAGATGTTCTATTTCCGATGCGAAATGGAGCGCGAACGTCCGCAGACGCTCTATTTCCGATGCGAAATGGAGCGCGTACGTCCGTAGATGTTCTATTTCCGATGTGAAATGGAGCGCGAACGTCCGTGGACGTTCTATTTCCGATGTGAAATGTAGCGCGAACGTCCGTGGACGTTCTATTTCCGATGCGAAATGGAGCGCGTACGTCCGCAGACGTTCTATTTCCGATGTGAAATGGAGCGCGAACGTCCGTGGACGTCCTATTTCCGATGTGAAATGGCGCGCGAACGTCCGCAGACGTTCTATTTCCGATGCGAAATGGAGCGTGTACGTCCGCAGACGCTCTATTTCCGATGTGAAATGGAGCGTGTACGTCCATAGACGCTCTATTTCCGATATGAAATAGATAGTTTACGTTCGCAGACGTCCTATTGCGAGAAGAGAAGAGGTGTTTTGTCAGGATAGACCTTCGGTCCAGATCAGTTTGAAGAAGTCTTTCACGAAGATGCACTCGATGTCTCCATCTCGACGATTGATGGAATCCAGCGAAACAATCATCAGGCGGCATTGAGGGTACTCTTCGGCAAACAATCGAAGCCCTTTCAGATGACGAGGTTGTACTTCCTCAACAGACTTGATTTCAATGGCCACACGAGCATCTCCTAACACAGCATCGACTTCGATGTCGGTATAGGTGCGCCAATAGGACAGACTTTCTTCGGAATGTGTGTAATGCAGCCATGCGTATAACTCCTGGATTACCAGGTGCTCGAAAGCGTGGTCGTAAGCGACAGTCCCTCTGACGAGTTCTTTGCGATGGAGCAGATGATTCACTATTCCAACATCAAAATAGTAAAAACGTGGTGCTTGTACGATGCGCCTTTTCATCACACGTCGAAAGGCAGGGATACGATAACCAATGAGCGTGTCTTCGAGAATGTCGAAATATGAATTGACGGTTGTGGCACTTACTCCACACTCTTGGGCTATATTATTGTTGTTGACCATCTCGCCGTCAGTCAGCGCCGCTACTTCAAGAAAGCGCTGGAAAGCACTCAGATTCCTGACCAAGGCCTCTTCCTTGATTTCCTCTTTCAAATAGATGTCGATATAAGCAGCCAACCGACGTGTGGGATTCTTCGAAAGATAATGAGCGGGCAGCATCCCGTAATTGACTGCACGGTCGATGTCAAAGTCGGGTATCTCAGCGCTGACGAAAGGAAACATATAGACGGGATAGGCTCTTCCACCGAGTGTGTTCCTGCCGTTTCGCTTGAGCTTCCTTGCACTTGACCCGCATAGGATGAAGATTAGGTTTCGCTCAGCGATGAGGCGATGCACTTCGTTGAGCAGTTCCAGCACTTCGGGTATCTCGTCGATGATTACCAATGTTTGTTCTGGCTTATCAATCAGCATGTCATAAAGCAACCCCGGCTTTCGCCCGAAGCGGCTTTTCAAGGTAGTGTCCAACAAGTCAATATAGATGGAATTAGGAAATTGTTTGCGTAATGCAGTCGATTTTCCTGTCTGGCGAGCGCCGAACAAGAATATGCTACCATCTAACTCGTTGTTTAGTTGTAATATACGGTTTATCATAAGCGAGATTATGTATTTCTCTTACTTTGGATTTTTAATGAAAATCACAAGTGCTACTTTGGATTTTCAATGAAAATCGCAAGTACTACTTTGGATTTTCACACTTTTTATGGCGCAAAGATATGCCTTTTTTTTAGTTGAACAAGAAAATTACAATTTTTTTGTCGAGATGAAGTGCTATTTTGAATGAGACCGCTGTTTTTCGCATAATTTCGCACAAAATAAGCCCGCAGAAATGTATCCTGCGGGCAGTTTTTGTGTGTCGTAGGGAGAATGCTTAGCAGGCAACTCTTTCGAGCCACTTGACCATGCCGAACATGACAGCCATGGAGATAAGGCAGACGATGAGGAAGACTGCCCAGCACCATTGGATAGGCCAAGCGTTATACATCACGGGACCGAGCCAGATCATCAGATTGCCAATGGCGGTGGCACCAAGCCAGAGACCTTGACAGAGACCTACCATGTGACGTGGAGCGACCTTCGAAACGAAACTCAAGCCGAGAGGCGAGATGAAGAGCTCAGCCACAGTGAGGAAGAAATAGGTCACAATGAGCACCCAAGGAGAAGCCTTGGCCAGACCGGCTGCTGCCATGCTGGCTGCATCGAGTGCGCGGAACTCTTCACCCGAAGGATAGTTGCAGACCATCGAGAAAAGCATCAGGAAGAGGTAGGCGCAGCCTGCAATGCCCATGCCGATGCCAATCTTGCGAGGTGTGGAGATGGCCTTGCCCTTGGCAGCAAGACTGCCGAAGATCCACATGATGATGGGGGTGAGGATAATCACGAAGAACGGATTGAGAGCCTGCCAGATTTCGGGAGCGATGGAATCGGTCTGGACGAAGTCGCGGGCGAAGACGCTCAGCGACTGGCCGTTCTGATGGAACGAGAACCAGAAGAAGATGGCGATGCCGAGCACGGCAAAGAGCGCATAGAGACGCTGCTTGATTTCGGTGGCCATGGTGCGCTTCTCTTCCTCGGTGTATTCAACAACAGCGGCAGCTACCTTCTTGGCGGGCTGTGGGAAGATGCGCTTGTAGGCGAGGAAGATGCAGAGCGAGATGATCATGGCAATCACCGAGGCGATGAACGAATAGTGGATGCCTTGGTTAAAGACCGTGATATAGTCGTGGCTGAACGCAGCATTGTCAACGAAGTTGTAGCCTGGTATAAGCACTTTGTCCAAGGTTTCGCTGAACTTGGTGGTCACCTGTCCGTCAGCGAGGAACTGGTGGCAGAGTGCCGGCATATCGGCATTGTAGATCAGGTGGTGCTTGGTGAGCCACCATTGGCGAAGCAATGGAGCAATGAACGGGGCAAACAGGCCGCCGATGTTGATGAACACATAGAAGATTTGGAAGCCCGAGTCACGCTTGTCCTTGGCTATCTGAAGAGCTTCAGGACCCTTTTTGGCGGCTTCGGCTTCAAACTCGTCGTACATCTTGCCGACGATGGCCTGCAGATTGCCCTTGAAGAGACCATTGCCAAAAGCGATGGCAAGCAGGGCCACGCATGTGAAGATGAGAATGCCCCACCAGCTGCCGTTGAAATCCGTCTCACTGAAGACGGGGATGGAGAGGGCGATGTAGCCCAATGCCATGATGACCAAGCCCCACTGAATGGTGCGGTTGTAGTTCTGAGTGCGGTCGGCGATGATGCCGCCCACAAGGCTCAGCACGTAGATGCCGAAGTAAAACACTGAGTAGATGATGCCGGCTGTGCCGTCGGAGAGGCCGAACTTCGACACCAGGAACAGCAGGAGCACTGCGTTCATGATGTAGTAGCCGAAACGCTCGCCCATGTTGGCCAGCGCAGCAGGGATGAGACCCTTTGGATGACTTTTGAACATATCTTTGCTTAATTAACAATTGGCAATTCATCGAGGAAATTGCGGTGCAAAGATAATGAATATTTTTCAATTCTCCAATAACTTGGCGATAAACTTCAAAAAAGATTGAATTTTTCAACCAAATGGTGTAAAATTTGGAGATATGGAAAAATGTTTGTATCTTTGCGGCGACCATTTCGACAAATCGAAAACAAAAGCGTAATATGACAAATAGCCAAAAGCACGCTTTTCATTAAAACAATTAAACGATATGGAAACTATAAAAGTATCGGACAGGACGTTCAGATTCTATCTTGGCAGAGATAGGATTCAGGCAGAGGTGGCTCGTGTGGCGCGTGAGGTATCGAAAGACCTGGAGTCTGTCGCGCGTCCGTTGTTTGTCTGTGTGCTCAACGGGGCCTTTGTCTTTGCTTCTGACCTTTTTCGGCATCTTACGCTGCCGGATGCCGAGATTACGTTCATTCGCATGAAGTCGTACGAAGGCACACGCACCACGGGCAAGGTAAAAACCATCGTAGGCCTGATTGAAAGCGTAGTCGATCGCGACGTCGTGATTGTGGAAGACATCGTGGATAGTGGCTACACCATGCAGCGGCTTGTGGCTCAGCTGGGCGATCTGGGAGCCAGAAGCATCAAGGTGTGTTGCCTGCTCAAGAAGCCGGAAGCACTGAAGGTACCCGACCTGCAGCTCGATTATGTAGCACTCGAAATTCCCAATGACTTCATCGTGGGCTACGGACTGGACTACAATGAGCAGGGACGTTATCTGCCTGATATCTGGGTGGTCAGCGACTGAGGATGTCGGGTCTCCATACGAGTATTTCTCGGTTGTATTGTCGCATGAATTGTTTACATAAAGTGGCAAAATGGAGTGATATTGCTCAAAATACAAAGATTTCTCTTGAAAATTTTTTCGCTCTGAAAAAAATTGCTTACCTTTGTAAGGTGTTTTTCGTAAATTTTAGGAAAAGAGTTGTTTTGTTTAAAGGTATTTGTATATGTTGAATATCGTGATTTTCGGAGCCCCAGGTTCCGGCAAGGGTACTCAGAGTGACAAGATCATCGAGGCGTATGGTGTAGAGCACATTTCTACGGGCGATGTCCTTCGAGAAGAAATCAAGAAGGGGTCAGAACTGGGAAAGCTTGCAGCCTCCTACATTGATGAGGGCAATCTCATCCCCGATGCTGTTATGATCAAGATTCTCGCCGCCGTGCTGGATGCCAAGGGCAAGGACATCAAGGGCGTGATTTTTGACGGTTTTCCACGCACCATTCCCCAGGCGTTGGCGCTTGACGAGATGCTTGCTGAACGAGGGGAGGTGGTTTCGACCGTCATTGGTCTTGAAGTCGATGACGAGGAGCTAATCCATCGCATTGTGCTGCGAGGCCAGACCTCAGGTCGTGCTGACGACAATGAGCATACTGCACGTCACCGCCTTGAGAATTATCACAACATGACCCAGCCTTTGAAGAAATACTATATTGAAGAAGGCAAATATGCCTCTGTGCCTGGAAAGGGCGATATCGACGAAATCTTCTCTCATATCAAGACAGCCATCGATGCCGTCAAGTAAGGAAGAGGTCAATCACCTCGAACGTCATAATCCCTGTTGCAGTTGCTGTGACAGGGTTTCGTTTTGACAACGAAAGTGAAAAAGACCGTATTTTGGAAAATAATGGAGTAAATATTTGCAGATTTCGAGAAAAAACACTATCTTTGCACGCGATTGAAAACAGACCGATATGGGACGCATCCTCAGCATAGATTATGGACGCAAGCGAACGGGTTTGGCCGTTACCGACCCGTTGCAGATCATTGCCAACGGACTGACTACCGTGCCCACACCCGAGTTGGAGAAGTGGATGATGAGCTATATCCCCAAGGAAGGTGTTGAACGCGTCTTGGTAGGGATGCCACGCCGCATGAGCGGCGAGATGAGCGAGTCGTGGCAATACATCGAGCCATTCCTCAACAGGCTGCATAAGCTGCTGCCCGAACTGCCCATCGAGCTGGTGGATGAGCGCTTCACCTCGAAGCTCGCCACGCAGACCATCCTGCAGAGCGGTGTGGGCAAGCAACGCCGCAGGGAGGACAAGGGAATGATAGACGAGGTGTCGGCGACCATCATCCTCCAGCAGTGGATGGACAATCGGTCAATGCCGGGTTACAAGGCGATGATGTGGCCACTGGGCGAGGAAACTATCTAGAAGCTCTAGATTGTCTAGATTCTCTAGAATATCTAGATAATCTAGATCTAAGAAATAAAGAAATCAATAATTAAGAAATAATATGATACTACCTATTTATTTATACGGCGAGCCTGTGCTCCGCAAGGAAGCCGAGGATGTGCCGGCTGACTATCCGGACCTTAAGGTTTTGGCCGAAAATATGTTCCAGACGATGGAGAAGGCCAATGGTGTGGGCTTGGCGGCTCCGCAGGTAGGTCTCGCCTTGAGAATGTTTGTGGTGGATGGCAACGGACTTGCCGAGGATTATCCCGAGTGCCAGGGTATGCGTCGCTGCATGATCAATCCGGAGGTTGTGGAAGAGAGCAAGGAGACCAATGTGAAGGATGAGGGCTGTCTTTCAATTCCCGGTGTCTATGAAGGCGTGAAGCGTCCCGACTGGATTGTGATCAACTACCTTGACGAAAATCTTGTTGAGCACGAGGAGCGAATCGAAGGCTTTGCTGCCCGCATGGTGCTGCATGAGTATGACCACCTCGATGGAAAGATGTTCATCGACCGTGTATCCCCTTTGCGCAGACCATTCATCAAGAGCAAGCTTCAGGCTATTCTCAAAGGAAAGAATCACCCTGACTACAAGCATTGCTCTCTGCGATGACATGGGGGGAGGCGATTCCCATGATTGAATCATTAACTATTTAAATTTCCTAAATAATGGCAAAGGTACAGAAAGAAACAGCTCCCATGAGCGACAAGATGAAGGCCCTGCAGATGGCGATGGAGAAGATCGACAAGACCTTCGGCAAGGGCTCCATCATGCGCATGGGCGAAGAGAAGGTCGAGGAAGTAGAGGTTGTCCCTACGGGTTCGATTGGTTTGAATGCAGCACTTGGTGTGGGTGGCTATCCCAAGGGACGCATCATCGAGATTTATGGTCCTGAATCATCGGGCAAGACCACTTTGGCTATTCATGCTATTGCGGAAGCCCAGAAGAGGGGAGGTATTGCTGCTTTTATCGATGCAGAACATGCTTTCGACCGTTTCTATGCCGAGAAACTGGGTGTCGATACCGACAACCTTCTTATCTCGCAGCCCGACAATGGTGAGCAGGCTCTCGAAATTGCTGATAACCTGATTCGTTCGGCTGCTATCGACATTATTGTCATTGACTCGGTGGCTGCCCTGACTCCAAAAGCGGAGATCGAAGGCGATATGGGAGACAACAAGGTGGGTCTGCAGGCCCGACTGATGAGCCAAGCGTTGCGTAAACTCACTGCCGCCATCAACCAGACCAAGACCGTGTGCATCTTCATCAACCAGCTTCGCGAAAAGATCGGCATCATGTTCGGCAATCCGGAGACAACGACAGGCGGCAATGCCTTGAAGTTCTATGCCTCGGTGCGACTCGACATCCGTCGTGTCACCAGCATCAAGTCGGGTGACCAGGTATTGGGCAATCAGGTGCGCGTGAAGGTTGTCAAGAACAAGGTGGCTCCTCCGTTCCGCAAGGCAGAGTTTGACATCATG
The DNA here is from genome assembly GCA_905235375.1 of uncultured Bacteroidales bacterium. Taxonomy (GTDB): domain Bacteria; phylum Bacteroidota; class Bacteroidia; order Bacteroidales; family UBA3663; genus Liminaster. Next base: position 18,588 of record CAJOLH010000011.1, read on the forward strand.
TTCGGCGAGGGTATCAGTCGTTCAGGCGAGCTCGTCGATCTTGGCGTCGAATATGGCATCATCAAGAAGAGCGGTTCGTTCTTCAGCTACAATGGCACCAAGCTGGCTCAGGGGCGTGACGCCACAAAGCAGCTCATGCTCGACAATCCCGAACTGGCTGATGAAATCGAGGCTGGTATCATGAGCAAGCTGAAGGGCGCTGTGCTCCCAGAGGAACCCCTTACGGCAGAAGAGACAGCTGCGAGCGAGTTTTGATTGATTCCCGATAAAAAGAAACCAGAGGCAACGTGGTAGCTCTTATTCACGTTGCCTCTGAACTATATAATATGTGTGTGTATGTTTCTACTTGATTACCACCTTGCGCGAAGTGCCGTTCTGCTTGATGATGTAGATGCCCTTGGTTAGACCCATGGTGCTTTCGGCAATCTTCTTTCCGCAGAGGTTATAGACTTCCATCCTGTTGCTTTCGCTGCTCACCTTATTGAGACCCATGGCATCGGTGTCGAATACTACAGTGATAGTAGCACAATCATCGGGGTCAAGGGTGCAATATGCTTTGAGTTCGATAGAACCTTTGAAGGTCTTGGCATCGAAAACCATGGCATGAAGCCAGTTCTTGTCCTTCTCAACGGTGCCACCTGCCGATACGTTATCTTTGTAGGTGGTGGTTAGCTCATTGCCATCGGATGGCCATGCCATGCAATTACCATTGGGGCAGAATTCTATGCTTGGATTGTAGTTTTCGATTCCGATGCAGGTGAGCGAAAGCTTGGATGCGTCTTCGCTGACATTCTTGACATAGATGGCTGCCTGCATCTCAATCATGAAGTCGTAATCCTCATATTCGGAAATGGTGATTGAACCACCATTCGGGATGACCTCATCGCCATACATGAAGGCGAATGTCGTCTCCTCCTGAGCCATCAAGGCAGAGGAGCAGAAAAGGATTGCTAATATAGTAGAGTAGAATTTCTTCATCATGCTTCGTGTATTTGATTCATATATCGGGTGCAAATTTACTTGTTTTTATTAAATAATGCAAATATTTTGAGAAAAAAATGCTATCTTGCACAATAAATACCTTGAATTGCAGCCAATGGTTGCCAAAAAGTGCAATTATTGCTTGATGCGGCGTTCATTTTCCTTCTTGCTCGACAACATTCCGCATGCTGCATAGATGTCTTCTCCACGTGAGGCACGGATGGTGGTCATCAGTCCATGCTGGCAAAGATAGTCGCGGAAAGACTCCATTGCTTTGATGTCGGAGGTTTGGAGATCCACATCGGGAATGGCATGGAAACGGATGAGGTTGACCTTGCAAGGCAGTCCCTTGAGCAGATGTAGCAGCTCCTGAGCATGGCGAATGTCATCGTTTACGCCACGGAAGACGATGTATTCGAAAGTGAGTTCGCGCTGATGCGTCCAGTCGTACGACCTGAGCAGTGCGATGACTTCACTGATGGGGTAAGCCCCTTGGACGGGCATCAGCTTTTGGCGTTCGTCGGCAAAGGGGGAGTGGATGGAGACGGCGAGGTTGCAAAGGCTCTCGCGCAAGAAGTCGGCGAGGTGCTGCATCTGTCCGATGGTCGATACGGTGACGCGTTTCGGGCTCCACGCCATTCCCCAAGGGGCTGTGATGATGTCGAGCGCCTTGCGGAGTTCCTCCCAGTTGTCGAGCGGCTCGCCCATGCCCATGAAGACGAGGTTGGTGAGCGTCAGCGACTCGGGAATGGCGAATATCTGGTTGATGATCTGGTGAGAGGTGAGTTGCCCGTTGAAGCCCTGCTTGCCGGTCATGCAGAAATAGCAATGCATCTTGCAGCCGATCTGACTGGAGATGCAGAGGGTGGCGCGCTCATGTTCGGGCAGGTAAACCGTCTCGATGTGCTTGCCTACGGGTGTGGCAAAGAGGTAACGGATGGTCCCGTCCTTCGAGCGGGCTGAATCGGCAGGCTCTTCGTATCCTACGGCATAGCCGGCAGCCGTGAGTCGGGCACGATTGTCCTTCGAAAGATTGGTCATTTCGTCGATGGTGTGTGCCCGTTTCACATAGAGCCATTGTGCCATCTGCTTGGCAGCGAATTTCGGCATACCGAGCGCAGTGGTGATGTCCTGCAGTTCAGCTAAGGTCTTGCCTAAGAGTGGGGTCATGGTTTTCTGTTGGGAATGGAAAAGGACGGGCACTGGCTGTCCGTCCTTTTTATTAGGGTGATTAAGATGAAATCTGATCAATAGAAGTTGATGCGGTTGTCCTCGATCTTGGCATTGTTCTGAAGCACCTGAAGGGCGCCATTGGCAGCCTGAGCGTAGTCGCGGCTGCGACCTACGGTCTCCAGACGAGCCTTCTCGTCGTAGGTGAGGCCCTTGTCGTTCTTGTTGAGCAGTTGGAGGGCTACAACCACGTTGCGACCAGCTACGGTAAGCACGTCACCTGGATTGGCCTTGAGGGCGGCCTCGAAGATCTTGGGTTCGGAACCGAGACCTACTACATTGTTGAGGTTGAAGTTGACGAACTTGGCGGTGTCAATGCTTGCACCATTGAAGGCAGCGGCATAGCCAGCGAGGGTCTTGTCAGCAACGGCATCGAAGTCAGCACTGAGCTTCTCGACCTTCTTGAGCGGGAGAACGTTGAACTGCGAGATCTGCTTGTAGAAGACGGTGTCGTTGATGTCGAGATAACCACTCTCGATGTCACCAGTGATGGCTACCACAAGGAGGTTGTCGCCAGTCTCGATGATGTCGCTGACGTCGCCCTTCTTGTTCTGGAAGGCGAACTGCACAGCTCTGCGAGCGTCCTGCACACCACCTACATTATAAGAGGTGGAGTAGAGGGTGGTGGGCATCATCATGAAGCCCTCAGCACGTGCGCTGTCCATCATGGAGCGGATGTCCTTATAGGTGGTGAGGAAGCGGTTGAGCTTGCCATATTCCTCGCCGCGTGTGCGGGTGGAAGGATAGACTTCATTGGCATAGATGGCTACCTTGGCAAGAGCTACGGGAGCGGTCTTTCCGGTCACCTTGCATACGAAGTGAGCATTGTCGTTCATGTCGTAGATGAAGGTGCTGCCTATGGCACTCTGGCGAATCTTGTTACGGAGTTCATCGCCGAAGTTCTGAAGGAGCGAAGGATCCTGCATCCAGCCTACGAACTTCTGCTGCTGGTTGTAGGAAGCGAGCGCAGTGTTGGCATTAGTGGCAGCTGCAAGCACGGCCTTGATGCTGTCGGCTTCGGTGGTGGTGGGAACGACAACCATGGCCAGTTCGATGGAATCGGGAGCAACGGTCTTGTCGAGTATGCGAGCCATCATGTAGTAGTCGCCATTCTCGCGATGTGGTTCGAGGATAGCGCCAACACCATTGTTCTGCACGAACTCGCGGGTGTCGCCTTCAAAACCACTGACGGGCACCCAAGCATCCATATAGGATACCGAAGAGTTACCGTTCACGAGCTCGGCTACCTCGTCGGTAGTGGCAAACTCGTCACGCAGGGCCTTGATGTCGGCTTCTGCCTGAGCATAATCCTCGTCGCTGGGACGAAGGGCTACATTGATATAGCTTACATTGCGGCGCTCGGCATTGAGCTTGTAATTGCGCTTGGTGCTGTTGTAGTACTTCTCAACGTCGTTCTTGCTGACGCTGACTACAGAGTCGGGAACGCTGCTGGCATACTGCTTGACGTATGCGAAGGTGCACTCGGTGTTGTCGCCGTTGAAGTTGTCCTTGGCCTCCAGTTTGTTGGGGGTAACGGCAGCAGCTACGAGGCCGGTATATTTCTCGACCAGTCGGTTCAGTGTCACCTGCTCCTCGATTTCCATCCAGTTCTGCTCCGAGAAGAAGGGATTCTGCTGTGCAGCCTGATCGAAACCGTCGTTGGTGATGAGGTTAACGAAGTAGGAAACAACTTGAGGAGCCTGCTGACCGAACATTTGGGTAAGGACGGGCGATATGTTCTGACCCTGTACGAGCTCATTGATCTCGTCCTTGGTAATGGTAAGGCCGAACTTCTCGCAAGCCTTTTCGATAAGCTTCTTGGTGACGATCTCCTGATAAACCTGGTTGTTGAGCTGCTGGGTGCTCTGGTTGTCAAGCTCCTGGCCCTGCATGGCCTTCATAAAGTCCTGACGACGCTGGCGAGCAGCCTCGTATTCTTCGTAGGTCACTTTCTGTCCGTCGATGGTCACGACCTTGTCGCGTCGGCTCTGCATGATGGAGCTGGAGCTTGTAATCAAATCTCCGACAATGAATGCTACCATTGCCAAACCCACGATAACCAAGAGGAGAATGGAATGGTTTCTGATGCGTTGTAATACTGCCATTTGTTTAAATGTATTTTGTTATAATTATTTTTCTGAATTCAGACCACTTCTTTATAAAAGTGGGCAAAATCGGACGCGAATATACATAATTTATTTTAATAGGAGAACAAATTTGCATTTTTTTTTGCGAAAATTGTGTAATTTTATTTCAATTCCATCAATTATCACTCTTCACTTGGCAAATTTGACAGCCTAACGAGTTCGATTTTGGTCGCACTGGTCTTGGTGACAGTCAGACGGACGTGCTCGTCGTCGAGCAGTATGGAGTCGCCCGTCTTGGGCATTGTCTGCAGATGGTGGAGAATGAGGCCTGCCAGGGTCTGGTATTCGTCGCTCTCAGGCAGGTTGAGTTCGAGATCCTCGTTGATGTGGCTTATCTCAAGGCGTCCGCTGAGATCCCATTCGTGGTCGTTCACCTTGTTTTCGATCAGTTGCACCTGGTCGTGTTCGTCCTCGATGTCACCGATGATCTCTTCGAAGAGGTCTTCCATGGTGATGACGCCAGCCGTGCCTCCAAACTCATCAACGACAGCGGCAATCGACTTCTTGCGCTCCATCAGCATACGCAAAAGTTTTGGTGCAGCCATCGACTCTGGGACAAAGATGATGGGGATGATCTTCTGTTGCCACTGGTGGGGACGACGGAACATCTCGCTCGAATGTATGTAGCCGATAAGGTTGTCGATGTCCTCCTTATAGACGGGAATCTTCGAGTAGCCGGTTTCGACAAAGAGCTGGTTGAGCTCCTTGAAGGATGTATCGACAGAGACTGCCGTGAGTTCGGAACGCGGAATCATACAGTCGCGCACCTTGACTTCCGAGAAGTCGAGGACGTTCTTGAAGAGCTGGAGCTCCTGCAGGTTGTCGTCTTCATCGGCCTTGCCAGGGTTGCTGTGGGTCCGGGCCCTCGTTTCGGTCTTCTCGTCATCGTCATCATCGGCATTCTCGATGCCTTTTTGCACGAAGAAGTCAAGATCGACGCGCGTGAGAACACCCTGCTTCTCCTTGATGATAGGCATACCGAAGAGCCGTAGGATGCCGTGGCTCAACATGGTGCTGAAGAGCGAAATGGGGGAGAGGATCCAGTATATCAGCCACAACGGGACGGCAAAGATACGCAGCATCATGTTGGGGTTCAACTTGAAGAGCGTCTTGGGAAGATACTCGGCGGTGAAGAGGATGATGATGGTCGAAAGGATGGTTTGGGTGAGCACTACCACGAAGTCATTCTCCGAGAAGTATTCGCGGATGGGTGGCTCCATGAGCTGTGCCATCAGGATGCCATAGATGATGAGCGCAATATTGTTGCCCACCAGCATGGTGCTGATGTAGCGTTCGGAGTGGTTGTAGAAGTATTGCAGAATGCGTGCAGTCCAACCGCCCTCCTGCTTGTCGAGTTCGAGGCGGATGCGGTCGGCAGAAATGAATGCCATCTCCATGCCGCTGAACAACGCACTGAACAAGAGCGTCAACGCGATGCAGAACAATAGGGTGTAACTCATCTTTTGTTATCGAAAGGTATATTCTTTGGCGAACCCGTGCGGTTGCGGCGCTGTCGTGCCAATGCGGCCTTGTCCTGCGGTGTCAACGGTTCGGCCTGGATAGTGTCGGCTGAGGAAATGTCGTCAGGCTCATCGTTTTCGACAAGATGCTCACCGTCATCGGAGGTCATGTCCTCATAGTTGCCCCTTGAGCCATCCTGTTGGCGCATCTCGAAAATGCCGGTGGTCTGACGTATCTCGTATTCGGTGAAGGATTCGTTGCTGTTGAAACCGAAGCCTTCCAGAATGTCGCGGTTGCGTTCGATGTGGATGAAGGAATCGCTATAGACGGTGTGCTTCTTCATGTCCCAATAGAGTTCCTCGGTATTGAACTTCTCGCCCTTGGTGTTCGACACACGCACGTTGCCTATCAGGTGCCATTGCTGCTCCTTCTCGTAATGATAGGCGGTGTCGGCCTGCAGTTTGCCGGTGGGCTGAAGCTCGTCGTCGAGTTGTAGCAGCTCAATGCCCTCGGGGAAGTACCAGTAGGATTTCTTCGCATCGAGGTTATAGGTGTACCAGATAGGCGTATTGGCGTGATAGCGTATCACACCCGAATCGGAGACCAGCATGGAGACATCGGTGGTCACCATGCCGGGTATCTTCGAATAGTCCTCCTCATCGGCGGTTCCTGCATCCCTACTCCCGTCCTGCTGGCAACCGGCAACGATCGAGCAGACTAAAAGGAAGAATAGGAACGAAAATATTTTATGCATTTTTATGCTTTGTTAGTGCCAAAAACCTTGAAATCGGAGTATTTTCACGTTTTTTTGGATGATTTTCTACTTTTGCGGTGCAAAGATACATATTTTTTTGTATCTTTGCACACGAAAGCCGAAAAAAATATCTTTTCTATTGTCTTTATTTATAAAATCCACGCAATTGCACTACGTATGAAACAGTATTTAGACCTTATACAACGAGTTCTTGATGAGGGCGTCCGTAAGGAAGACCGCACCGGAACAGGCACAATCAGCGTCTTCGGCCATCAGATGCGGTTCGACCTCAGCGAGGGCTTCCCGCTCGTCACCACCAAGAAGATGTTCACACGTGGCATCATCGAAGAATTGCTGTGGTTTATCAGCGGTTCGACCAACAAGAAGGTGCTTCAAGAGAAGAACGTCCACATCTGGGATTCCTGGGGCGATGACGAAACAGGAGAGCTCGGACCTGTCTATGGAAAGCAGTGGCGCGACTGGGAGGGTAACAACGGCAAGCATTACGACCAGCTGATGATGGCAGTCGATGCTATCAGGAATAATCCCGATTCACGCCGCATCATCGTCAGTTCGTGGCATGTCGAAGAAATTGACCGCATGGGGCTTCCTCCCTGTCATTGCTTCTACCAGTTCTATGTGTCGGGTGGCAAGCTGTCGCTGCAGCTCTATCAGCGTTCGGCGGACATCTTCCTGGGTGTGCCGTTCAATATTGCCAGTTATGCCCTGCTGCTCCTGATGACGGCACAGGTTACCGGTTTGCAGCCAGGCAGCTTTGTTCATACTTTGGGCGATGCCCATATCTATATCAATCATCTCGATCAGGTGCGTCTGCAGCTCTCCCGCACACCCTTTGCATTGCCCACTATGCAGCTCAATCCCGATATCAGCGATCTTCGCGATTTCCGTATCAACGATTTCACGCTTACCAACTATCAGTGTCATCCAGCCATTAAGGGAGTTGTTTCCGTATGACGAAAGAAAGAACAATGTATCAGTTGCCTCAATTCATGAAATTGGGCATGATTGTCAGTGAGATGCTTTTCATCAATCTGATATTCTACTATTATTATAAGGGAATACTTTGTCCTGGCAGCAATCATCCGTTCGACATCTCTTACCAGTTCGGGTTCATGGCCATGTCGCTCACGGTGGCCTATGTGGTTGGAATCAGGGTTCGTCCCATCTCTTTCTTCTATCGTTCCGATCGTCGAGGCTCCATTCTGCGCAATGTTCTCGCCTTGGTGATTACGATGGGTGTGGTCTTCTGGTTCTTTGCTTTGGCCTTCGATTTCAATATCAAGTTCCAGTCTGTACGTATCATCTACGTATTGGTCAGCATCTATGTTTGCCTGGCTCTGTGGCGTTTTTTTTGTCTCGGGGTTATCCGCTGGTTCCGCACACGCGGTCGCAATCTGCATCATGTAATCTTTGTCGGTAACAACGAGCCTATTCGCGAACTTGGAGACGAGATGCGACACCCGTTCTATGGGTATCGCGTGGAGGGATATTTTGCCGATGAACCCATGACTCCCAATCCTGAAGGACTGAACTATCTTGGCAAGGTTTCCGATGCAGTCGGATATGTGAAGGAGCATCCTTACCTACAGCACCTCTACTGTTCGCTGCCTGCTGTACGGGCGAATGAGATACGGGAGATTATCAATACCTGCGAAAAGAATTGTGTGCGCTTTTATGCTGTCCCGCAGCTGCGTACGTATCTGAAGCGTAAGATGCAGCTTGAGATTCTGGGCACTATTCCGGTGCTCAGCGTCCGCGATAATCCTCTCGATATGCTGACCAATCGCATCATCAAGCGTTCGTTCGACCTTGTGGTGTCGGCTCTTTTCATGATTCCCTTCTGGCTTATCATTATGCCTATTGTCAGTGTCCTTACTCATTTCCTTCAGCCTGGACCTGTTTTCTTCAAGCAGAAGCGCAACGGATTGAACGGAAAAGAGTTTATATGCTATAAGTTCCGTTCGATGAAGGTCAATGCCGATGCCGATGTGAGACAGGCCACCGAGGATGACCCGCGCAAGACCAAGTTCGGCGACTTCATGCGACGTACGTCGATTGACGAACTCCCACAGTTCATCAATGTGTTCAAGGGAGAGATGTCGATTGTCGGTCCACGTCCCCACATGGTGAAGCATACCGAGGAATATTCCAAGCTTATCGACAAGTATATGGTTCGTCATTTGGTGCTTCCTGGCATTACCGGGTGGGCTCAGATCAATGGTGCCCGAGGTGAAACCAAGGAACTTTGGCAAATGGAAGACCGCATTAAGAAGGATGTGTGGTATGTTGAGAACTGGTCATTCTCGCTCGACTTGAAGATTATGTTCAGAACCGTATGGCAAGTCATCTTTAAAAAAGACAAGCAGGCATATTAGATTGATGGTGGCAACAGATGGACGACTCCTTCTCTAGCTACCATGAAATGAAAGTCTATGCCGGCGAATGTGAACCCGTAGATACGTTGCTCATCATGATGATAGTGCGGACGAGGGTCTTGCCCAAGCACCTTGCGTAGGGCTTGCCATTGCTCCTCCTTTAAATTATATAATGTATAGAATTCCTCGGGTATCACTACTTCGAGGTTTTTTTGTGTATAGGTTTGGTCGGTGAATCCTCCTCGTGCATCGGGGCGGCTGTCGGCAAAAGGAAGGTAGGGCTTGATGTCGAGGATGGGAGTGCCATTCATCAGGTCGGCACCCTTCACACGGATGATGGGTCCATCGGGCGTATTTAATTCGATTGCTTCAATTTCGACACACGACAGCCCGATGGGATTTGGGCGGAACGGCGAACGTGTGGCAAAGACGCCCATGCGCCTGTTGCCGCCCAGTCTAGGAGGTCTGACTGTCGGCGACCAGTTTTTTGCATCATCCGATGACCGAGGTGTTTCCACTTCCGAAAAGACCCATATAAGCCATAGGTGCGAATATCCTTCAAGCCCTCGTAAGGCTTCGGCTACACGAAATTCGGGTTGAAAGACGATACGCCCTTCGAGTTCGGGGATGAGCCCGGCTTGGCGTGGAATACCGAATTTGCTGTCGAAGTCGGTCTCGATGTGTGCTATGATTTTACATTCCATTGTCGGAGAATCTTTGTTTCTGTGTGCAAATATACTCTATTTTTCTGACAATTTTGATAAAAATGGTGCAAAAACATGGAAAATTTGTAAAAAAATCAAAAAAAAGAGACTTTTTTATACGGCATATTAAAATTTAGCCTATCTTTGCACCAACAAAATAAAACTATTTTCGAATGACAATGACTCGTGCATATTGGTGGTGGCGCAAACTCATGACATGACGTTGTGGGTTGCACCCTTATGCTCGTAGAAACGGTATATAATAGGGCTTGCAGGACACAACGTCTTGCAAGCCCTCTTTTTATAATTACCAATCCATTCATCAATCTCAAAGACAATCTTGCAGGAAAATGAAATCTTTCCAAGTTGATGCTTCCGGCTTTTACGGCCGCTTTGGAGGGGCATACGTCCCGGAAATCCTCTATAAGACTGTGGAGGACCTGAAGAATGCCTATCTCCCAATTATTGAGAGCAAGGAATTCCAGGATGAGTATCGGCAACTGTTGCGCGACTATGTGGGTCGTCCTTCGCCGCTCTATTTTGCCAAACGCATGAGTGAGCGGTATGGCTGCCAACTCTATTTGAAGCGCGAGGATCTCAACCATACGGGGGCGCACAAGATCAACAATGCCATTGGACAGATCCTGATTGCCAAGCGCATGGGCAAAACACGCATCGTGGCCGAGACAGGCGCTGGTCAGCATGGCGTGGCTACGGCTACGGTATGTGCGCTGATGAATATGCCGTGCCGTGTCTATATGGGCGCTCTCGATGTGCAGCGCCAGCATGTCAATGTGGAGCGTATGAAGATGCTCGGTGCCGAGGTTTATCCTGTCGAAAGTGGCAACCGTACGCTCAAGGATGCCACCAACGAGGCCATTCGTGACTGGTGTTGTCATCCTTCCGACACATTCTACATCATTGGCTCCACGGTCGGTCCTCATCCATATCCCGACATGGTGGCACGCTTGCAGTCAATCATCTCCGAAGAACTCAAGTGGCAGCTTCGCGAGAAGGTGGGGCGTGACTATCCTGACTATCTCATGGCATGCGTGGGAGGTGGCTCCAATGCGGCAGGCACCATCTATCATTACATCGACGATGAGCGTGTGCGACTGGTACTGGCTGAGGCTGGCGGTCATGGCATCGACTCGGGCGAGACGGCGGCATCCATGCAGATAGGTACGTTGGGCATCCTCCATGGTTCACGCATCAAGCTGATGCAGACAGACGATGGCCAGATTGTCGAGCCTTATAGTATCTCGGCCGGTCTTGATTATCCTGGCACAGGCCCCATCCATTGCAACCTCTACGAACAGAAGCGTGCCACCGTATTGCCAGCCAACGACGACGAGGCCTTGCGAGCTGCTTTCGAACTGACACGCGTCGAAGGCATCATTCCCGCTCTTGAGAGCGCACACGCCCTGGCGCTGCTTCCCAAACTCAAGCATTTGTTCCGTCCTGAGGATGTCGTTGTGCTTACAGTCTCCGGGCGTGGCGACAAGGATCTCGACACCTATCTCAAATACAAGGATGACCCCAATATGCAGGTTTTATGAACATTTGAAAGCACAGACGACAATGTACACCTATAAGATTAACAGCAAGATCATGTTGGGCGATCTGCTGACCCCGGTAAGCGCATATTTGCGACTCCGCGAACTTTCCGCCCAATCCGTGCTGATGGAGTCCAGCGATTATCATTCGGGCAAGAATGCCCGTTCGTTTATCGCTTTGCAACCCATGGCACACGTCGCCATTGGCCATGGCATGGGCAGCTGCCTATACCCTGATGGCAAGACTTTCCAGCATCCCATCGACCGTGCGTATCGCAGTGATGCCATCATCGGTGAGTTCATGCACTCGTTCAAATTCGAGGGTGATGATCATCAACTGGGATGTTGCCAGCTGTGGGGATTCACCTCGTTCAATGCCGTTCGTTATTTTGAGGATATTGCCGTCAAGGACGAGACGCAGACCAGGAACGATGCTCCCGACATGCTCTATATATTATTTAAATATGTATTGGAGTTCGACCACTATAACAATCGTCTGACCATCTACGAACTTCTTCAATCTGGCGAGCCATCGGGGATCGAAGAGGTCGAGCGTATGTTGAACCGGCCTGCTGTGGGACGTTTCTCGTTCCGCCCGGTGGGAGAAGTTAGTAGCACGCTGACCGATGAAGAGCATAAGGCCAACATTCGTCGAGGCATTGCACATTGCAAACGCGGTGATGTCTTCCAGATTGTGTTGTCGCGTCGATTCATCCAGCACTATGAGGGCGATGACTTCAATCTCTATCGCGCCCTTCGTTCCATCAATCCATCACCCTACCTTTTCTATATGGATTTCGGCGGCTTCCGCATCTTCGGTTCTTCGCCTGAAACCCATTGTCGCATCGAACGCAGTGACGATCGATTCATTGCATATATCGACCCCATAGCGGGCACTACCCGCCGTACGGGTGACGATGTGCAGGATGTGAAAAACGCCAATTATCTGCGCAACGATCCGAAGGAGAATGCCGAACACGTGATGCTGGTTGACCTGGCGCGCAATGACCTTTCGCGCAACTGTCATCATGTCAAGGTCGATTTCTACAAGGAACTGCAGTACTACAGCCATGTTATCCATCTGGTGAGTCGCGTGTCGGGCATACTCAATCGCGATGCCGACCCCATCAAGACATTCATCGACACCTTCCCGGCAGGCACGCTTTCGGGAGCACCCAAGGTGAGGGCCATGCAGCTCATCTCCGACTTTGAACCCCATAATCGTGGAGCCTATGGAGGCTGTGTGGGCAGCATCTCGTTCGATGGCTCGCTCAATCAGGCTATCACTATCCGCACTTTCGTCAGTCGTAATAATGAACTGTGGTTCCAGGCTGGTGGTGGCATTGTTGCCAAAAGCAACGAGGAATATGAGCTCCAGGAAGTCAACAACAAGCTCGGCGCACTTCGTCGCGCCATTCTTATGGCTCAGGAGCTGTGATAGCTGAATCTGATTAGTAGTACCTATATTATTAATAGTATAGTAATTATAGTAACGATAGTAACTATCAACATTCGATCCCTATGAATATTGCAATGATTGATAACTATGATTCCTTTACCTACAATCTGGTACATCTCGTAAAGGAACTTGGAGCCGAGGTAACTGTTTTTCGTAATGATCAGTTCTCGCTATCCGATCTCGAACCCTTCGATAAGATTATGCTCTCGCCTGGCCCTGGCATACCGAGTGAGGCGGGGTTGCTGCTCGATGTTATTCGAGCCTATGCCGGCGAGAAGCCAATACTTGGCATTTGCTTGGGTGAGCAGGCCATCGGAGAAGTCTTCGGAGGCAATCTTATCAACCTCGATGAAGTCTTCCACGGCGTACAGACCCCCGCCCACATTGTCGATTTTGTCGAGCACGGCGAACATAAGGTCGATTACCTCTTCCGTGGTCTTCATCGAGACATTCTCGTCGGTCGTTATCACTCCTGGGTGGTTGATGCCGAGACAATGCCCGAATGTCTCGAAGTCACCTGCACTTCCAACGAAGGTCAGGTGATGGCACTTCGCCACCGCGAATATGACGTCCGTGGCATTCAGTTCCATCCCGAATCCGTCCTTACTCCCGACGGCAAGAAAATCATCAACAATTGGCTCCTTCACCTATAGGCGGCTTTTAGAACTCGAAATTCTCTGAATTCTCGGAGTTCTCTGAATTATACTAAAACATCGAATCTTTTAATCTCTTTATAAATACAACAATGAAATCTTATCTCAATAAAATCATCGAGGGTCAGATCCTTACACGCGAGGAGACCCACGCCATCATGCTGGGCATTACTCAGCAGAAGTATAACGATTGCCAGATTGCTGCCTTGCTCATGGCCTTGCAGGTGCGAGGTGTCACCGTGGATGAGTTGCTCGGTTTTCGTGATGGACTGCTTGAGACGGGTCTCAGCATCAACCTCGAAGGCTATGAAACTTTGGACATCGTTGGCACAGGCGGCGATGGCAAGAACACCTTCAATATCTCCACTTGCGCATCGTTCGTTGTCGCTGGTGCAGGCTACAAGGTCTCAAAACATGGCAATGGAAGTTCCACCTCCGTGTCGGGCGCATCGAATGTGCTTCAAGCTCATGGCGTGAAGTTCACGTCTGATGCCGACATCATCCGTCGTTCGCTCGACGAAGCTAACATCTGCTATTTCCATGCTCCACTCTTTGCCTACGGCATGAAGTTTGTCGGTCCTATACGCAAGGCGATGAATGTGCCCACATGCTTCAATCTTTTGGGTCCGTTGGTTAATCCCTGCCATCCTAAGTATTCGCTGCACGGCACTGCCAACCAAGCTCAGATGAGACTTTATGTCAATGCACATCAGAAAATAGGCGATACATACGGTGTCATCTCTTCCTACGACGGCTACGATGAAATCTCCCTTACCTCGGGCTTCAAGCTTGTGACCAACAACTTCGAGAAGGTCTTTACCCCCAAAGACCTTGGCCTGAATTATGTCAATGCCGACGACATCTTTGGTGGCCATACTCCGGCTGATGCAAAAAAGATTTTCGACAATGTGCTCGAAGGCAAGGCCACCGAAGCACAGAAGTCGGTCATCATCGCCAACGCTGCCTGTGGCATCTCGATCATCGACCGTAACATCAGCATTGAGGATAGTGTCGGCATGGCGCGCGAATCAATCGAGTCGGGTCGTGCCTTGGCATCGTTCAAGACATTCTTAAATATCAACAGCTGATGGCAGATATCCTTCAAGAAATCGTAGCTCACAAGCGCCGTGATCTCGACAAGATATTGCGCAAGCGAGTGTCGATGGCCGAGGCTCTTCGTCAATCAAGGAGTGGCATTATCGCCGAATTCAAGCGGAAGAGCCCTTCGAAAGGATGGATACATTCCGACGTTGAACCCGAACAGGTTATCCCCCGTTATGTGGAGGGTGGTGCAGCAGCATTGTCGATATTGACCAACGAAGAGTATTTTGGCGGCAGGCCCGAATATATCCCTCGCGTCCGTCACCTCGTCGGCAACTGCCCGATACTCCGCAAGGAGTTTATCGTCGATCCCTATCAGGTGTATGAAGCCAAGATGCTGGGTGCCGATGCCATCCTGCTCATTGCTGCTGCTCTTGCTCCGAAGGAGTATTCCCAATTGCTCGCCCTTGCCCATCAGCTCAATCTGGAGGTGCTCCTTGAAGTACACGACCCCGTGGAACTGGAATACCTTAAGGCCGGAATCCCGGATATGCTTGGCGTCAATAATCGTTCGCTCGGCACGTTTCATACCGATGTTCAGCATTCGTTCGACATTGCTGAGGCAATGCTGACAGCCATCTCTCATCTTGGTGCCCAAAGGCCAGTGCTCGTCTCCGAATCGGGCATCTCGAACCCCGAAGTGATCAAGCAACTTCGCAAGGTTGGTTTTCGAGGCTTCCTCATCGGCGAATGTTTCATGCGCGAATCCGATCCTGGCCAAGCCTTGACCACCTTCGTTCAGGCAATCGCAAATTCTTAATTGTAATTGTTAATTGTTAATTATTAATTGTTAATTGTTAATTATTAATTGTTAATTGCTGATTGTTTCCGTATGTATATCAAAGTGTGCGGCATGCGCGATGCCCAAAATATTCGCGATGTGGAGGCTCTCGGTGTCGATATCCTCGGCTTCATCTTTTGGCCTAAGTCCAAGCGCTATGTCAGCGAGCAGCCAGCATATCTGCCCGTCAAAGCCCAGCGTGCAGGAGTGTTTGTGAATGCTTCGCCCGACGAGGTGGTGCAGAAAGTCAAGGAGTATGGGCTTCAATATGTGCAGCTTCATGGTGACGAGGATCTCGCCTACGTCACAAGTCTTCAGAACCTGTTGGCAACATCGGTCGCCAACAAGCCTCGCATAATTCGTGCCATCCACGTTGAATCGCGCAGCAAAGTGCTCAAGGCGATGATGTGGGACGGCTTTGTAGATGGCATTCTCTTCGAAGCGCCCACCACGGGCTATGGCGGTTCGGGAGAGTCGTTCGATTGGAGTCTGCTCTCCAGCTATCGAGGCAACACGCCATTCTTCATCACCGGTGGTATTGGCCCTCAGTCGCTCGATGCACTTCTTGAGTTTGAACATCCCCAGTGGATAGGTGTCGATTTGAACAGCCGTTTCGAATCGTCGCCAGCCTTCAAGGACATCGCTTTGCTTCGTCCTTTTGTCGAGGCATTGAAAGATATGAAAGATTAATTGTATAATTCTGAATTACAGAATTCCGATATTCCAGGATTCCGTATTAACGATTTAACGAAAAGACCAAAATCTATGAACAGAATCAATGCACTGTTTGCCAGCAGACCCGAGAAACTGTTGAGTCTCTATTTCTGTGCCGGTGCACCTGCCCTCGAAGGCACTGCCGAGGTTCTGCATGCCATGCAACAGCGCGGCATTGCTATGGTCGAGATTGGTATCCCCTTCAGCGACCCGATGGCCGATGGTCCGGTCATTCAGAATGCGGCCACCAAGGCGTTGCGCAATGGCATGACTTTGCGCAAACTCTTCTCACAGCTCGAAGGCATCCGCCGGTGTCCCTCTGCAGGAGGGGTAGGGGACGCACTCCCCCTCATCCTCATGGGATATCTCAATCCTATCCTTCAGTTCGGTTTCGAGCCATTTTGTCAGGAGTGTGTGCGCGTGGGTATTGATGGTGTCATCATCCCAGATCTTCCCTTCAAGGACTATATGGAGGACTTCAAGCCCATCGCCGACCATTATGACCTGCGCATCATCATGCTCATCACACCCGAGACATCGGAAGAACGCATTCGCTTCATCGACAACAATACTTCTGGATTCATCTACATGGTTTCTTCGGCCGCCATCACAGGTGCACAGAAAGAGTTCAACGAGGCTAAGCAGGCCTACTTCAATCGTGTCCATGCCATGCATCTCAAGAACCCTACCATGATTGGTTTCGGCATCAGCAATCGCCAGACCCTCGAGTCTGCACAGGCTAATGCCAATGGTGCCATCATCGGTTCGAAGTTCGTCCAGTTGCTCGACGAGGAAAACGGAAATGCCCCGAAGGCCTTGGATCGGCTCTTCGAGGCATTGCGTAGTTAGTTGTTTCTAGCGAAGGGATTCTCTTTTATAGGCGCAGACCGTAGAACATACTTGTTTGCGACAATCTCGCTTCTACTATTGGAAAACCGAAGCCCGTTTACTTTGTTCCTCCGCCTAATGCAATGTAGAGGGCAATGACGGCTTGGGCTCCCTTGTACATGTTCATGGCCTCGTTGAGCTGCGAGTTAAGCAGACTCTCCTGGGCAGTGAGCACTTCGATGTAGTTGGCCTTGCCGTTGTCCATCAGCTCATGCGTGCCGTAGTAGGCATCGGTGAGCACTTCTACCTGGCGATGGTAGTACTGGTGCTTGGCGCGTGCTGCCTGGCAGTCAGCCATGGCCTCGTTCACCTGGTTGCCGGCATCGATGATGGTCTGCACATACTTCTTCT
The DNA here is from genome assembly GCA_905235375.1 of uncultured Bacteroidales bacterium. Taxonomy (GTDB): domain Bacteria; phylum Bacteroidota; class Bacteroidia; order Bacteroidales; family UBA3663; genus Liminaster. Next base: position 35,764 of record CAJOLH010000011.1, read on the forward strand.
GCAGATCCTCCTTGGTCAAGTTGGCAATCTTCAGGTTCGCCAGGAGTTTGCCGCGGGCGAAGATGGGCTGTGAGAGCTGACCAACGGCGGTGAGCAGCAGTTTGCCGGGATTGATTACCATGCTTCCAGCCGAGTTAGTCCATCCTGCAGTTCCCGACAGGGTGATGCTGGGGAAGAAGGCAGAGCGTGCGGCCTGTGTGTTGTAGAACGCTTCCTCCAGTGCGTGGTTGGCCATGCGAATGTCGGGGCGCTGCTCAAGCATCGTGGCAGGTACGCCGGTCTTCAGGAACTCCAAATCGAACATGCGTTGGCCAGTTTCGCCCTTTGCCTGGGGATGATGCAGTTCCGAAGAACCCCAGAAGTTACGCTCGATGCGCTGGGGCGTGCTTCCCATCAGGCGGCAGAGGGCATTCTCCACACTGCGTATGTTGCGACGGGTATCGACAATCTGTTCCTTCACGTTTAGGTAGGACGACTCCATCTGATTGACTGCGGTAGAGTACGACTTGCCATTTTCCCAAAGTGTCTTTTGGGTTTCCAATGAGATGTTCCAAAGGCTGTCGGTCATCGTCAGGATATCCAGCTGTCGGTCGAGCAACTGCAGCATGTAGTACTGCTGGGCTGTGGTCGAGATGAGGTTGGCACGCACCATTTCTTCACGCATTTGCGCTTGCATGAGCACGGCCTTCGAGGCATGTCTTTTATTGGTGATAGAGCCAAATACGTCAAGGTCCATCGACATCTGCAGTGGCAGGTTGTAGGTCTGGCTGGCCTTGCTTTGGTCGAAACTGGCGATGGTGCCCTGCGGTCCAAGTGAGATGGCCGGCAGGTAGGCCATGCGAGCTGCCATCAGCGAAGCCTCGCTCTTTTCTACGGCAAGTCGGGCTGAGTTCAAGTCGGTGTTGTTGGCCAGCACTTGTTCGATGAGTTGTTGCAGAAGCGGGTCAACAAAGAACTCGCGCCACGTCATCGTAGCTATCGACGTGCCATTGGAGGCCACAGAGATGTCCTGTGTTCTGCCAAAGACATCGGTGGGAATCTCGGCCTTCTGTTCGTATGTATTGTATATGCCGCACCCCGTGAGCATAAGGCTCACGGATGCAGCGGTGAAGATATAGCTAAGTCTTTTCATGATTTATCCTTCCATTATATTTTGATCCTTTCCCTGGAACCGCTCGTGCAGTTTCTGGAACACGATGAAGAAGACGGGGACGACGAAGAGGAGGGCCAGGGTGCCAACAGCCATACCGGCAGTGACACCGAGGGCAAGCACGCGGTTGCCATTGGCACCGGCACCACCGGCGATGATGAGCGGTATCATGCCTGCAATCATCGTGATGACGGTCATCAGGATGGGGCGCAGACGCTCCTCGCAGGCTGCAAATGCGGCATCGTGGATGGTCATGCCCTGGGCGCGACGCTCGGAAGCAAATTCGGTGATGAGGATGGCGGTCTTGGCCAAAAGTCCTATCAGCATGATGACACCCGTCTGCAGATAGATGTTGTTCTCCATGCCCGGCAGGTGCAGCAGCGATGCCAGCCAGGTGATGCCGAACGAACCCATCAGTCCGAAGGGGACGCTGAGCAGCACGGCCCACGGTGTGAACCACGAATTGTAGAGCGAAGCCAGGATGAGGTAGATCAGGATGACGCAGATGACGTAGATGAGGGCTGTGGCATTCGAGCCAGAGGCTTCCTCCACCTCGCGCGACATGCCTCCGTATTCGTAGCTATAGCCAGCAGGCATAGTCTCCTTAAAAACCTCGGCGATGGCTTTGTGTGCGTCACCTTCAGACGAGCCGCTGGCGGTCATTACGCCGCAGGTGATGCTCTGGAACAGGTTGAAATGGTCAACCGAAGCCGAACCTACAATCTCCTTCAGCGTGACGAACTCCGAGATGGGGGCCATCTTGCCGCCGCGCACACGCACGAAGATGTTGTTGAGCGACGAGGGGTCCAGACGATATTCGGGAGCGGCATTGGCCATAATGCGATAGACCTTGCCGAACTGATTGAAGTTGCCCACATAGGTGCCGCCACAGTATGCGCCGAGCGTACGAAGTACGGCAGCGGGTGACACACCGGCACGGTCGCACTGAGGAGCGTCAACATCGACCTGGTATTTCGGGAAGCGCTCGGAATAGGTGCTCATAGCCATCATGATCTCCGGCCGCTCGTTCAGCTTGGCCAGGAACTTGGTGGCATCGGCATTGAACTCCGTCATCGGACGGTCCTGCGTGTCCTGCAGGACGAGATTCACGCTGCTGTTGGAACCATAACCCGGCACCTGTGGCATCTGGAAGGGGATCACGCGGGCATTCTTGATGTCCTTGCAGTCCATGGCAAAACGGCCATAGACGAGCATGATGTTGTGGTTCATGCCCGGACGGTCGTCCCAGTTCTTCAGGCGGATGATGAGTGTGGCGTAGCAGCTGCCCGAGCGTCCGGCCATCATACCATAGCCGGAAACCACGGCATAGCTATCCAGTTCTGGGATCTTCTTCACCTTTTCCTCCACCTTCCTTACGATTTCCTGAGTTTCGTGCAGGGTACAGCCTTCGGGAGCACGCACTTCGGCAAAGAACACGCCCTGGTCTTCCTGAGGCACGAGGCCAGAGGGCAGACCGCGCATGAAGATGATGAGCAGCACGGCTGTGACTGCAAGCAGGGCGCCCGATATCCACGGATGCTTGATAAATCCGATTACGCTCTTCTTGTATTTGCCAAGGATGGCGTTATAGCTGGCCGTGTAGGCTTTATTGACATAGTAGTTCAGGCCCTTGCCCTGCTGCCCGTCCTTCGAATATCGCATCATGATGGCGCAGAGGGCAGGACACAACGTCAGCGCCGACACACACGACAGGCCGACAGCCGAAGCCAGCGTGACACCAAACTGCGTGAAGAACGAGCCCGAAGTGCCGGGCATGAAGGCAACGGGGATGAACACGGCCATGAAGACCAGTGTACACGAGATGACGGCCACCGACACGTCGCTCATGGCCTGGCGTGTGGCCTCACGGGCATCGGTGATGCCGCTCTCCATTTTGGCCATTACCGCCTCGACCACCACGATGGCATCATCTACCACCGTACCAATGGCCAAGACGAGTGCAAACAGCGTCAGAATGTTGAGCGAGAATCCTGCCAGCGAGACAATCGCGAACGTGCCAAGCAGCGAGACGATAATCGATAACGAAGGGATGACGGTGGCCTTGAAGCTTTGCAGGAAGAAATAAACTACCAGAATTACGAGGATGATGGCGATGACGAGCGTCTCAACCACATTGTGGATGGCGGCAAAGAGGAAGTCGTCGGAGGTCTGCAGGATCTTGAATTCCAGGCCTGCGGGCATCGTGGGCTTCAGCTCCTCGTAGAGCTTGTTGATGCGGGCATTCACCTCGGTGGCATTGGCTCCTGGGGCTTGGAATACCATGTAGATGGTGCCTGGCTGACCGTCGATGTTGGATGTGAAGTTGTAGCTCACTGCGCCAATCTCCACATCTGCCACGTCGCTCAAATGCAGGAGGTGTCCGCCTTCGCTGGTACGCAGCACGATGTCGTTGAACTCCTCGACTGTCTTGAGCGTGCCCTTGTACTCCATCGAGTACTGGTAGGCGTTCTCGCTCTGCTCGCCCAGGGAACCTGTGGCAGCCACGAAGCTTTGTCCGCCAATGGCAGCGAATACGTCGTTCGGATCCAAGGCATACTGCGCCATCACGTCGGGCTTCAGCCAGATGCGAAGTGCGTAGGTGTTGCCGAGTGCCATCACGTCGCCCACACCGGTGATACGCATCAGTCGGGGACGGACGTTGATGTCGATGTAGTTGGCGATGAAGTCGGCGTCATATTTCCCGTCCACGCTCTTCAGCGCGCCGATATGCAGGATGTTGCTCTGCTGCTTCATCACCTGCACGCCCACCTTCGTCACTTCCGACGGCAGCAGGGCAGTGGCACGGCTGACGCGGTTCTGCACGTTCACGGCAGCCAGGTCGGGGTCGGTGCCCTGTTCGAAAAAGACTTGGATTGACACGTCGCCCGAGGCCGAAGCCGAACTGGTGATATAGGTCATGCCGGGCACGCCGTTGATGTTCTCTTCCAAAGGCTGCACCACCGACTTCATGATGGTGTTGGCATCGGCACCCGTGTAAGATGTCGATACGCGCACGGTTGGTGGCGCAATGTTCGGGTATTGCTCGATGGGCAACGTGCTCATGCAGATGACGCCCACCAGCGTGATGACAATCGCAATAGCGCATGCCATCACATATTTTTTAATAAATATGTTCCCCTTCATGACTTACTTCTCGTTTTTCGTCGCTTCGGGGAAGACCACCTGCTGTCCCTCCTGCACGTTGTTGGCACCAATGGTCACAATCTTGTCGCCTTCGTTGAGGCCGCTGGTTACGATGAAGTCCTGGCCGTTGTGTGCATCTTGTGTCGTCACGGTGACGGCGGTAGCGGTGTTGTCATCCTTTACTTTATACACCAGTGACTTGTCTTGCAGACGCACTACGGCAACCTGAGGAACCACCATCACATCCTTTCGGGCTGCGGGCATGATTACTGTGCCTTGTATGCCGGAATAAAGGCTTCCTTCGGGGTTGGGGAACGTAGCTTTGCAGGCGATGGTGCCGGTCGAGGCATTGACGATGCCCGTGGCGCTGCTGATGCGTCCCTTGTGGGGATATTCTGTGCCGTTCTTCATCACGAAAGAAACGTCGGGGAACAGCTTCAGCGCCTCTTCAGCCCTTGTGCTATAGCCTGCAGCCACTGCCAGCTCCAATACCGACTCAGGCAGTGAAAACTCGGCATCCATCTGCTGGTTGTCGCTCACGATAGTCAGTTGCGAAGCGGGCGTAATCTGGTCGCCGGTGCGAACAGGGATTTCACCGATGACGCCCGTCACGGGCGATGTGATGGTGCAGAAGCCAAGGCTCACCTTTGCGCGATTTACCGAAGCACGTGCTTGGCTCACGGCAGCCTGTGCCTGAAGGTAACTGTTCTGCGAATTGTCGAGCATATAGCGGCTCACGATGTTCTTCTCGAACAGGTTCTTGTTCGATTCATACTCCAGTTTTGCACTGTTCTCTCTTGCCTGAGCAGCCTGCAGGTTGGCTTCGGCAGCCTCTAACTCCAGACGTGCGTTACGCGAGTCGATAACGAAGAGGGTTTGTCCCTTCTTTACTTGCTGCCCCTCGGTGACACTGATTTTCATCAACTGACCGCTTACTTGAGGCATAATGGTAACGTCGGCCTGTCCTTTCAGCTTTGCGCTGAACTTGACAGGGATCTCGATGTCGGTTTTCTCGATGGTCATCGTCTCATACGATGTCGGCACTTCCTTGGGAATGTCCAGTCCGCACGATGTCAGAGCGCCAAGCATTGAACTAAGAGCCATGGTCCATGCAATTGCATTCTTCTTTTTCATGTTGTTTATTATTGTTTTGATGATCAATATTTCTTGTTCGAACTCTCCAAATAATGGCGCAAATATAAAGTTTTTTTGTTAAGTATGCAACCAAAATTAAAGTTAATTATATGTGGCTTTTCATAACACGAATTATCATGAATTCACATGAATTATTTTTGTAACGTCAAGCCTCAGTGGTTTTCGTCCTGAGTGCGACGCAGAAACGCACTCAGGCCTCCATTGGGAACCTCTAATTTTCAGTGTCCTCGGTGTCTTCCGTGTTCGATAAAAAAGAACGTTGGAGGTATCTACCACGGAACACACGAAAGACACGGAATCTTGTTCGTTCAAGGGAGACCAGTGGACTGCGCTGCACTGTCCACTGGAGCGGAGGACACTGAGGTCTGTCCATTTCTGTTATCGACATCCTGAGTAATTAATGATAAATCGCGATAATTCGTGTTTAAAGAAAAATATGTATAGTTAATTCTGAATAGTTACTTATTGGCAAATGAATGGCAGTAAAAACTACTTAACCCATACAGCGAAAATTATTATTCTTTCCCAATTCAGTTCTTTTCGTTTCTTACGTGCTAAAATATAAAACACCGAAGGCTCAACACGCAGGATGCTGTGTGTTCGGTTATAGAAGATAGAATGTAAAACAACTGATTATTCTATGCTGTGACTTAGTGAATAGTCAAGATATTTCAGGAAAAGACAATGAAATGGATAACACAATCACTTGCTCAAATAGCGCTCAGCATCGATGGCAGCATGGCAACCGCTTCCTGCTGCTGAGATAGCCTGGCGATAGATGGGGTCAGCCACGTCACCGGCAGCGAAGACTCCCGGAATATTGGTCGAAGTATAGGGATGATTGACCTTGATGTAGCCTTGTGCATCGACTTCCACGCCAGGATGAACGGTGCCGTCGGCATCGGTGCGGGGCAGGAATGCATCGGTGTTGGGGTGATGTCCGATGGCGAGGAAGAAGCCGTCGATGGGCAGGTCGTAAAACTCCTCATGGTCGGTGCCTTTGCCTCTGACGAGGTGAGCACCTTCGACACCGTCTTCTCCATAGAGTCCAACGGTCTGTGTCTCCCACAGAATTTCGATGTTGTCGCGTTCCTTCACCTTCTGCTGCATAGCCTCGCTCGCACGCAGCACGTTACGACGCACGATGAGATAGACTTTACGTGCGAGATTCGACAGGTACTGAGCCTCTTCGCAAGCCGTGTCACCTCCGCCTACAACGGCAACGACCTTCTTGCGATAGAAGAATCCGTCGCATGTGGCACAAGCCGAAACACCCATGCCTGCATACTTCTCTTCGTCAGCCAATCCAAGGTATTTGGCCGAAGCACCTGTAGCGATGATGATGGTTTGAGCTTCGAGTTCGGTGCCATCGTCGATGTGTACGAGGTGGGGGCGACTACCGTCTGTGCAGAAATCGACACGGTCAACGATGCCGTATCGGATGTCAGCGCCAAGGCGCTCGGCCTGGCGACGCAAGTCTTCCATCATCTCGGGACCGGTTGTCCCATCGGGATAGCCGGGGAAGTTATCGACTTCGGTGGTCTGTGTCAGTTGTCCACCACTGACTGGGCCTTCGTAAACCACTGGCTCAAGGCCGGAACGTGAGGCATAGATGGCGGCAGTATAACCTGCTGGGCCGCTACCGATGATTAAGCATTTCATAGGGTTCAAGGGGTTCAAAGGGTTTGAAAGGTTCAAGGGGTTCAAGGGGTTCAAGGGGTTCGAAAGGTTCGAAGGGGTTTGAAAGGTTTGAGGGGTTCGAAGGGTTTGAAAGGTTATGAGGGTTTGTGGGTCATGATGTCGAGAACCATTTCGTCGGTCTCGTTCATGCCGAATGCGCCGATGCGAGTGAGGTTGTGGATGCAACGATCGACATCGTCCTCGATGATTCCTTCGACGTTGGTGACGTAACGGTTCTGGATGGCCAGCATGGCACTGAGTACGGCAGTGGAAACGCCCGACGAGACTTTCAGCGCACACGAAGGTTTGGCGCCATCGCATACCATGCCTGCGAGGTTGGCTATCATGTTCTTGACCGAATAGGCCACCTGTTCGTAAGTACCACCCATCAGGTAAGTGATGCCACAGCTGGAGCCTGTAGCTGCCACCACGCAACCACAAAGAGCCGACAGTTTGCCGAGGCTCTGTTTGATATAGATGGCGGTAAGGTGGCTCAGGATGAGTGCGCGAGTGATTTCCTCTTCGGTGTTGTGGTTCTCTTTGCCAAAGACTACCACGGGCAAAGTGGCAGCAATGCCTTGGTTGCCGCTGCCCGAATTGCTCATCACGGGAATCATGGCACCAGCCATACGTGCATCACAGGCCGAAGAGGTTTCCGACAGGATGTGGCTGAAGATGGACTCTCCCATGATGCCGCGACCCAACGGTCTGCTCAACGTCTTTCCGAGTTCGTGACCATAATTCCCCTTGAGCGAAATCCTGGCGGCATTCTCGTTGAGGCGACGTGCTTCGTTGATGAACTCAAGTTCTTCAAGAGGAGAAGTGGTGGCGAACTCATAGACCTTGCGAAGGGATAACTCGTGGTCACTTGTTTCTTCGTCAAGGACGTGTGATTGCGGCGTGTTGAGCAGGATCGTCTCTCGGTCATCTGTGGTCCTTGAGACATAGACGAAGTGATTGTGGTCGTGCTCGATGATGGCTCTTGACGAATCACCATTCTCGGCGAAACACAGCGCCTCGATATAGAGTTTGTCGGGGCAGTTATCCTTCTTCAATCCGATGCTGATGCGTTTCTCGCTCATGTACTTTCGTCCTTGCTCCACAGCTTCGGGTGTGACATCGCGCAGCACTTCGAGCTCATATTCGCTTCGTCCGATCAGCGCACCGAGGGCGATGGCGATAGGCAGTCCCACCATGCCCGTGCCAGGAATACCGACACCCATGGCATTCTTCAGGATATTGCTGCTCAATAAGACATCGATACGTGCAGGACGCTCGCCGAGCGCTTCGGCAGCCTTGGCTACACACAGCGACACTGCCATAGGCTCAGTACAACCGATGGCGGGTACTACTTCGCGATTGATTAAGGCAATGATTTGCTCGCGTTCTTGTTTTTCTAACATAGTGTTTTTTATCACGAATTATCGAATTGTCGAATAATTCTTGAGTCCAGTCTTCAGGAAGTTGACGTAGGCATCAATATCCTCGTCGTAGCTGTAGCTTCCATTCAAAGGATTGCCCTTGCCGTCGAGCAGCACATAGAATGGCTGGGCGTTGGCACCGAACTTCGAACGCTGCAGATAGCTCCACTTGTCACCGATGGTGCGAAGTTTCACATCCTTGCCGTTCTCCTTGACAATCTGTACTTCGGGCAGTGCCGTCTTGTCGTCAACCATCAGTTCGATGAGGATGTAGTCATTGTCGATGATGTTCTTCACCTGAGGATCGGTCCAAACGGCAGCTTCCATCTTGCGGCAATTGACGCAGCCAAAACCGCTGAAATCTACAAGTACTGGTTTACCGGCTCGTTGCGCTGCCTCCATGCCTTCCTCATAACTATGATAGGTAACGATAGCATCTTCGCCAAGTTTGAAATCCTGGGTGGACATGGGAGGCGCGAATGCCGAGATAGCTTTGCAAGGAGCACCCCACAGACCTGGAACCATATACATTGAGAACGAGAAGCAGACCAGTGCGAGCATCAACTGGGTGACCGACACGCGGTCGGATGGGTCAGGATCATCATCATGGGGCAGACGGATCCAGCCAAGCAGATACATACCACACAGGGCAAAGATGACAATCCAAAGGGCAATGAAAGTTTCGCGGTCGAGGATGCGCCAACCATACGCAAGGTCGGCCACCGAAAGGAACTTGAAGGCCAAGGCAAGTTCGCAGAAGCCGAGCACAACCTTCACCATGTTGAGCCAACCGCCCGACGAAGGCATCGATTGGAGCATGGAGGGGAACATGGCAAACAGCGTGAACGGAAGACTCAGGGCGAGTGCAAAGCCGAACATACCGATGGCAGGATAGAGCATCGAGCCGGAGGTGGCAGCCTCGACGAGCAGCGTGCCGATGATGGGGCCAGTGCAGCTGAACGAAACGAGGCAAAGGGTGAATGCCATGAAGAAGATGGAAAGCAGGCCGGTGGTAGCATCGGCTTTTGCATCGAGCTTGGTAGTCCACGATTCAGGAAGGGTGAGATCGAAGGCACCGAAGAATGAGAGGGCAAAGACTACCAGCAGGAGGAAGAAGATGATGTTGAACACAGCATTGGTGGCCAGACTGTTGAGTGCAGATGCACCGAAGATGATGGTGATGAGCAACCCGAGTCCCACATAGATGACGATGATGGAAATACCGTAGGTCACAGCATCCTTGATCGACTTGTTGCGATCCTTGGTGCGCTTGAGGAAGAAGCTTACGGTCATGGGTATCATGGGCCATACGCAGGGAGTGATGAGGGCAACGAGGCCGGCAATGAATCCCGCTATGAGGATGTACCACCATGAGTGGGCACGTCCGGAATCGTCGCCTGTGGAGGCTCCATCCGAGAATGCTTCGAGCTGGTCGATGACGGGAGCCCAAAGTCCTTCAGCGCTTACGGGTGCGGGCGCAGCATCAACGATGGCGGGGGCATCAGTGACAGGTTCTGCAACTGGCTCGGAAGGCGTTCCGTTGTCTGTCGTTTTCGCAGGTGTGGCGGATTCCGTCGCAGCAGAAGCGGGTGCGTCATCCTTGGCAGCAATGTCTGCTTCGCCGGTGATAGTGAATTCGTAACGTGTGGGTGGCGTGCACATACCATCGTTGCACGACATGAAGAAAACGAAGCCCTCGACCTTGAAGGGAGAACTCTTGATGTTGAATCTTTGTGCAAACGACACGGTGTTCTCGTAGAACGACAAATCCATGTCGAAAGCCTGGTCGTGTGTCTTGATCAGTTTGCCGTCGGAAACTATGGTCGGACCTTTGGCTTTCAGACCTTCGAGTGTCTCGAAGACGAACTCAGTCTTCTGTGGGCCACCTTCGGGGATGTCCATCGCATAGAGATGGAATGTCGGGTCGATGTTGGCAGTAAAGGTTACGGTAAGTTCCTGCCCTTTGACTTGGCTCTTATGCGTCCATTTCACAGGCTCCATAATTTGTGCCGATAGCATGGTGCCGAGGGTGAGCAGCAGGAAGGTGAGGGAAAAGATTCTTTTCATCTTAATAAGTTATTCAAACTGTTTCTAAGAGTTTATGCACTTGTGCGATAATCGAATGTGTGTCATCGTTGAGTATGATGTGATTGGCGCGACGAATCTTTTCCTCTTGGGGCATCTGAGAAGCGATGCGACTCAAAACCTTTTCGCGAGAGGCATTGTCACGCTGCATGGCCCGAAGGATGCGCAGTTCGACGGGCGCACTGACTGCCCACACTTCGTCAGGGGTGGACAGATGGTCGAACCCCGATTCATAAAGAATGGCTGACTCGAAAAAGAAATACTCTTTCGACTCGGCCAGAATTTGGGTCTGCATGTCGCGCCACACAGCAGGATGGACGCAAGCATTCATCTTGGTTAAGGCATCGGGCCTCGAAAAGATCACGTCCGACAGATAAGGCTTGTTGAGTAGCCATGAGCCGTTGGCGGAGGGAAGATAGGTGTCAGTGCCGAAGAGTCGGCAAAGTTCGTTGCGCAGTTGTTCATCGTGGGTCATGAGCCATTTGGCTCGCTCATCACAGTCATAGACCGTGTAGCCCATGACACGCAGTAGCTGCGAGACCACCGACTTGCCCGAGCCTATCCCGCCCGTGATGGCTATCAGTTTAGCACTCATCTTTTCTCAATGACATATTCGGCTATTCGTGGGGAGATTTGCACATTGGTCACAATCTCGGGCTGTCCGATGTAGCGCACAGCAATGGGCAATCTGCCCTGACGCACCTGACTCTGCAGACTATCGTAGTTGACGGAGATGATGAAGTTCTCAGGAGTGATGTCACGGTAATGTTCGAAATCGACAAGGCACGTCAAGTCCACGGAATAGGGGAAGACGATGAGGTGACGATTGCTTGGCTCGTTGAGCACCTGCACCTCCACTTGCCCCAACGTCTTTTCGACATATTGAGCAACGGGAATCATGACTTTCACTTTCGAAGGAGTGCCTTTTACGCCGAGGGGCAATTCGAGTGACAGTGTCTCTTCGAGGGTGTCGGTCATGTTCTGTCTGCCTTCGCTGACGGCATAGACCCACTGCATGGTGTCGAGCACAGCGGCAGGTGCATTGATGACAATTGAATCGGGTTCGATTTGAGGGGCACGCATTCGATAATTGTCAGCCACGGTATAGGTGCCGCTCAACTTGACGGGGAACTTGCGACCCTCGGTTTGTGCAAAACGGGCATCGATGAGCGAAGGCGTGATGGCTACAACACGGGTGCTGCTTTCGAGACCAGCCATCAGCAGAGACTGCAATTCGGCAGCCGAGATGCGGAAGTTGCCCAACACGTCGGCATATCGCTCAAAGTTGACGCTGAGTGAATCCAGACGATTGTTCAAGCCGTAGTTCGAGAGTCGGGCATTGGTGTCGGAAATGGTCACCTTGAGTTCTTTGGGCACGTGGGTGGTGAACACCATGTCCTGCGGCTGGTCCTCGACAGTCAGTTTCACGATGAAGTCAGAGGCCGATTCTTCGCGGGCAGTTTGGACAACCCAGAAGAAGAAGGCTATCGCAATAAAGATCAGGAAGGTCCCCAGTTCATTACGTCGAAAACGATTGATGAAGATGTTGGCTTTCCTGATGAATTTCGACGGACGTGTTTCGTTGCCGCTATCGTGCCTTGATGGAGCCATGTTATTTTGGCTGAGCTGCTGTTACGTCATTGAGATCCTTGAAGACACATTCCTTGCTGACCTGAACCGTGGTCGAGTAGTCGGGCTTGAGGCTGATGAGGAAGCTTTCGACTTCTGAATTGCCTTTCTTGTCGGGTTGTGACATCTTCACACCTACAATCTTGCCATAGAGTCCACCAGTCGTGATTACGTTGTCGCCTTTCTTCATGTTGTTGCGCTCCTCACGCAGTTTCTTTTGCTGTTGCTGCTGAGGACGGATCATGAAGAAGTAGAACACTGCGATGATCAGTACGATGAAAATCAACGAACTGTAGGGGCTGCCGCCTGCTGCGGCCTGAAGTAAAATGGTGTTAAGCATATTGTTTGTTTTTTGGTTGTTTTATTTCTTGAAGATTACATGATCGGCACGCCACGTGGTGGTTATCTTGTCGATGACACCATTGGCGAAGCTGGCCGACTTGGCAGAACTGTAGTGCTTGGCCAGTTCGATATATTCGTTCATTGAGATGGCTATTGCGATGTCGGGGAAATGGCGTATCTCCGAGAGGGCGCATGAGATAATCACCTTGTCCATCATGGCGATGCGTTCGGCCTCCCAGTTGGGGGTGATGGCATCGATGAGCTTCACGTTGTCGTAGTATTCGTCGAGGGCATAGTGGAAGAGGTCGAGGGCAAACCGCTCATCTTCTTCTTTTAGGAAGAGCTTGCCGGCAGGAACCATCTCTCTTTCGGGCTTGAGCCGCTGTATCATGCGTGTGAGCGCCTTGAGCACAGTGGTCAGGTCGTCGTTCCAGTAGATGTCGCGTTCCTCAAGCACCTCGTCAAGCTTTTCGCATTGGGGGAAGATGGTGGTAAGGATTTCCAGCCATAGCTCCTTGTCCTGTTCGAAGGTAGGAGCCTCGCGTTGCGACATGTACTGTCCGAAAGACTCGCTCTGCTCGATGGCTTCGAGGATGGTGCGGTAGAGTTCGGTGTCGAAGTCGCTGGTGAGTCCTTCACGCTCGCAGTAATCCACGGCCTCGCTCTTCTCGGCAATCATCTGTGCCAGCTTGTTATCGACAAAGCGGGTATTGGGGTTCAGTTCTTCGCGTGTAGGCAGAAATTTGCCTTTTGCGGCCAAAATCTGCTGGCGGCGATAATCGGTCACCTTCACGATGAGGGCCAAAAGGTAGTTGTAGAGTTTCTGTGTGGCTTCGAGCGACTCGCGGAGCATACCATCAGCAAAGATGCGTGGCTCCTCGCTCTGCAGGCAGGCATAAACGAGTTGAACGGTTTTGATGCGTATAAGTAGTCTGTTGATCATTTTGTTTACTTTAAAAATCGGGGCAAAGATACAAATTATTTTTCGTGTTGCCAAATTTTGATAAAAAAAATAGTGCTGAATGCACATAAAATGATTGTTGAATGGACATTCAGCATTTCAGGTTGTCTTTTTCCAAATCATTGCACGTCGCCCTTGATGAAAGCTCGGACCGCAGCTTCGGTCATCTGCATCACTTTGGGAATCTTGGCGAAGAGTGTTGCGTCAGCCAACATCACGCGGTCAGGGAGGTCGAAGGCACGCGCTCTGTCGTGCTCCACATAGGTGGGGTCAATCTGGAAATATTCGCCCGACACCTTGTTCCCGTTGCAACTTGTGACGTGGAAGATTGTGGTCATCTCGTCGTAATACGCAACAATGTAATCGCCTGGCTGCGGTGTGGCTTCCCACTCGCCGAAGCCATCGAACGTAGGCAAAAGGGGAGAGGTCTCCGCTTCGCGTACCAGCTTGACGCAAAGTTGCAGACTCTCGCTTATCTGTCGCTTGATGCGCTCATAGGTCTCGGGTCGTATCTGCGGATCCTTCAAGCGATAGGTCATCGTTGACGAGAAGCCGCTCACCTCCATGCCGTCAGGACGGCAGAAGCATTGTTCGGCGTGCAGCTTCGTCCCTTCGATGGCCATCACCTTGTAGGCCTTCGATGGATCAAACCTATTCACGTAACATTCGCCTGCCTGCATAATTTGTCTTGTCGTTCTATGTATTTTATTATATGTATTTTATTAAATGTGGGCGCAAAGATAAGGCTTTTTTGATAAAGCCGTACATTTTCACTCCGATATTTTGCTGTAGAATGGATAAATTCGTTGTTTGGCGTGACAAAAATTAGGATAAAATTTGGAGATTTGGAAGAAAAGAAGTATCTTTGCACCCTCATTTACACATGAAATAAAACTTAAACGAATAGGAGACATCATGAAACGTATCAGAAAAAGCAAGTCACGCATCACCATCGACGACTTCGTGAAGGCCATGAAGAAGGCCAATCGGGAAGCAGAGCAGCAGATGTTGGGCCCTGGTTTCCACGCGAAGGACAAGGCTCATCGCTCAAAGAAGATCTATTCCCGAAAGAACAAGCACAAAAGGCAGGATAATTGACAATGAAATAAAAGGATATGTCGAACATTCAAATCATACAGGGAGATTTCGAGAAGAAGCTGAAGCTTCAGCTTGCTCCTGGCATCAAGGCTGGATTCCCATCCCCGGCAGAAGACTATAACCACGATACGCTGGACTTCAATCGGGACCTCATTCGCAATCCAGAAGCGACGTTCTACGGAAAGGTAGAGGGCGATTCGATGATTGAGGCAGGAATCTGTGACGGCGACATTGCCGTCATCGACCGTTCTGTTGAGGCGCAGGATGGCGACATCATCGTGGCCTATATCAACGAGGAGTTTACCATCAAATACCTCGACCTGACGCATCGAAGTGAGGGATATATCGAACTGCGTCCGGCAAACAAGGACTTCAAGCCTATCCGCATCAACGGGGATGATGACTTCGAGGTGTGGGGCGTAGTGGTATGGACAATCAAGAACTGGAGAAAATACTAATCAACCATGTACGGCATCATTGACTGCGATAACTGCTACGTTTCATGCGAGCGTGTCTTTCGGCCCGACCTGAAGGACAAGCCTGTCGTGGTGCTTTCGAACAATGACGGCTGCGTCGTAGCGCGTAGTAACGAAGCTAAGAAGATGGGCATCAAGGCCGGAACGCCTTATTTCCAGTTGGCAGAGCAGTTCCCTGGGCAGAAGATTGCGGTCTTCTCCAGTAATTATGAGCTTTATGGAGAACTGACGGGTCGAGTGATGAGCATCATTCGTAAGGAGGCTCCTGCCTATTTCCGCTACAGCATCGACGAATGTTTCGTTAATTTTGACGATGTGAAGCAGATGGATCTCAAGCAATGGGGAGAGAACCTGCACAAGCGCATCAAGCAGAGCGTCGGTATGCCCGTCAGCATCGGCATTGCGCCCAACAAGACCTTGGCAAAGTTGGCATCTCACTTCGCCAAGCGTCATACGGGTTATCGTCACTGCTGTCTCATCGACAGCGACGAGAAACGCATCAAGGCGCTCAAGCTCTATCCCATCGAAGAGGTATGGGGCATTGGGCGTCGTTATGCTGCCCGAATGAAGTCAATGGGCATTGAGACTGCTTTCGACTTCGCCAATCACAACCAGACGTGGGTCAAGGCGACGTTCCGCAACATCGTCATCGAACGTACCTGGCGCGAACTGAATGGCGAGGACTGTGTGCCCAATGAGGAACTGGCTTCCAAGAAGAGCATCTGCACCAGCCGTTCGTTCAATGGTATGATTACCGACCTTGAAGGCCTTCGCACTCACGTTGCAAACTATGCTGCCCGTTGTGCCGAGAAGTTGCGTCAGCAAGGTTCTGTGGCCAACATCGTGAGTGTATTCATCTATACCAATCCCTTCCGCGAAGATCTGCCTCAATACAACAATTTCATGGAGGCTCGTCTCTCCATGCCCACCAGCAGCACCATTGAGATAGTGAAGGCATCTTTCGATGTGCTTCAGCAGCTTTATCGTCCGGGCTATCATTACAAAAAGGCAGGTGTTATCGTCATGGGCATCGGGCCGAAGAGTCCCATCCAGCTCGATCTCTTCGACTACAATGCCGAGCAGTTCCAGAAGATGAAGCGCCTCGATGCTGTCATCGACCACATCAACAAAGTGAATGGATCTGAGACTATCGTCCTTGGGTCACAACAATATACCAGTCGCGATGGCAAGGGGAAGGCCGATGTCTTTGCCAACGCTATCAAGCACGATTTCCGCAGTAAGAATCCCACCACCCGCTGGAGCGATATCATCCGACTGAAGTGATATTCGTAAAAGGATAAAATGAAAATGAAGCGTTTTGTTTAATGGATTAAATAAAAAATGGCCGATTTTGTTTAATGGATTAAATAAAAATCGACTATTTTTGTTTAATGAATTAAATAAAAAGGCAAAATATTTGCAAAATCAATATATAATATCTATATTTGCACCGCACTTTTCGACATATCGAAAACAAAAGCGGATGATAACATTATGGTCGCAAAGCTCAAAATTATAAGAAAATTATTATAAAAATTGTCAAAAAGGGATTCTTATAATTTTTTGATTTAATTTTTTGAGAATTTTGAGCGAAGCGACCTAAA
>CAJOLH010000012.1 GCA_905235375.1 uncultured Bacteroidales bacterium
GGGTTTGAGGGGTTCGAAGGGTTCGAGGGGTTTGAGGGGTTAAGAGGGGTTAAGAACTGCCTCCCAGATGGATTGACGCCGCTGGGCGAGCACCTTGCGGGAGTATTTCTCATCATAAATACGTCGAGCTCCTGCGGTGAGACGCTGACGCAGTTGGTCGTCGCGCATCACACGACGAAGGGCCTCGGCAAACTGCTCAGGTGTGTCGGCGATGAGGCAGGCTTCGCCATGTGAAAACTCGATGCCTTCGACACCCACTGAGGTGGTGATGATAGGTGCTCCGAGTGCGGCAGCTTCAAGGATTTTCATGCGCATTCCACTGCCAGAGAGAATGGGCACAATCATGATGCTGTTGTTGGCCACCATGTCAAGACGTTCGACGAAACCGAGGAGGTTGACTTTGACATTGCTGAGGTTGACATGGTGCACCCATCGTTCGTCCCAGCCTTTTCCCACAATGTCGAGACTGCGAGCCAGACCGCCTTTTTTCCAGTTGATGCGCGGAGCCACCTTGTTGAGGAACCATTCCATGCCTTCGAGGTTGGGTGTGTGACTGGTACCACCTACGAAAACGACGCGCCGGTTCCACTTGTTGTAGTCGAGTGTAGGCGTATTGATGGCAAGGGTTGAAGTGTAGAGCGGTACGGTGAGACCGACGTTGGCAAGTTGTTGGCGATCGACATCAGTGACGGTGACGACGGCATCGTACTTGTTGCAGTCGCGTATTTCCTCCATCTTGATGAACTTCTGCAGGCGTGCTTCCTTGCGGCTGAGACTGTAGGGCTGGAGGAAACGGTCGTTGCGCACAAAACGCAGTTCGTGGTGGATGAAGATCTTCTTGAGTCCTTTGGGCAGAATATCTGCTATCTTGAGGTATTGGTAGAATTCGACCTGGAAAAGGTCGGGCTTCTTTTCGTTAATGATGGAGTTGATAAAACGCTTGAAGTCGCCTGTCATGTAATACCCATAGTGCTGCAGGATGCGGTCGATCTGGAAACGGCGGTTGTCGGCACGGAACTTGAGGTTAAAGGCGCGACGTGCCTTGTCGAAGAAGAACCGTGGATGGATAAGTTGCCGCTGGTAAGGATAGGGACGCAAATCAACGTCGGGCCACAACTGCTGCAGTTCGCGCATAGCAGTGCGGGTATTGTCGGCGTTCTCGGGAAATATGAGCGTGATGTCATTATCGTTGCGCAGCTCCTCAATCATATTGAAGACACCCTGTGCGCCGCCCGAGGTGAGCGGATAAGGTAGCACGATGGAGGCGATAATGACTTTCATTGTTTCAGCAGCATGATGAGCTTGAGCGAAAGGTCGAAGAAGATGATCTTGGCGGCACCGTTCTGAGCAATGTCCTTTTCGGCTTGCGCCAGCTCGTCCATGATGCCTTCGACGTTGCGGTGGTTGACATAGAGATGGAAGCGCGACGAGAACTGCGCCTCCTGGTCGTCCATGTAATTGATGCCCTGCCCTGACGGCATGGCAACATTGAGGATGAAGTTCTCGCGGATCATCGACTGTGCATACTGCAGGAAGTCCTGCTGGCGTTGACGCCCAAGGCCAGCCATCTCGACGCTCCAATCGCGCATATCGAAGATGCGGCGCAGATAGCTCAGACGCATCATGGCGCAGAACTTCTCGAAGAAGTACTGACGTTCGTCCGGCTCGATGCGTGGCTGCATCCAGCACGGGTCGAGAGGGGGGATGTTGAGGCGCTGGCAACGGCTGAGGATGGTGCCGAGCACGCGGTCGGGATCGTTGCTGACCAGCAGGAAGAACGTCTTGGGATAAGGCTCCTCAATGATCTTAAGCAACTTGTTAGAGGCGGTCTCGTTGATCTTCTCAGGCAGCCAGATGATCATCACACGCTTGTCGCTCTCGTAGGGTTTGGTGGAGAGGATGCGGATGATGTTCGAAGCCTCGGCCTTGTAGATCTGCGCATTCTTGCCTTCGTCGCTGATGAACTTGACCCAGTCGGTGTAGGTCATGTCGGGGCGGCGTAGCAGGATGTCGCGCCACTCGGCGATGTAGTCGAGGCTGACGGCGGAGTCATCACCCGACTGGCCCTTGCGGTTGACGACGGGAAAGGCGAAGTGGAGGTCGGGATGCTGCAGCTTGTGGATTTGCAGGCAGTGGGGACAACGCTCGCAAGGTTCGCCGTCGGGCGTGTGGTTCTCGCAGAGGATATATTGGGCAGCAGTGAGCGCCAGTGTCAATGCTCCCGAACCTTCGCGTCCGGAAATCAACAAGGCGTGCGGCATACGGTCGTGGTCGATCGCATCCCTCAGTTGCCGGGCAGCCGCCTGCTGGCCTGTGATATCCCTGAATAACATACTACTTTTCCTTGATGATGCCGTGACGATAGGCCATGAGCAATCGCTGGAGGTCGTCGATCTGCAGTTGCAGCTCTTTGCCTCGGTCGGTGTCGCGAACGTGGATGCGGTTGTACTTGAAGTCCTCCAGCTGGACGTGCGAGTGCACATCGACACCTTCGACAATGGCTTTCTCGCGCGACTCGAAGTGCTCGTGTTCGACGAGCTGAAGGCCGTGACTGTTGAAGATGAGCGTATAGCCCGAGATGCCTGTGGTGGCGTGATAGGGCTTGGAGAAGCCGCCGTCGATAACCAGTCGGATGCCTTCGGCGCGGATGGGTGACTCGCCACGGTTGGTGCGCACGGGCACATGACCGTTGATGATGTGGGAGCTGTTCTTGTCGAGACCAAATTCGCGGAGGATGCTCTGGCAGACTTCCTTGGTATTGGCAAGCTCGAAGAATGCACCTTTCTTTTCCTTGTAGAGTTCCTGGTCGTCGATGAAGTAGCGCTCGAATGTGGTCATCTTGTCCTTGTTGAAGAGTGGCGATTTGGGTCCGCACCAGAGGTAGAGCATGTAGTCGAGCGCGTCCTGATGATGCTTGTCACCGCCTGACGGGAAGTAGGCATCGCGTATCATCTGATCGATTTTGTCGAAGAGGGCACGGCCACGGTAAGTCTGTCCGTCGATCTCGACATCCTCGAATGTCCCGTCGGGGTTCATCGGGATGGCAGCATGGAAGAGCAGGTTGCCATTGCGCACAAGGTAGAGGGAACCCTTCTGATAGAGCAGACGCAGATGCTTCTGGAGCTCGGCGGAATTGCGGAAAGAGTGAGCAAGCTGGTCCATGACTTCCTGCTCGCGTGTGCAGAGCTGGTAGGGGTCGGAGACGTTGAGCAGCGATGGCAGGTTCTTGTCGAGCAGTTCATAGACCTTGCCGTCGAGGGTGATGGTGCCTGCCCGTGGGTCGATCTTGTCGAGCATCAGGCGGTCGTCCATCTGGTATTCGGGATGACGGCGAATGATCTGACCTTCGAGCTTGAACTGGATGATGGAGATGGCCTTGTGCATCTTTGCCATAAGCTGGGCAGATCGCTTGAGGCGCGGATTGTTGTCGAAGTCCTTGGTCTGCCAGGGGGTGCAGGGGTCATCGCCATAGACCTCCATGGCAAGGTTGGCGAGAGGCAGGAGATTGATGCCGTAGCCTTCTTCGAGTGTCTCGACATTGGCATAACGGATAGAGACACGGAGCACCGAAGCAATGAGCGCGAGGTTGCCGGCAGCGGCACCCATCCATTCGATGTCGTGATTGCCCCACTGGATGTCGAAGTTGTGGTAGCGCGTGAGGGTGTCCATGATCTGCCAGGCACCGGGGCCGCGATCGAAGATGTCGCCTACGATGTGGAGCGTGTCGATGATGAGGCGGTGGATGAGGTAGCAGATGGAGATGATAAGTGCCTCGCTGCGACCCACCTCGACCACTGAGTTGATGATGGCGTTGTAGTAGTCCTGGCGGTCAGGCTCAGCCTTTGCCTCGTTGAGCAGTTCTGTGATGACATAGGCGAACTCGGGATCGAGGAGCTTCTGGAGTTTCGAGCGGGTGTATTTATGGTTGACGAAACGGGCAAGTTCGACCAGCTGATGGATGGTCATGCGGTACCAGTCGTCGAGGTCTTCCGGGTTCTGCTGACGTTTGACGAGTTCGAGTTTCTCTTCGGGATAATAGATGAGGGAGCATAGTTCGCGCTTGTCGCTGTCGCGCATGGCCATACCGAAGATGTCGATGACCTTGCGGCGTATTTGCCCTGACGCATTGCGCAGCACGTGATTGAAGGCATTGGCTTCGCCATGGATATCGCTCAGAAAGTGCTCGGTGCCCTTCGGGAGGCTCATGATGGCCTGCAGGTTGATAATCTCGGTCGAGACGCTGTTGATGGTCGGGAACTTCTCGCTCAGAAGTTCAAGATATCGCTTGTCTGCTCTTACTTCTTCAATAGTAAATGGCATGTCTGTTTGATTCTTATTTCATAGGGTCGCTTCGCTCAAAATTCTCAAAAAATTGAATCATAAAATTATAAGAAGCCGATTTTGACAATTTTACTAATAACTTTCTTATAATTTTGAGCGTAGCGACCATAATGTTATCATTCGCTTTTGTTTTC
Organism: uncultured Bacteroidales bacterium; assembly: GCA_905235375.1. Classification (GTDB taxonomy): domain Bacteria; phylum Bacteroidota; class Bacteroidia; order Bacteroidales; family UBA3663; genus Liminaster. The sequence continues at coordinate 4,476 of CAJOLH010000012.1, forward strand.
GATATGTCGAAAAGTGCGCTTCTATATAGCAACATCGAAAAACGCGGAAATGACTACAAAAATTTTTCGGACATTTTCGTTTTTTCGTCCTTTTTCGGAATAACTCCCATCGTTTTTTACGGATTCCGAAAAACCACGAAAACATCGAAATCTACGAAAACTTTTTGTTGTTTAGGTCGCTTCGCTCAAAATTCTCAAAAAATTGAATCAAAAAATTATAAGAAGCCGATTTTGATAATTTTACTAATAACTTTCTTATAATTTTGAGCGTTGCGACCATAATGTTATCATTCGCTTTTGTTTTCGATTCCTCGAAAAGTGCGCTGCAAAGATAATGCTTATTTTTCTTTTGACCAAATTTTTGGTTCAAAATCTACTCAATGCTTCGCAAACTACATAGTTGGAGCCGCCGATGAACACGATTCCCGGCTGTTGGAGCGCAGCATCGAGCGCTTCGCCGATGGAGGAGAAGACCTGTCCGTCGAGGCCGACAGCGGCTGCACGAGTTGCAAGTTGCTCGGCAGGGAGTGCTCGCGGTGTAGGGGCATTGCACCAATAGTAATTGACGGCGGCACCTGGGGCATCGCTTCGGGGAAGCATACGGAGTACGGTCTCGATGTCCTTGTCGCTGACCATACCGAAGACGATCTGCAATGGATGTCCTGCCTGATGGAGCGACATAAGCTGGGGGCCAAGGTAAGCAAAACAGCCGGGATTGTGCCCCGTATCGCAGAGCACGCGGATTGAGCCATCGGCATTGGTTTGTAATGTTTCCCATCGGCCGCGAAGATGGGTGAGCGTGACTACGTCGCGGAAACCTTGCTGAAGGGCCTCGGGCGAGATGTTGAAGCCAAGTTGACGCAGCTGATGGACGGCGGTAATGACCGTGTTGGCATTGTGCGGTTGGCAATCGCCGCACAATGGACACTGGAGGGTGCCATCGTCGGCTGTCTCGTATATATTAAAGAATGTGTGATGGCGTACCCAAGGTATCTGCGGACGGTCGCAGGCGAAGTCGAGCACCGATACCTGGTGGAGCTGGGCATTCTGTTCGAAGGTGAAGCGTACGCGCTCGTCATCACATTCGCCAATAACACAGGGCACCCCCTGTTTCATGATGCCGGCTTTCTCGGCGGCAATCTGTGGCAGGGTATCGCCGAGAAACTGGGTGTGGTCGAACGAGATATTGGTGATGATGCTGAGCGCAGGCTGGATGATGTTGGTCGAGTCGAGCCTTCCGCCCAAACCCACTTCGATGATCGCGACATCGACCTCACGATCGGCAAAGTAGCAGAAGGCCATCATGGTGGCGAGTTCGAAGAACGAAGGCTGAAAGCGCATCAGTGAATGGGAGTCATCGGATGCGGGGGCTCCGCACGGTGCCCACTTTTCAACCCAATCGATGACATACTGCTGTTCGATAGCTTCGCCATTGACGCGTATGCGTTCGCTGAAATCGACAAGGTGGGGCGACGTGAAGAGACCCACGCGATAACCGGCGGATTGCAGGATGGCGGCCAGCAGATGTGATGTGGAACCTTTGCCGTTGGTGCCGGCAACGTGGATGGTGCGATAGCGGCGATGCGGATGGCCCAAGAGGTCGTCCATCGCCTCGCAGCGTTCTAATCCTGGCTTATAGGCATGAGCCCCCTGACTCTCGAACACCGGCAACTGGGCATAGAGGTAGGAGAGGGTCTCGCGATAGTTCATTTGCAAACAGTTTTTAAATTAGGCTTCTATGTTTTGGGGTCGCTTCGCTCAAAATTCCCAGAAAATTGAATCATAAAATTATAAGAATACCATTTTGTTTATTATTCTAATAATTTTGAGCGTAGTGACCACTTCACTATTTTGAACATCGAAAAACGCGGAAACTAAATAATATTTTCGGACTTTTTCGTTTTTTCGTCCTTTTTCGGAATACTCCCCATCGTTTTTTTCGGATTCCGAAAACTACGAAAACATCGAAATCAACGAAAACTTATTTATTCCTTCACGTATTTTTGATATTTTGATCACGGATCACACGAATCTCACGGATTGTCGGCTTGCCCAAGGGAGACCAGTGGTCATTGCTTCGCCGACCACTGGGTGGATAACACGGACTTTGTCCGTCCTTTTATCTCTGCGGAGTTTTCTTATCTCTCTACGGTGTTATTTATTTTCTCTACGGACTTCAAGGACTTAAGGGACAATCTCGGGAGTGCGCAAGCAAAATCTGTGTGAATCTGTGCGATCTGTGTGACCCTAAATCTCTACGGACTTCACGGACTTAATGGACTATCATTGACGTGCGCAAGCAAAAAGTCTGTGTCCTTACATCTCTACAGATTTCACAGATTTATCAGATTAGCGGCTCGGTCAAAAATAAATCCGTTCAATCCGAGAAATCCGTAGAGGAGACGTGCGCAAGCAAAAGTCCTTAAAGTCCCCAAAGTCCGTAGAGAAGATATTTTGAGCGCAGCGACCATAATGTTATCATTCGCTTTTGTTTTCGATATGTCGAAAAGTGCGCTGCAAAGATACTTACTTTTTTTTAATATTCGTCAATTTTCTTCAAAAAATTTGGAAGTCTCGTTTTAAAGCGGTATCTTTGCACCCACATTTATCGAGTAATTATGGGATTTTTTGATAAATTCTTTAAGAAAGAGAATAAGGAAACGCTTGACCAGGGCATGCAGAAGACCAAACAGGGACTGTTTGAGAAGATTGCGCGTGCGGTAGCTGGTCGTAGCACTGTGGATGACGACGTGCTGGATGACCTTGAGGAGGTACTCGTGACCAGTGATGTGGGAGTGGATACTACCTTGCGCATCATCGAACGCATTCAGGCACGAGTAGCGAAAGACAAGTATGTCGGCACAGGAGAGCTGAATGAGCTGTTGCGTCAGGAGATTACCGCGCTGTTGGTAGAAAATCAGCGCGAAGAACTCGATGGCTTCACGGTGAAGGCCGATGCCAAGCGACCATACGTGATGCTTGTGGTGGGTGTAAACGGTGTGGGCAAGACCACAACCATCGGCAAGCTTGCCTATCAGTTCAAGAAGGCAGGCAACAAGGTGGTATTAGGTGCTGCCGACACATTCCGTGCTGCCGCCATCGACCAGCTGCAGATATGGGGCGAGCGCGTGGGTGTGCCCGTTGTGAAGCAGCAGATGGGATCGGATCCTGCTTCGGTGGCGTTCGATGCGGTGCAACATGCGCTGAAGGAGAATGCCGACGTGGTGATTATTGACACCGCTGGACGTCTGCATAACAAGGTGGGACTGATGAACGAACTGGGCAAGATACGCAAGGTAATCCAGAAGGTGGTGCCCGATAACAATCCTGAGGTCCTGTTGGTGCTTGATGGCTCAACGGGACAAAATGCCTTCGAACAAGCCAAGCAGTTTGCAGCGGTGACCGATGTGACTGCGCTTTGCATCACCAAACTCGACGGCACAGCCAAGGGCGGTGTCGTGATTGGTATCAGCGACCAGCTGCAGACACCCGTGCGCTACATCGGATTGGGCGAAGGGATGGAGGATCTACAGATCTTCAACAACCGCGCTTTTGTTGATAGCCTTTTCGGCAAATGATGTTCCTGAACCAATACGGAGGAAAGATTTAACCTGACAGCATGATCAAGCATCGCATCGACCTCATCACCTTAGGTTGCAGCAAGAACCTTGTGGATAGCGAACGCCTGATGGCTCAGCTGGCTGCCGTTGGCTACAAGCTGCATCACGACCCCGAAGACCCGAAGGGAGAGATTGTCATTGTTAATACCTGTGGTTTCATAGGCGATGCGAAAGAGGAGTCGATCAATACAATTCTTGGTCTTACAGTGCTTAAGAAACGCCGAAAGATTGGCAAGATCTTCGTCATGGGATGCCTTTCGGAACGCTATCGCCAGGAACTGATGGACGAGATTCCGGAGATTGACCGCATCTATGGCAAGTTCGACTGGAAAGGGATTCTCTCCGATTTGGGATATTCGTGGGACGACAGTCTTCGTGCCTATCACCTCCAGACCACACCCCGACACTATGCGTACGTGAAGATAGGGGAGGGCTGCAATCGTCATTGTGCCTATTGTGCCATACCTCTCATCACAGGTCACTACAAGAGCCGTCCGATGGATGAGATTGTTGACGAAGTAAAGCAGTTGGTCAGTCAGGGTGTGCGTGAGTTCCAGCTCATTGCCCAGGACCTCACAGGTTATGGCTACGACTTGTATGGAAAATACAATATCGCTGAGCTGGTGCAGCAACTTGCCGACATTCCGGGCGTGGAGTGGTTGCGTCTGCACTATGCCTATCCGAATAACTTCCCGAAGGATTTGCTGCCGGTGATGGCGCGCAATTCGAATGTCTGCAAGTATCTTGACCTTGCCTTGCAACACGCTTCGAACCATGTGCTCGACCGTATGCTTCGGCATATCAGCCGTGAAGAGACCGAGGAACTTTTGGCCGAAATACGCCGTCAGGTGCCCGGCATACATATCCGCACCACCATGATGGTGGGTTTCCCCGGCGAGACAGCGCAGGACTTCGAGGAACTGAAGGATTTCGTGCGCCGTCAGCGGTTCGAACGATTGGGCGCATTTGCTTTCAGCGAAGAAGAAGGGACTTATGCTGCCCGACATTATGAGGATGATGTCCCTCCCGAGGTGAAACAGCAACGGTTAGACGAACTGATGGAGTTGCAGCAGGAAATCAGTTTGCAGTGTCAGGAGGAGAAGGTGGGCAAGACATTACGCGTCATCATTGACCGCCTCGACGGAGAATATTACGTGGCACGCACTGAATATGATTCGCCTGAAGTCGATCCTGAGGTGCTGATTCCTGTCGATGCCTTGCCTACCGAGTCGTCGGGCTACGATGAGGGGGTACAGGTCCCCATCGCCTTGAGCCCGGGCACTTTCCAGCAGGTGCGTATCACTTCGGCCTCGCCCTATGAACTTATGGCAGAGCTTGTCAGTTCGGACAAACATTGAATACTCGGAATACAAAGAATACCCCCAACAGACAAAATAATTTGTAACCATTATGAAATGCATCGTTGACATCAACGAAAATATCGTGGTAAGGAACGAGGCCAATCCCGTGCAGATGCTTCGGCTTGAGATGTCGCGTTTCTACTGCCGCTTGTTCGAAACTACTCGCGACCAGAGTCGCGACTATCTGGATGAAATCCTTAAATGGACCGATGACAATCTGGAGAACTACGAATACGTCTCGAATAACCTTATGCATTTCACGGCGGCCCGTCGCCGTTATTACGGTTTCAAGAGATAATTGATGAAGAGACCTTCGGCGCTCATATCAGCGTTGGTGTTAGCCTTCACCTCACTGACGGCCCAGATCAATACGGATCGTGTGCTTGCCATCGGCCGCAATGCCCTCTACTTCGAGGACTATGTGCTGTCGATACAGTATTTCAATGAGGTCATTGCCGTCAAGCCCTATCTGGCTGACCCTTACCTTTATCGAAGCATCGCGAAGATTTATCTGGACGACTACCTGGGTGCTGCCCAGGATGCTTCGGCGTGCATTGAGCGCAATCCGTTTCTCGTCACCGCCTGGCAGGTGCGTGGCATTGCCCGTCAGAATCTGAAGGAGTACGATGGCGCGATAGCCGACTTCGAGCAAGGCCTGAGTGTGCAGCCCGAGAACAAGGTATTTCTGCGCAGCCTTGCCGTATCGTATGCCTTGAAGAAGGATTACAGGCGAGCCGACAGTTGCTTCAACCATTTTATCGAGCTTTTCCCCAACGAACCCACAGCCTACCTTAATCGTGCGCAGTTGCAGATGGAACTTGGCGACAGCGTGAAGGCGCTGAGCGACCTGGACAAAGTCATCGACCTCGACAAGGGTAATGCGTATGCCTACGGGATGCGTAGCATGATTCTTGCGCAAAACGAACGTTACAAGGAGGCTCTCGACGACATGGATCATGCCATCCGTCTCGATCCCGAGCAGAGCGCGTTCTACAACAACCGCGCAATGATCCGCTACAACATGAACGACCTGAGAGGGGCAATGAGCGACTATGACCAGGCGCTCGAATTGAAGCCCGATGAAGTGCTCTCGCTCTACAACCGAGGCATCTTGCGTGCCCAGACAGGCGACCGCAACCGCGCCATCAGCGACTTCTCGCGTGTGCTTGAGCAGGAACCCGACAATACATTCGCAAGCTACAATCGTGCTCTGCTGCGTGATGAAGTGGGCGACCTTAGCGGCGCTGTTGACGACTACCAGAAGGTGTTCGACCAACATCCCAACTTCTTCCCTGCACTCTATGCGCGTGCCGAGGATCTGAAGAAATTAGGTCGAATCAAGGAGGCTGACCAGGATTTCAAGCAGGCATTCACCGTCGAGCAGCGTGTGATGAAAGAGCGCGACCAGCGCAACCAGCGCCGCCAGCAGATGCAGGCTGAGGGAATACAGAATCCTGATAGTGTCTTGATGGCTGAACACTTGGTGCAGGATGACGAGCTTACCGATGAGGATCGTACCCGCAAGGAAGGCGACAACAATATCCGCAAGTTCAACCGCATCATGACCGCATCGTTGGATGGAAACGAGTCGCGTTACAACAATGCCACACGAGGGCGTATCCAGGACCAGCGTTTCACGGTCGAGATGCAGCCGATGTTCATCCTCTCATATTATGAAAAGAGTGACGGTGTGCGCCAGAACATCTATTTCGAGAAGACGCTGTCGGACTTCAATCGTGCCGGACTGCTGAGTCGTCGGCTCAAGGTGGTTTGTCAGGAGCCAATGCTTGATGAGACACAGGTGCAGGCGCACTTCGCTTCGATCGACAATTATTCGCGAGTCATCGCGCAGGGCGGTTCCATCACCAGCTATTTCGGCCGTTCGTTGGACTTCATGTTGGTGCAGGATTATCAGTCAGCCATTGAAGACCTCAACCAGGTGCTCTATCGTAAGGACAACTTCATCCTTGCCTACTTCAATCGTGCGGTGATACGTTTCCGAATGATAGAGGTCTCGGAGCATAGTGGCGCTGTGCCCACAGCGGGTAGCAGCCAGCAGGTTGTGGACGAGGATCTTCGTAATTCAGCTATCCGACAAAACAATGGCACAACCATACGCCTGAACCAGAATTCGGCACTCTCCAATCAGGATCAGATACGTCGCCAGGCCGAACAGTTGCAGCGTCAGCGTCGAGTGGAGAGCGAGATGTGCTTGCGCGACCTGGACAAGGTGATCGAATTGTCGCCTACCTTCGTTTATGCCTACTTTAATCGAGCATATATCTCGTCCAAGTTGTCGAACTTCGATACTGCGCTTGAGGACTTGAACAAATGCATTGAGCTCTATCCCAACTTTGCCGAGGCTTATTATAACCGAGGGTTGATATTGCTGCGCCAAGGCAAGTCGAAGCAAGGCATCCAGGATCTCTCAAAGGCTGGTGAGTTGGGCCTCGTTCAGGCTTATTCGGTACTCAAGAGAGCAACATCAGAGTAATATTTTGTAAATCATATTATTTCAAATATCATCTATATGCAACAGAAAATCATCATTCTGGATTTCGGTTCACAGACGACGCAGCTCATAGGCCGGCGTGTACGCGAGCTCGATACATTCTGCGAAATTTTGCCTTATAACAAGTTCCCTGTAGGTGATGAGACAGTGATAGGTGTTATCCTCTCGGGCTCTCCTTTCTCGGTACATGACCCCGAGGCCTTCAAGGTCGATCTCTCGCAGTTTGTCGGACGTGTCCCGGTGCTGGGCATCTGCTATGGTGCGCAATTCATCAGCTATGCAGGTGGAGGAAAGGTTGAGAAGGCCGACTCACGCGAATATGGACGCGCCAACCTTTGTGAGTTTGACGGTGCGAATCCGCTCTTCAAAGGTTTTGAACCCAATAGTCAGGTGTGGATGAGTCATGGCGACACCATTACCGCCATTCCCGAGGGATACAAGTGCATAGCTTCGACTGCCAATGTGAAATATGCTGCCTATGCCAGTCTGTCGCAGCCTGTATGGGCTGTCCAGTTCCATCCAGAGGTGTTCCATACCATTCAGGGTACGCAGCTTCTGAAGAATTTCGTCGTTGATATCTGCCATTCCAACCAAGACTGGTCAGCAGCCTCATTTGTCGATACTACGGTGGCTGAACTCAAAGCACAGATAGGTGACGATCGTGTGATTTTGGGTCTTTCGGGCGGTGTAGATTCGAGTGTAGCCGCTGTTTTGCTCAATCGCGCCATCGGCAAGAATCTGACCTGCATCTTCGTCGATCACGGTATGCTTCGCAAGAACGAGTTCCGCGACGTGATGCACGACTACGAATGTCTTGGCCTTAATGTTTTGGGTGTCGATGCTTCGGAGAAGTTCTTTGCCGACCTTGCGGGCGTGAGTGATCCTGAACAGAAGCGTAAAATCATCGGCCGCGACTTCGTTGAAGTATTCAATGCCGAGGCACAAAAGATCAAAGATGCAAAATGGCTTGCCCAGGGTACGATCTATCCCGATCGAATCGAATCGCTCAACATCACGGGCAAGGTCATCAAGTCGCACCACAACGTAGGTGGACTGCCCAAGGAGATGCATCTTTCGCTCTGCGAACCTCTCAAGTGGCTCTTCAAGGACGAGGTGCGCCGTGTAGGACGTCAGTTAGGTATGCCCGAGCATCTTATCACACGTCATCCTTTCCCCGGACCCGGTCTTGCCGTTCGTATCTTAGGCGATATCACGCCTGAGAAGGTGCGTATTCTGCAGGATGCCGATGACATCTATATTCGTGGACTTCGAGAGTACAAGGTTAAACTCTCGGGAGAAGAGGCTCGCCGCGTACTCGCCGCTGGTGTCCCTGCGGATATGAAAGATGGAGAGATTGAAGTGTCGCTCTACGATCAGATATGGCAGGCTGGAACCATCTTGCTTAGCACCGTGCGTAGTGTGGGCGTGATGGGCGATGAGCGAACCTACGAGCATCCTGTGGCTTTGCGAGCCGTAACTTCTACCGACGCAATGACCGCCGACTGGGCTCATCTGCCATACGATTTCATGGCCAAGGTCTCGAACGAAATCATCAACAAGGTGCGTGGCGTCAACCGCGTTTGCTACGATATCAGCTCCAAACCACCTTCGACAATCGAGTGGGAATAAGGATTGAAGGGGCTACAGCGGATTTCAGTCCGCAATAAATGATAGATTTATTACAAATTACATCGATTTATTTACAAGTTACAAGGTGGCAGTTCCATGGCAAGGACTGCCACCTTAACTATGGTTTATTGCCAACTCTTCCGTTCAAAACCATGAAAAATCGTGAAAAAACAACAAATTATAGAAAATAGTCTCTTCTTTTGTCGGTTTTATCCACAAAAATTATTATTTTTGCGCCCAAATAGTCTATAAAAATGCAAAGAATTCTATTGTCGTTATTTATAACGTTATTTTCGATAAATGTCTGTCAAGCTCAATTCCGTGCATTGCGAGATTTGTCCTGGTACCCGAAGTCTGGTCAGGAAAAGTCTTATAATTCTGCCAATGCTACCTCCACCAATGTGCTTGAAGATTTGAATAATGCCTTTAATGCTGGCAACTACAGAGAAGTAGTATTCACGTATTATCCTCAGGCTATCAAGGATGGCTATCAGCGTAATTCCTTGCTCTATAACAATACGCGTCGTGCTTTGCGTCAGTTGATGCGTGACGATCCCTCGTTGGCAAACTGGCGGCAGATGCAGGCTCTCTATCATGAGCGTATCAAGAATCTGGGAAGTGATGAATATGACTATCGCAATAATCTTGAAACTACCTCATGGAGCGAGGACCAGTTGTTGAACGAACGTCTTGCCGCGCTTGCTTCGATGAACGACCGTTATCAGGACTGCTATAACTTGGCCCTGGAACGTGTCCAGAAGGCTGCGGGAAAGATTGACCTCGCTGTCATACTCCAGGGTATGTTTGCTCCATTGAATAGAGCTCATGTCGCTAATAACGATCTCGGTCGATCGCTCAACGACAGGTATCAGGAGATCCTCAACTACATCGATTTGTCGGAACGTTTTATGGAACAGGAGCATCGACAGGATTACCTGACCTTTTATCCCAGTTCGATTATCGATCAGGTGCGTAGCGAGTGTTTGCGAGTAATCGGCCTTAATAAGGCAAAAGATATCGTTGCTGCACACGAGGAGCAGGAAAAGTCTGCCGCTGCCTATCGTGAGGCTCTCGACCTCTATCGGAAGAAGGATTACGTCAATGCTTTCAATGCTGCTGGAGAGGGTTGGAGAAAATACCAGTCTCCCGAATTCCGCATCTTGAGGTCGAATATTCTTCAGAATTGTGCTAACGAGACCACTTCGGCAGCCGATCGAGTGGCATACCTTTGTGCCGCTTACGAAGCTGGCCATGGATATGTGAGTCGCCAGACCATCAACCATATTCTCGATGGACTACGTGCCAACCTATTTATGTCGGGAATGGCAGGAAAGACGCATCGTACGTCCAGAAACCTGATCATCAATCAACGAATCTGGACCGTTGATGAGTTGAAGGAAAAGTCCTCTAATTGATTTCGCTTATATATAATATATGTATCGTTCTTTCGTCGTTTGTCTTGCACTTTCGCTTTCGTGCGCAGGGTCACTCCTTGCTGATAACGAACAGCCGCAAGTGGTCGAAATCCCTGCATCTGCAAGAACGTCTGACGTTACAGACAATTACAAACAGCTGACCTTTGGTCGTAGTGACTTGAATTTCTGGTCACATTTCTCCCTTTCGACGAACTTCGTCGATTGGGCACTCGTCATCCCCAACATTGGTCTTGACATTGATTTCGGTAACCCTAATCGCAAGTCCACTTCTTCGGTTTATTTGCAGTTCAAGGGCTCTCCTTCGAGCAAGGATTATTTGAAGGAGAAACTTTATGACCAGACATCGTATAAATTTTGGAATGCACATGCCGAATGGCGTTGGCACTGGTCGTTCCGTCGTCATCCAGAACTGGTTAAGGGCCGTTTTTATTCGGGTCTTTACGCTGAGTATATGAAATACACGATGAATACGCCCCTTGATATCATCGATCGTGACAAGTTGAAAGATGGTTGGGCAGGCATAGCAGGTATTTCGGCGGGTTATGATTTCCCCGGTTTCAACTACGATAATCGTCACTTCTTCCAGTTCCAGATAGGTGCCAATGTCGGAGCCATTTATGCTGACTATGATGCCTATAGCGACGCAGGCAAGGATTCAAAGAAACGAATTGTTCCGATGGTCACTGAAATTCGTTTTGCGATTGCGTATCGAACCCAAAGCATTAGCCGCAAGTATTGGCAGCCAAACCTTGAGCGTTATCGCCGTTACGAGGCCGAGGACGAAGCAGCACGCAAACAGATTGATGAATATGCAGAGCAGTTCGAAAAAGAGCCTCTCACCATTTATGTGAAGCCGAAGAATGATAATGACTCTGTCTTCTCTGAGCATGTAACCTTCAATATGGTGCGTCGCGAGTTCGGCGAACGCTGTAATTCCCAGTATTTCCGTCCGGAAAGGCTCTACGAACTGGAAGAAAACACCAAGTTCCCTATTACGGTGCCAAGCGACTACTATGTCATCGGTTACAACCTGCCTATACGTGCCACCGACTTGGATTCGGAGGATACCGAGACACACTATGTGTTTCCTTTCCGTGTGCGCTTCTCCGGTTTTGAACAGGCTTTGGAGCGTATGTTGAGTTATAATCGTTCGTTGCGTGATTTCTTTAGAAGCAATGGCAATCGCCTGCCTTCTATGAACATGGAAGCCATCAACAGTACCGATTTCGTAACAAGTGCCACGCTTGATAATGTGCTGGAGATGCTTAACGGCAAATGGATGGGGGATAAGCTTACCCGCAATGATGTAGAGACCATCTATTATCGCGAGGACGGAGAGTTCCATCCGATTAGCGAGACGGAGATGAATCATCGTGGTACCTACGCATTGGGTCTGAGGTTCCATACGCAGGTTTATGAGAACTATGACTCTATTGCCACACGCTTCAATCTGGAGCCTTATGTTGAGGCAGACACGCGAACGCTGTACGAGCAGTTTGTGCCTGTGGTCGCAAGCCGACAGTTCAACATCAATCATCCCTGGAAGAACGGACAGGAACGCCAGCTTACCAAAGATGATGTCCTGAAGATGCTGGCTGATGAAGGGTTCCGTGGTTTCAACGATGCCAACATTTCAATAGATTCGATCCACTATGGCCGCAACTACGGAGAGGCAGACTTTGGCAATGTGTTGCCGAAGGTTAAGTTCATCTATGTGGTTGAGGATTCGGTTGGCCTTGCTGCAGGCAAGGAGTTCCATTATGCCTGTCTCAATGGCTTGAATGCTCAGAATGGAACGTGGAATCTTGATATACCTTTCCAGGTAACGCATGGACCTATTTGTGAAGGCACCTACGATGCGGAGGGTAACCTCATTCCTGCCGACAAGCAGGAAGTCATCGATGATGTGATGCGTTGCTTGACCCGTGCCAACAAGAATCTGCGTCATCTGACCATTGACAGGGCATGGATTGAGGATTATACCTATACTGGTTTGCATGACCTGACCGGCGGAAAGAACAAGGAAAAGTGGACGTTGCTGCGATTCGCCTATCGCTATGTCAATGCCGATGGTCACGTTCGCCTTGCTCGTGCTCATGCCGCATATCGTATTAGAATACCAAAGAAATGATTAGAATAATTAAATCATCGTTCGCCTCCTGCTTGTCGGTGTCTCTGGCAATTATATGCCTTGCGCTACAGCCTATGCTTGATGACAACAGGTTGTCGGCACAGACAGTGGCAGTTCGCTCCAATGTATTATTATGGGGAGCCGAGGCTGCCAACGCAAGCGTCGATCTTACCGTAAGTGAGCATAGCACTATCGGCATCACGGGCATCTTTTCGATTCATGACTCGTGGATTCATGACACCAACCTCAAGGGTGGTCAGATAGAGTATCGCTACTGGTTCTCTCATCAACCTTTCCACCGCTTGTTTGTCGGTTCTATAGCAGGTATATTCCATTATACCATCGATGATGACCAGGACACACAAACCTGTGTGCCTGCAGGGATCAATGTTGGTTATGCATGGACAATTTCCACCCATTGGAATCTTGAGGCCTGCTATGGCTTGGGCTATCTGTATTACAATCGTGCTTCTCGTGATGCCATTGGTGAGATCTCGAAGTCGAATCATCACAAGTTCACTACAATCAACCTCGGTTTGAATCTGTCTTATGTCTTCTAAGCATACTTCTAAGAATTGCAGTTCGCATGTGCCTTCGCTCCACCCGCTCGTGCAGGGTGGACGGATACGTACATCGGTGCTTCTGCTTTTGATGCTGTTCCTTCGGCCATGGATAGCAGGTGCACTTTATGCACAATATGATCCGCTTACTTTTGTTATCCTCAATGCCGAAGATCGCAAGCTTGTCGATGATTTGGGCCACAACTGGGACCCTGAGAATGGTGTATGGATGGGTTCTACACTCGGTCTGCCTGAGCGTAATGATCTGGATGTTTTCGTAACAAATGAGGTCTGTGCCGACTCTATCGTTGCATGGAGCAAGTCGAATGCTTCGCGCCATCGCGAACTCGTTTCGGCATTTGTCAACGAGTATCGTCAGCGCGGTTGGCTTCTCCGTCGTCATGCCAGCGCATACGAGCTGTCGGATGTCAACCAGATAGCTCAGGAAATCTATAAGCAGTACCCCGAAGCGGTTGATTTCTGGAATGACATGACCAGCGATGATCGTGGCGTTTATTCAGTGGCACTCCTTCTTCATCCGCATGATGGTGGCGCTTTCGAGATTGTGGTACTAACCGAGTCGATTACCAAATATGATGGTGATGAGGCAAACTGCCCTATCTATTATAAGAACCGTACGGAACTTTCCAATGTTGAAACAACCCGTCAACGCACACATTTCCGTCGTCAGCATGGCACGGCATCAAGTGACGGTACATGGTTGACCTTCAATGAAAATTTCCACATACAGGGTCCGGAGGACCAGCGTCTGGTGATTGACCGTGTAGTAAATACGTGTAACTTTGAGAGTGATCTTAATGTTGTAAAGACAGATTTCCAGAATGAGCCGATGCAGTATGACATGGCTGTGAAGTACCTCGATTTCGCTTTACGCAAGGAGAACCTCACTTATCGTTTGCGTCCGTTTGTTTATGCTGGAGAAGATTTTCAACGGCAACTGTATCGTCGTACTCGTGGCAATCTGCTGCGTGATACGTTGGAGCACTATCGTGTCAATACCATTGCACAGATGGAGGAGATGCGTAATTGGGTTGAGTATCGTGAAGTTCAGCCCGATTCGATGCTGTTCCTTATTCCGCAACCCTTGTGGAAACTTGTTCTTCGCTATCGCACCTTCGACAGGATACGTGACCGTGTGCGAATGTCGGCACCTTGGATTCCTCTTGAAGTGACCGAGGATGATACCGTGCGTGCTTATATTGCCAATACACCTTTTGACATCTTCGCCGACTTTCAGGCTTATGTCGATTCTGGTCATGTCATTGCCGATCAACATGTGCTAACTTCCGAACGAGACCTTGTCGAGGGTTATGTGAGCCGTCAGAATCAGATGAATCTTTATCCCGTGCCTGGTGAGAGTCGTCGTGTGCGCATAGAGCATAACAATACACCTGCGAACGTTGCTAAGCCCCTAATGCTTACGATGGAGCCGGTCGATACCGTGGTGTCCTACCGCTGGCGTATGCCTGATCCCACACGATACTATCAGTTGCGCCACATCAGCTATCTGCATGATTTTATTCATGCCGATTCTGCATCGTCAATCGAGTGCGGATGCGAACGACAGATGCCGTTGCAGTTCCTGAATATCTCTACCCAAAATGCTGAGTTTGATTGTCCTCCGCGCCGCAGCATTACAAGCGATCACCTGGTGAGCTTCAAGCCACGTGCCCGTGGAGAGCTCGTTGATGCAACTTATAGTCTTGCTTTAAGTTTCGAGCTTCTGAGTACGGAGCTTAATCTTGATTTGGGCAATAACCGTGCACAGATGGATAGTTTGGTGCAGAAAGCCTACGAGATTACGCATGATATGTATCAGCGCATCCAGCAGGTGGGCATCATTGGTATTTCGTCGCCCGAAGGTGGTCAACGATTGAACCTCCAGCTTTCGCGTCAGCGTAGTCAGAGCATCCTCGAAAATTTACGTTCGATGGGAGGGGATGACTTGCGTCATGCCAATTTCCATATCATCAAGGACTCCATTGCTCCATGGAGTGCTGTGGCTGATATTATAGAGGCGGAGCATCCGGAGAATGCTGCCACCGTCAATCGTATTCGTAGTGCGATAGAGGCGAACCCGTACAGCATGAAGGCCCAGCAAGATATGATTGGATTCAGTTCGCGCCATCGTGATCCTGTTGTTGATGCGGCTCTCGATAAACTTCGTGAGGCCCAGGTAACATTTAGCTATAAGGCTGTATTTGAGGCTTCGGAGGCAATGATAATCGATGAGTTCCGTTCGGCTAAGCGCTATGACAACTTCCCGCCAGACTATTATTATTGGATTCTCACATCGAAACTTACTACCTACGAGGAGAAGGGCATGGTTGCCAAAGCATTGCTAAAGGCTCGTGCCTCTGATGTCCGGCGTTTCACCACTGACCTGCATCCCTCCAACAGTTATGGGCTCGTACTTCCTATCGCGGCTAATTTCCTGGCATTGGATAGCCTTCGCAACGGTCGCTACAATCCTGATATCCTTGCGCCTTTTATCAATAGTGAGCTTTTCCAAGGCAACTTTGCATGCTATATGCAGAGCGATTACGATGTGCCCGTGAAGTTCATTAATCTTGATGCGATCCTTTACAATCAGATTGTCACCCTCTACAATGTCGGTACACCTGAGGCTATCGATCAGGCTTACACGCTTGCTGACATCTTGAACGAGACGCCTACGCTCTCCAATAAGTTCCGCGAAAAGTATCATCCTGAACAGCTGGAGATCTTGTTAAACAGTTATATGGGTCGTTTCCTTGATGATCCTGATCATCTGGATATGTTGCGCAAATCTAACCTTCGCAACTTCTATGTGGCCAATATGGCTGATATGTATCGCAAATGCGACGGTCAGATAGATGCTCTACAAACCTCGGAGGATTGTCATGAGATATTGCAGCATTGTGTCGATAGTCTGCAACAATTAAAGCTGCGATTCCCTGGTGATCCTGCCGCCTTATATTTTACGGCAGTTACTCGCTTATGGCAAGCCGAGAGTATCGGCGGCGAGAATCGTGATTCCAATTTCGACCTGGCCATTGACGCGCTCGAGCAACTTTTCAAGATTGATGTGCAACCAACCTTTATTTCCCGTCTGCAGGGCGATAGTTATGTCCGTAACTTCTATCGAACACCAAGAAGCCGCAAGATGAAGCGAGATGTCTTTCTCGAAGCTGTCGAGCAGTTCATCTCCAACACTTATAAAGAATAGTATATGCTTCGGATACCCCAATATAATCATCATGCCCTCGAAGGTGTAGTCCATGCCTTCGCTTGCGCGTTCATCATACTGTCCCTGTGTTTGCGAGGGCAGCAGTTGTCTGCTGCTGTCCCCGCTGCAGATGACGATAATCATGCTAACCTCAATGGCACCAATAACGTCACACTTGATGTCCCTTCGGTTCTCATTCGCAAATGGTACACTTCGCCCGATAAGAAGCCGTTCTTCAACGACAGGCGTCATCGTTTATTTCAAGGATGGTCGGTGGTAGGTTTTTGGGCTCCACAGCTTTCGTTGAGTCCGAGCAAGTATTCATCTTTCGAGGCACTGGGCGCTGGAGCTGGTGTCATCAAGGATTTCAACAAGTCATATTCGCTGCGTCTATCAGGTTCGTATCTAAGTGGCAAGATTCCCGAAAGCAAGGCCGACCTCGAGCGTTACATGGGTTCGGTTGATTTACTCTGGAACTTCACCAACACTTGGTTCGGCTTCGATCCTGCTCGTAGTCTGGAGACACTCCTCGTTGCTGGAGGTTCCTTGGGTGCGGTGAAAAGTGATGGCTTGTCATCAGAACTGATTTGGCAGGGACAGCTTGGCATCCAGCTTCGCAAGACCCTCTCGCCTCATCTTTCTGCCTTCGTCGAACCTTATTATTATATATCCGATCCTGATTATGATTATTATCAGAACGGTGCCGATTTCGATGATGGCGTTGGCCTGAAGGCTGGAATTTTGGTGCGTGTGACCGAGCCTCTCCGCGAAACTCCATGGTTTGGCGGTTGGACACATTCCGCATGGTATGATAACTGGTACGTTCAGAATCTTTTAGGATTGAACTTTGCCAAGGAGAAAGATCTTACTGCCAAGAACGATATTTCGAATTACAATTTCAATCTGAATATCGGCCATTGGGTCGCACCCTCTTGGGGATTCCAGGTGGGCGTTGTCGATCGGCAGCTCCTGTTTAAGGGTAACAATAACCGTCGTCAGACCTTTGGACGTTTGGAAGGCATTCTGAATGTCGCCTCGCTTTGGGATCATGTTTCTGTCAAACGAATTGGTTTGACAGTCTCTGGCGGTGCCGAATTAGGATACGAACGAAAGTTTTCGTCCGGTAACAAACGTACGTGGAAACGCACCGATGATTTCTATAGTGCAGTGACTGGAGCTGGCCAACTGAAATATTTCATTAACTCGAATACTGCACTTGTCGCCGAGGGTCGTTATTCCTCGGCAGGCGATGGTGCTCATGTGATTACTCCATCCTTAGGCATGGAATATTACCATAATCGCCAGTCCAGTTATAGCTTCTGGCGCAAGCGTGCCCAAGCTATTCATGACGACAAGATACAACAAGGATTGGGTGGTATCCTTTTCCTAAATAATTGGAATATATTTCTTGAGGCCGCCTTCAGTGTCGATCGTGCTGCCAATGTAAGCCGCTATCAGGTGCAGGATTTAGCCCCAGCTGCCGATTTTGGTTTGGGTATGCGCATCAATGACTTGCATTCTGTTCGTCTCAAGGAGCATTTTGTCTATCATAAGGGTGAACATGATAATTATCCACTGCTCCAAAGTGAGACGAGTCTGGAGTATATGTTTGACTTGACGAATTTCTGGATGGGGCTTGACCAATATCGACGTTTTACGTTACGTCCTTATGCGGGCGCAGTCTATTCGATATCGAGATTTTCGAGTTCGCCGTATTTCGAGGAGGATCCTATACATAGTTTCGGATTCGATTTCGGATTCCAGAATTCGTTCCGATTGAATGCAAATACGGAACTCTTCATTGAACCGCGCTATTTGTACCTGCTCGATGATTTCAATCAGTGGAACCTGATGGCTGGCATAGGTTATACCATCGAACGTCGCGAGGAGATGCGTCATCTGAGCCAGAAAGGTGTGCCCGACAATCCTCCTCACTTCTATATTCAGACATTAGGCGGTTTACAGATAGGCACAGGCGAATCTTTCACTCGTTCGGATGTCTTGAGCGGGCTTTTCAATCTCACTTTCGGACGTTCGTTTGCCCGTAATCTTGCCATTCAGACAACCTTGTTCCAGCAGAACGCCACGCCCAATGACAAGAAACTGGTTCATCGCCTTTATGGTATTCGTGGAGAATTTGTAGCCGATGCTCTTGGAATGCTATGGACTCATAGTCATGAGCAGGGATGGGTTTGGACCATCCAAGGTGGTGGCGAACTAACCTACAATACGTTTGTGAATTATCCTTATGTCGGAGTTACTGGTGCTTCCCAATTGCGTCGCCGACTGGGAAAGACTCCATTCTGGGCTACTGTCGAAGGACGTATTCAGGTGCATTTCGCCAAATCAGGCAAGATTCAAGGCAAGGCACCTATTTGGACGGGAGCTGCTGGTATTCATTACGAACTTCCTTCTATCAAACAGTGGAACAAGGGCGCCAATGGTACCTATGGAACCATCAATATGTATGATGCTGAATCTGACTACCCCTTGGACTTCTTCCGAAACCTGAAGAATGGAAATATCCAGATTGCAGGCACTTGGTTCGATGCCGAGAAGATGGGCGTCGGGATTGCTGTTGGTTATGATTTCGATGCCGTCAATGGCATACGCATCGGTTATGACTTTGCCAAGAGTCCGCAGACCACTAATAGGAATGAAGATATCAACTACAATGCTCTTTCGATGGACTATATGCTCGATTTGACCAACCTCTTGCTTAAGGCGAGGGCTCAGGCTTCAGAGGACAAAGAGGCAACAGTACATGTGACTCCATCAAAGCTGGTTTCCCGATTGTCGGTTCGCCCATTTGTCGGATTCAATATTGGTATGCACAGTTTCGACCTCAATAAGCGTTACTTTGACGAGGATGCCAATGCATGGAAATCCACCAGAATGACAGATGTTAACCTTGGTCTGCAGACAGGTTTGAATGTGGGATATATGTTCACTCCGCATATCGTATTTTTCCTCGAACAGCGTGCCCTCCTTCTTTCCAATGACCCATATTTGTCGCCTGATGACAAGCACAATTTCCATGCTCTGACCTACGCAGGATTGAAGTACAGATTCTGAGAATAACAATGATGGACTGCCTCAATCTGTCCATCATTTTTTCTCTTTTCGACCTGTTTCATGTAAAAATGGCTCACGTTGACATAAAATAAACTTGTTTTTTTATAAAAAAAATAAAAAAGTTTTGATATTTCAATAAATTCTTGTATCTTTGCCCCTCGAAATATATCGATATTAGAAATGAATTTACAGCGTTACGCAGCCGCCTTTATCGTCTTGGCACTATATGCTTTGACAATTTCGCCTATGGCGGCTCAGAATCTGAATACGAGCAACCTCACTTCTTCGCCATACAACCGCTACGGTTATGGACGTCTGGGTTCTATGGGCAATGCGGTGACATGCAGCATGGGAGATGTAGGTATCGCTATTCGTAGCAATCAATATACCATACTTGCAAATCCAGCATCGCTCACAGCCATTGATACACTCACGATGATCTTTTCAATCGGTCTTGATGCCCAGTATGGAATGTATTCTGAAAATGGTGCCAATTCGAATAAGTGGGATGCTGGTTTCAGTTATATGTCATTTCAAATGCCTTTGTGGAGGAATTTTGCAATGTCGCTTTCCTTTACACCATACAGCATGGTAGGCTATTATTATGGTACTTCTGATTCCGTTGCTATTCAGTCGGCTACGATTCGTCATGACACCTTGACATATTCCAGCCTGCATCAGGGGCTGGGTGGTGTTAACAATTTCATGCTTGGCGTGGGCTGGAGAGCTTTCCACAACAAACGTGTCGATCTTAATGTCGGTGTCAATGCTGGTTGGCTTTTTGGAACAATCGAGCACGATGGTAGTCTTTCCACTTCGAGTCAGGCCACCAGTACGAATCTTTCCTACGAAGCTGATGTGTGTGGCCTTCTTCTCCAATTCGGAGCCCATTACACGCAGCATTTCAAGGCTACACACAGCATCACATTGGGTGCGACATTTAGCCCACGGCTTAATTTGAGTGTCGATACGGAGACGTTGAAGTTCAGTGCAGATACCATTTCACGTAACAATCGATATCGTAGTGAAGTCAAGTTGCCAACGAAGTGGGGTGTAGGCGCCAGTTACAATATAGCTCGCAAACTCACTGTTACAGCAGAATATGAGAAGACGAAGTGGCATGATGTATCTGGTCTTAACCCCGAATTCGATGCTGAGGAAGGTGTTTTCAATTCCACTCAACGCGTAGCCGCTGGTGTCGAATATCAACCCAAGGTACTTACGAACAGATATTTCAAGATTTGTCGTTATCGTGCTGGTTTTAGTGCCAAGTCAAACTACCTTCGAGTCAATGACAATTCTTTACATGAATACTCTGGTAGTCTTGGCATGAGTATGCCAATCAATCGTCGTTCGGCGCTTGACCTTGGCATAGGCTATTCGGCTGTTCGTCCCAAGGATGGTAATATGGTCAAGGAAGATTATATTACCATTAACGTCGGACTGACCTTCAATGAGATGATGTTCTTCAGAGGCCGTCTCCGTTGATAGAATCGTTTATGCATTCTGACACTCTTCGGCATTGCTTTCTGGCGATTTAAACCATTAGCTGTCAGTCTGGTCATAATCTCGAAAGACATAACAATCATCACTAACAAATAACACCAAAAGTACAATGAAAACCTCTTTCAAAATTCTCGCTGGTGCTGTCCTCTCAATGGCAGTCACCGCTCTCTCTGCTCAGACTCCTGAGATGCTGGAAGTGATGTGTGCCAACGGTGAGACCGCCGGCACTAACAATTCACTTTACAATGATTATTTCCCCAAGGCTGGTCCAGCAAAACCACTTGAGGCTTATGAACCATGGAAGGCTCTCTATGATGCTGTTCCCAACTTTAACCTCGCTCTTTACCTTAATGGTGAAAAGATTCTTGTTGCAAAATGCGACCAGGCTCAGAAGGGTGGTAACACCGCCGATCAAGAGCGTTTTGCCAAAGAGCTCCAGAAACTTTGTGATGATCGTATTGCCAATGGTTTTGCCACAAAGACTGTACCTGCTGAGGCTATTAAGCTGAAGAAGATTGACTACTTCAAAAAGTACGACCTCGATGCAACCGATAAGGGTGTTTATGACCGTTACACTGACGTTCTTCAGGAGTTCCGTGGCGGTGCTCAGCCTTATTACATCTCGCAGTGGTGTACCTACTCCTTGAAGCTTGCCAAGTCTGGCCAACAGGACAAGAACCAGTACATCGAGGACTACATGAAATCTACTGAGTACCTCGACGAGGCTCTTGACCGTTACGTGCTTCGTTACAACGACGACACGACCAAGCTTGTCGCTGCTCGTGTTGCAAGCCAGGATACCGCTAAGCTCTTCCGTGCTGCTGAGGTTACTAAGGGTTTGATGAAGGGCGCTCGTGACAATAAACTCAGCCTCACCTCCCTGTTTGCACAGTCGGGCTATGCTGATGTCAATACACTCGTCGAAATTTTTGCTCCTCAGGTTGAGGAGAAGAAGACCGACCTTGCTTTCCTGACCAACGTGTCTAAACTTCTTGGCCGTAGCGCTGAAGGTCGTGAGACTGACCTCTATACTCACGTCGCCGATTATTCCTATCAAATCCAGCCATCAATGGAAGCTGCCAAGGGTCTTGCAAAGGCCGCTCTTAAGGCTAAGGATTATGACCGTGCTCTCCAGTACTATGATGAGGCCCTCTCTCATGCTATCCAGCCTGATGACAAGACTGAGATTCTGATGTATGAGGCAGCTATCTATCAGCAGGAGGGACAGAAGGCTAAGGCTCGTGACGTCCTCCGTCGTTCGCTTAGCATTGATCCGGACCAGGATACTCCTCACGTAATGATTGCTAACTTGTATGCTTCTTCTGCAAGCAGTTGTGGTGAAGAGAAGCCAGCTCTCAAGAGCCTTGTTTACGTAGCTGCTTACAATGAGATGCAGCAGGCCATTGCCCATGCTTCGAGCGATGAGAAGCGTGCAGCTTATCAGCGTACTTGTGGCACTTATAAGTCTGCTTTCCCTGCTAAGGGCGATCTCTTTATGCAGGCTGGCAAGACTCCAGGTCAGACCCATACTCTTGGTGGATGGATGGGTGTTACTGTGACTATCCAGTGCCAGTAAACCAGACTTCCCGTACAGTCCAATATAAGCTCCGCTGTTCAGTGGAGCTTATATTGGGTATTACATTCTATTCTTTGGTTGCAAACAGTCTTTAAATATGAAGAGATACATCAAGCCATGTATTCGTTTCAATCAGGTTCGTTCATCTGACCTGATTGTCACATCCGATCCTCAGATTATTGACGATATTGGTGCCGACCCAGAGACTCCCGTACTCGCCCCCAAACGAGGCAAAGACTGGGAAAATTGGTGATTATTTTTCAAATGTGTTTTTATCAATAAAGATGCATGACTTTAAAACCCTCAAGCGTTTGGTCAAAAAGGATATCTCATCACTACCTGTGCTCAAGATATCCCTTTTGGGTGATAGCGCTACACAATTTCTTGCTACTGCTATTCGCGGGATAGGAGTCGAACGTGGTTTTAACGTCGATCTTTTTGAGTCTGAATTTAATCAGATTGAGCAGCAGGTATCAGATCCTACCAGTGACTTGCATGCACATCGAGCCAAGTATAATATCATTTTCCAATCCACCCACAAACTCCTGGAAAAGTATGCTCTGATGTCATATAAACAGCAGTTGTCACTTGCAGCTGACCGAATTAATTTTATTCGTTCAATATGTGATATTATTCCCGGGACCATTATCGTTTATAACTATCCGGAAA
The DNA here is from genome assembly GCA_905235375.1 of uncultured Bacteroidales bacterium. Taxonomy (GTDB): domain Bacteria; phylum Bacteroidota; class Bacteroidia; order Bacteroidales; family UBA3663; genus Liminaster. Next base: position 27,780 of record CAJOLH010000012.1, read on the forward strand.
TTGAAGATACGGTCTTTGGTTCATTCGCCAATAAGGTCCCTTCATCTTTCACATTTCAAATTCGCAAACTCAATTTTGAGTTGATGCTATTGTCCCAAGAGTGTGAGAATCTTTTTGTCTGTGACCTTTCGGGGCTTCAAAACAAGTTCGGTCGTGACTTTATGTTTGACCCTACAATTTATGTCTCCACCGAGATGTTGCTTTCCATTGATGCCCTTCCTTATGTGGCCTCAAGAACATTTGATATCATACAGAGCATTGAAGGACGTTTCAAGAAGTGCTTGATTCTCGATCTTGACAATACCATTTGGGGTGGTGTAGTAGGGGATGATGGTTGGGAGAATCTTCAATTGGGTCATGGGTTGGGAATAGGAAAGGCTTACACGGAATTCCAGCAATGGGTGAAGAAATTACGTAATCGTGGAATAATCGTTGCAATTTGTTCCAAGAATGATGAATCAAAAGCCAAAGAACCTTTTGAGAAACATCCTGAGATGGTGCTTCGGCTTGATGATATCAGCGTTTTTCTTGCCAATTGGGAGAACAAAGCCGACAATATACGCACCATTCAGCAGATTCTTAACATTGGATTTGATTCTATGGTGTTCATCGATGACAATCCTTTCGAACGTAATCTTGTTCGTGAAAATCTTCCCGATGTAACTGTCCCTGAACTGCCTGAAGATCCTGGTGAATTCCTTGAATATCTCTATTCCTTAAATCTATTCGAGACAGCAAGTTATAACGATGCTGATCGTGAGCGTACTCGCCAGTATCAGGTCGAAGCGCAACGCATCACCGAGGCTCGCAATTTTTCCGATGTAGCCGATTTTCTCCGTTCCCTTGATATGGTTTCTGAGGTCACGGGTTTTAATCGTTTCAATATCCCGCGTGTCGCGCAACTATCGCAGCGAAGCAATCAGTTCAACCTTCGCACAGTGCGTTATACCGAGGCTCAGATCTCCGCTATTGAGTCTAATCCCAAGCAACATGGATTTGCTTTTTCCCTTAAGGACAAATTCGGAGACAATGGACTGATCGCTGTAGTAATCCTTCAAGAACAATCACACGACACACTTTTTATCGAAAGTTGGTTTATGAGTTGTCGCGTCTTGAAGCGGACTATGGAGAATTTTACCCTCAATATCATTTCTTCATGGGCCATTTCTCATGGATTTGCACGTATCATTGGTGAATATATCCCAACACGGAAAAACCAGATGGTCGAGAAGCATTATCCATCGTTGGGATTCACGTTTTTATCCCAATCCCCTCTCGACCAATCTGCATCAGATTCTTCGGTCGCTTCTCAGTATGTGCTCACTCTGTCTTCCTTTACCCCACGTGAGACTTGCATACATCAAGGATAGCTGCATTTTTCAGCAATCGTAATCCAATTGCCCCTGCCTCCATTATGCTTTATCAGGATTTTGTAGATTCTTCCCAATACCTTGAGTACACTTACTGTATAACGCAAGACGTCTTCGATGCCTTTCAGAAACTGTCTCAAGATTTGAATCCATTACATACGGATGCAAACTTCGCTAAGCGCATGGGATTCCCCGATCGTGTGATGTACGGCAACATCCTGAATGCTTTTGTTTCTCATTTCGTTGGCATGGTTCTCCCGACCCAAAATGTGGTAATCCTGACACAGGACATTCAGTTTCGTAAGCCTGTTTTCATGGGAGATACCATTCTTCTCAAGTCGGAGATACAGGATACCAGCGAGGCTGTTGAAATAGTTAATTTTAAGCTGAAGTTCTACCGCACGACTAACGCAGAGAAGTCTCAGCTCGTGGCTTCCGGGCACGTTCAAGTTGGTCTTTTACATCCACAACAATGAATATTCTTCTTACCGGCGGCACCTCCGGTCTGGGGCGCGCCACAGTCGAGCTTCTCGCCCGTGATTCGACGCATCACGTCTTTTTTACTTATCTCGACAACGAGGTATATCGTCCTGCTGCCCTTGAGCTGACATCGGCATATTCCAACACTACTGCCATCTCTTTGGACTTCACTGATGAGTCTGCCCTTGCTGGTTTTTGCAATGAGCTGCACACCTTTGACCTTGATGTTCTTGTCAATAGTGCCTACGTAGGAGTCCCTCAGTCCACTCATTTCCATAAGATTCCAGCTGACGACTTTCTCCGCAGTTTTCAGTCCAATGTGATTCCAACTATTCGCATCACGCAGGCCGCTCTCAATACTTTTCGCAAGAAGAAGTTTGGCAAGATCATCAACATCATCAGTAGTTCAGTGATGAATCTCCCTCCTATAGGTTATGCAATTTATGTTGGCAATAAGGCATACATCGAGAAAATGTCGGATGTCATCAACAAAGAGTATGCGCGTTTCAACATCACTTCCAACTGCATTCTTCCAGAGTTCATGAACACTGGATTCAGTAAATTAGACGAACGACTGATTGAACAGGCCGAATTGACCCATCCGCTGAAACGCCTTCTTGAGCCCTCCGAAGTTGCCCAGGCTGTCAAGTTCTTTGTTGATGCCTCCCAACAGGTCAATGGTGTTAAGTTGCCAATCAACGCTGCCCAATACATCATGAATTAGGAGAATTATCCATTGTCCATCTATTTTTACCTCAGTTTTTTTGTTTTAATATACTTCATCCTATGACAAAATCACAGATGCTTTCCGAGGTTCAGGACATCTTTCGTGATGTCCTCGATAACGAAGATATTATCCTCGCTTATGAGACATATTCCGACGATATCGACGAGTGGGATTCATTGACACATATCCAACTCGTTGTAGCCATCGAGAAACATTTTCACATCAAGTTCACCAGCAAGGAGATTACTTCTTGGGCGAATGTTGGTGAAATGCTTGACTGCATACTCAATAAGTAAATGGTTCTCTATTCCATTCGATTTTGGTTTTTCTTCTGCGCACTGTTGATCCCTTATTTCACGGTATTCAATAAGTGTGCAAAGGCTCAGAATGTCTGGCTGCTTCTCGGCAGTTTATTCTTCTATACGCTCGTCGATTGGAGAATGACTGTACTGCTGGTTGCAGCTATTGGGATTTTCTTCTTCTTAGGATTAAAGATTGATGCGCTTTGCCAGGAACAAAACGAAAAGGATGCTAGCCGATTGACTACATTGGCAGTCGTTTTAGGTGTTTCCCTGCTTGTTTATTTCAAGTATTTGGGATTTTTCGTGGGTCAGTTCAATAAAATCTTGATGGCCATCGGATTTGGTTCCAGTCTTCCAACACTCAGAATCATTATGCCTCTTGGTATCTCGTTCTTTACCTTCAAGTTAATGGGATACGTCATTGAGGTTCATCGAGAAACGATACGTGCTACAAGAGACATTGTCAAGTTCGGACTCTTCATTTCATTCTTTCCGACCATAATGTCCGGGCCGATCGACAATCCTCGCAACTTTCTGCCTCAACTTGATGGAGTTCGAACGTTCTCGTGGGAAAGAATTGGAGAAGGTTTCCGGCGAATCCTTTGGGGTATCTTCCTCAAAACTTGTATTGCAGATCTGGTGTCAGGATATACCGACACCGTATTGTCCTTGTATATCTATCACAATGCTACTACTATTATCCTCGGGGCAGTTTTATACGCTTTCCAACTTTATGCCGACTTTGCAGGGTATAGTCACATGGCTATTGGCATTTCCCAGGTAATGGGCATCAAGGTTGCTGAGAACTTCAATCGACCCTATTTTGCTCAGAATTTGGCAGAGTTTTGGCGTCGATGGCATATGTCGCTGACCAATTGGGTCACTCAGTATGTCTTCATGCCCCTCAATATAGCATTTCGCGATAAAGGGACTGCAGGCCTTTATCTGGCTACTCTCATCAACCTCGTAGTGATTGGTGCATGGCATGGCGCAAATTGGACTTTCGTCCTTTTCGGCCTTTATCATGGACTGCTCTTGGTTGCCACCATGACTCTCGATAAGAAGCGTAAGCATTTCGAAAAACAACACAACCTGAAGAAGAACCCCATTTGGAAATACAGTCGTACTTCCCTGACCTTCATCCTGTGGTGCGTCTCGCTCCTATGTTTCTTGTCTCCCAATATCCATTCATTTCTCCACATCTTCCCACATTGTTTCAATAAAGGGTTCGATGTCCCATGGACAGAGGAGTCCTTTCAGAAAGTTCCAGCCCTCCTTTTCATCCTTGTAATGATGTTCAAGGACTATAAGGACGAGATTAAACTCGATCTGCATTTCCTTCATTCATCCCATTACTGGCTGCGTCTGGTCACTACTACTTTACTCATCATCTGTATTTTGGGTTTTGGTTCACTCGATGGAGCCTCATTTATTTATTATAAATTCTGATTTTAATTGGAAATTCCACTTGACAAATTGAGAATCTTTTTTCCTTCTTCTTTTGTCTCATAATAAATATATTTGTTCAATAGTGCTAAACAATCGAAATTATCGTAAATTTGCACCGATTTTTAGAACTATAAATATTCATTTGAAATCTTTTTTTTAATAACCAATCAAAACATTAAATCTATGCGAGTTATTATTCGTCCCGATTATGATGAGATGTCCAAGTGGGCTGCCAACTATGTAGCCAAAAGCATCCTCGAGTTCAAACCTACCCCCGAGAGTCCTTTCGTTCTCGGTTGTCCTACAGGTTCTTCTCCGATTGGCCTTTATCGCGAATTGATCAAGAAATATGAGGCTGGTGAGATTTCATTCCAGAATGTTGTGACATTCAATATGGATGAGTATGTTCGTATTCCTGAAGATCACCCTGAATCATATCATAGTTTCATGTGGAAGAATTTCTTCAGCCACATTGATATCAAGCCTGAGAACGTTCATATTCTCAATGGAAATGCCGATGACTTGGAAGCTGAGTGTGCTAATTATGAGAAAGCTATCGCTGCTGTTGGTGGCATCCATCTCTTTATGGGCGGCGTTGGCCCCGATGGTCATCTTGCTTTCAATGAACCAGGCTCTTCACTCAATGGCCTTACTCATGTCGAAACGCTCACTACCGATACTATCATCGCCAATTCTCGCTTCTTCGATAATGATATCAACCTCGTGCCGAAGAAGGCCCTTACCGTAGGTATTGGCACAGTGATGGCTGCCAAGGAGGTCCTCCTCGTTTGCAATGGTCATCACAAGGCGCGTGCTCTTAAGCACATAGTTGACGGAAACGTCAGCCACAAGTGGACAGCATCTATGCTTCAGACCCATCCAGCTGCCATCGTTGTTTGCGATGAAGCCGCATGTGACGAACTGTCGGTCGGCACGTTCAAGTATTTCCTCGATAAGGAGCGCGATAATTTCTGATATTTGCTTTTCTTGCATATTAATTGAGCAGCCTGATCATGGCTGCTCTTATTGATTTATAACTGCCAATTTACCAAATATATTTGTCAAAACGCTTATCTTATAATTTAAAAAGTGGTAAATTAATTGTTTTTTTTGTTTAAGTTTCTTTATTTGTTCAAAAATGCATATATTTGCAACAAATTATGAACTGTAGATTCTGCATACACAGTCGTGTGTTATGGATATCGTGGTTATATATTTAACTTACTGCTGCTTTTTATGTTATTTTGGAATAAAGTCTTCTCTTGGTACCTGACAAGGAATGCATTGCCCTATTGGTGCATTCTTGTAGTCGATTGTTTCTCAATCCTTGTGGCAGGAATGTTAGCTATCTATCTTTGTATGGGTGGCGAGATCTTTGTTGCTAATTTTTGGCACTTCCTGTTTGTGTGGTCGTGTTCATTGCCATTGTTTTGTGTGGGCATGAGGACCTTTCATACGTATTCAGGCATTTTCCGTTATTCCAGCTTCAGCGATCTCTTGCGGGTTTCTTGTGCGGTTTTTGTTGGCATTATCCTTACGACAATTGTATATTACTTTGCCAATATTCACTTCCTCGCAGGTTTTCCAAAGTTCCGCATCTTCTTTATCACTTTCCTTTTGGCAATGGTCTTTTTATGGGGTATTCGTATAGGTGCCAAGTATCTATTTGATACAGTTGTTAAGGATCAGGCCACACAGAATGTTTATATCTACGGAGTTCAGGAAGGAGGCATTGCACTTGCTAAGAGTATGCGCAATGATAATCCTCGTCAGTTCCTGGTCAAGGGTTTTATCTCTGGCAAGTCCGAAAACATCAACAAGTTTATTCTTGGCGTACGTGTTCGTAAGGCAGATGAAGAAGTTGTCAAGGCGATGCGAGCCAGCCAGGCTAATATACTTTTCGTCTCCCCATTGCTTTCTGAAGCATTTCGCGAAAATGGAGAGCTTGTCAACGCGCTCACCAAGGCAGGCATAAAGATTATGATGTTGCCAGCCGCAGAGACGTGGGATGGCAAATCAAGTCTGCAGCACAGTCGTCTTCGCGAGGTTGATATCGAAGACTTGCTTCCTCGCGACAAGATTGAGGTTGACCTTAATTCCATCGGGAAACTGCTCTACAACAAGCGGATCCTCATTACGGGTGCTGCGGGTTCCATTGGTTCTGAGATGGTGCATCAGGTCGCATCCTTCAATCCTGCTGAACTTGTATTGATCGATCAGGCTGAAACACCTTTGCATAAAGTTCGTCTCTTCATTGAGCGTGCTTATCCTACACTTAAATGCTGGACCATTGTCGGTTCTATCTGCAATCCAACACAGATGGAACAGATTTTCAAGCATCATCGTCCGGAGTATGTCTTTCATGCTGCTGCTTATAAGCATGTCCCGATGATGGAAGACAATCCATCCATGGCCATTCAGAACAATACTTATGGCACTCGTGTGATTGCTGACCTCGCGGTGAAGTATGGTACCCGCAAGTTTGTGATGATTTCGACCGACAAGGCTGTCAATCCAACCAATGTCATGGGATGTTCGAAACGTATCAGCGAGATATATTGCCAGTCACTCGATCGTGCCATCCGGCAACAGCTTGATAGTCTGTCCTCTTCGCCCATCGTTCTTAAGCAGATTGATGGCTCTCCTGCGGTTACTCAGTTCATTACTACTCGTTTTGGTAATGTGCTTGGCTCCAATGGCTCAGTCATTCCAATTTTCCGTGAGCAGATTCGTCGTGGAGGTCCCGTCACTGTCACCGATCCTAAAATTATCCGTTACTTTATGCTCATACCTGAGGCTTGTCAGCTTGTTCTCGAAGCAGGCACTATGGGCAAGGGCGGTGAGATATTCATTTTTGATATGGGCAAACCTGTCCTTATTGCCGAACTCGCTCAGCGCATGATTGACCTGAGTGGGGCTAAGAATGTTGAGATTAAATATACGGGTCTTCGCGATGGGGAGAAACTTTATGAGGAGGTTCTCAACAATGAAGAACACACCAAGCCTACCATTCACCCCAAGATCAAGATTGCTGCTGTCAGAGAGTATCCATACCAACAGGCGCTCAAGAATGAGGAAGATCTCTATAAACTATCCTTTACTTATGACGATATGAAGATTGTTGCTAAGATGAAGGAAATAGTTCCCGAATACAAGAGCCATCATTCCCGATACGAGACACTTGACTGATCTTGTTGGACACCCTTAACTATCAATCACCTTTTCAAGTATTCCAATGGACTTTCAATTTCACATTTTTTCTCCTTATCGTGTTTGTCCTCTCGGTGCGCACGTCGATCATCAGCATGGACTGGTGACCGGTTTTGCCATCGATAAGGGTGTGGATCTTTTTTTCAATGTGCGTGAGGATAGTCAGGTCAATCTTACTTCTGATAATTTTGAGGGCGACGTGCATTTTCATCTGGATACTCCCTCGCAAGTGCGTGACAAACACTGGGGTGATTATGCACGTGGGGCAAAATTTGCACTACGCAAACGTTTTGAACTCACGCATGGCATCGACGGACATCTCCGTGGAAGCCTTCCTATTGGTGGACTCAGTTCGTCGGCTGCCGTCCTGATTGCCTACGTGATGGCTTTCGCCAAGGCAAACGGCATCAAGCTCAAACCATTTGAGATTGTGCAGATTGCCTCTGAAGCAGAACGTGAATATATTGGTCTCAATAATGGTCTGCTTGATCAGAGTTGTATTGCACTGGGCAAGAAGGATGGACTTCTCTTTCTCGATTGTGACTCCAACGAATACCGCATCATCAAGCGCAATCCCAAGATGCCCCCCTTCGAGATTGGCATCTTCTTCTCTGGCTTAACCCGTTCGCTCATCAATAGCGACTACAATCTGCGCGTCTTCGAGTGTAAGGTGGCAGCTTGGAATATGCTTGCCTATACTGGTCAGCCGCTCAAGACCTTCGACAAGACCTTCCTGCGCGATATTCCTAAGTCAACGTTCGATAAGACAAGGATTGCCATGCCCGATCGTTTTGCCCGTCGTGCCGAGCATTTCTACACCGAGTATCGTCGCGTCCGTCAGGGTGTCACAGCTTGGGAAAGCGGTAACATCAAGCTCTTCGGCCGACTCAGTTTCGATTCGTGTGAGTCATCGATGAAGAACTACGAATGTGGAAGTCCTGAACTGATTGCGATCTATCAGATTATGTCCAAGCTGCCGGGCGTCTATGGCGGACGATTCTCTGGAGCTGGGTTTAAGGGAGCAGTGATTGCCTTGGTCGATCCTGCCTATAAGGAGAGCATCGAGAAGTTACTCACCGAGCAGTATCTGACCCAATTCCCCGAGTACGAAGAGACATTCTCGGTCAACTGGGTTAGGCCTGACGATGGCGCTCGTTTCGTGAGTGAATGAGCTGCATTTATTGGGTAATGACATTCAACGATTTATTGATATGGTAATCTATAACATACCTCTCGAAGGAAAGACCGTGTTGGTAACAGGCGCTGCTGGTTTCATTGGAAGCAACCTTGTCAAGCGTCTGTTATGCGATGTTCCCCGCATCCGAATCATCGGTATCGATAGCCTGAACAACTATTACGATGTGAACATCAAGTTCGAACGTCTCCAGCAACTCAATGAACTTGTCTCCAAACTTCATCCGGCAAAGGACGAACGGGAGAGAAGCTGGAAGTTTGTCAAAGGTAACATCGCTGATATGCAGACCCTCAATCATCTCTTTGCTGAGGAGAAGCCATCGGTAGTGGTCAATCTTGCGGCGCAGGCGGGTGTGCGTTATTCAATTACGAATCCTGACGCCTACATCGAGAGCAACCTCATTGGTTTCTACAATATTCTTGAGTGTTGTCGTCATCACCAGGTTGAGCATCTTGTTTATGCGTCATCGAGCTCTGTCTATGGTTCGAACAAGAAGGTGCCTTACAGCACCGATGACAAGGTTGACAACCCGGTTTCGCTCTATGCTGCCACCAAGAAGAGCAACGAGTTGTTGGCTCATGCTTACTCCAAACTTTACAACATTCCTTCTACGGGTCTCCGTTTCTTTACCGTTTATGGTCCAGCAGGTCGCCCCGATATGGCTTATTTCGGTTTTACCAACAAGCTGCGTCGTGGTGAAAATATCCAGATTTATAACTACGGTAAGTGCAAACGTGATTTCACCTACGTCGATGATATTGTTGAAGGTGTGGTGCGTATTATGCAGCATGCTCCCGAAAAGGCCGATGGCGAAGATGGTCTTCCAATTCCACCTTACAAGGTCTATAACATTGGAAATAACAGTCCAGAGAATTTGCTTGACTTTGTCGATATCCTTCAGCAGGAGCTTATTCGTGCCAATGTCCTTCCGCCCAACTATGATTTTGAGAAGCACAAGGAGCTCGTTCCTATGCAACCTGGCGATGTGCCCGTCACTTTTGCTGATACGGCTCCTCTCGAAGAGGATTTTGGATATAAGCCTTCCACCAGTTTGCGTCAAGGTTTGAGATCCTTTGCCGAATGGTATGCCAAGTATTATGGTACGGCATCGAGTACAGTCAAGTAATCTTTTTGTTTATGAAAACCATTGTCATCGCCGCAGGTTACGCTACTCGTTTGGGTGAACTCACCAGGAATTTTCCAAAACCATTGCTCAAGATAGGGGAGACGTCCATTCTCGACCGTATGCTCATCGATATCGATCGCATTCCAGAGATCGACGAGCATATCATCGTCGCCAATCATAAGTTCGTTCATCATTTTGAAACTTGGAAGCAGAATTCCCGCTACACCAAGCCCATCACCATCCTCGACGATGGTACAGAAACCAACGAAACTCGGCTCGGTGCCGTCTGTGACTTGCTTCTGGCCATCGATTATCTCGATCGGCGCGACCAGCGAGATTCTTCGCTGCTTGTGGTAGCCGCTGATAACATACTCTTCTTCAGTTTCCAGGAATTTGTCGAGTTTGCCCAATCAAAGAATACCAGTTGCATCATGTGTCATGAGCAGCCCGATGTGACCAGGCTTCAACGCACAGGAGTGGTCGTGCTCGACGAAAGCGACAAGGTCCTGAATATGGAGGAGAAACCCGCCGCCCCCAAATCTCATTGGGCAGTTCCGCCTTTCTACATCTACCTGCAGCACGATCTTGACCTGATTCGCCATTCTGTCGAGAATGGTTGTGGAAAAGATGCCCCGGGCAATCTGGCACATTACATGGTCGATCATACGGATATTCATGCCTGGCACATGACAGCAGGTCGTTTCGATATAGGTTCGCTCGATACCTATAAGGAGGCATGTAAGCGTTTTTGAAAACATCTTATTACTCAATTGAATGTTTATCGGGTCTCATCCTTTACAGGTGAAAGTGATGTCCCTTCACATCCCTGATTGTCCATAAACATTCCTAATAATCCTATACTCCTTTTGTCATAAAAAGAGGACGTGTAAAAGCCTTGAATGGACTTTTGACACGCCCTCTATTTTTATATTTATTCTGATTATTACTACTGATGATATATAAGCATAACAAAAACAAAGCACCAATATGATTTATAACATACTAGTGCCAAATTGTATATCATTGCCAAATCTTTTTCCTCAAATCAAAGAATGAATAACAGGCTTTTCTGCAAAAATCCTTATAATATTATTCTGTTTTTTGATTTTTATTCTCTGTAGTTATCGTTTTTGCTTCTTTTATTTCATGCTCAGTTCCCCACGCGTCGAAGCAGACGTTCCTTTTTTTATTTCAGCTGCATCAAAGAAGTAAATGCCATCGCCATCGGCAACTATCAGTTGTTCGGTCGAGGGAAAGTGATAGATGCCGAGAGGAGTATTGTTCCAGATGTGTGCGCAATAAAAGAGGCAATCAGACTCGTCCATGTCGAGCAGCAGGAAATAATGGTTCAGAGCGGATGCCAAGTAAACCAACGACCGCTCATTGTCGGAATAATCCCATTCGGCTCTGGAAGAACGTCCTTCTGCCAACATCACATTCGAATAGGTTTGTGCATCGATGTCCACGACACATTGGCTGCCTGGCGCCGTGACGAAGAGTGCTTTGTTGTTCATGCGGTTGAATTGCAGTTCCATCAGATTTCCTCCTGCATAGTATTCGTCGGAATGAAATTTTCCATGCACAAAATGCTTCTTCGGTGTTGTAGAATCGCGGTTAATGCTATACATCGGATTGTAGTTCTCAAAATACTGTGTCGCCCAGATTTTCTTGCCATCGTAGCTGCGATAGAGGTGATCAAATTCATAATCTGAGGTGCTGAATCCCTCCACAAGGCTTACTTTGTTGCCATCGGCACTGTCAAGGTAACGCCATGTGGTCCCGGTGGTGGAAGTATTATGTAGTACAACTATACCGAACCCATCATCAGTGAACTGAAGTTCGAGTGGATAGATTTTGGGATATTGCGGATGATCGAGGGGTGCAGGTTCGAAAGTAATGGTTTCCTCGACGATGCCTTTCTGCGGGTCAACCATGCACAAACTATTTACTTCGCCCCATGGCATCACATAGTACTTCTGGTTGTAAGGGTTGTAGCAGATGTAGTTCGGGTCGAAAGGCATGTCAATCTCCTGCATCACATGGCCGTCTTCGGTAGAGAGTTGCAACAGCTTGTTTGGCCCTGTTTGTGATGCCCACCAACTCTTCTGGTCATCTGAGAGCAATGTAAAACGTAGGGTTCCTTCGGGGACATATTTCTTCTGATAGAATGAGAAGGAGACACCGATTGTCGAGATGGTTCCTGCAGCGTTGACGACAGAGACTTGGCCTGTCAGATCGAGTCCCATACTTGCCGGTTTGAACTCCTGACGCACTGTCTTGTGGTCTTCGCTGTAAATCGGATTGAAATCCAGGAGATAGCTATTAAATTGCCAACGTTCCACTGTTACGGGTCGATCGAAGGTCACTTCGATATAACCGCACTCTTCCTTGTCGAGGTTGCCTATGACACCACGTGTGCTTACCACTTGCGGAATTACATCGATGCTTGTTCCTGCCTGGTTGACCATCACTTTCTCTTTCCCAGTGTTTGTCGTCAAAGTTATTGTCGCGGTTCTGTTGTTTTGGTCTTCGTTGTCGGTCCAATAGTATTTCAGCGTGGAGTCTCCATATCCTCCATGGGACTCAAGTTCCAACCAAGAGGCATCCGAAGAGGCACTCCAATGTTCTTCGGTCATAATCTTTATTTCCGATGTGCCTCCTTTGGCTTCGAGATTTACATAATATGTGCTGAGGGTGATGCTCTGTTGGGCAGGATTGTTAGGAATAACCGAATCTTCAGGAATAATCGAATCCGGATCCTCATCGGAGCATGCTGACACGATGCAAAGGGAACAGAGCAGAATTGCCTGCAAAAACAGCCTTGTGAATAATAATTGGAGAGAATGATTTTTCATAAGTAAGATTATCTTGATCAGGCATGAATTCTTGGAGCGAAATACGGGACTCGAACCCGCGACCCTCGGCTTGGGAAGCCAATGCTCTACCAACTGAGCTAATTTCGCAGATGTTAGCGGAATAGTGGAAACTGCTGAAGTATTCCTGAAAGTTCCGCTAAGGATGTTTGTGTGGCGTGACGGCTTACTGGTTGACGAGCGAAGCCATCATGTTCACCATCTTGAGTGCGGCGAGGGCGCTTTGAGCGCCGACACCTTCTTGTGTGAGGCGGTGGGCATCGTCGAGCGTGTCGGTGGTGACTACACCGAAGATGAACGGGATATCACCGTGGAGGTTGAGGTGGGTGATGCTACGGCTCAATGTCTGACAGATGATGTCGTAGTGGGGATTGTTCTCGCGCACTACGCTGCCGATCATAATCACGGCACTTGGTTCCATCATGTTGTTCATCTGTCGGGCGCCGAAGGGGAGCTCCATAGCTCCGGGCACATGACTCACGTAGATGTCTTCCCTCATTACTCCGCACTGCTCGAGCTTTTTCAAAGCCTGTTCGAGGAGTGCATTACTGATCTCTGGATGCCATTCAGATACTACTATACCAATGCTGGCGTCTGTACTGTTCGCGGGGCATTCCGCCGCCACAGGGTCACTCATAGTTTTTTATTTAACTCGTTCGATGTATTTGTCGATCGACTGGGCAATAGCTGTCTCGGCCCAATTGTCCTTGATGTTCTGGTAAACCTTGAGGGCATTCTTGGTGTCGCCAGCTGCTTCGTAGGCGAGACCAGCCTTGCGGAGGAAGAGGGGAGAGTACTGCGCATTGCTGGCAGCCTTGGCAGCCTGTTCGAAGGTTTGGGCGGCCTTGTCGTAGTTGGGAGTCTCCTGATCGACATAGCAGTCGCCGAGAGCGCTGAGGATGGCGGGAGCGATGACGTTGTCGTTGCCGTCGAAGTCCTGCAGGTATTTGATGGCCTCCTCATAGTTGCCGAGGTTCTTCTGGCAGAGTCCAGCGTAAGCTTTTGCGGTGTTTCCTGCGCGGGTTGAACCATATTCCTCGATGACAGCCTCAAAGCCTTCGAGCGCCTGTTCGTATTGCCCCTGGTCGAAGAGAAGTTCCGAGCTCCAGATCTCATTCTGAGCTTTCTCATTGTTGCGCTGGCTCATCCAACGCCATCCTACAGAGATGGCTACGATAAGGACGAGCGCAATTAAGCCATATATGATCTTCTTCTGGTTGTCCTTCTCCTGAAGGAACTGCTCGGTCTTGCTGAGCTGCTGGTCGATTGCAGTTTCCTCGACCTGTTTGATTACTTTCTTTGCCATGATATATTTTGTTTATTATTATTTGCATATTTAGCGGCGCAAATTTAGCGATTTTACTTGAATAAACAATATTTTTTGCGAAAAAAATGTTTAAAATTCGTATTTTCCCCCGAATTTTCGTATCTTTGCCACGTCAATTTACAAGTTTTTGGCTTAAACTGCGGAAATTGTCATTGCAAGACTTATGAAACTGGAGCATCTTAGCATCGTCAACTACAAGAACATCCGTGAGGCGGAGTTAACCTTCTCGCCAGGGGTGAACTGTCTGGTTGGCAAGAACGGCATGGGCAAGACCAACCTGCTTGATGCCATCTATTACCTGTCGTTCTGCAAGTCGTTCAATGGGATGACCGACAGTCAGGTGATGACGCACGGCGAGGAGTTCTTCATGCTGAATGGGCATTATGAGCTCAATGGGGAGCCGGAGGACATCCGTTGCGGCTACAAGCTGCGCTCCAGAAAGTCGTTCAAGCGTGCGGGCAAGGAATACCAGCGACTGAGCGACCACATCGGCCTGCTGCCCATTGTGCTGCTCACGCCTTCCGACAGCGTGCTCCTGCAGGGGGGCAGTGAGGAACGGCGCAAGTTCATGGACATGGTGATCAGCCAGTTCAACAAACCCTATCTGAATGCGCTGATTCGCTATAATCAGGCGCTCATGCAGCGCAACAGCCTGCTCAAGCAGGAGCCGCCCTGCACCGACCCCATGCTCTACCAGGCTTGCGAGGAGCAGATGGACTTCTACGGGAAGATGATCTATGCTGCGCGGCGCCAGTTTGTCGATGACTTCACGCCGGTTTTCCAGGAGTTCTACAGCAATATCTCGATGGATCGCGAGCGCGTGTCAATAGGCTACACCTCGCACTTCGAGGGCGGACAGAGCCTTATGCCGCTGCTCAATGCTGTGCGCAGCCGCGACCTGACGCTTGGCTATACGACGCGCGGTGCGCACAAGGATGACCTCGTTTTCCAAATCGGGGATTTCCAGATGAAGCAGCAGGGTTCGCAAGGGCAGAACAAGACTTTTCTGGTGGGACTTAAGCTGGCGCAATTCGATTTTCTGCGACGCATGGGGCACACCACGCCCATCCTTCTGCTTGACGACATCTTCGATCGCCTCGACAGCGACCGCGTGGAGCAGATCATCCGCCTGGTGGCAAGCGACAGGTTCGGGCAGATCTTCATCACCGACACCAATCGCGAATATCTCGACCGCATCATTGATGGGTGTACAGAGAGCTACAAGCTGTTCGAGGTCAATATGGGAGGATATGAGGTTGTCGCATCGAGAGATCATATTGAATGAAGAGGAAGAACGAACAATCCATCGGAGAAATCATCCGAGACTACTTGAAGGTGACGCAGCTCGAGAACCATGTGTTCGAGGCTCGCATCGCCGAGGTGTGGCAGGAGTCGCTTGGCGACCGCATCACCTTGGAGACCGACCGCATACATCTGCAGTCGGGGACGTTGTTCGTGACGCTCAAGTCGCCCTCGCTGAAGAACGATATCATGATGCAACGATCCGTTATTCGCGCTGTCCTCAACGAAAAGTTGGGTTGTGACATAATAAAAAGTGTCGTGATACGTTAATATAATTAAGGGATTCTAAGGGATAATAAGGGAATCTAAGGGATTTTAAGGGACGTTACTAAAGAGGGGACGGTATTGCTATATGCGCGTTCGTATTTATATAATAATGTGTATGGTCGTGTGGGCCATGATGACGATGCCTGGGCTGAGTGCTCAGGTGCGTATCTATGGCACGGTGACCAACGAGCAGGGGCAGCCCATGGACATTGTTCATGTGCGCCTTCTTCGTGGCAGCATCGGCACGCTGACCAACTTCAAGGGCGAATATGAGCTGCAGGTGGCCGATTCGGACACTTTGCGCGTCATCTTCACCTCGTTGGGCTACAAGCGCTTGGAAAGGGTGGTGAACACCCGTGCGGTGCAGCCCAACGAAAGAGACGCACGCCGATTGCAACTGAACGTGCAGATGCAGCCCAACCAGTCGGTGCTTCAGGACGTGGAGGTGACAACCACTCGGCAGACAGCTCCCGGCAACATAGAGCACATCAAAGTGGAGAACGTGCGCAATATGCGTTCGACCAGCGGCAACGCCATCGAGGACCTGATAGGCACGCAAGCAGGTGTGAACATGAACAACGAGCTTTCGTCGCAATACAATGTGCGCGGCGGGTCGTTCGACGAAAACCTTGTTTATGTGAATGGTATCGAGGTCTATCGCCCGCAGCTCATCGCCAGCGGCCAGCAGGAGGGACTCTCGTTCATCAATCCTGCCATGGTGGGTGCCGTGGATTTCTCGACAGGTGGCTTTTCGAGCGAATATGGTGACAAGATGAGTTCGGTGCTCGACATCACCTACCGGCGACCCGAAGCCATGGATGCCGAAGCGACGCTCAGCCTGACAGGTGGCAGCGCTGCGCTGGGGCAGCGTCTGGGCGGTTTCACGCAGCTGCATGGACTGCGCTACAAGCGCAATGCCACGATACTCAACTCGCTGGATACACAAGGCGAATACGACCCAATCTTCTTCGACTACCAGACCTTCCTTACCTGGGCGTTCGGCAAAGACGAGAAGTGGAGCATGAGCTTTCTCGGCAACATTGCTGTGAATGACTATCGTTTCACCCCCGAGAGCCGCGAGACGACCTTCGGCACCAACGAGGAGACACACAGCTTCAAGGTCTATTTCGACGGACATGAGAAAGACCAGTTCGACACCTTCTTCGGTGCCCTGACATTGGGTTACAACGGACTTCGGAACACGCGCCTGCAACTGATGGCCTCAGCGTTCATGACCGACGAGGAGGTCACCTACGACATTTCGGGCGAATATTGGATGGATCAGGCGGCCTCGGTGAGTCAAGCTGGCCTCGGCGTGGGGCGATATATGGAGCATGCGCGCAACTATCTGAAGGCAAAGGTGATGGCACTGTCGCTCAAGGGAAGCACGCAGATTGCTCGCAACCGGCTCACCTACGGCATGACGGTGCAGAGCGAGGCTATCGACGACAAGATTGCCGAATGGGAACGCCGCGACTCGGTGGGCTACAGCCTGCCGCGCGACCCGGGCAAGCTTCGTGTGGTCGAGAACCTCCATTCTGCCTACGATGCCACGACGACACGCCTTTCGGCATTCGTGCAGGACACCTATGGATGGGATGCCTTGGGAGGCCGCTTCCTGTTGCAGGGAGGTGTGCGCCTGAGCTATTGGACCTTCAACGAGGAACTGCTCGTGTCGCCCCGTGCATCGCTTCGCTACACGTTCGGCAAAGACCGTAACAAGCAGGCGCGCTTAGCCACCGGCCTCTATTACCAGTCGCCCTTCTACAAGGAGTATCGCCTGAGCTACACCGACGAGGACGGCAACCAGATGGTGGAGATGAACAAGGACATCCGTTCGCAGCGCTCCTGGCAGGTCATCTTGGGCTTGGACCACACCTTTAAGGCATACGACCGCCCGTTCAAGTTCACCGTAGAAGGCTATTACAAAGGCATCTCGAACTATATCCCTTACATGGTCGATAATGTTCAGATTCGCTATGCGGGCGAGAACAAGGGTTCGGCATACGTCACTGGTATCGACGCGAAGATCTTCGGCGAGTTTGTCGATGGAACGGACTCATGGCTCAGCCTTTCGCTGATGAACAGCAAGGAGACCTACGACGGACTCAAGACCGCCCGACCTACCGAGCAGCGCTACGGCATCGGTCTTTTCTTCAGCGACTACTATCCAGGGCATGACGATTGGCGCGTGTTCCTGCGTGGCGTCTTCAACGACGGACAGCCGTTCTTCAGTCCCCAGGGTGGCAGGAAGGCAGGCATATTCCGCACTCCTGCCTACAAGCGTGTCGATTTGGGAGCCACCCACGTCTGGGATGCCAAGCACAACCGGTTCATGAATCGTGGCTTCTGGAGCCACGTAAAGGAGATGACCCTTGGTGTCGATATCTTCAACCTGATGGACATCGACAACACCAATTCCTACTATTGGGTCACCGTGATCGGCAACGATGGCTCGACGCAGGGCAATCCGACCTACGCAGTGCCCAACTACCTGACCGGGCGAATGCTCAATGTGAGCTTCGGGGTGAGGTTCTGAGGGCTTTCGGAGTACTCAGAATACTTTGAGAACTCTGAATACCCCGAATATTCTGAATACTCCGAATACTCTAAATACTCCGAGAATTCCGAGATAATCAAGCAAACTACATTAAAATTAAATAAACGTGATTACAGTAAACAATCTACAAGTACAATTTGGAAAGAGAATCCTCTTTCAGGACGTCAATCTGAAGTTCACACCGGGCAATTGCTACGGAATCATCGGTGCCAATGGTGCTGGCAAATCCACTTTCCTGCGTGTCTTGAGCGGCGAGCTCGACCCGACACGCGGCAATTACGAGATGGGGCCGGGCGAGCGTTTGAGTGTGTTGGAGCAGGACCACAACAAGTATGACCAATACACCGTGCTCGATACCGTCCTGCGCGGCAATACGGTGCTCTACGACATCATGGAGGAGAAGAATGCCATCTACGAAAAGCCCGAGATGAGCGAGGAGGATGGTATGCGTGCCGCCGAACTCGAAGAGAAGTTTGCCGAGATGGACGGCTGGAATGCCGAGTCGGATGCAGCTGCCTTGCTTTCCGGCCTTGGCATCAAGGAAGAACTCCACTATATGATGATGAGCGACATTTCGGCGAAGCAGAAGGTGCGCGTGATGCTGGCGAAGGCACTGTTCGGCAATCCCGACAACCTGCTGCTCGACGAGCCTACCAACGACCTCGACCTCGACACCGTGATGTGGCTTGAGAATTACCTGCAGGGCTTCGAGCACACGGTGCTTGTGGTGAGCCACGATCGCCACTTCCTCGACTCGGTTTGTACCCACACCGTCGATATCGACTTCAAGAAGTGTACGCTCTTTGCCGGCAACTACAGTTTCTGGTACGAGTCGTCGCAGCTGGCACTGAAGCAGCAGCAGATGGCCAACAAGAAGGCCGAGGAGAAGAAGAAGGAACTGCTGGAGTTTATTCGCCGCTTTTCGGCCAATGTCGCCAAGTCGAAGCAGACCACCAGCCGCAAGAAGATGCTCGAGAAACTCAACATCGAGGAGATCCAGCCTTCGACACGCCGCTATCCAGGCATCATCTTCACGCCCGAACGCGAGGTGGGCAACAAGGTGCTTGAGGTTCATGGGCTGGGCAAGACCGTGGAGGGCAGCAGGCTCTTCGAGGATGTCAACTTCCAGATTGAGCCGGGCGACAAGGTGGCTTTCCTCTCGCACGACCCGCGTGCAATGACTGCACTGTTCGAGATTATCAATGGCCTGGACGAGGACCACGAGGGCACCTACAACTGGGGACAAACCATCACCACTGCCTATCTGCCACTCGACAACAGCTCGTTCTTCAATACCGACCTCAACATGGTGGATTGGCTCAGCCAGTTCTCGAGCGACACCTCGGAAATCTACATCAAGGGCTTCCTCGGTCGTATGCTTTTCCGCGAAGAGGAGGTGCTGAAGAAGGCCAGCGTGCTTTCGGGTGGCGAGAAGATTCGCTGCATGATAGCACGCATGATGATGAAGAATGCCAATACGCTGATTCTCGACTCGCCGACCAACCACCTCGACCTTGAGTCGATCCAGGCATTCAACAACAATCTGCAGACCTTCCGTGGCGTGATTCTCATGTCGAGCCATGACCACGAGTTCATTCAGACAGTGTGCAACCGCGTGATCGAACTTGGCCCCAAGGGTATCATCGACAAGCGCACCGAGTTTGACGATTATATCACCGACGAGCGCGTGCAGGAATTGCGCCAGCGCATCTATTGATGGGTCGTTTGGGGACATATTTGTTCCAAAATCGTGACCGATTTGACATCTTCACGCTGCAAATGCAGGATAAAGGGAAGGAATTTTTAGCAATTTTTCAATTTATTTGGTTTAATTGTTAAGGATTCCTTATCTTTGCACCCGTTTTTAACAAATCATAACAACTAATCAACATTACTAAAAATGAAAAAGCTTACACTTCTTTTGCTCGCTTTCGTGGCCTGCATCAATACTTATGCCTTCAAGTTCGATGGCATCGACCTCAATGGTACCGTAGGTGACATCACCCGTGCTATTTCGAAGAAGAACTATGTAGCCACTATTGAGAATCCCAACGTGCTCACAGGTCTCTGCCAGGGCACCAAGATCAATCTGTCGTTCAATCTTGCCAACGTAACCGAGAAGAATCACATCGGTCAGCTCTTCGTCGATATTCCCAATGCCAGTGCCAATGCTTTCATCGAGAATGCCCAGCTCCTCAACATCATCTATCATCAGGTGTCGAACACCGAGGCAGGTTATCTTTACGAAGTTGACGACGACGGCACAACACTTCTCCTTTCGCGCACCGAGACAGGCATTCGCCTGACCTATAATACCCCTTATTATCAGGCCAGCAAGTAAGACCTGCGTCAGAGATAAAAAGAAAACGACCAGAGGCAAATCATTTGCTGCTCTGGTCGTTTTTTTCGTTATGGAGTTGATTGTACTTTTTAGCTTTGCCCTTGCTCGCGGTTTGTTTTTCCGTGGTCAGGGCGTTACATTACATTGCGAACCGACGGGAATATTCCGGCTCCTTTCGTGCATTTCGCACACGAAGAAGAATGCAGGCAAGGGTCATCAGCAGGAGTGCTGCATACCAAAGCCAATAGCCCGTTGATAGGGTCAGCTGAGCATCGTGACCTGTCTCGAGGTCGGGAATCGTTTCGTAGAAAAGTAACAGGATGCCCAGAACAGGCATTGGGAAGGAAAGCCAGAAGAGGCTTTTCGCCTTGCGGATGACTATGCAGGAACTGACGACGTAGAAGATGTTGGCGAGCCAACAAAGAAAGAGTCCGTTCAGCCCAAACGACATCCAGCCGAACAAGAGGAGGAAGAAGCCGTGGATCTCCAGATTGTCGGCTCGCGCACTGACGAAGCACATCGACAGCATATAGCACAGCAGGCTGAAGAAGAATGCCGTGTTATAACTGTGATTCAGGAAGAACAGTTTCTGTCGGATGTGCATATACCTATAATTTAGAACATGCGGATGCCCATGATTTCGCGCATCTGGCTGGTGATTTCATGCACGATGGGGCGCACCTTCTCGGCACCCATGCGGCGTACCTTGTTGAGGTAGTCGGTGTCGGCATAGAGCTCTTCGTAGCGCTCGCGGATGGGGCGTGTCACCTTGAGCACGTCTTCGGCAATCTGCATCTTGAGGTCGCCGTAGCGAATCGAGCAGTCGTTCCAGGCTGTCAGGAACTGGTCATAGACTTCCTGTGTGCTGGTGAGCTTGAGGAAGTAGAAGAGGTTCTTGATAGGTTCGCTCATCTCGGAGTTGGGCTCGGTGGGAGTCATATCGGTGACTGCCTTCTTGAACTTCTTGATGACGGTCTTGTCATCGTCGTTGATATAGATGCAGTTGCCTTCGCTCTTTCCCATCTTTCCACTGCCGTCGAGACCGGGAATCTTGATGGGTTCGCCCTTTGCCTCGTAGGGATGCGGCTCGACGAGGAAATCCACCTTGTAGTAGTGGTTGAAGCGCACGGCAAAGTTGCGAGCCATCTCAAGGTGCTGCAGCTGATCCTTGCCTACGGGCACATAATGCGCCTTGTGCTGCAGGATGTCGGCAGCCATGAGTACGGGGTAGGTGAGCAGGCCGGCATTGACGTTATTGGGGTTCTTGCGTGCCTTGTCCTTGAAAGCTACGGTCTTTTCGAGTTCGCCCAGATAGGCATGCATATTGAGCAGGGTGTAGAATTCGCAGGTTTCGGGCACGTCGCTCTGCACATATACCATGCACTTTTCAGGATCCATTCCTGCAGCGAGATACTCGGCGAGGATGCTGCGGATGTTGGCATTGAGTGCTGTGGGGTCGGGAGCAGTGGTCAGCGAGTGATAGTCGGCAATGAAGTAGCGGCAATCGTAGTCGTTCTGCATTTCGACAAAGTTGCGAAGTGCACCATAGTAGTTTCCGAGGTGCAGGTGTCCGGTGGCGCGGATGCCACTCAGGACGATGGGTTTCTTTTCCATATATAATATAGATAATGTATAACTGAATTTGTTACTTTACGTTCTGCAATATCAGGCTCACGAGGGCCTCGTTGCCGGCAGCTATTGACACATTGCGGTCTTCGCGAATGCTGCGCACCACACCGCCTGCCTCTTCGATGATGAGCTGCCCGGCACAGCAGTCCCACGGCTTGATGTTGAGTTCCCAGTAGCCGTCGAGCATACCGGCAGCCACACAGCAGAGGTCGTAGGCGGCTGCACCCATGCGACGCAGACCACGCAGCTGGGGCAACATCCGGCAGATGTTGTCGAGATTGTTCTTGTCGCTGCCCACGGTTCCCTTGTCGTAGGGGAATCCGGTGGCAAGGATGCACTGGTCGAGCTGCGTCTTGCGGCTCACACGGATGCGGCGTCCGTTCCACTGGGCGCCTTCGCCTCGGACGGCGGTGAAGAGGTCGTCCATCTTTGGAGCATAGACCACGCCTGCAACGGTTTCACCCTTGTACCTCACGCCGATGCTGACGCAGAAGATGGGCAGGCCCTGCGAATAGTTGTTGGTGCCGTCCAGCGGATCGACCACCCATTCCCAGTCGCTGTTAGGTTTCTGATGCAGTCCTGTTTCTTCGCCTAAGATACTATGGTTGGGATAGATGGAGGTGATGCGTTCGATGAGCAGTTTCTCGCACGCCTTGTCAACATCGGTTACCAGGTCGTGCATGGAGCTCTTGGTCTCGATGCCAAGATGCCTGCTGCGGAACTTTTCCATTTGCAACTTGCCGGCTTGCATGGCCCAGTCGATGGCGTATTCGAGAATGGTGTTGGCATCCTCGCTGTTGCTTCGTCGGGTAAACGGATTGGGTAGAATCATACTATAATGTTGAAATAGATGGGTGCGACTATTTGGGGTGCAAAGATACATACTTTTCATCGAATATCCAAATTTTCGTGGCAAAATTACTGAATAAAATATTTTTCTGAAAAATAGACACCCAAAATTTGGAATGTTCGCCGAAAGTCATTATCTTTGCACCATTGTTTTTTGATACGTCATTATTTAGTATAGTATGATTGACTTGCATTATCCTGACAAGAAGGACAAGATTGAGATGTTTCCACTAATCGATGAAGATGGGAACGTCATGGGCCGTGCCAGCCGAACTTATTTCCATGGTGGTTCGATGGCTCTCCATCCCGTTGTGCATCTGCATATTACCGACCTGCAAGGGCGCATATATCTGCAAAAGCGTTCGATGATCAAGGACATTGCGCCTGGCCGTTGGGACACGGCTGTGGGAGGCCACGTCAGCTTCGGCGAATGTCTTGAGGAGGCCGTGCGGCGTGAGGCTCATGAGGAGCTTGGGCTGCGTTTCCGCACCGAACCGCGTTACCTTTTCCAGTATATATGGGAGTCGGAGCGTGAGCGCGAACTGGTCACATCGTTTCACATTGTCTATAACGGTCGCATAGTGCCCAATAGCGAGGAGGTCGATGAGGGGCGTTTCTGGACCTACGAGGAACTTCGTCACGAGTTGGGACGTGATGTCTTCACCCAGCAATTCGAGCAGCAGGAATATCGTCATCTGATTCGTTCGCTTTGCCTGTGAAAAGGGTTGCCTATTATACGCTTGGCTGTCGCCTGAACTTTGCTGAAACATCCACGTTGGCCTATCGCCTGCAGCAGCTTGGCTTTGAGAAGATTGGCCCCAAAAGCGGAGAGCAGGCCGACCTTGTGGTGGTCAACACTTGCGCCGTCACCGAACAGGCTACGGCCAAGAGCCGCCAGCAGATCAACAAGCTGGTGAGCGAACATCCTTCGGCCTACGTAGTCGTGACGGGATGCTACGCGCAGATTGAACCCCGGCAACTGGCCGAGCGTGTGAAGGGCATCGATGTCATCGTAGGCACCG
This sequence comes from uncultured Bacteroidales bacterium, assembly GCA_905235375.1. Classification (GTDB taxonomy): domain Bacteria; phylum Bacteroidota; class Bacteroidia; order Bacteroidales; family UBA3663; genus Liminaster. The sequence continues at coordinate 51,809 of CAJOLH010000012.1, forward strand.
AATACAAGGGCGACAATATCCTCGCGCTGCTGGGCGACCTCACGAAACGCGACGAGCCGCTGGTCTATTGTACCCAATACAAGGACATTCAGACCTTCCATGGAGGTTGTTCGGCTGACGACCGCACGCGTCATTTCCTCAAGGTGCAGGATGGATGCGATTATTTCTGCACCTATTGCACGATTCCTTTGGCACGCGGACGCAGCCGCAATGCCACGATAGCCGAGCTTGTCGCCATGGCACGCGACGTGGTTGCCAAGGGGGGCAAGGAGATTGTGCTCACGGGTGTCAATATCGGTGATTTCGGACGTTCCACGGGGGAAAGTTTCTTCGACCTCTGTCGTGCGCTCGATGGGGTAGAAGGAGTGGAACGCTACCGCATAGGAAGCATTGAGCCCAATCTGCTCACCGACGAGATGCTGCATTGGATTGCAAACGAGAGCCGTCGCTTTGCACCACATTTCCACATCCCGCTGCAGGCAGGAACGGATGCAGTCCTGCGCCTGATGCGCCGGCGTTATGACACCAGCCTTTTCGCCCATAAGGTCGAGCTTATCCGAACAGCCTTGCCCCATGCGTTCATCGGTGTCGATGTGATGGCAGGTATGCGAGGCGAGACAAGCGAGCTTTTCGAACAGGGGTATTCTTTCATCCGGTCGCTTCCGGTCAGCCAGCTCCATCCGTTTACCTACAGCGAGCGTTCGGGAACACAAGCATTGAAGATACAGCCCATTGTGCCGATGCCCGAACGGCATGAGCGGACAGCCCGACTTGTGGCACTCAGCGATCAGAAGCTGCGCGACTTCTATCGTCAGCAGATGGGTCATTCGCTGAAAGTCCTTTGGGAGCAGCCGCCTCGGCTGAAGGATGGTTCCTTTGCGCCGATGCATGGTTTTACCGACAACTATATCCGCCTCCAGCGTCCATACGAACCTTCCTTGGTCAACACCTGCCAGGAGGTTACGCTGGGTCACGAAATGATAGAGACCAACCAGGGCCCGGCAATTCTGGTCGGGTCGTAATTTTAGTTCTTGAATTCTTTTCCCACGAATATGAAAACACTATCCAGACTATTCTCCGTGCTCATGTTGCTTGCCGTTGCAGGCAATCTGCAGGCACAACTCTTCGACGTCGTTGTTGCGAAGGATGGTACGGGCGATTACCTTACCATCCAGGATGCCATCCTCTCCATCCGTGATTACAAGCCCGAGGGTCGTCAGCGCATCCTCGTTAGGAAGGGAATCTACGAAGAGAAGGTCATTGTGCCTACCTACAAGACCAACATCTCACTCATCGGTGAGGATCGCGATTCGTGCATCCTCGTTTGGCACGACCATGCCAACCTTCAGCACACCGGTCGCTTCGAGGGCGTAGTGCTCGGTTCGGTGGCCGATGCCATGGGGCATGACAATCATCTCACCCAGGGCAGCGACCGTGGACATCGCACAGGCACCTTCGAGAGTTACACCTTGCTCGTGTTGGGCGAAGGGTTCGAGTGCGAGAACATGACCATCGTCAACGATGCCATGACGCATTACAACCCCGATTGGTGGCAGACACGTTCGAATGCCGCCAAGGTGGGACAGGCTGTCACCGTGCATTGCGAGGCCGATCGTTCGGTGTTCCGCAACTGTCACATTCACGGCTTTCAGGACACGGTTTTCACCGGCAATGCACGTTCGCGTCAGATCTTCTATGGCTGCTATATCGATGGTACTGTCGATTTCATCTTTGGCCCTGCCACCGTGTGGTTCGAGGATTGCGAGATTCGTTCCATCGGTGACGGCTATCTTACCGCAGCCTCTACTCCTGCCGAGAATCCATACGGCTATGTCTTCAAGCATTGCAAGGTCACAGCCGATTCCAAGGTGAATAGTGTTTATCTGGGTCGTCCGTGGCGTAATTGGGCCAACGTCATCTTCATGGAATGTGAGCTTCCGGCTGTCATCCGCGAGGCAGGTTGGCACAACTGGAGCGATCCTTCGCGCGAACTGACGGCACGTTATGCCGAGTATCGCAATACGGGTGAAGGTGCGGGCATCTCGAAGCGAGTGGCGTGGGCTCGTCAGCTCACCGATGCCGATGCTGCCAAGGTGACTCTCCAGAATGTGATGCACACTTCGGCCAACCAATGGAACTCGAATGTGCGTGCCGTCACATTCGACCAGGTTGTGCAGTCGTTCTACGATTACAATGCAAGCCGTGGACGTGAAGCACGCTATGTGGGTGGAACCCTCGAACCCAATCCGCTGCCTGCCGATCTCGAGAAGTTTGTCGAGCCGCTCGTCATCAACCTCGATTCGGTCGATTGCACCACTTTCGTGGAATACGTCAGCGCTGCTGTGCTGGGTCGAACCACGATCACTTATGAGGGAGACTCCATCCTCCGACGCTTTGTGCAGGCTTTGCGCTATCGCGATGGAAAGCGCGGCAACTATGCCTCGCGCAACCATTATTTCTCCGATTGGATCCTCAATGGCGAGGAGCAGGGCCTCATGACTGAAGTCACGCCTTCGCTTTCAGGTGCCATCCAGCAGCAGAAGGCCATCAACTTCATGAGCGCCAACACGCGTTACTATCCGCAGTTGCAGCAAAGCCAGAAGCTGAAGATGGATGTGCGTGAGGTAGAGAACTACCTGAGCGCGCGCTTCACTTATTACGTTCCATCGGCACAGATCTTCAAGTGCTACGACCAGCTACAGCATGGCGACATCGTGGCTTTCGTCACCAGCACCATGGGACTTGACATCCAGCATGTCGGTTTCGTATGGAAGCCTGAGGGCACCAAGATGCCACGACTGCTTCATGCAAGTTCTGCCCAGGGCAAAGTTGTTGTGAGCGAATTATCGTTGCAGGACTATGCAGTCGGAGCCAAAAATTGCCGAGGAATACGTGTCGTTAGGCTTAAAGCGGAGTAGTTTTCCCCACAAGTAATATCCTTGAATAAAAAGCCAGCAGGTCAATCGACTTGCTGGCATACTTTTTTATATGTGTATCGTAAAGGCTAAAGATCCCCGTTGTCGCGGAACGAGTAGTATTGGCTGTCGGCAATGATGATGTGGTCGAGCAGGCGAACTCCGAAGAGGGCGAGGGCCTGCTGTGCCGTTGCCGTCATCTGACGGTCGGCACGACTTGGACGACAGGCACTGTGGGGATGATTGTGGCAAAGCGCCACGTTCGAGGCCATGTATTGCAGGGCGGGACGTACAATCTTCTTGATGTCGGCACTTGCACTGTCGGTGCCTCCCACTCCGATCTCTTCACGTGCAAGAATCTTGCCGTTCTTCGACATATAGAGTGCCCAAAGTTCCTCATGGTCGAGTAGAGACATCTGTTTGTCGAACTGCGCAAAGATGGTGTCGCTTCCACTCACGATCTGTGCATTCAGAAGATTGATTTGTCGCTGGTGTTCCATGCGCCGCCCGAGTTCGAGAGCTGCACGAATGGTGCATGCCTTGGCAGGGCCGATGCCTTTCAGCACTTCGTGGTTGCTCCCGTCTTCACTGGGTATGAGGGCGAAATGCAGTTTCTCGAGGTCTCCGTGACATTGTGCCAGCACGTCGCGTGCAATGTCGAGCACGGTGCGGCCTCTCTGTCCCGTATTAATGAGGATGGCCAACAGCTCAGCATCCGTAAGGGACTCCTCGCCATTGGCCATCATCTTTTCGCGCGGACGGTCCTCGAGGGCCCAATCCTTGACTGTCATACTATTCAGAAATGTGTCATTATTCCTTGGCGCGCTCTACATACGAGCCATCGCGGGTGTCAACCACGATCTTGTCGCCTTCCTTGCAGAAGAGAGGAACGAGCACGATACCACCGGTCTCAACAGTAGCCTTGGTGAGGGTGTTGGTTGCGGTGTTGCCCTTTGCACCTGGCTCCATGTAAGTGATCTGGAGAACGGTCTTGACAGGCATTTCGGCGGTGAGGATGGTCTCGGTGGAAGCGTCGCTTACGACCTCAACGATGTCACCTTCCTTCATGTACTCCTCGCCGATGATCATCTTCTTGTCGATGGTTACCTGGTCGAAGGTCTCCTGGTTCATGAAGACAGCGTCGTCGCCGTCCATGTAAAGGAACTGATAGGGGCGATGCTCAACGCGAACGTCCTCAAGCACTTCGCCGATGTTGAAGCGACGCTCGGTGACATAACCCGAAACGACATCCTTCAGCTTGGTGCGCATGAAGGTGTTGCCTTTGCCGGGCTTAACGTGAAGGAACGAAACTACTACCTGAAGCTTGCCATCGATACGGATGACGGTGCCATTCTTAATGTCCTGTGACTTGATTGCCATAGTTGTATTCTGGTTTATTAAGTTATTATTTAGATTGTCCAAAGAGTGCAGATTGGAGGCAAGTGGCACACGAAAATCGCACTATTTTGCCATCTTGCGGGTGCAAAGATAGAGAAAAACATTGAGAAAAACAAAAATATTTGAAGAAAATCATTAAATAATTTGGTAAATTGAATAATTTTACCTACTTTTGCACCCGCTATTTGGCAATACAGTCCCTAAAACAGGCAAACAATTAAAAACATTATAAAAGAGTTACAACTATGAAGATGACATTCCAGCCTCACAATCATCGCCGTCTCCACAAGCATGGTTTCCGCGCTCGTATGGCCACCAAGAACGGTCGTCGCGTTCTCGCATCCCGTCGTGCCAAGGGTCGCAAGAACCTCACTGTAGGTGACACAATGAACTAATTCGTCTGGCTAACGATTCACCAAGATCCCTTTTTGAGGATAAACAATGACTGTCAACGAGGTTTCTCCTCTGCGACGGTCATCGTGTTTTTAAACTCATCCAAGTTTGCTATGAAAACCCGCATCCAGTCCATTCTTCGACAGATAGGGGAGGGCGTCTATGAGAAGGATGCCGAACTTGCCCTTTCGTTGCTGGCAGCCATTGCTGGCGAGAGTGTCATTCTGCTTGGCCCTCCAGGGGTGGCGAAGAGCATGGTGTCGCGTCGACTCAAGCTTGCCTTCGCACGTGCCCGTTCCTTTGAATATTTGATGTCGCGCTTCTCCACGCCTGACGAGATCTTCGGTCCCGTCAGCATCCAGCGTCTCAAGATGGACGATGTCTATCAGCGCTGTGTCGATGGCTACCTGCCGACGGCCGATGTGGTCTTTCTTGACGAAATCTGGAAGGCGGGTCCTGCCATCCAGAACACGCTGCTTACGGTCATCAACGAGAAGGTCTATCTCAACGGCAACCAGCTCCTGCACCTCCCGCTCAAGCTGCTTATTGGTGCTTCGAACGAACTGCCAGTGCAGGGCGAAGGACTTGAAGCATTGTGGGACCGCTTCCTGATTCGCCTTGTCAGCCAACCTATCCAAAACGAGGAGGCTTTCTACCAGATGGTCAATCCTGCTGGCAATGTCGGGCAGGAATTGAAGCCTGTCAGCGATGCCATCGGCGAAGAGGAATACGCCGAGTGGCTTCAGCAGGTTTCCTGCATCAAGGTACCGCGTGAAGTGCTACAGGCCATCACTTTCATTCGTCAGGGGCTCAAGGATGTCGCCATCGAAGGGCAGGATGTGCATCGCAACATCTATGTCAGCGATCGCCGCTGGAAGAAGATTGTCCACCTGATGTGCGCCTCGGCTTTTGTGCACGATCGCGACGAGGTGAACGCTTCCGACCTGCAGCTTGCCATCCATTGCCTTTGGAACGAACCCGACGAAATCCCGTCGATTGGCAGGCTCGTGGCGGATGCTATCTTCCAGCCCTATCTTACGCGGCTCGACACGTTGCAGCGTCAGGTGTCGCGGGCATTGCGTAGTCGTGCTGTGCGCCAGGTGAGAGAGAAGGCGCGTCAGCGTGGCGATCATCGCGACGACGACCTCATCACGTTCGATGGTCTCTATTATCAGCTTGTCGAGAGTCAGGGCTTGCAGAACACCTTCATCTTCGTGCCCGACTATTGCGCTTTGCCCACACGCAGTGCCGATGAGCCCGCTGTGCGTGGTGTGATGTTCAAGGATCCCATCCAGCCTCGGCGTACCATCATTCGTGCCTATACCAATCCCGACAATGTGGGCGAGTATAGTGCCGACCTCCAGCGCGTCAATCTCTACCGCGACTCGATGAATCTTTATGTCAACGGGACGCGCTATCCCTTGCGGCGTGCAGCGCGTGGGATGCAGTTGCAGCAGACCTCTGGTCTTGAGCCGCCTATCAAGGGGGTTTGCGCAAGCCTTGAGGAATGTGAATCGGCAGTCGATACCCTGTTCCAGCAGGCTGTGATGCTCTCGGCGCAGATACGCGGTCACCTTTTCTCCAGTCCCCAGGTAGATTATCGCCACACAGCTCGACTCGTTCAAGCGCCAGATTGCCCAGCTCCGTGCTGATGTTCGCAAACTGCTGTATGACGAGTAAGCCCGTGCTTGTCCGTTTGTTTTATTGACAGCCATGCATGGCTGTCTCCCTTGATATCTGTCTATGTCCTATCTGACCCTCCCGCATAAGGTGCTCGATGCGCTCGAAGAGCTGATTTGCACCGATTTGGAGCAGGCTTTCGACGATGCTGTCGAAGCCCGCCTTCGCTTTATGCAGATGCGTGGGGTGGACGATCCTTACGAGCTGTCGCAGTTGCGTGCCGACTATGTTCGCGAACATTTGCCGCAGCAACAGAAACTGCTCGACAAGTACTTGAGCGTCATTCCTCCCTACGTCAGCCAGCACAAGGTGACCCTTGATGAGTTCGCCCAATGCTGGGCACTCATGGGCACCATCTGGAACACGGTCAGCTTCGAGCGCATTCGTCCCATTGTGGCTTTGCAGAAGCAATACCCCATCCTGCTTGATGTGGCGAGGCGCGTGGGCCGTATCGCCGACAACGAAGGCCCGGAACGTGTGCCGGTAGGCAGCGGCAGTACGTACAGGATGGAACATTCGTCGCCCTCCGACATCGAGGGCATCTCGGTGGGCAATGACCTCAGCGCCTTGCTGCCTATCGAAATGGCGACCATGGCTGATGAGGAACTGTCGGGACTCTTTGCCTATCGCTATGCCACACGTCGTTTGCAGACCTTCCTTTTCAAGTCGAACCTAATGAAGAAGGCGCAGAAGGTGCAGGTGGCGCGGGCACGGCAGAAGGGACCGATGATTGTGTGCATGGACACGAGCGGGTCGATGCAGGGCCCTCCCGAACGCATCGCCCACAGTCTTGTCATCAAGCTGCTGCAGATTGCTTTGGCACAGAAGCGCGACCTGCTGCTCATCACATTTTCCGACAAGGCCAAGACCTTCGACGTCCGTGCCAATCGCACATCCTTGCTCGACTATATGCGTCAGCAGTGTGGAGGTTCAACCGATGGTACCGAGATGCTGCAAGCCGCCTTTCGGCTCATTGGCAGCAATCCGCGTTATGGTAGTGCCGACCTGCTGTTGATTTCCGACTTCAAGTTCCCATTGGTCGATAGGCCCCTGCTGGTTCAATTGAATCAACTTCAGGACGAAGGCACCCGCCTTTATGCCCTGCAGATTGGGCAATCTGTCCTCATCAAGGACTGGCTCCCTTATTTCGACAGCTACTGGCATCTCGACTACAAGGTTCAGCGCATTCCCTGGTTTATCCAGAAATAGCGTATTGGACTATGTTACCGATTATTCAGAAACTTTTATAACACCCACAAACATGACTCGTTCCCAACTTTTCGAACAAATCAAGCAAAAAAAGACCTTCCTTTGCGTAGGTCTCGACACCGACATCAAGAAGATTCCCGAGCACCTGCAGTCACTGCCTGCACAGGAGGCCATCTTCGCGTTCAACAAGGCCATCATCGATGCCACCGAACCCTATTGCATCGCCTACAAGCCCAACCTCGCTTTCTACGAGTGCTTTGGCGTGGAGGGATGGATTGCCTTCGAGCAGACCGTTCGTTACATTCGCGAAAAGTACCCTCATCAGTTCATCATCGCCGATGCCAAACGCGGCGACATTGGCAACACTTCGTCGCTCTATGCCCGCTCGTTTTTCGAGCATCTCGACGTCGATGCGGTCACCGTGGCTCCCTACATGGGTGAGGATTCCTTGAAACCATTCCTCGGCTATGAGGGCAAATGGGTCATTTGCCTTGCTCTCACTTCCAACAAGGGTTCGCACGACTTCCAGCTTTCCACCGTTGATGGCACTTCGACACGCCTCTTCGAGAAGGTGCTCGGCACCGTCAAGACCTGGGGCACTGAGGACCAGATCATGTTCGTCGTAGGAGCTACCCAGGGCCGTATGTTCGAGGACATCCGTCGCATTGCTCCCGACTCATTCCTCCTCGTTCCCGGCATCGGTGCACAGGGAGGCTCGCTTCAGGAGGTGGTCAAATATGGCATGAACCAGCAATGTGGCCTCATCGTCAACTCCAGCCGCGCCATCATCTACGCCGACCACACCGAACATTTCGCCGAGGTCGCTGCCCAAAAGGCCAAGGAGGTTGCCGACGAGATGGCCGAATGTCTGAAGCCCCTGCTTTGATCCCCTGAAGTCTTCAGACCTCACCCCATCACCAAGGTGGGCATTTGCTTCAACTCCGAGGAGCACAATATCACTGCGTAGAAAGAGCAGTCATAAAGACTATTTTCCCATCTCATTCGTATATAGCACGTTTGCGTCCGCAGACGTGCTATTTCCTGTAGTAAATGGAACGCGTAGGGACGTTGACGCTCCATTTCCCGCAGCAAATGGAACGCGTAGGGACGTTGACGCTCCATTTCCTGTAGCAAATGGAACGCGTAGGGACGTTGACGCTCCATTTCCCGCAGCAAATGGAACGCGTAGGGACGTTGACGCTCCATTTCCCGTAGCAAATGGGACGCGTAGGGACGTTGACGCTCCATTTCTCGTAGCAAATGGAACGTGTAGGGACGTTGACGCTCCATTTCCTGTAGCAAATGGAACGTGTAGGGACGTTGACGCTCCATTTCCCGTAGCAAATGGAACGCGTAGGGACGTTGACGTTCCGTTTCCAGTAGCAGATGGAACGCGTAGGGACGTTGACGTTCCATTTCCCGTAGTAAATGGCGTTTATACGTTTTGCTATACTTTTATGTCACCATCCTCCCTTTTGTTTTATTTTGTAATTGAGCGCAGTCCATCTATAGCTGGTCATTCCCTCATAAAATTGGCAGGAATCGGAATTATTCCCTCATAAAATTGGCAGAAAATGCAATTATTCCCTCATAAAATTGGCAGAAAATGCAATTATTCCCTCATAAAATTGGCAAATAGTTTTGTTATTTATTTAAAAATAAGTATCTTTGCAGCGCACATTTCGATATATCGAAAACAAAAGCAAGTAATATTATGGTCGCTACGCTCAAAATTATAAGAAAATTAAATCTGAAAATTTTCAAATTAATTATTTTGTTAATTTTTTGCGAAGCGACCTCTAAAATAAAACATCTAAAACCCGAGGCAATAAAGTTTTCGTTGATTTCGATGTTTCCGTAGTTTTCGGAACCTTAGAATACGATGGATGTTATTCCGAAAAAGGACGAAAAAACGAAAAAGGACGAAAATTGGATCACGGATCATGGGGATTGAACGGATGAATGTCCGAATAAGGGCACACAGATTCACACAGATCCACACAGATTTTGCTTGCGCACT
>CAJOLH010000013.1 GCA_905235375.1 uncultured Bacteroidales bacterium
CCGAAAACTACGAAAACATCGAAATCAACGAAAACTTTTTTGTCTCAGCTTTTCGAGTTTTAGATGTTATAATTCATTTTTGTTTTCGATATGTCGAAATGAGCGCTGCAAAGATATGCAAAAAGATTCTTGTTTCCAAATTTTCCCCGTTTTTTTGAGTATTTGCGAAATGGAGAATTTGTTGTTTTCGTGCAGGAAGCGGGCTGTTGGGAGGAATGGTTTAGCATGTCGAATTGTCAAAAAGTGAATTAGGGAGGCAATTCGGCATTTTTATTTGAAAAAGATGGGGGAAGGGAGACCGACATACGATGAATTTTTATACCTTTGCACCCGCGTTTCGGCCAAAATCTGCGGATGGCGGCACGGGACACATTATTTAATAACCATCAAAATTTACAACTTAAAGGTTCAAACAAATGAATCATTACGAAACCGTTTTCATTTTGACTCCCGTTTTATCTGATGCTCAGGTAAAGGAAACGGTAGAAGCTGTAAAGGCTGAACTCGAAAAGAATGGCGCTGCCATTATCAACGAGGAGGCTTGGGGTATGAAGAAGCTCGCTTATCCAATCGAGAAGAAATCTACCGGCTTTTACTTCCTGCTGGAGTTCGATGGCGAAGGTACCATCGTCAAGAAACTTGAGACTTATTTCCGTCGTCAGGATCGCGTGATCCGTTTCATCACTGTCAAGAATGACAAGTACGCTGCAGAGTATGCTGCAAAGCGTCGTTCACTCAAGGCACCTAAAACAGAGGAGGCATAATTATGGCAGAGACTACTGAAATCCGTTACTTGACCCCAGTATCTGTTGACGTCAAGAAGAAGAAGTATTGCCGTTTCAAGAAGAGCGGCATCAAGTACATCGACTACAAGGATCCCGAGTTCCTCAAGAAGTTCCTCAACGAGCAGGGTAAGATTCTTCCCCGTCGCATCACCGGTACCTCTTTGAAGTTCCAGCGTCGCGTGGCTACCGCTGTTAAGCGTGCCCGTCAGATTGCGCTGCTTCCATACGTAACCGACCTTTTGAAGTAATTATTAACCAAGTAAAACTTTAGACTGATTATGAAGATTATTCTGATTGAAGACGTCCAGAACCTTGGTTATAAGGACGACGTTGTAGAGGTTAAGAACGGCTATGCCCGCAACTTCCTTCTCCCCACCAAGAAGGCTATTCTTGCTACTGAGTCTGCCCTGAAGCAGCTCGCTGAGAAGCAGAAGCAGCAGGCACAGAAGATGGCCAAGATCAAGGCTGATGCCGAGGCTCTTGCTGAGGCAGTGAAGGCTGCTGGTGCTCTGGAGTTTGCCGTGAAGGCATCCGAAGAGGGCAAGATTTATGGCTCGGTAAGCAATGCTCAGGTAGCCGAGGCTCTCGCAGCCAAGGGTGCTAACGTTGAGAAGAAGCAGATTGTGCTCGACAACATCAAGGTTCTCGGCGAATATGTCGCTGTTGCCAAGCTCCACCGTGAGGTTAGCGTTGAGATTCCTATGAAGGTCGTAGCTGAGGAGGCTGCTGCTGAGTAAGGCATCCCGCTTTTTGCAAAGATAAGGCGCATCACTGAAAAGTGGTGCGCCTTTATTGGCTCTAGATGATCTAGATGCACTAGAAAAACTAGAAGCTCTAGAGGCCTACTCCAACCAAAGGTAATCGTAGTGGACGAGGGGCTTCTGGCCTTTCTTTCCGAGGAGCTTCTGAGCGCGTTCGGAGGAGCAGCTGATTTTGCCTACACCGAGACGACTGCCATCGGTGTCGGCGAGGATGCGGACGATGTCGTCGGCCTCAAATGTGCCTTCCACACGGGTGACACCCACGGGGAGGATGGAGGCAGCCATTTCGCCGTGGAGGGCACGGACGGCACCTTCGTTGAGGTAGATGGCACCTTTGGAGAAATCCTCGGAGTGGGCAATCCACTTCTTGACATTCGAGGCTTCGTGCTTGTCGGCCACGAAGCGTGTGCAACGCACTTCGGGCGCAATCTCGTTGCGACCAGTCACGGGATTGACGTGGACGAGTTCGAGCAACACGCCCGGGCGCTTGCCGTTGGAGATGATGACCTCGATGCCTTCGGCGGCTACCTTGCGTGCGATGCGTTGCTTGGTGACCATGCCGCCGCGTCCGAAACTCGAACGGCTGGTCTGAATGTATTGGCTGATGTCGGCATCGTCGCTGATGATGGGGATAAGCTGCGCGTCGGGGTCGGAGGGATTGCCCGTGAAGATGCCGTCGATGTTGCTAAGCAGGATGAGCAGGTCGGCCGACATCATGGTGGCGATGAGACCCGAGAGTTCGTCGTTGTCGGTGAACATCAGTTCGGTGACTGAGATGGTGTCGTTCTCGTTGACGATGGGTACCACGCCTTCCTGTAGCATCACCTCCATGCAGTTCTTCTGGTTGAGGTAATGGCCGCGCGAGCCGAACGACTCCTTGGTGGTGAGTACCTGTCCGCAAGCGATGCTGTGGTCGCGGAAGAGTTCGTAGTATTTGTTGATGAGTTTGGCCTGACCTACGGCGGAGTAGAGCTGGCGCTGATCGACGGTGTCGAGCCGGTCGGTGGAGAGGCGGCCTTTGAGTTCGCTGCGTCCGCTGGCTACGGCGCCCGACGACACCAAAATGATCTGTATGCCCTGACGATGGAGGGCTGCCACCTGATCGACAATGGCCGACATACGGGTGACATCGAGCGTGCCATCGGGACGGGTGAGGACGTTGGAGCCTACTTTGACGGTGATGCGGAATGGGGTCATGAATTATGAGTTTTTATCACGAATTATAGAATTATAGAATTTTGAAGTAGGGAATAGAAATAATAATTTTCAAATTCGCTAATTCGTGATAATAATAGATTTACTTTAGAAATGCGAAGAAGACGGCGAGGACGATGCAGGCGAAGGCTGCGATGTGGTTCCAGTGGATGGGTTCGCCCTTGAAGACGAGGGCCACGATGAGGGTGAAGATGATGAGCGAGATGCCTTCCTGGATGACCTTGAGCTGCATCAACGAGAAGGGGCCTCCGTTGATTTGCGAACCTATGCGGTTGGCAGGAACCATGAAGGAATACTCAAAGAAGGCGATGCCCCACGACATGAGGATGATCAGGATGAGGGGCCAGTCCTTGATTTGCGGATGAATCTGCTGCATTTTCAGATTGCCGTACCAGGCAAACGTCATGAACGTATTGCTGACACAAAGCAGCGCGATGGTACCAATAGCGCGGGAAATCATTGGTCTCTGGATTATAGGTATCTATACATATTTTATATATGACTTTTTAATCATACAATGGCGCAAAGATACAACAATTCCGTGAGTAATCAAAATAAATAAAGGTAAAACTGAATTTTTCATGAAATTATCGTGACAAAGGACTAATAATACAATTATTATTTGCCAAATAATCTTTTTGCGAAATTATTTTTGGAGCATTCAGAATTATTCCTTATCTTTGCACTCAAAACCTATAGCAAATAACCAACAATCCTATTATACAATGAAACATCTTCTTCCAATTCTTTTTCTCGGTGTCATGACCACATCATGCAGTCAGGAGCCACAGCAGCGCGGCAATCTGCAGATGGGTGACTACGGATATCTTTATTGCCACATGTCGGATCATGGGCAGTGGACTGCTTACGCCCTTTCGCGCGACGGACTGCATTACCACGACCTGCTCTGCGGCGACTCCATCTTCTCTGCCTTCGAGATGGCCAAGATTGAAGGTGGTACGCGCGATGCGTATATTTGCCGCAAGATTGATGGCTCAGGCTATCTGATGGTGACCACTGACATGAACAATTCGATGACCAAACGGTTGAACAAAGGCGGCGAGTGGGAGAACTTCGGCATCGACCTGCTCACCAGCGACGACCTCATTCATTGGCAATCGACGTCGTTCGATTTCCGCAAGGGCCTTTCGATTTTCTGCGATGGCGACGACACGACGAATCCCGCCTATAAGGATTTCAGCACCATCTGCCGCGTATGGGCACCGCAGATCATCTGGGATGGCGACTACCGCTGGGCAGATGGCACGAAGGGCGGCTACATGATCTACTATTCGCTGCTCAACCGCCCCGAGGAGGGCTACGACCGAATGTATTATTCCCATGCCGACCGCACTTTTACCCGTCTTACACAGCCTCGTGTGCTGCTCGATTGGGGTTATGCCACCATTGATGCCGACATCAACTGGCTCGACTCCGACCAGCAGTATCACCTTATGATCAAGAAGGAGGGCGGTAAGCCAGGCCTTTTCACTTCAGCATCACCTTCACTGATGGGTCCATGGCCTGAGCCCGACGATACCGACTATGTCAACTTCGAGGGTAACAAGAAGTGCGAGGGTGTATCGGCTTTCCAGATTGCAGGCGAGGAAGGCTGGCGTATCGGCTATATCGAGTACAGCAGCAATCCCAAGAACTACCGCATCTGCAAGGCCGACAAGAATATGCGCAACTTCTCCGATCCGCACAACATCGAGGGCGTGAACGGTCCGCAGCATGGCTCGTTCCTGCGCCTCACCCAGGAGGAGTATGAGCGACTGCAGAACTGGAGCGATGGCGAAGAGGCGTTGCACCTTGCCCCCAATGTTGCCAACCCTGTCGTCTCAGGCTTGTTTGCCGATCCTGAGATCCTCTATTCCGAAAAGAACCATCGTTACTATCTCTATCCTACCACCGATGGTGAGGAGGAATGGCAGAATCACGACTTTCATGTCTTTTCCTCGTCCGACCTGCAACGCTGGCATGATGAAGGCGTGATGCTTGACCTCCAGAAGGATGTGACTTGGGCTGACAAGTGTGCTTGGGCTCCCTGTATCATTGAGAAGCCCGTTTATGCCGATGGCTCGAAGACGAAGGTGAAGGGCTACAAGTATTACTATTACTTCGTGGCCGAAGGCAAGATTGGTGTAGCTGTGGCTGACGATCCTGCCGGACCGTTCCGCGATGCGTTGGGTCGTCCGCTGCTGACACGGGAGGACACCACGGAGCCAGGTCAGGTGATTGACCCCGATGTCTTCATGGATCCGAAGTCGGGCAAGTATTATCTCTATTGGGGCAATTCGTTCCTTGCCTGCTCGGAGCTTGCCGATGACATGGTGAGCATCGTCCCAGGTTCGACCCGCTATCTCATCCCAAGGAACAAGAAACAGGATTTCCACTACAACGAGGGCACCTACGTCTTCTATCGCAAAGGCCTCTATTACTTCATGTGGAGTGAGAACGACACGCGCTCTGCGCTCTATCAGGTGCGTTATCTGATCAGCGACTCACCCACGGAGTGGGTTCGCAACGGGCAGCCGGCGCAAGTGGAGCGTCAGGTGGTGCTGAAGCAGAATCCCAGACTTCAGATCTTTGGCACAGGACATCATTCGGTGATTCAGGAACCCGGTACTGACCAGTGGCATATCCTTTATCACCGCTTTGCACGTCCCGATGCCGTCAAGAAAGGCTGGTCAGCTGGCTATAACCGTGAGGTATGCATCGACAAGATGGAATTCAATGCCGATGGTACTATTAAGCCGGTGGAGGTAACATTGTAGGGATATTTGGGGATATTAAGGGATATTAAGGGATTTTAGGGGACGTCACTAACGTCTTTTGATAACTCAAGAAATAATTGTCATTTAATATCTCTTATAATCCCTTAATGTCCCTTGGAATCCCTTAGGTGGGCATCTCATCCGTCTCGTGATAGAGGCGGTGGGGCGGAATGATGGAGAGGATGTCGGGATGATGGTGTATGCCAATGCTGATGGAGAAGCCGGCATCGAGGAGCTGACGGGCGAGCTGCGGTCCTTTGCGGAAGCCGTGAATGATAAGGGGAGGGGTGGTTTCACTCCTCTCTTTTGTTGATGTCATAAAGGGCCTGGCTTCGGCCATGACCTGACTCCATAGCTTGACACAGTGAATGATGACGGGTTTACCCAGCGACTGGGCGGACTGGAGTGCCGTGCGAAAGGCGGTGAGCTGCAGACTGAGGGGCGTGGAGCAGAGACCATCGAGGCCACATTCGCCGATGGCGACGAAGTGCGGATCGTTGCGGTATTGCTCCACAGCATGGAGGAATGTGGCGATGCTGCTTTCGGTGAGATGCCAGGGATGGAGCTCGATGCTGAAATATTGTTGTTCGTTGAGCGGCTTGTTGTGATTGGCATCAACGACAGCACCCACCTCCTCGGCTGGAACCGAGAGGATGGATCCTGGACGGCCGGGAATGTGGGTGTGGATGTCGGTAAAGGGGAGCAAGGGGAGGGGAGGTGATTAATGTTGCGATGGCATCGCAACATACTGAACGGGGGCGAAGAGGGGTTATTTCCTGATTGCCTTTTGGCCTGGGCTTATGGCGATTTTTCCCTTGCCTTCTTGTATGGGTCGACCGAAGAGGTCGTAGTGACGGATGACGGGGGCATCGTCGATGGTGATGGTTTCGATGCCTGAGGCATTATAGACACGCACTTCGATGGGGGCAGGTGTAGTTAATGCACCATCGGCATCGACGATCTTGAGGAGTTGCTCGTTGCCATAAGCGTCGCGATAGTAGGGACGGGCATAATACTTCCACATACCTTTGGCTTCGGAGAGCAATCCGCGGATGATGACGGTGTCCGACTGGGCGCTCATTGCTATTTCAATGTCGTTGTCGATGGTAAATGCGGGTCGTGTGCCGGTGGATTGGCTTGTGTAGAATCGTATGCCCAAGAGGTCGGAGAACTTGCCGCCTTCGTTATCGACAATCAGCTGGAATTCAATCTCGCCATCGACTTCACAGTGTTCGGTAAGAAGTTTGGGAGCCTCGACAAGGTGGATTGAAGCGGGAGACTCCTCAGTGAATCTGGCCGAGAAGGTGATGGGGGTATCCAGGAGGCAATTTGCCATCTCATAGCCCATCGGGATATTGTAGGCATAGAGTCGCGCACTCCATTCGCCTTCCTGGGAAATCAGGAAAGGAATCCTGGCGGTGTAGGTGCCTCCCGCAGGAATGAAGACGTGCGGATCGGGACAATCGCAATCGGGGATGTTGGTCCCTTTCCCATCGGGGGTGATGATTTCGAGGGAGATGATACCGCTGAAAGGATCGTTGCCATGATTGTCGAGGTCGATGGTGGCGACATACTCCTTGCCGACGGCAAGCTCTTGCCCTTGCAGGCTGAAGTTGCGACCTTCGATGACATTGGTGCCTGAATGACTGGCGATGGTGGTAATTTGTTCGTCCTTGATGGAGAAGTCGAGTCTCGGTGTATTAAAATAATGAGTAGGCACTTCGCAGATTATCGTGTCGGCACCGAACTGCTCGAAGCAAAGTCGAGCCGAATAGTCGCCATCGGGCAGTCCCTGTCCGTAGCCGTAGGTATTGGTCCACGCATAAAAGTAATGGTTGTGGCGACGATCCCAGGTGGCATAGGGATAGAGGGTGATGGTGTCGCCCATCTCATAGCGCACATGCTGACCGAGATTGTCAAGCACCTCGACACCGGCAACGCCCTGCAGCGTATCGTAGGACGCATTTTCGAAATAGGCACTGAGGACGTAAGCGTACTCGTTGCTATTGAACCATGCGCCGCTCGACTTGGCCTTGCTGTAGATGCGGCCTACTCCTTTTTCGGGGCATACCTGAATGACGGCATTCTGACCCAGGCAGAAACCTAATTCAGTTTCGGTGGCACCAATGCCTGCACCATAAGGATTGAGAATACAGATGTCGAAGTAACCATTGTACCAGCCATCCCAGCCCCAATTGACATGGAAGAGACCATCCTTGTCGATGCCATCGATGACGAAGGCGTGTCCCGCCTTGTCACTGCTGGCCGAGAAGATGATGGGCCGACCTGCCTCAAGTTCGCTGATGAGCAGCTCGTTCCAGTCGTCGAAGGAATAGCTCTCACGATAGACGACGGCTGCACGTTCGTTATAATCGAAATAATCGCGGAGGGCAGTGGGAATATGCTCGGTATAGGTGCCGCTGCCGCCTGACTGCCACATCATGTCGATTGACACGCCGCAATGGTAGCTGAGCTTGGCCGCCTCGGCTTCCTGCTCGGGTGTGGCATAGGCAGACCTGCCATATTTAGGCAGCATCAGGTCCCAATTGTAAGTGGTTGCACCGAAATCGACGGTGTGGGTTATTCCATTCCATGTCCAGGTGTGCGAGCCCGTGCCTTGTTCGGGATGTTTCCAATAGAGCATGACCTGCGCCATGGCGGTGGCCACGCATCCTACGGGGGTGCCTGATGGGCACAGCTGGTCGTAGGGGGCAGACTGATCCCATTCGATTCTGCCAAGCAGCGGAGGGATTACCCTCGATGTGGCACGTCGGGCAGCGTTGCTGCCAAGTTGGGCCTCGGGATGCCGGGAGACATAGGCGGCACCCTGCTCGACACATTCAAGCCAGTATTGCATATTGGACGGTATGGCAGCATCGGCAGTGATGGGCGTATCGGTATATCCCATCACAATGGTTTCGGAGGACGGGTTGGCGATGACCTGCATACGACCGGTAGGAATGACTTCCATCTCGACGCGCTGACAGTTCTCGACCTGAAGGCGGCTGCCTGCGACCAATGGCTGGGAAGCCTGTGCAAAAGTATTCGTTATTACAATTCCTGCTATAGCAAAGCAGAGAAGGTGTCGATAGACTGGAAATGACATGAAATAATTACGATGATAGTTTATAAATTGAGCGACAAAGATAGTCAGAAATCTTAAAACCATCAAGAATTTTTCGAAATAATTTGTCTATTTGAAAAAAATGATGTCGAAAATTTGGAAAATAGAAACTAAAGTGATAACTTTGCCGCTTAATTATGAAGAAAATGTTACAAACTGCCGTGCGATATGGAATCGCAGCGGCTTTGATGGTGCTTGCATTGCCGGGCTGTGCCCAGAGCAAGACACAACGGGTGAATGAGGAGATAGCACGGGCTTCGGTGCGCTTCAATGACGCCCCGCCTGTGGTTGATTCGAACAGGCGTTATCATCTGCCTGTCGATACGCGACCGGCATTGGCGGGCAACTATGGTGAGTTGCGTCCCAATCATTTCCATGGCGGCCTGGACTTCAAGACCGACCAGACCATCGGGCATCCGGTCTATGCCTTTTCCGATGGTTATGTGCGGCGAGTGGGCATCAATGCCTATGGCTATGGGTTGGCACTCTACGTGGAGCATCCAGACCTTGGGCTCACGTCGGTGTATGGACATCTTGATACGTTCAGCAAAAAGATATGGAAGAAAGTGCGTGAGCGTCAGGTCAGCGAAGAACTGAACAACTGTGATATCACCTTCGGCCCCGAGGATTTGCCCGTGAAGGAGGGCGAAGTGATTGCTTTGAGCGGCAACACTGGCAGTTCGGGAGGGCCGCATGTGCATTTCGAACTGCGCAATATTCCAGATGACGACAACGACATCTGCTATGATCCGATGATGTTCTTCCTGCGCGAACTGAAAGACACCCAGGCTCCGCGCATCAGCCATATTTATCTTTATCCGCAGCCGGGTGAGGGATTGGCCAACGGCATGACCACACGGCAGATGAGCCCCGTGACAGGGGTGTGTGCCACGACAGGCGGCATAGGCGGCAGTGTGACCAAGCCTTTCACCGCTTGGGGGCGCGTCGGACTGGCACTCAAGGCCTACGATTACATGGACGGGCAGTCGAACCGTTATGGCGTGAAGCAGCTACGCCTGCTGATGCGTCTCGAAGGACAATTTGCCGACAATGGCGAACCGCTCTACCAGGAGATCTTCAGTTTCCGACAGGATGCCTTCCGCTTTTCGGAGAACCGATTCAACAACACGGTGACTGACTATGCAGCGTGGGTGGGACAGAAGTCGATGATCATGAAGTCGTTCATCGAGCCGGGTAATTTCCTGCAGCAGGTCGATCCGACGGTGGGAGACGGCATTGTGGATATCAAGGAAGAGCGAGCCTATCATTTCGTCTATGAGCTTACTGACGCACATGGCAATTTCACTTCGCTCGATTTCTCCATCCGTGGCGTTCCGCCCACCGAACCCATTCCAGCGGCTGACCATAACGAAGCCTTCTGGGCACAGGCGATGCAGCCGCTCGAGATTGACACGGCAGGCTGCTATTTCCGCGCGGCTCCAGGCGTGTTCTATACCGACGTGGATTTTCGTTTCAGCATTGCAGACAAGGCGCAAGCCACGCGCACGGTGACTCGTTACCGCAAGAACAAGAAAGGTCGTCGTATCGCCTACAAGGCAGAGGAGAAGTACGACGTGCCATGCGTCTCGAAGGTCTATACCTTAGGAGAAACCCAGATACCCTTGCACACATGGTGTGAACTGAGCCTTGAGGTGCCCGACTCGGCTGTTCATCCTGAGCAGCTCTATCTGGCTAATGTCGATGAAGAGGGCGCTGTGAGAAATTCACATTATGAGGCTCCAACTAAGAAGGGAAAGCCAGCACGCGTCAGCGGACAAGTGCGCCAATGCGGGCGTTATGCCATTCGACGCGACGATAGCGGTCCAGAGGTGACATTGCCGAAGGTGAGCTACCAGAAGATACAACTCAACATTGTCGATGCGGGCAGCGGAGTGCGTCAGCACAAGGTAACTATCGATGGCAAGTTCGTGCCTTTCGACATGGACAATACGGGTCACTACTTCGGTGAACCCTGCAACTACGGGATTGCCCAGGGGCGCAATCATAAGATCGAGGTCTATGCCGTGGATCGCGTGGGCAACGAGACGAAGGTGAGCTTTGAAAAGAACTTTTGATTGGAAATCTATATTTTTCAGATTCATAAACAAATAAAGCAATGAATAAGAGAATCATCGCAGCCGCAGCGCTCAGTGCGGCGATTGTGCCAATGACGTTGGCATGTACCAACCTGCTGGTGGGCAAGAAGGCATCGGTCAATGGTTCTACCATGATCAGTTATAATGCCGACAGTCATCAACTCTACGGCGACCTGCAATTTACTCCTGCTGCCGACCATCGGGTGGGAGAGATGCGTCAGGTGATTGATTGGGACTCACAGCGTCCCTTGGGACAGATTCCACAGCCTGCACACACTTATCGCGTGGTAGGTAACCAAAACGAATGGCAGGTGACAATCGGCGAATCGACGTGGGGCGGTGACCTCAGTCTGATGGACACGACGGCTATCGTTGACTATGGTTCGCTGATGTATATTGCTTTGGAGCGTAGTCGTACGGCACGCGAGGCCATCGATGTGATGACACAACTGGTGGAGGAATATGGCTATGCATCGGAAGGCGAGACTTTCTCGATAGGTGATCCCAACGAAATATGGGTGATGGACCTCATTGGCAAGGGTACACCTGGTGCGCCTATCTGCGAAGGAAAGACGACGGGACAGAAAGGTGCGGTATGGGTGGCTCGTCTGATTCCCGAGGATTGCATCTCGGGTCATGCCAACCAGGCGCGTATCCATACTTTCCCACAGGAGGGCCGCAAGTTGAAGAAGGTGGCTTCGGTAATCAATTATCCAGGTTCGAACCTCAAGACCAAGAAATACCAGCGTTATGAAGTGGGCGATTCGTGCTATTTCAGCGCTGACCTCATATCCTTTGCACGTCAATGCGGCAAGTATGCAATTGATGGTTCTGACCAGGACTTCGACTTTTCAATGGCTTTTGGTGAGCAGGACTATAGTGCATATCGTGGTTGCGATGGTCGTGTCTGGGCATGGTTCAACCGTTGCGCCAAAGGCATGGACCGTTATTTCCCGTTTGTAGATATGCAGGGCAAGCCTTCGGCTAACGGATATGTGAACGACAAGGGTGAGCAGGTGGAGATACTTCCCCTTTACATCAAGCCCGACAAGAAGATCTCTCATCTCGATGTGCAGGCTGCCATGGCCGACCATTTTGAGGGGACACCTTGGGACATGACGCAGGATGTGGGTGCCGGCCCCTTCAAGGTGCCTTACCGCTGGCGTCCGATGCATTGGAAGGTAGAGGCCGACGGCCCGAAAGACGCACCCACCTATCTGCACGAACGAGCCATCGGTACTCAGCAGACTGGCTTCACGTTTGTGGCCGAGATGCGCGGTTGGTTGCCTCGTGAGGTGGGTTCAAAGACATGGTTCGGCGTGGATGACGCGGCTACAGCTCTTTATGTACCTATATATAATAATGTGTCGGCTGTGCCGGAGTGTTTGCGTCCTGGCAATGGCGACTTGCTGACTTTCTCGTGGACCTCGCTCTTCTGGATGACTTCATGGGTTTCGCAGCAGCGTTATACACGCTGGTCGGACATGAGTGTCGATGTGGAGGCGGTGCGTGATTCGCTGTTTGCACGCTGGGACAAGCAGGAGGCTGAGGTCGATGCCCATGCAAAGGCGCTCATCGAGGCTGGCAATGAAGCTGAGGCAATGAGGTATCTGACGGGCTATTGTGCTACGGAGGCCAATGCAGCGACTGCCTGCTATAAGGATCTGGCGGTCTATCTGCTTGTGAAGTACCTGGACGGAAACATCAAGAAGGAGAAGGACGGCGAGTTCCAGCGCACCCAATGGGGTGTGCCCGTTCCTCCTATGCAGCCCCGCTATAGTGACGACTTCTATCGCGCCATCGTCAGGGAGCGTGGCGATGAGCTCCTCGTGAAGTAATATCGGGAAAATAAGATGAAGGACCGCCAATCCCTCGGATTAACGGCCCTTATCTTCTAACTCAAAGCTTCACAGCTAAAGAGTTTCGGTTCTTTTCGCGTGTTCTTCATGTTTAAGGTTGAGATACGTCTGTCATTCTGTAAGTATAATAGCTTTTATCTTAATGCGCTGCAAAGGTACGAAAAATTATTGATTGCGCCAAATATTTGCGCATTAAATTGCGCGGAATTGCGCATATTTAACATTTTTTGTCTAAAATGGAACATAAAAAGAAGAAATTGCCTATTCTTACGGGCATAAAAATCGAAAGATATGCTGCCGAAGGCAAATGTGTGGCACACTTTGATAGTGTGGGCAGCAATGGTGGGATTAGTCGCGACAAGGAGGGTAATCAGATTCGAAAGGTTCTTTTTGTGCCCTTTGCTGCCGAAGGTGACATCTGCGATGTGCAGATCTTGAAATCGCGCAGTTCGTATGCCGAAGGGAAGATTGTTCGCCTCATAGAGCCATCGCCTGTACGTGTGCAACCAGTGTGCAATATGTTCGGAGTGTGTGGCGGTTGCAAGTGGCAGCATGTGCCTTACGAAGAGCAATTGAAATTCAAGCAGCAGCAGGTGATGGATGCTTTGCAGCGCATCGGGAAGGTAGAGTTGCCGACGTGCCACCCGATTGATGGTTCGCGCGAAACGATGCGGTACCGCAATAAACTCGAGTTCACTTTTTCGAACAAGAAATGGATCTCGTTTGAGGAAATGGATGAGCTTCGAGCACAGGGCAAGGAAATTCCCATGGAGCCTGGCGTTGGTTTCCATATCCCTGAGAGTTTCGACAAGGTGCTGGATATCGACCATTGTTATCTGCAGGAAGAAATATCGGACGAAGTGCGACTTTGGGTCAAGCAATATGCCATTGAGCATGGTTTGACGTTCTACGACCTTCGTCAGCGTCATGGCCTGCTTCGCAACATGGTGGTTCGCACTGCCTCGACGGGAGAGAAGATGCTGATTATGATCTTCGGTGAAGATGAGGCTGAGCAAATCGACCGGCTGATGAGCGCATTGCATGAACGGTTTCCCCAGTTCACTTCGCTGATGTATGTGGTCAACCGTAAACTCAACGATGCATGGAGCGACCAGCCTGTCGAATGCTATTGGGGCAAGGATCATATTGTTGAAGAGATGGAGGGCTTGCGCTTCAAGGTAGGTCCCAAATCGTTCTATCAGACCAATTCGCGGCAGGCCTACGAGTTGTATAAGCACGCTCGTCATTATGCCGGACTCGACGAGAAGCAGGATGCCTTGGTCTATGACCTTTATACCGGCACAGGCACCATCGCGAACTTCGTGGCCCGCAATGCCCGCAAGGTAGTGGGCATAGAATATGTGGAAGATGCCATTGCGGATGCCAGAATCAATTCGGCCTTCAACGGCATCGACAACACGCTGTTCTTTGCAGGTGATATGAAGGACATCCTTACCGAAGACTTTGTGCGGGAGCACGGACGACCGGACATCATCATCACCGACCCACCGCGTGCAGGAATGCATGAGGATGTAATCAATGTGATTCTGATGGCCGAACCGAAAGTAATCGTCTATGTGAGCTGCAATCCTGCCACCCAAGCTCGCGACCTGCAGTTGCTCGACGGCAAGTATCGTGTCACTGACATTCAACCCGTCGATATGTTCCCGCATACGCAACATGTGGAAAACGTGGTTCGATTGGAACTGAGATAAGAAAAACATTCGTTATGGCGCTATGGGCTATCGCTTTATAGCGTTTTAAGCATTTTTATCGACTAAAATTTGGAAATGCGATGCAAAAGTCCTATCTTTGCATCGCATTTTTGTCATTAAGATGGGCACAATCAAGGAACAGATAAAGGCATTGAGGAAAAGAAGCGGCCAGGCCGACTATGATCCGACAGACGAAGGCAACATCATCGTCAAAGGGGCACGTGTGAACAATCTCAAGAACATCGATGTTGAGATTCCGCGCGGGAAGCTTGTGGTCGTGACAGGTTTGTCGGGTTCGGGTAAGTCGTCGCTGGCTTTCGACACGCTCTATGCCGAGGGGCAACGTCGATATGTGGAGTCTCTCTCGTCGTATGCCCGTCAGTTCCTGGGTAGAATGGGCAAGCCGGAATGTGATTATATCCTCGGCATCCCGCCCGCTGTGGCCATCCAACAAAAGGTCATCGTTCGCAATCCGCGAAGCACCGTGGGTACGTCAACAGAGATATACGATTACCTTCGTTTGCTTTTCGCACGAGTGGGCAAGACGTATAGCCCAGTGAGCGGACAGCTTGTGAAGAAACACACGGTGGAGGATGTCATCGCCCGTGCGAACCAGATGCCTGATGGCACCCGACTGGCCATTCTGGTGAAGGCTGACGTGCCTGATGGACGCACGCTGAAGGAGCACATAGAGGTTTTGATAAAGAGCGGTTTTTCGCGTGCAGAGTCCAACGGTCGCTTCATCCGATTGGAGGAGGTGGAGTCGCATCCGTTCAACCTCGTGATTGACCGTGTGATGCTTCCTTTCGCTGACCATGCAGCGTTGTCGCGCTTCGCCGATTCGGTCGAGACTGCGTTTTATGAGGGCGATGGCGAGTTCATCTTGAAGTCGTGGGGCAGCGATGCTTCGTTCGAGGAGATACTTTTTTCCAAGCGTTTCGAAGCTGATGGGATGACATTCGAAGAACCTTCGGACATGATGTTCAACTTCAACTCGCCTGCCGGTGCATGTCCGAAATGTGAGGGCTTTGGCAAGGTGCTGGGCATCGATGAGGATCTGGTGATACCGAACAAGGCGTTGTCGCTCTACGAGGACTGCGTGGTGCCGTGGCGCGGTGACAAGATGTCGGAATGGAAGAAGTACTTTATCTCGCGGGCAGGGGAAGTGATTCTGAGTGACGGACAGTCTTTCCCGGTACACAGACCATATTACCAGCTGACACAGGAGCAGAAGGATCTGCTTTGGCATGGATACCCCGCAGGCATAATGTCGCGAAAGGAACGCGAAGAAGCTGCACGCGGGAATGCTGTCAGCGAAGTGACTGGCTGGGAGGAAAGCAAGACGCTGTACGGCATCGACGACTTCTTCCAGATGGTGTCGGAGAACCTTTACAAGATCCAGTATCGCGTCATGCAGGCCCGCTATCGAGGCAAGACGATATGCCCGGTTTGTCACGGCTCACGGCTCAAGAAGGAAGCCGAATACGTAAAGGTGGGCGGCAAGTCCATTGCTGAAGTGGTGCGTATGCCGGTCAGCGATCTGATAGCGTGGTTCGACAAATTGACCTTGACGGAGCATGAAGCAATGATTGCCCGACGATTGCTTGCTGAGATCAAGAACCGTCTGCACTTCCTTCAGGAGGTAGGCCTCTCGTATCTGACGCTCGACCGACTCTCAAATTCGTTGTCGGGAGGCGAATCACAGCGTATCAATCTGGCCACCTCGTTAGGTTCGGCGCTTGTCGGCTCGATGTATATTCTCGACGAGCCATCGATTGGGCTGCACAGCCGCGACACCGATCAGTTGATTCATGTTCTCAAGGAGTTGCGCGATCAGGGAAATACGGTCATCGTGGTGGAGCATGACGAGGAGATCATTCGCTCGGCCGACTGGTTGATTGACGTGGGGCCGCGTGCAGGACGCTATGGTGGAGAGATCTCCTATCAGGGTCCCCTCTTCGACTTGACGAAAGGAGACAGCTATACCGCCCGATACCTGACTGGACGCGAGACCATCCCAGTGCCTCGGCTTGCTCGGCCGTGGTCTTCCTACATCGAGGTGCGTGGTGCTGTACAGAACAACCTCAAGGATATCAGCGTCAAGTTCCCGCTGGGGGTATTGACGGTTGTTACCGGTGTGTCGGGTTCGGGCAAATCGACTTTGGTGCGCGACATCCTCTACCGAGGCTTGTTGCGTTGGATGGGCGAGGCAGGCGATGCGCCAGGCGCCTTTGCCGGATTTGAAGGTGATATGCGCCGGATACAGCACATCGAATTCATTGATCAGAACCCCATTGGTAAGTCCTCACGCTCGAATGCTGCCACCTACCTGAAAGCTTACGATGAGATCCGCAAGCTCTTTGCCGAGCAGCCCTTGTCGAAGCAGATGGGCTTCACGCCAGCGACCTTTTCGTTCAACGTCGAAGGAGGGCGTTGCGAAGAGTGCAAGGGCGAAGGCACCATCACTGTTGAAATGCAGTTCATGGCCGATCTGGTCATCGAATGTGAGTCGTGTCATGGCAAGCGCTTCAACAGCGATGTGCTTGAGGTGCACTACAAGGACAAGGATATCTCCGATGTTCTTGACATGAGTGTCGATGAGGCCATCGAATTCTTTGGCAATAATGACACGAAGATGCTGGCGGGTGCCAATTTCGCTGAGAATGTGGTGCGCCGGTTGCTTCCGTTGCAGAAGGTGGGTCTGGGATATATCAAGCTCGGGCAGTCGTCATCCTCCTTGTCGGGCGGTGAGAACCAGCGCGTGAAGCTGGCATTCTACTTGGGCGACATGACTGAAAGCAGGTCGCGTAATACGATGACAAACATTGGCGCTTCGTCATCGGACGGTGAAAAGACGTTGTTCATCTTTGATGAGCCCACGACGGGCTTGCATCTCTACGATGTCCATGTTCTGCTCCAGGCATTCGACTTCCTTTTGCAGCATGGTCATACGCTGGTTGTCATCGAACATAACCTCGATGTAATCAAATGTGCTGACCACGTCATCGACCTGGGACCAGAAGGAGGCGCAGAGGGCGGTTACCTCGTCTTCCAGGGAACACCACGTGACCTTTGTGCCTGCGATAATTCCTATACTGCACGCTATCTGCGTTCGAAATTCAATTGACAAATGGCAGAACTTCCGCTTGTTACCGTCATTACGGTTTGTCACAATGATGCAGATACCGTCGAACGGACAATCTGCTCCGTGCTGGATCAGCAGTATCCTCGGATGAATTATGTAGTTTGGGATGGCTGCTCGACGGATGGGACCTTGGACATCGTCAAGAGGTATGATGAACATCTGACCTATTGGGCCAGTGAGCCGAACAATGGGACATACGATGCCATGAACCGGGCTGCAAGGAAAGCCGTCGAATTGGCGGGCACTGACCAACAGTGGCTCTTCTTTCTCTATGCGGGTGATCGATTCCCCCATGAGAAGGTACTTGCCCAGGTCTTTTCGAAGGAGAGGCTGGACTTCGACATTCTCAAAATGATCGGTGGCGGGGTACTTCGGGAAAAGGGGAGTGGCGAAGGTTCCCTGTTTGAAGCACCTAAGCCTATCGATGTTATCCCCATGGAGCCAGCTTTCGACGTGGCATCAAGTTTCATCCGTGCTGACGTTTGCCGATTTGACCTTGATTATCCTTTAGGCGCTGATTATGCATTGCAGTACGAACTCTACCATGAACTCGGACATGATAGTCTTACAATCATTGATGTGCCTGTGGTAGTCATGCAGGAAGAAGAGCGGGATGCCCGGCTTTTGAACCAGCGAATTGTCAAGGGCGAGTATCTTGGTGTTCAATCGCAGCACTTCTCCTGGCGTTGGGTGAAAGAATACTTCAGGTGGAGGTTCTTTGGTTAGACAAATTTACGCTATGTATGCGAAACAGATGATAGGACATGTTACGCTGAGTAACAAATTGCGCCGCGCCCTATGGAACGTGGTGCGTGTTGGTCTGTTTCGACCATTTGGTACCAAACTCTTCCGACCTTGGCGCATTGCACTACTGAAGTTATTCGGGGCGAACGCAGCATGGACATCCGAGGTCTATGCATCGAGCAAGGTGTGGGCTCCCTGGCTGTTGACCTTGGGCAAGCACAGCTGCATCGGACCCTATGCAGTTGTTTATAACCAGGCACGGGTAACGCTCGACGACGATGCCTGCCTCTCGCAATATGCCTACGTCTGTACCGCTGGACACGCTCTCGGCATGACGAACAATGCCCAAATGGGGCTTGTAGTTGCACCTGTTACAATGGGCAAAGGTGCCTGGGTGGGCGCTCGGGCATTCGTGAATATGGGCGTGACGGTAGGTGAAGGCGCTGTGGTTGCAGCGTGTGCCTGCGTGGTCAAGGATGTAGCACCACGCACCGTTGTAGGTGGGAATCCTGCCGTCGTGATCAGGACGTTGGACAATTGAACTGTTGTCGGCTTATGTTGGATATCGCATGTATCATACTCACCAAAGACGAGGAACTCCATGTGGAGCGTTGCATCCTTTCCGCACGGAAGGTATGCTGCGACGTCTGGGTGGTCGATTCATATAGCACCGACAAGACATGCGAAATCGCCGAAAGGCTTGGTGCCCATGTTGTCCAGCATCGTTTCAATTATCAGGCTGAACAGTTCAATTGGGCTATCGACAACCTCCCTATCAGCAATCGATGGATCTGGCGCTTGGATGCCGACGAAATCATCACCGACCACTTGGCGGACTTGGCCGAAGAGCATTTGCCGACCTTGGCCGACCATGTGAATGGCATTTATGTGAACAAGCAGATCATCTTTATGGGCCGTCCGCTTAGGCATGGGGGGTGGTATCCGGCACCTCAGATCAAGATCATCCGCCGTGGGTTCGGACGTTGCGAAGACAAGCTGATGGACGAGCATCTTATCGTGTTGGGAGGAGAGACTGTCTATTGGGACGGTGACCAGACCGATTGGAATCTGCGAGACCTCAATTGGTGGTGGGCTAAACATCAGGGCTATGCCAAGCGTGAGGCGCGCAACATGCTTCTGATGGAACGTCAGAAGGCGGGTGACGATGAAGTGAGAGGCCGGCTTTTCGGCACTGGTGCCGAGCGTAAACGTTGGGTCAAGCGGCTTTACGCCCATTGTCCGCTTTTTGTCAGACCTGTCATCTATTTCATCAGCCGATACATTTTCATGGGTGGTTTCCTCGATGGCTATCCCGGATGGTACTGGCATACACGCCAAGGTCTGCGCTATCGGATGCTGGTGGATTATGAACTTTTCAAACTTCGTAAGCAGTCAAGGCAATAAATCGCGAAATTTCGCGTTATTACTATATACCATTCTTAATCTTGTCAATTTAATCCTTTCAGACCATGCGACTCAGTTTCATTATACCTATATATAATATATCGAAATGGCTTGGCAGATGCTTGGCATCGGTTCGTAACCAGGGTCTTGATCCCGATGACTATGAAATCATCTGCGTCAACGATGGTTCGACCGACGATTCGCGCCAGGTGCTTGATGACTTTTTGGCGCGTGAGGTTCAGTCGGGCGTAAAGACAGCCCCAGTCATAATCATTGATCAAGAGAATTGCGGTCTGAGTGCTGCTCGCAATGCTGGCTTCAAGAAGGCTCGCGGCAACTATGTGTGGTGGGTCGATGGCGACGATAGTCTGGAATCGTGTTTCGCACCTCGTTTGCTTGAGAGGGCTGAGAAAGAGCGTCTCGATGTGCTTTGTTTCGGCCTCAATATGGTGGATGAGAACAAGGGAACTTCGGTGCCTTATAGAATCATCGACAAAACGAACGGACGAACTGTGAAAGGGGAGGAATTCCTGCTCAACTGCGGAATGCCGGCAGCTGCTTGGGCGGCCATTTACCGTCGTGGGTTTGTCGAACGCTACGGACTCCAGTTCCTCGATGGAGCTTTCCACGAAGACCAGGAGTTCACGCCAAGGGCGTATTTCTTTGCCCGTCGAATCGCATTCGAGAACTTGAACGTGTATAATTTCTACCAGCGCGCAGCCTCCATAACCAACTGCAAGAATCCCAAGAAGACCGATGACTTGCTCAACATCTGCCAGATTCTTTGGAATTTTGCCATGGAGCATACGCAAATCGAGTCGGCCATCCGATACACCTTCATCAATCGTGTGTCATACCTCTTCTCGCAGGCATTGTCAAACCTCTGCCGTTGCGGCCTTTATGAGTTCCCTGGTGATTACAAATCGCTGCCATACTATCCTCTTTCGGTCAACAGTTACTTGAACAAGACCGAGCGCTACAAGTTCAGGCTTATCAACCAGAGTATTCCGCTTTATTTGAAGATGTATCGAAAGTTCGTCAAGCCTACACGACCAGTGAATAAGCTACGTACACATGCATAAATCGCGGATTTTTTCGTGCATGAGGTGTCAAAACTTGCACAAAATCGGAATATTGAGCGGTTTTTTACATTTTTTGCATCTAAAATTTCGCGTATTGAAATTTATTGCTTATATTTGCAGTGTCACAAATCCTTGGTATCTATTGCCAGCTAATCTCAAACAACTATGAATGGACATGTCCTCTCTTTTTTGAAATATATACAGTACGAGAGGAACTATTCTGACCGCACTGTTGAGGCATACGCGGACGATCTGAAGAACTTTGAGGATTTTGTGACCCGCATGACTGGTTCGTTCGACCCGCTTCAGCCCGATCTCAATCTTGTCAGGGGTTGGATGGCCGAGATGGGAAAACGGCATCAGGCAGCTTCGAGCATCAAGCGCAGGATATGCTGTCTTCGCAGTTTCTATCGCTACTTGAGGCGCCAGGGATTGATAACCGCCAATCCACTCACGCTGCTGCCATCGCCCAAGATACCCCGGACGCTTCCAGTCTGGATCAATGAGGACCAGATGGATTATCTGCTCGATGACATCGACTACGGGCAGGACTTCGAAGGCATACGAGACCATCTGCTCATCGACATGCTCTATTCAACAGGTATGCGTCGCTCAGAAGCTGCCGGTCTTAAGGATCGCGATGTCGATCTCGACGGACATCAGCTCAAGGTAATGGGTAAAGGGAACAAGGAGCGACTGATTCCCACTGGTCCGGAGCTCGAAGCACTCATTGCCCAGTACCGCGATCGCCGCGATGCCGAGGTGGGAATAGAGACAGACCATTTCTTCACCGATATAGATGGTCACCCGCTCACGCCTCGAAGGGTATATGCCTTGGCTCACAAGTATCTGGTTCAACTGCCTCAGTTGTCGCGCAAGGGAGCCCACGTGCTGAGACATTCGTTCGCCACCAACATGCTTGCCGAGGGTGCCGATCTGATGGCGGTCAAGGAACTGCTTGGCCACGCTTCCCTCCAATCGACAGAAGTCTATACGCACCTCACGCCAAAAGACATCATTGAGAATTATAAACAGGCCCATCCCCGCGCAAAGTAAAGCGGTGAGGCCGTACGTGATAAACATCAAGTTAACTTTAACATCTTAAAGAAAGGAGACCATTATGGAGATTACTATCCAGTCCGTCAACTTCGAGACATCAGAGTCACTCAACGCGTACATCACAAAGAAACTCGGCAAGATGAACCGATTCACGGAGATTCGTGTAGCCGAAGTACAGTTGAAAATTCTTAATACCGCCGAAAAGTCTAACCGAGAAGTAGGAGTCAAACTCCATGTAGGCGACGAATTGTTCTATGCTTCCAAGACCGCTGAGAAGTTTGAAGATGCAGCGAGTCAGGCTATCGAGGCCCTTGAACGTCAGGTTATCAAGGCTAAGGAAAAAAGACATTGATTCTCACCATTCACACGTGTTTAACTGATTTTAAAGCAGCAATTTGACATTTAGAAGCGACAAATTTGCAATACGTCCCTCCCGAAAAGGCGAAAAATCACCTTTTTTGGGGGGATTTTTCAAAAAAAACATGAAAATATTTGGCGGAATAAAATTATTTTTCTACCTTTGCACCCGCAAAACGTGGGGACGATGCGCCCCTAACCTGCGGGTATAGCTCAATTGGTAGAGTGTCAGCCCTCCAAGCTGAATGTTGCGAGTTCGAGTCTCGTTGCCCGCTCCAAGATATCGAAAGTGTGCTTTCTAACTGAAAATGTTGCCGTCATAGCTCAGTGGTAGAGCGCATCCTTGGTAAGGATGAGGTCCCGAGTTCAACTCTCGGTGACGGCTCAAGAGAATTCTGGAAATCAGACCAAACAATATAAACTTTTAATAAAAAATTACTACACTATGGCAAAAGAACAATTTGACCGTTCAAAACCACATGTTAACATTGGTACTATCGGTCACGTCGATCACGGTAAGACTACCCTGACCGCTGCTATTACCCTTGTACTCGCTAAGAAGGGTCTTTCTGAGGTGAAGACTTTCGACCAGATTGACAACGCACCTGAGGAGAAGGAGCGCGGTATCACCATCAACACCGCTCACGTTGAGTATCAGACTGAGAATCGTCACTATGCACACGTTGACTGCCCAGGCCACGCTGACTATGTAAAGAACATGGTTACTGGTGCTGCTCAGATGGATGGTGCCATCATCGTAGTTGCCGCTACTGATGGTCCTATGCCTCAGACTCGTGAGCACATCCTTCTCGCTCGTCAGGTGAACGTTCCACGTCTCGTGGTATTCATCAACAAGTGCGACCAGGTTGATGACGAGGAGATGCTTGATCTCGTTGAGATGGAAATGCGCGACCTGCTCGATCAGTATAACTTCGAGGAGGATACTCCATTCATCCGTGGTTCTGCCCTTGGCGCCCTCAATGGTGTGCCCGAATGGGAAGAGAAGATCATGGAGCTCATGGATGCCTGCGACAACTGGATCCAGCTGCCTCCACGTGCTCTTGACAAGCCATTCCTGATGCCTATCGAGGATATCTTCTCTATCACTGGTCGTGGCACCGTTGCTACTGGCCGTATCGAGACTGGTATCGTGAAGGTTGGTGACCAGGTACAGCTCCTTGGCCTTGGCGCTGATCGTCTCACCGTTGTTACTGGTGTCGAGATGTTCCGTAAGCTCCTCGATGAGGGCGAAGCTGGCGACAACGTTGGTCTTCTCCTCCGTGGCGTTGACAAGAACGAGGTTAAGCGCGGTATGGTACTCTGCAAGCCCAACAGCGTTACTCCTCATGACCACTTCAAGGCTCAGATCTACGTCCTCAAGAAGGAGGAAGGTGGCCGTCACACTCCATTCCACAACCACTATCGTCCACAGTTCTATCTCCGCACCATGGACGTTACTGGCGAGATTATGCTCCCAGAAGGCGTTGAAATGGTAATGCCTGGCGATCACGTAACCATCGACGTTACTCTGATTACCCCAGTTGCTATGGCTCAGGGTCTCCAGTTCGCTATCCGTGAGGGTGGCCGCACCGTAGGTTCAGGCCAGATCACTGAGATTCTCTAATCTCCTTGATAGCAACGCGTATATCATTTTGCGGACTATCAGCGTATGAACGCGGGTAGTTCGCATTCTACGGGTGTAGCTCAGTCGGTAGAGCACTGGTCTCCAAAACCAGGTGTCGTGAGTTCGAATCTTACCACCCGTGCCAATTAATAAAATACGAAAATGAAGAAAATCGTCAAC
Source organism: uncultured Bacteroidales bacterium (assembly GCA_905235375.1). GTDB lineage: Bacteria > Bacteroidota > Bacteroidia > Bacteroidales > UBA3663 > Liminaster. Next base: position 23,928 of record CAJOLH010000013.1, read on the forward strand.
TACGTAAAAGAATCTTATTACGAATTGGTCAATAAGGTTTCTTGGCCAACCCTTCAGGAGGTGACCAATAGCTCGGTAGTCGTTTTAACTGCTTCCGTGATTATCGCTCTTGTAATCCTTGTGATGGATATGGCATTTGGAGCTTCCAAGTTCAGTTTGATGCAGCTCATCTATTCTCTTTAAGCACATCTCTAACCCCACAAAAGTGATCAGAGTATGGCAGTAGAGTACAGATGGTATTGCCTTCGTGCGATTAGCGGCAAGGAATTGAAGGTGAAGGAACTTCTTGAGGCACAAATCAAGAATGGTGAATTCAATGGCAATGTCGAGCAGGTGATCGTCCCCACCGAGAAGGTTGTGGTGCAGAAAGGCAATAAGAAGGACATCAAGGAGAAGGTACTCTTCTCGGGTTACGTCTTTGTGCGTTGCAAGCTTGTGGGTGAGGTTCAAGCACAGTTGGCCAACACTACCAATGTGGTTAACTTCCTTATGGGTCGAGTAACCAAAAAGCCTGAACCGCTGCCTGATGACCAGATTGCTGCTATGCTTGGCAATGTGGACGAGCGTATCGATGCACAGGAAAACAGTCAGGTGACATTTATGGTCGGTGAGACCATCAAGGTCAACGACGGTCCTTTCAAGGACTTCGACGGTGTTATCGAGGAGATTTCCGAAGAAAAGAAGAAACTTAAGGTGAGTGTCAAGATTTTCGGTCGCAAGACCCCACTTGAACTCAATTTTGACCAAGTCGTCAAAGAAGCCTGATTCAGAAGGGAGTTTGTACTGGTTCCAGAGCCAGATGAGCCTGGCAGCTGCGTGAGCAGTCTTGTTACGCTGGAAGAGAAGCAATCCCGTTGGACTGATTCAGACAAATATTAACAGCCAGTGTGTCGCGAGTCTAACTGACGTCTGTAGCGATACTGGCACAAATCATTTTATTCCACAATGGCAAAAGAAATTGCTGGACAGATCAAATTGCAGATTAAAGGTGGCGCTGCAAATCCTGCACCTCCAGTAGGCCCAGCCCTTGGTTCTAAGGGTATCAACATTATGGCCTTCTGCAAGGAGTTCAATGCTCGTACGCAGGACAAGGCCGGTAAGGTGCTCCCAGTGGTAATCACCTATTACACCGACAAGTCTTACGATTTTGTGGTAAAGACTCCACCTGCAGCTGTCCAACTTCTCGAGGCCGCCAAAATCAAGGGCGGTTCTGCTGAGCCTAACCGCAAGAAGGTTGGTTCGGTTACATGGGACCAGATCAAGGCAATTGCCGAAGACAAGCTCCCCGACCTTAATTGCTTCACTGTAGAGTCAGCAATGAATCTCATCGCTGGCACAGCTCGTAGCATGGGTATCACCGTAACTGGCGAAAAGCCACAGTTGTAATCCTTAACACTTCAAACTAACAATGGCAAAACTTACTAAGAATCAGAAGGCCGCCGCTGCTAAGATTGAAGCAGGTAAGGCTTATACTCTCTCTGAGGCTACGGCTCTCGTAAAGGAGATCACTTATACTAAGTTCGATGCCTCTGTCGATATCGACATCCGTCTTGGTGTTGATCCTCGCAAGGCTAATCAGATGGTACGTGGTACTGCTACTCTGCCTAATGGTACGGGTAAGGTGGTTCGCGTGCTCGCTCTCTGTACACCCGATCAGGAGGCAGCTGCTCAGGCAGCAGGTGCTGACTATGTAGGTCTTGATGAGTACATTCAGAAGATCAAGGAAGGATGGACTGACGTTGATGTCATCATCACTCAGCCTGCTTGCATGGGCAAGCTTGGTCCTCTCGGTCGTATTCTCGGTCCTCGTGGCCTGATGCCTAACCCCAAGTCTGGCACTGTAACTATGGACGTTGCCAAGGCTGTCAAGGAGGTTAAGCAGGGTAAGATTGACTTCAAGGTTGACAAGGGTGGTATTGTTCATACCTCTATCGGTAAGGTAAGCTTCACACCACAGGCGCTTAAGGAGAATGCTAAGGAGTTCATCCAGACCATTATCAAGCTTAAGCCTGCTACTGCCAAGGGTACATATATCAAGTCTATCTTTGTGTCCAGCACCATGAGTCCTGGTATCAAGGTTGACACTAAGTCTATTGACGAGTAAAAACTTCGGGTTCATCCCGGTATAAGATTTATCTATCCAGTCTGGTTGCCCATTGACTGGGACCAAACTGAAACAATTCAACAATTATGAAGAAAGAAGATAAAGTCCTCAATATTGAGAAGCTCGAAGGTCTCATCTCTGAATATGCTCACTTCTATGTAACCAATATAGAGGGTCTCGATGCTGCAAAGACGAGCGCATTGCGTCGCGAGTGCTTCAAGCAGGACGTAAAACTTGTGATGGTAAAGAACAAGTTCTTCGTCAAGGCTCTTGAGAGAAAGGGCATCGATGTAGCTCCTATCGCTACCGCTTTCAAAGGCACCAGCGCCATCATGTTCTGCAACACTGGCAACGTGCCTGCCAAGCTGATTAAGACCCTTAATAAGAAGGAGCAGATCGTTGCCCTCAAGGGTGCATACGTCGAGGAAGGCTGCTTTGGTGCAGACCAGCTTGAGGCACTTGTTGCCATCAAGAGCAAGAACGAGCTCATCGCCGACGTTATCGCTCTGTTGCAGTCGCCTGCAAAGAACGTTATCTCTGCTTTGCAGAGTGGCGCTGGCACCATTCATGGTGTGCTCAAGACCCTGGGCGAGCGTCCAGAGTAATCGGATTAATGGCAGGAATCCGTGCATGCCCGCGAGGGCTGCGTAATATTACCGGCCAACAATATGCAATTATTCAATAAAAATTATTAATATTTAAAAATTACAATTATGGCAGATTTGAAAGTTCTTGCAGAGGAGTTGGTTAACCTCACCGTTAAGGAAGTAAACGAACTCGCACAGATTTTGAAGGAAGAGTATGGTATTGAGCCTGCTGCTGCAGCTGTTGCTGTTGCTGCTGCTCCTGCAGCTGAGGCTGCTGCTGTTGAGGAGAAGACCAATTTTGATGTTGTCCTCAAGGAGGCAGGTGCTCAGAAGCTTCAGGTCGTTAAGGCCGTTAAGGAAGCTTGTGGCCTTGGTCTGAAGGAGGCTAAGGAGCTTGTTGACGGCGCTCCCAGCACCGTTAAGGAGGCTCTTCCAAAGGCAGAGGCTGAGGCTCTCAAGAAGACTCTTGAGGGTGTTGGCGCTGTTGTCGAGCTCAAGTAATTTTGATCTCGTATCAACCATAGGTTTAGGTCCTTATCACTATATTGAGGGACCTAAACCCTTTTTACGTTTTTGGACGGAAAAGTTCAGACAAGCATTTTCTTTTTCCTTGGAGCGACCGGCTTCTACCGAGTTCTGGGGTTAGAATGATAAAACATTCTGCAAAAAAGTTCGAAAGGGCACGCCATCGCGTCCCTTTTTGCCGTGTCTATAGGTCTGCTATTTCTGAAAATAGTTTGATTTTTTGTAATTTACGGCTTTCACTTTTTGACTGAAAATCATTGTTTCTGCTAAGGTTGCTTCCTAATGACCATTTATAAGCAGAAAATTCCAATTTCATAGTCACCAATATGACAAAAACTGTTTCTGGAACAAGAAAACCGAGAGTAAACTTCTCATCCACGAAGGCTCCTCTTGCCTATCCTGACTTCCTCGACATTCAGCTCAAGTCCTTCCATGACTTTCTTCAGCTGGATACACCGCCTGAGGATCGCAAGAAGGAGGGTCTTTACAAGGTATTTGCCGAGAATTTCCCCATTGCTGACACGCGAAACAATTATGTGCTGGAATTTCTCGACTACTATGTTGATCTCCCCCGCTATTCTATCGAAGAGTGCTTACTCCGTGGTTTGACCTACAATGTGCCTCTTAAGGCCAAGTTGAAACTCTATTGCACTGATCCTGATCATGAGGATTTTACGACTAAGGTAACTGATGTTTTCCTTGGCCAGATTCCTTACATGACACCCCAAGGCACCTTTGTCATCAATGGCGCCGAGCGTGTCGTAGTTAGTCAGTTGCATCGTTCTCCAGGTGTCTTCTTCGGCCAGAGTCTCCACAGCAACGGAACTAAGCTCTATTCAGCCCGTATCATCCCATTTAAGGGTTCGTGGATCGAGTTCGCAACTGACATCAACAATGTCATGTATGCTTACATCGACCGCAAGAAAAAGTTGCCTGTAACCACCTTGCTTCGTGCTATCGGTTATGAGAGCGACAAAGACATCCTCCAGATCTTCAACCTTGCCGAAACTGTCGAGGTCAATGAGAAGACCATGTTCGAAGCGCGTGGCCGCAAGCTGGCTGCACGTGTTCTCAAGTCCTGGGTAGAGGACTTCTCCGATGAGGAAACTGGCGAAGTTGTATCGATTGAACGTAATGAAGTGCTCGTCGAGCGCGAGGCAATCCTTGACGATGCAAATATCGAGAAGATTCTCGAAAGTGGTGCCGAAACGGTGCTTCTCCAGCGTGATGATGCCAAACTTGATGATTTTGCAATCATCTACAACTCACTCCAGAAGGACCCCTCAAACTCTGAGAAGGAAGCTGTCATCTACATCTATCGTCAGCTCCGTAATGCAGAGCCAGCCGATGATGCTTCTGCACGCGAGGTGATTCAGAACCTCTTTTTCAGCGACAAGCGTTATGACCTCGGTGAGGTTGGTCGCTATCGTATCAACAAGAAGTTCGGCCTTGCGACTCCTATTGAAAACCGCGTCCTCACTCGTGAGGATATTATCGCCATCATCAAGTATCTGATTGAGCTCATCAACTCGAAGGCAGATGTCGATGATATTGACCACCTTTCGAATCGTCGTGTACGTACCGTGGGTGAACAACTCTACAATCAGTTCGCTATCGGTCTGAACCGCATGAGCCGCACCATTCGTGAGCGCATGAACGTTCGTGACAACGAGGACTTCTCGCCTGTCGATCTGATTAATGCCAAGACTATCTCCAGCGTCATCAATTCCTATTTCGGCACCAATGCTCTGAGCCAGTTCATGGATCAGACTAATCCACTGGCCGAAATCACCCACAAGCGCCGTATGTCAGCTCTTGGCCCTGGCGGTCTGTCGCGTGAACGTGCAGGCTTCGAGGTTCGTGATGTGCACTACACCCATTATGGTCGTCTGTGTCCTATCGAGTCGCCTGAAGGTCCTAACATCGGCCTTATCTCTTCGATGTGTGTCTATGCCAAGGTCAATGACCTCGGATTCATCGAGACACCTTATCGCAAGGTTGAGAATGGTGTCGTTGATCTCTCTGACGAGGGCGTTGAGTGGTTGTCGGCCGAGGCTGAAGAGGGCAAATACATTGCTCAATCTACCGCGCGTATGGACAAGCATGGAAAGCTCCTCGACAAGGGCGTTATCGTGCGTGAGGGTGCTGACTTCCCCAAGGTACTGCCTACCGAGGTGGCTCTCTGCGACGTGGCCCCCAACCAGATTGCATCCATCGCTGCTGCACTTATCCCATTCCTTGAGCACGACGATGCGCACCGTGCACTCATGGGTTCCAACATGATGCGCCAGGCTGTGCCTCTGATGACTTGCGAAGCTCCTATCGTAGGTACTGGTATCGAGGAGCAGCTTATCCGCGACAGCCGCACTCAGATTATCGCTGAGGGTAATGGCAAGGTAATCTTTGTCGATGCTACGGTCATTCGTGTGCGTTACGACCGCACTGCCGAGGAGGAGTTCTGCTCATTCGATGAGCCTGTCAAGGAATACTTCCTGCCCAAGTGGCGCAAGACCAACCAATCGACCACCTACGACCTGCAGCCTGCCTGCGTCAAGGGTCAGCGTGTACGCAAGGGAGATATCCTAACCAAGGGTTATTCCACCGAACGTGGCGAATTGGCTATCGGCAAGAACCTCAAGGTGGCTTATATGCCTTGGAAGGGCTACAACTACGAGGATGCCATTGTCCTTTCGGAGCGTATCGTTCGCGAGGATATCCTCACCTCGGTGCATGTGGACGAATATACACTCGAGGTGCGCGAGACCAAGCGTGGCGTCGAGGAACTCACCAGTGATATCCCCAACGTGAGCGAGGATGCTACCAAGGATCTCGATGAGAATGGCATTGTTCGTATCGGTGCCATGATTGAACCCGGTGACATCATGATTGGTAAGATTACGCCTAAGGGCGAGTCTGATCCAACTCCCGAAGAGAAGCTGCTTCGTGCCATCTTTGGTGACAAAGCCGGAGATGTCAAGGATGCTTCGCTCAAGGCAAATCCTTCGCTCCATGGTGTTGTCATTGGCACTGCACTCTATAGCCGTGCCAATAAGGACCGCAATGGCCGAAGGGCAGAAAAGGCGATGATGCCGATTCTTGAGCAGGAGTATCAGGATCAGCAGGATGCCCTCAAGAAGCTACTTGTCGAGAAGCTTCTCAAGCTGACTGATGGCAAGGAATCGATGGGTGTAAAGGACTTCATGAATATAGATGTCATTGCCAAGGGGCAGGCTTTCACGGCTGAGGCTCTCAATGCCATCGACTATCGTACGGTGACCCTTCAGGACTGGACCAGCGACGAACATACCAATGAGCTCATCAAGGCCACAGTGATGAACTATCTCCGCAAGAGTAAGGACATCAGTGCCAAACTGTCGCGTCGCAAGTTCGATATGAGCATCGGCGACGAACTTCCCTCGGGCATCATCAAGCTTGCCAAGGTTTATATCGCCAAAAAACGCAAGATTGGTGTAGGTGACAAGATGGCAGGTCGTCATGGTAACAAGGGTATTGTTTCGAAGGTTGTTCGCGATGAGGATATGCCATTCACCGCAGATGGTCGTCCGGTCGATATCGTTCTTAACCCGCTTGGCGTGCCTTCACGAATGAATCTCGGTCAGATTTTCGAGGCTGTACTCGGTTGGGCTGGTTATCAGCTCGGTGAGCACTTTGCTACTCCAATCTTCGATGGTGCAAGTCTTGATGAACTTAACGCTTGGACCGACAAGGCCGGACTTCCGCGTTATGGCAAGACTCAATTGTATGACGGTGGTACGGGTGAGCCATTCGACCAGATGGCAACCGTTGGTGTAACCTACATGCTGAAGCTTGGTCACATGGTCGAGGATAAGATGCATGCACGTTCCATTGGCCCATACTCACTTATTACCCAGCAGCCTCTCGGAGGTAAGGCACAGTTCGGTGGCCAGCGTTTCGGTGAGATGGAAGTTTGGGCGCTCGAAGCATTCGGTGCCGCCCACACACTTCAGGAGATCCTTACTGTCAAGTCGGATGATGTCACGGGCCGCAGCAAGACCTACGAGGCTATCGTCAAGGGTGATAATATGCCAACACCAGGTCTCCCAGAGTCACTTAACGTGCTTCTCCACGAACTCAAGGGCCTCTGCTTAAGCATCAAAATTGAATAATTCATAATAGTCAAATATAATATGGCTTTTAGAAAAGAAAATAACACCAAGAAGACCAACTTCACGCAGATCAGCATCGGTCTGGCTTCGCCTGAAGAGATTCTTGACAACTCATACGGTGAGGTGCTCAAGCCCGAGACCATCAACTATCGTACTTACAAGCCTGAGCGTGACGGCCTGTTCTGCGAGCGTATCTTCGGTCCTGTCAAGGACTACGAGTGCCACTGCGGCAAGTACAAGCGTATCCGTTACAAGGGATGTGTCTGCGAGCGTTGTGGTGTTGAGGTGACCGAGAAGAAAGTGCGTCGTGAGCGTTGCGGACACATCAATCTGGTGGTTCCTGTTGCTCATATCTGGTACTTCCGTTCTCTTCCCAACAAGATTGGCTACCTCTTGGGTATTCCTACCAAGAAGCTGGATTCTGTAATTTACTACGAGCGTTACATCATCCTTCAGCCTGGTCCACTTGAGAAAGGCAAGGAAGGTCTGCATAAGCTCGACACACTCTCTGAGGACGAATATCTGGAGGCTCTTGATAAGGTGGGTGCCAGAAATCAGGCATTGCCCGATGAAGATCCGAACAAGTTCGTTGCCAAGATGGGTGCCGAGGCAATCCTCGAACTCCTGCAGCAGGTCGATCTTGACGCACTTTCCTACGAGCTTCGCGACCGTGCCAATACCGAGGGTTCGGTGCAGCGCAAAACTGAGGCACTGAAGCGTCTGCAGGTTGTTGAGCAGTTCCGTACGTCGAAGGAGCGCAACAAGCCTGAGTGGATGATCATCAAGATTCTGCCCGTGATTCCACCTGAATTGCGTCCTCTTGTACCGCTTGATGGCGGTCGCTTTGCTACCTCCGATGTCAACGATCTCTATCGTCGTGTCATCATTCGCAACAATCGTCTGAAGCGACTGATGGAAATCAAGGCTCCCGAGGTCATCCTTCGCAACGAGAAGCGAATGCTCCAGGAGGCTGTCGATTCGCTGTTTGACAATTCGCGCAAGTCCAGCGCTGTCAAGTCTGAGTCCAATCGACCATTGAAGTCGCTCTCCGACTCTCTCAAGGGCAAGCAGGGACGTTTCCGTCAGAACCTCCTCGGTAAGCGTGTCGATTATTCTTCACGTTCGGTTATCGTCGTCGGTCCTGAGCTGAAGATGAACGAATGCGGCCTGCCAAAGCTCATGGCAGCTGAATTGTACAAACCATTCATCATACGCAAGCTCATCGAGCGCGGCATCGTTAAGACTGTCAAGTCGGCCAAGAAGATTGTCGATAAACGTGATCCGGTCGTGTTTGACATCCTTGAGCTTGTGATGAAGGGACATCCTGTGCTGCTCAACCGTGCTCCTACACTTCACCGTCTCGGCATCCAGGCATTCCAGCCTCGTATGATCGAAGGCAAGGCCATCCAGCTTCACCCACTCGCCTGTACGGCATTCAATGCCGACTTCGATGGCGACCAGATGGCTGTCCATCTGCCATTGGGTAACGCCGCCATCCTTGAGGCACAGATTCTGATGCTTGGTTCGCACAACATCCTCAATCCTGCCAATGGTGCTCCTATCACTGTGCCTTCACAGGATATGGTACTTGGTTTGTACTACATCACCAAGATCCGTGAGAACGATAAGGGCGAAGGCCTGACTTTCTATGGTCCCGAAGAGGCCATGATTGCCATGAACGAGGGACGCTGCACAATGCAGGCTCGTATCAAGTGTATCGTTGACGATGTTGATGAGGAGAATGGTCGTAAGCCCATCAAGCGTATGGTTGAGACTTCATGCGGACGTCTTATCTTCAACGAGAAAGTGCCTTCCAAGGTGGGCTTTGTCAACGAGATCATCACCAAGAAATCTCTTCGCGGTGTCATCACCAATGTCATCAAGTACTGCGGTATTCCTCGTACCTCCGAGTTCCTCGACGATGTCAAGAACCTCGGATACTACGAGTCGTTCCGTGCCGGTCTTTCGTTCAACCTTGGCGATGTGCTTGTTCCACCAGAGAAGTCTGACATCATCAGCCATGCACAGAAGGAGATCGAAAAGATCATGAGCACCTACAATGATGGTTGGATTACCAGCACCGAGCGTTACAACAAGGTCATCGATGTTTGGTCGGCTACCAACACCAAGCTCACCAAGACCCTGATGAAGCAGTTTACCGAGGCCGAGCGTGGTTTCAACGCCATCTATATGATGATGGACTCGGGAGCCCGTGGTTCGAAGGACCAGATTGCCCAGCTCTCGGGTATGCGTGGCCTGATGGCGAAGCCTCAGAAGGCTGGTGCCGAAGGTGCACAGATTATCGAGAACCCGATTATCGCCAATTTCAAGGAAGGCATGTCGGCACTCGAATACTTCATCTCCACCCATGGTGCCCGTAAGGGTCTGGCAGACACCGCCCTCAAGACGGCCGATGCAGGTTACCTCACCCGTCGTCTGGTTGATGTCGCTCATGACGTCATTATCCGCGAGGAGGATTGTGGTACATTGCGTGGCCTTGTCTGCACTGAACTCAAGAACAATGACGAGGTGATTGCTACCCTCAAGGAGCGCATTCTCGGACGTGTGTCGGTGCACGATATCATTCACCCCATCACGGGTGAGTTGATTATCGCAGCGGGCGAGGAGATTACCGAGCGTATCGCCGATGAGATTCAGGATAGCCCCATCAAGAAAGTTGAGATCCGTTCGGTACTCACTTGCGAGTCGAAGCATGGTGTCTGTGCCAAGTGTTACGGCCGTAACCTTTCGACCAACCGCATGGTTCAGAAGGGTGAGGCAGTCGGTGTTATCGCTGCCCAGTCAATTGGTGAACCTGGTACCCAGCTTACCCTCCGTACTTTCCACGCTGGTGGTATCGCAGGTAGCGTAGTCGCAGTCAACAATCTTAAGGCAGGCTATGATGGTAACCTCATCATCGAGGAACTCCGTACCATCGATGCTCCTCAGTTGGATGGAAGCATCCAGAAGGTGGTTGTCAGCCGAATGACCGAAATGCGCATCGAGGACCCCAATACTGGCATGACCCTTCAGCAGGCTGCCATCGGCTATGGTTCTACGCTCTTCCTTCAGAGCGGAACGAAGGTCAAGAAAGGCGATGTTATCGCTGAATGGGACCCATTCAATGCTGTAGTCGTCAACGAGCATCCAGGTGTCATTCGTTACCAGAACGTTATCGAAGGCGTCACCTACAAGATTGAGGAGGATGCCACCACGGGTCTGGAAGATAGGATTATCATCGAATCGAAGGACCGCTCGATTGCCCCTGTTGTCAATATCATCGGCAGAGACGAAAGTGGCTTGGAAGACAAGGTCTTGGCTTCCTATACCCTGCCGTTGGGCGCCCACATCATGGTCAATGATAACGAGGAGGTTCTGCCAGGCAAGGTCATTGTAAAGATTAACCGCACTTCCAACAAGGCATCCGATATCACTGGTGGTCTGCCTCGTGTGACTGAGCTCTTTGAGGCACGCAATCCATCCAATCCTGCTATCGTCACCGAGATTGATGGTGAAGTTTCCATCGGACGTGTCAAGCGAGGTACACAGGAGATTAGTGTCACGGGCAAGAAAGGCAATGTATGCAAGTACAATATTCCTTTGAATCGTCAGCTTCTCGTTCAGGAACATGACTACGTGCGTGCTGGTAATCCGCTTTGCGACGGCGCTATCACCCCGAGCGATATCCTCCGTATTCTTGGTCCAACAGCCGTTCAGGAGTATATCGTCAACCAGGTACAGGACGTTTATCGTCTGCAGGGTGTGTCGATTAATGACAAGCACTTCGAGGTTATCGTTCGTCAGATGATGCGCAAGGTCAATGTGCGTTCGTCAGGCGATACCAACTTCCTCGAGAACCAGGTGGTTGATAAACTCGAGTTCGCAGCCGAGAACGATCGCATCTGGGGTATGAAGGTCGTTACCAAGTCGGGCGACTCAACTGAACTCAAGCCAGGCATGATTGTTTCGCCACGCCGTCTGCGCGATGAAAACTCCATGCTCAAGCGTCGTGAAAAGAAACTCGTTGATGCACGTGATGCACAGCCTGCCACCTGTGAGCAGATGCTGCAGGGTATCACACGAGCTGCCCTTGGCACACAGAGCTTCATGTCAGCCGCTTCCTTCCAGGAGACTACCAAAGTGCTCAACGAGGCTGCTATTCTTGGCAAGGTTGATACGCTGCAGGGTATGAAGGAGAACGTCATTTGCGGTCACCTCATCCCCGCTGGTACTGGTCAGCGTGAGTTCGATAATCTCGTGGTCGGCAATCGCGACGACTTCAGCCGCGTATTCACCGCTCCACGCAAGTCACTCGAGTTCTAAACAGACTCCATCTTATACAAGTCCTACAAGATAAGGGCCGCAATCCATTCAGTGTGGGTTGCGGCCCTTTTCATATATATGAATTGTACTAAAGGTGCTGGTATATATGAATTGTACTATAAGTGCCGGAAATAGCGCTATTTCGAGTCTAATTCTCAGATTAGCCCTGCAACGATCGGGATGGTGGCGAGAGAGAGGACGGTGGTGAGGAAAGTGCCTTGTGCCATAACAGTCTCATCGACACCGTACTTGAGGCAGAAGATGGTGCCGAACGATGCGACGGGCATGGCGATGATGAGTGTGTTGATGCGGACGATGGAAGGGTCGAAGATGATGCTTGCTTCAGGAATTGCCAATACGATGAGTTGGAATATGGCAAATACCAACAAGGGCATGACTAAAAGACGACAGAAACTCGTGACCCAAACGTGCGGACCACCTGCCATGTGCTTGGCAGGTATTTGCGAGATGCTGTAGCCGATGATGATGAGAGAAGCTGGCACGGTGATGTTGCCAATCATCGTAATGGGTTGTACTATGATGTGTGGGGCGTGCCATGCTGTAGCTACGACAATGATGCTGAGATAGGTGCCAATCATGGCTGGCGTGACAAGACGGCTGAGCAGCGAGCCGCTGACATCGCGTCCGGCAATGAAGCGGGCTCCCCACACGAAGACCGAAATGGTGTTGGGCACGTTGAGGATGGCGGCATAGAAGACGGCTTCGGGTCCGAAGACCGAGGCTACGACAGGATAACCGATGAAGCCGACATTGCCGAAAGTGAGCATGAAGCTGTGCAAGCCGCGTTCGGGGGCGTGGCATCCCCACAGTCGAGGCAGATATGCACTGACGGGAAGCAGGATGGCATAGGTGGCTGTGCCGACGATGAGCAGCGGTACAATGAGACGGCGGTCAGGCATGGCTTCGCCCATTGTGCTGGCAAGGACTAGACAAGGACAGGTGAGATTAACTATTAGACCCGACAACCCTTTACTAAGGGGCGCCGTCATCAGATGAGTGCGTCCACAGATATAACCTGCAATGACCACTAGAAAAAGGATGGTCATCTGGGAAAGCAGCACATTGATATCCATTTTTTATTCTTTGATGAACCTGTAGATTGTGGTGCTGCGGAATGTTTCGCCAGGACGGAGCAGGGTGCTGGGCCAATGAGGCTGGTTTGGGGAATCGGGGAAGTGCATCGTCTCGAAGCAGATAGCGTTGCGGCGGATGTAGGGCTTGCCTTCCTTACCGATCAGGTTGCCCTTGTGTCCGTTGGCAGTGTAGATTTGCATGGCAGGCTCAGTGGTATAGACTTCCATGGTGAGTCCTGTTTCATTGTCATGGAGCCATGCCACGGGAGCGCGGAGCAGTGCTTCGTCGCAGCATCTGTTGCCACAGCATCCTTTGCAGCATTTGTGCTGAGGTTGGCGCAGGTAGTTGCGGAGCTGATAGCAGTGGTCATAACCGCCCGTCACACCAAGTTGGAAGTTGTCATCGTCAATGCGGTGGCCGATGGCTAAGGGCTTGTTGAAGTCGAATGGAGTGTCTGCAACGGCACCGAGCTGGCCATAGACGCGCTTGTTCTCGTCGTAAAGGGCAATGCTGTCACTGTCGATCCAAAGTGTTTCATCGAGCACGTCGCTGCCCAAATCACCCGAAAGATTGAAAAACGAGTGATTGCAGGGATTCAAGACCGTAGGCTTGGTGGTTGTGGCCCGATAATCGATGCGAAGGGCATCGGACAGGAGGGTGTAGGTGACGTCGAGAGTGAGTTCGCCTGGGAAGCCATTCTCTCCATCGGGCGAGACGTAACGCATGGTCACGGTGGTGTCGGTAGCGGCTGTGATGTTCCAGTAGCGTGCGCCAAAGTTGGGATTGCCGCCGTGTCCGCAGTCTCCGCTACCCTGTTTCTGCAGTTCGTAGGAGCGTCCGTCAATTTCAAGATGTCCGCCGATGATGCGCCCGATGTATCGGCCTACAACGGCACCGAAGTTATGGCGTGTCTCGACATAATCGCTAAGTTTGTCATAGCCGAGAACGACATCTGTGCCATAAGCCTTGAGTGTGACGATGCGTGCACCATAGTTGATGGCCGTCATTTCGAAGCCTGTGGCAGGATGACGGAGGGTTACTGGTTTGATCTCGTCCTGAGCCAAGACTACAGATGTTCCCATAAGCAGGCAGATGCTTGCCATGAATAGACGAAGGGAAGAGAACATATTCAATTAATAATTAATAATTAACAAATAACGATTTTGAATTAACAATTAGCATTTAGTAATTTCTGCTCCGCTGACCTCCAGAATCTGTCGTATTTTGGAAGCAAGAAGGTTCAGGTCGAACTCCTTGAAACTATGGCACACATTCATAATCTCGAAGTATGAATCTGTGTGGTTCATCTTGACGCAGCCGATGCTGTTGCTCGTCATCGCAGTGCCGATGACGTCGGTTCGCATCTCAAGGGGACCAGTCGGGATGCCGTTCAGGTCGGCAAGGAGGCAGCGCGTCGAAAGTTCATCGATGACGTTGCCATGCCAGACGGCTTTGTCGAGCAGCACTTCGACATCCGGGTCGGTGACTCCATATTGCGCCTGCAATGCGCAAGAGCCTTGAATCATGATGTCCTTGAAATCCTGCTCCATCTCAGAAGGAATAGCGACAAGGGCTTCGGCGTTCGCAGGTATTGTGTCGGCTGCATCGCCACCTTCAAAACGAACCAGATAGAGCGCTACGTGCTGATGCTGGATGCTCACCTGAAGCAGATTGGCTAGAACCTTGATGCAATTTGCCCGCTGCTTGACGATATCTGCTTCGGCATCGCCCCCCAATCCTCCGCTCACGCGTACCTTATAATATATATAATCCTTGGGAGCACGTATCTCGTGAAAGGGAAGTTGTGCGTGTAGGGTTATTTGTCCGTTGCTATAATTCTGTGTGTCCATTTTCTTCTGTTTTATGGGGCAAAGATAGGGTAATTTTTTATAAAAAGCAAAAAACGATGCCAATTTATTGCATTTCACGAAATATTTGTGTATCTTTGCCGCAGAAATATAAATTATTGGACTTATGAAAAACATAACAAACGGAATTGTCACCATTCAGGTGGCAGAGCATGGCGCCGAATTGTCATCGCTTGTTTTGAATGCTACTGGTCGCGAATATCTTTGGCAGGCTGACCCAGCCTTCTGGAAACGTCATTCGCCCGTTCTTTTCCCCATCGTCGGTTCGGTTTGGAATGGCGAATATCGCAGTGCAGGTCCTGGTGCAGCATCCGATGCTGAGCCACAGACCTACAAGTTGGGTCAGCATGGTTTCGCACGCGATATGGACTTCACGCTTCTCAGCGATGCTCCCGATGCCGATGGCAACCCACAGCTGATGTTCGTGCTGGAGTCGAACGAAGAGACTTTGAAGAAGTATCCTTACGCTTTCCGCCTTGAGATCGGTTATCGATTGGTAGGACGTAGCGTTGAGGTGATTTGGCGTGTCATCAATCCTGACAAGGCGAACGAACTGAAGTTCCAGATTGGAGCGCATCCCGCCTTCTATTGGCCGCTGTTAAGCAACGATGATGTGGCAGCAGGTGTCGCAAGACAGAACGAAGTGCTGGCGCAAAGCATAGAACGCGGCTTTTTCAGGCTCAGCACAGGAGCAATTGCGTTTAAGAAGAGTGTCATCACCGAAAAAGGATGCGTCGATCCTGCACAAAGTGCCTTGGTTCAGATGGACGCCGATGGCTATCTGCCGCTTACTACGTCATCCTTCAATCAGGATGCGCTCATCTTCGAGCATAGTCAGGCACCCATTGTGACGTTGTGCGATAACGACCGCAAACCCTATCTTACGCTCAAGAGCGAAGCTCCGCTCATGGGACTGTGGTCACCTCCGGGAAAGAACGCACCTTTCGTTTGCATCGAACCGTGGTACGGACGTTGCGACCGTGTGCATTATGACGGCACGTACGAAGAGAAGGACT
Source organism: uncultured Bacteroidales bacterium (assembly GCA_905235375.1). Classification (GTDB taxonomy): domain Bacteria; phylum Bacteroidota; class Bacteroidia; order Bacteroidales; family UBA3663; genus Liminaster. Next base: position 39,594 of record CAJOLH010000013.1, read on the forward strand.
GGATTCAGACACTACCACCTTCGGGTACATTTGAAGCACGATACCAGATCGTGATTGAATAAATCTCAAAAGGTGCGAGCATGGTAATATAATATGACAAAGGCGACTCATTTTCTTGAGCTGCCTTTGTCATATTATTAATAACCTCGGTGTGAGTTTACAGCAGGAAAAGCAGGAGCACCTGAATGATGACTACGCGGAGGAACATGCCGAGCGGATAGACTGTGGCATAGCTGACGGCGGGAGCATCGCCCTCGACGCTGTCATTGGCGTAGGTGAGCGCCATGGGGTTGGCCATGCTGCCGCACAACGTGCCGTAGATGGTACCGAGGTCCATCTTGCCCCATTTGAGACACCAGATGGCGATGAGCAATACGGGAATCACCGTGATGAGGAAGCCTAAGAAGATCCAAAGTGCGCCCTCGGGACGAAGCATCGTGCTGATAAAGTCAGGACCCGAATCAAGGCCGAGACAGGCAAGATAGAGCGACAGGCCGACACCGCGCAACATCAGGTTGGCCGAACGGGTGGTATAGGTGCGCAGATGCAGTCGCGAGCCATAGGCTCCCATAAGGATGCCGGCAATGATGGGGCCACCAGCCAGACCAAGTCGAACGGGGAGGTTGACACCTGGCACGAAGATGGGGATGCTGCCCAACATCAGACCCAGGGTGATGCCTACGAAGATGGATGCGAGGTTGGGATCCTTGAGCGACTGGTTGGCATTGCCGAGCTCGGCTTCAGCTTTTGCGATGTCTTCGGCGCGACCCACGACGGTGAGGCGGTCGCCGTATTGCAGTACCAGATTGGGCGTGGCAAGCAGGTTGAGTCCCATGCGTCCCACACGGCTCACATTCAGTTTGTAACGGTTGTGGAGGCGCAACGAACCCAATTTGCGGCCATTGGCCGAGCTCTGCGTGATGATGATCTTCTTCGAAATGAGTTGCCCGTCGAGGTGATCCCAATCGACATCCTTGCGGTTCCAATCCTGGCTCTTGTCCTGCAGGCCGAAAAGCACGGTGAGCTGAGGCAGATACTGCTCCTCGGTGACAACCATCAGCCGGTCGTTGGCTTGCAGGCTTGTTTCGCCGACGGGACTCAACGTCGTGTCGGCATCGCGCCAGATGCGCGAGATGATGAACTTGGCAGGTGTGAGGGTTACGACATCCTTCAGCTTTTGGTCGAAGAGGGCAGGGTTCTTGACTTGGAATGTGGCGAAATACGGCTCCTTGCCATCGTCCTGAGGCGGGTGGTTGGCCTGTTGCGCAATACGCAGTTTGTTGAGGAACGCCATGGCCAGGATGACGCCAACTACACCCAACGGGTAGGTGACGGCGCAACCCAGTGCCGAACTGCGTGAGTCGATGCCGAGTTGTGTGAGTGTCTGTTGGGCAGCGGCAAGAGCGGGCGTGTTGGTGACAGCGCCACTCAAGATGCCTGCCATGTCGGCTATCGGTACGCTGCAAGCGTAGGCCAGGCCGACGGCAAAAGCTGTGCCCAGCAGGACGTTGGCAGTACTGATGACGTTGAGCCGGATGCCTTCGCCCTTAAAGGTGGCAAAGAATCCAGGGCCGACCTGCAAGCCGACCTCATAGACGAAGATTACAAGTCCGAAGCTTTGGGCAAACTTCAGCATCTGTGGGTCGATGGCAAAGCCAAGGCTTCCGGCCATGATGCCCACAAAGAAGACGAAGGTGGCTCCTAAGGATATTCCTGCCACCCGTATCTTTCCCAATGCAGTGCCGAGGGCAATGATGGAGGCAAGGACGACGGTGGCCTGTATAGGTGAATGAATATTGAAGAGCTCGTTTAGCCAATCCATGATATTAGCTATAGAGAGGTCGCTGCGCTCAAAATCCTAATGTTAAGATCTTGAGCGCAGCGGTCTTTTTAGTCAATTACTTGCGGTAGTTCTCGAGGTCGGCAGGCTGAGCGTCGGCCACGAAGTCGGCGTGCTTCTCTACCTCGGCAGCAGCGTAGCGCACATAGACCTTGGCGCTCTTCTCGAAGAGGTCGGGGCACTGGGTGGCGTTGCGGAGGATGAGGATGCTCATCACAGTGAGGGCAGCCATCTCGTAGAGGTGACGTGAGCAGAAGTCCTTGAACTCGTCATCCTTCAGGTCAACAACCTTGGCGACGGCAGCATTGTACTTCTCGAACATCTTCACGACACGCTCCTTGAGGCCAGCATACTGCTCGGCTATCTCGGTCTCGGCCAGCAGGTCGTTGATGACCTCGCTGTAGAAGCCGTTGGTGACATAGCGGATGGCAGCAACGGTCTGGAGCTGTGTGGTGCCCTCGTAGATCGAAGTGATACGGGCATCGCGATAGAGTCGCTGGCAGGCATATTCGAGCATGAAGCCCGATCCACCGTGTATCTGGATACAGTCGTAGGTGTTCTGGTTGGCATACTCCGAGTTCATGCCCTTGGCGAGTGGGGTGAAGCTGTCGGCGAGTTTGCTGTACTTCTTGAGTTCCTTCTTCTCCTCGGGAGTGAGCTTGCGCTCGCGTTCGATGTCCTCAAGGCACTTGTAGATATCGACGTAGCGGGCTGTCTGGTAGAGCAGGGCACGACCGGCATCGAGCTTGGCCTTCATGATGGCGAGCATGTCATAGACGGCTGGGAAGTTGATGATCTCCTTGCCGAACTGACGGCGATCCTTGGCGTAGGCCAGACCTTCTTCGTAGGCGGCTGCCGAGATGCCGACCGATTGGGCAGCAATGCCGAGGCGCGCACCGTTCATCAGGGCCATGACGTACTTGATGAGGCCCAGTTTGCGGCTTCCGCAAAGTTCGGCGTGTGCATTCTTATAGACGAGCTCGCAGGTAGGTGAGCCGTGTATGCCGAGTTTGTTCTCGATGCGGCGCACGTTGACGCCACCCTGCCGCTTGTCGTAGATGAACATCGACAGGCCGCGTCCGTCCTTGGTGCCTTCCTCCGAACGAGCCAGTACGAGGTGGATGTCGGAGTCACCATTGGTGATGAAGCGCTTGCAGCCGTTGAGCAGCCAGCAGTTGTCCTCTTCGCTCCAGGTGGCCTTGAGCATGACGCTCTGCAGGTCGGAACCGGCATCGGGCTCGGTGAGGTCCATCGACATGGTCTCGCCGGCGCAGACGCGTGGAACGAAACGTTGGCGCTGGTCTTCGTCGCCGAACTCATAAAGAGTTTCGATGCAGTCCTGCAGCGACCAGATGTTCTCGAAGCCGGCATCTGCCGAGGCAATCATCTCATTGATGATGGTGTAGGCGGTGCAGGGGAGGTTGAGACCACCGTAACGGCGGGGCATGGTGACGCCGCAGAGACCGGCCTTGACGGTGGCGTCAAGGTTCTCGTAAGTCTTCGAAGCGTAGCGTACACGACCGTTCTCGCAGTGAGGACCTTCGGCATCGACTGCCTCGGCGTTGGGTGCGATGATGTTGGCGCAGATATCGCCTGTAAGTTCGCAGACGCGATCGTAGGAATCGAGGGCATCCTCAAAGTCCTGGGGAGCATAGTCGTAGGCATCCTTGTCGGCAAAGTCGCGCTCCTTGAGCTCAACGATGCGCTTCATCAACGGATTATTCTCAAGCTCGAACTTCAGTTCGGGATGATCGCTATAATAGTTAGCCATATTTTCCTTTTATTTTTCTTTTGGATTTTTAAGATCTTTATATGCCTCATAGGTTTGGTAGATAAACCAGCAGGCCAAAAGGATGTTCCATACTTTGGCAAAGGTGTGCTTGGGAGTGTCTGCCTCCAGATCGTATGCACACCATATCAAGCCTACTGTTAAAACCAAATAGATTATGAAGCAAATAGTCTCAGTCTTCATCTTACTTCGAATTCTTCTTATAGTACTTAATCATCTTGGGAATAACTTCCTCGACGGTACCGTTGATGACGTAGTCGGCGATGGTGTTGATGGGAGCGTTGGGGTCGTTGTTGATCGAGATAATGATACCCGACTCCTGCATACCGGCGATGTGCTGGATCTGGCCGGAGATACCGCAAGCGATATATACCTTTGGACGAACGGTGACACCCGTCTGACCAATCTGACGGTCGTGATCGACGAAACCGGCATCGACGGCAGCACGGCTGGCGCCTACCTCGGCATGGATCTCCTTGGCCAGGTCGAAGAGCATATCGAAGTTCTCCTTCGAGCCCATGCCGTAACCACCGGAAACGATGATGGAAGCACCCTTGAGGTTGTGCTTGGCTTTCTCGACGTGACGGTCGAGGACGCGCACCACGTATTCGGTTTCGGGAACATATTTGGCTACATCATGACGGATTACTTCGCCCTTGTAGTTCTCATCGAGTACCTCTTTCTTCATCACACCTTCGCGCACGGTAGCCATCTGTGGACGATGCTCGGGGTTGACAATGGTGGCAACAATGTTTCCACCAAAGGCAGGACGAATCTGATAGAGCTTGTTCTCGTAATGCTTGGTGATGGGCTTCTTGTTCTCATCGAAGCCTACATTCATGTCAAACTCGCCGATCTCGAGTTCGGTGCAGTCGGCGGTGAGGCCGCTGAAGAGGGCAGACGAAACGCGCGGGCCGAGGTCGCGGCCTACTACGTCGGCACCCATCAGGCAGATCTGGGGATCCTCTTCCTTGAAGAGGTTGACGAGAATGGCGGTGTGGGGATTGGAAGTGTAGGGGAAGAGACCTGGAGCGTCGAAGACGTGTACGCGGTCAACACCATACTTCATCACCTGGTTCTCGATACCATCGAGGCCAGAGCCGGCGCAGACACACTCCAACTGTACGCCAAGAGTATTGGCGAGCTTGCGACCTTTGGTCAGGAGTTCGAGGCTGACGTCCTTGACGGTCTTGCCTTCGATTTCGCAATATACAAATACGCTGTTCATTTTTAATTTTTTTTTCGGCAAAGGCCGCCCCACAGAAGTGGGGCCCCAAATGCCTGTTAACAGGCATTTAGCCAATAATCTTATCGTTCAACAATTCTACAATCAGTCCCTCCACGTCGGCATCGCTGCTGGTGAGGGTCTTGCTCTCCTTGGCCTTGAAGACGATGTTCTTCACGGTCTTCACATTGGTCGGAGAGCCGGTCTTGCCCACCTGCTTCATGTCGGCATTGATGTCGGCAGCACCCCACTGGGTGATGTTGAGGTAAGGCTTGGCAGCAATGGCTTCAGCCAATTTCTCGGCCTGTTCGGGCGTGCGCTCGGCAGGAGCTGTAGCGTTCTTGTACTTCATGACACGCTTGGCGTTGCGTGGACGGCAGGGAGCAGCCGAACCATTCACGGTGACAACGAGTGGGAGAGGAGCCTCAACGGTCTCAACACCACCGTCGATGTGACGCTTGATGACGACCTTCTTGGCTTCAGGGTCAAGGTTGAGGATTTCTTCGGCGTAGGTCACTTGGGTCAGACCCAGTTTCTCTGCCACCTGAGGACCTACCTGTGCCGTGTCGCCGTCGATGGCCTGACGACCGCCAAGGATGATGTCGAATCCTCCAATCTTTCTAATAGCTTGGGCAATAGTGTAAGAGGTAGCAAGGGTATCGGCGCCGCCGAGACAGCGGTCGGTGATTACATAACCGGCATCAGCGCCACGATAGAGCGCTTCACGAATAACCTCAGCAGACTTGGGGAGACCCATGGTAACGACCGAAACAGTGGAACCAGGGAACTGCTCCTTGAGGCGAAGCGCCTGCTCGAGTGCATTGAGGTCATCGGGATTGAAGACTGCAGGAAGGGCAGCACGATTGACGGTGCCTTCGGGAGTCATGGCGTCAGGACCCACATTGCGGGTGTCGGGTACCTGCTTGGCAAGTACGATAATCTTTAGTGCCATAAATTAAATAATGTATATTTAAATTGTTTCTTTGTTGTTTCTTCTTTTTTGAATAATGACAATGATTGTTCTAAATAATCGATGCAAAGGTATAGAAAAAAAACGAGCCTGCAAAGCGATTGATTCGAAATTCAGCGGGTTATCCCTCCAAAATGCCCGATTTTGATACTTTTGGAACGTAGATAATGCACAATTTTGCGAAAAGTGTGCATCTATTTTGTCGGAAAACTGCTTCGAAAACGAAATGAGTGATTCATGTTCGTGCCATGACCAATCTCGGCCAAGAAAGGTCATGCTCCTGTAGAAGAATAACCAATTTTGGCCAAGAAAGGTTATGCTCCTACAGAAGAATAACCAATTTTGGCCAAGAAAGGTTATGCCTCTATCGAAGCAAGCATTCTCACGGCCGACAGAGTGCTTTTTCCGATTGGAGCATACCCATTTTTAGCCAGGAAAGGTCATGCTCTCACCGAAGAATAACCAATCCTGGCCAAGAAAGGTTATGCCTCCATCGAAGCAAGTACTATCTCGGCCGACAGAGTGCTCTATCCAGTCGGAGCATACCCAATTTCGGCCAAGAAAGGTCATGCCTTCAGCGTGGCATAACGATTTCAAGTATCAAATCTGTATGCTTCAATCTTCGCATACCTAATCTTGGCCAAGAAAGGTCATGCTCCCGCAGAAGAATAACCAATCTTGGCCAAAAAAGGTTATGCGACGGAAATAAATTCGTAGTCCTCCATTGAGACCTAAGTTACTGGTTTGTATTATGAAAAAAAGTGGATGCATTGCTATAAAGCTACACATCCACTATTTCAATTTGTTTCGTTTATGGATTGCTACGAACTATTGTTTCTCGAATTATGCGACGAAGTTTCTTATTTGTTGAATCCGTTGTTGGCAATGAGCCACTCGGCAATCTGTACGGCATTGAGGGCAGCGCCTTTCTTGATCTGGTCGCCAACGAGCCAGAACGAGAGACCGTGGTCATCGGCCAGATCCTTGCGGATGCGGCCTACATAAACATCGTCCTTGCCGGCGAGGAAGAGGGGCATCGGGTACTCTTTCTTTTCGGGATTGTCCATGAGCTGTACGCCTTCGCCCTTGCGGATTGCCTCCTTGAAGTCCTCAATGCTCACTGGCTCCTCGGTCTCGACCCAAACGGCCTCGGAGTGGCTGCGAAGCGATGGGACACGCACACAGGTGGCTGAGCAAAGTGCATCGGTGTGCATGATCTTGCGTGTCTCGTTGTACATCTTCATCTCCTCCTTGGTGTAGCCGTTCTCGGTGAAGACATCAATCTGAGGAATGACGTTATAGGCAAGCTGATAGGCGAACTTCTCGACGGTGACAGGCTCACCGTTGAGCACTTGGCGATACTGTGTCTCCAGTTCCTTCATGGCTGCGGCTCCTGCACCTGATGCAGCTTGATAGGAAGCGACACGAATCTTCTTAATATGGCTGATGTTCTCGATGCACTGGAGAACCACAACCATCATGATGGTGGTGCAGTTGGGATTGGCAATGATTCCCCTTGGTCGAACGAGCGCATCCTTGGCATTGCACTCGGGCACTACAAGGGGTACATCGGGATCCATGCGGAATGCCGAACTGTTGTCAATCATCACGGCGCCATACTTCGTGATGTCGGCTGCAAACTCCTTCGATGTGCCACCGCCTGCCGAAGTGAAGGCGATATCCACGCCCTTGAAGTGTCGTGCTTCAGTTCCTTGACAACGATGTCCTTGCCACGGAAGTTATAGGTACGGCCTGCAGAACGGCTTGAACCGAACAGCAGAAGTTCATCGATAGGAAAGTTGCGTTCGTCGAGTACGCGAAGAAATTCCTGTCCCACGGCGCCACTGGCACCAACAATTGCTACTCTCATTTCTTTTTCTAATGATGATGTTATAATATTTTTATGCGCAAAGAGAAGAAAATGCGCAGAAAGTGGGCGCAAAGATACGCATTTTTATAGGTTCTGCCAAGAAAATGGAAAATTTTTCGATTGAAAACCCGAGAAACGTGGCATTTTGCAATGTATATATGTGGGTTAGGCGGTGGGTTCGGTCGTTCGATATAATTAGTACGACGGAATAACAGAATATCGGGATTCCTTGATTCGACCCTTTCTTTTTTTGTGAAGAAAAATGCCTTCCTATGCTTCGTATTTCAGGAAAAATAGTTATCTTTGCACCCGAGATTCATCTTTTTCACATAAGTCAGATAGCTATGAACCGCGAGATACTTCGAATCGCCCTCCCCAGCATCATCACCAATATCACTGTGCCCTTGCTCGGCATCGTGGACCTGGCTATCGTCGGCCACCTCAATAACGAGGCGGCTATCGGTGCCATCGCTGTCGGCGGATTGATCTTCAACATGGTCTATTGGCTTTTCAACTTTCTCCGTATGGGTTCGAGCGGCCTTACTGCCCAGGCATACGGTCGGCGTGACATGGCTTCGATCCGAAAGGTGCTGCGTATGGGACTCACAGTTTCTCTGCTTTGCGGCATTGGTATCTTTGCCATCCAACGACCTATGGAGTGGGCTTCGCACATCATCATTGCTCCTACCGATCAGGTGTGGACTTTGGCGTTGCAGTATTTCCGTGTGCGAATATGGGCGGCACCTGCTGTCTTGGCACTCTTTGCAATGAACGGTTGGCTCGTGGGCAATCAGAACTCGCGCTTCCCCTTGTATATTGCGGTGGGGCAGAACCTGCTGAACATTGCAGCCAGTTACCTGCTGGTCTTTCATGCCGGAATGGGAGTCAGGGGCGTCGCGCTGGGCACGGTGATTGCCGAATATGCGGGTGTCACAGCCGCATTTTGCTGGTGTCGATATCAGATGAAGTTGTCAACAGAGTTATTCACAAAAATTGTTGATAAATCCCTTTCCGCAGGCTTTGAACAAGAGATTGTTGATAAAATAGGGGAATATGAACTGAGTTATCAACAGTTTTTCACCGTAAATAGGGATATCTTCTTCCGAACAATCTGCTTGATTGCAGTAACCACAGCCTTTACCGCATTCGGTGCCCGAATGGGTGACACCTTGCTTGCAGTGAATGCGTTGCTGATGCAACTCTTTACGCTGTTCAGTTATTTCAGCGATGGTTTTGCCTTGGCGGGAGAGGCTTTGGTCGGCAAATATTTCGGACTTGCCCAGGCATCGGGCGAAGGAGGCAAAGCGCGGGTGAATGATGTGGTGAAAAGGCTGTTCATCATGGGTGGCGTTGTGATGCTGCTCTTCACATTATTATATATTATGGCAGGAAAGGGCATCCTCGGCCTTTTGACCGACGATACCCTTATCGTTGAGGCGGCAATGCCTTATCTGCCATGGGCGGCAGCCATACCGATCTGCGGCGTGGCGGCATTTATGTGGGATGGCATCTACATTGGAGCAACAGAAACACGCGAGATGTTCTTTTCGCTGCTGCTCGGTACAATCTGTTTCTTTGTGATGCACTTTGCCTTAGGACATCTGCTGGCAGATGCCAATGACGCCTTGTGGTGCAGTTTCCTGCTTTATCTTTTGATGCGTGGCGCTTATTTGGGCTTGCGCTGGAAAAGCATTATAGGAAATGCTTTACAGGCTCGCCAACGATAGCAGAAAGCAGATTGTTGGCAGCGCTTGATGCGCCGATGCGGTAAAGGTCCTTGGTGAGCCATTCGTCACCAAGCACGGCCTTGACGATGCTGTAATAGATGACGGCATCCTCGGGCGTGCGCACACCGCCAGCCACCTTGAATCCGACCTTGTTGCCTGTCTGCTCATAATATGCCTTGATCATCTTGCACATCACGAGGGCGGCTTCGGGCGTGGCGGCTACGCTGATCTTGCCTGTCGATGTCTTGATGAAGTCGGCACCAGAGTACATGGCGAGGATGGATGCCTTGGCGATGAGCGAAGCGCTCTTGAGGGCGCCGGTTTCGAGAATGACTTTGAAGAGCTTGTCGCGGCAGGCTGCCTTACATTCCTGGATGGTGTCGCACATCTCTTCGTAGTTGCCTGAAAGCATTTGGCCTACGTTGATGACGATGTCCACTTCGTCGGCTCCACCAGCCAGGGCGAGGGAGATTTCTGCCACCTTGATTTCGTCGAACGTCTGGCTGGAGGGGAATCCTCCGGCTACGACTGTTGTATCGACTTCGGAAACATCGAGGTTGGTGGAAACCACTTCTGCAAAGTTGGGATAGACGCAGATGGAGGCGACGTTGTCAAGTTCGGGATATTTCTCCTCGAAGTCGTTGACGCGCTTGGTGAACTCCGTGATGCGTTCCTCGTTGTCGGTGGGGTTGAGGCTGGTGAGGTCGATGCAGCCGAGACTGAACTTGAGAACGTCGATGGTGTTGTTGGCATCATAGTTCTCGGTGACTATCTGCTTCACCTCGTTTGCGATCTCCTCGTCACTGAGGTTCACGTCGTACTTGCTGAGGGTGTCAAGATATTTGTCTTTCATAAATAAAAAGTATTAATTGTTGCTGGTTATTGCACTGCCTGGCCAATCAAGATGCAAAGTGTAGTCCATGCTGCCAATCCAAGCATAACGAGAATAACAATGTTCATGTCCCTGAATTCTTTCCAATGCAGCAGCATATAGATTATTTGGAGCGCAATTATGCCTACGCCTGCCTTTTTGATATAATCGGCGGCAGTCCAACTGGTGAGGTCACGGATGATCGAACCGAGAAAATAAAGGAAAAAACCGGCAGTTTGAACTATCTGAAGTTTTTCTGGGCGTGTCATATTATAAAAATGCTGGCGAGGTTTGTAAAAATAGTTAGCTTGGCCTGTGGTTATTCCTTGTTCTTACTGTCGATGAGGATGGTGACGGGACCATCGTTGACCAGTTCGACCTGCATATTGGCACCGAAGACACCTGTGGCAACAGATTGACCGAGACCTTGTTCGATGGCTTGGACAAACTTCTCGTAGAGCGGCACGGCTATATCGCGCCCTGCGGCACGGATGTAGGCTGGACGGTTACCTTTGGCGGTGAGTGCATGGAGGGTGAACTGCGAGACGATGCACACTTCGCCTCCGACATCCTTCACCGAGCGGTTCATTACGCCACGCTCATCGTCGAAGATGCGAAGCGCCAGTAGTTTGTGTGCCATCCAGTCGATGTCCTCCTGCGTGTCGGCAGTCTCAAAGCCTACGAGCACGAGCAGACCTTGGCCGATTTGGCAGCGCAATTCACCTTCGATGGTTACTGAGGCACGGCTGACACGTTGGGTGACGGTTCTCATCCGAGTTTGCTGAGCAGGTCCTTCACTGCTGCTGAGATAGCCTTGCCGTCGGCCATGCCTGCGAGTTTGGCGGTGGCAGCCTTCATCACGCGACCCATGTCCTTGGGGCTTGTGGCACCCACTTCGGCTATTACGGCCTTGATCTTTTCGCTGATCTCTTCGGGAGTGAGTGCCTTGGGCAGGAACTCCTCCATTACCTTCACCTGAGCCAGCTCCTCGTCGGCAAGGTCCTGACGGCCTCCGGCAATGAACTGCTCGGCGGCGTCCTTGCCTTTCTTCACCATCTTGGCGATGATCTTGAGGGCTTCGCTGTCGGAGAGTTCGCCATTGGCGCCTCCTGCGGTCTTGGCCTCAATAAATTCTTTCTTCACATTTCGGAGCGTATCGCGACGCACTGCATCGCGTTCCTTCATGGCATTCTTGATGCCTTCGCTGATTTGATCAAACAGATTCATAATTTTAATATTTAATAAGGGTAGTAAAAGAGTAGTAAAAGGGTAGTAAAAGAGTAGTAAAAGGGTAGTAAAAGGGTAGTAAAAGGGTAGTAAAAGGGACATTGCCCAATGTTGCGTTGTTCATTGTCCGCTTGCATTTCGGGTTTGGTCGAAATGCGTTGCAAAGGTAGGGATAAATTCTGAGAAATGCAAATTTTGTCACCTAAAAGATGCAAAAAAGGGAGGAAAATCGCCGTTGCTGCTTTGTTTAAGCGAAAAAACTTCATTTTTCTGTTGAAAAATTTGGCAATTTCGGCAAAAGTCATTATCTTTGCACCCGCTAATCAAGTTTTAGCCTACATGGTGGGTATAGTTCAGTTGGTTAGAGCGACAGATTGTGGTTCTGTATGTCGTGGGTTCGAATCCCACTACCCACCCAACTTTTTCAAGGTTTCCCTGGCGCTTTCATCTAGCGGTTAGGATACCGGCCTCTCACGCCGGGTACACGGGTTCGAGTCCCGTAGGCGCTACGTAAGACCAATCATCGAAAGGTGGTTGGTCTGTTTCATTGTCTCTCCTTGTTGCGCTTCAGCACGTCGGTGGGTGATTCGTTGAACTGCTCCTTGTAGCACTTCGCAAAATAGCTTGGCGACGAGAACCCAACTTCGTAGGCAATCTCTGAGACGGTCTTGTCGCTCTCATGCAGCAATCGGTCGGCTGTTCTCAGACGGATGAGGCGGATGAGTTCGATGGGCGACTTGCCGGTGATTGTCTTGCATTTGCGATAGAGCTGTACTCGACTCATATTGAACTCCTTGCTCAGCTGCTGGATGTCGAGGTTGTCATTACTGATATTCTCAGTGACGAAGCTTTGAAAGTGGTTGTAGAAATTGCGGCCAGGACTCCCGCTTGCAGCGCGTGTCGTCTTCCTGTAGATGTCTCTTTCGGCATCGATAAGCGGTGTCAGGCTGCTGCGCCGTTTTAGGCCGTCGGATGCGATGAATGTGCGCTGCGCCGACTGGCGGTCAGCGTCATAAGGGCGTTCGCTATCTTTCATGAGATCGTCCTGTAGGATGCTGAGCACCTTGTCGGCCAGTATCCCAAGTTCATTGGTCTGTTGGACCATCCGTCCCATCAGTTCCTTCTGCCTTTCGGTGAGACCGCCCTCCTCCAGCATGGTCTGGATTGGTTCGGTAATCAGGGCGAACGATGTTCGGAAACTCTGACTGGCATTTGCGAAGAGTGTCAGCTTGGCTTGTGCGGCTTCTTCGATTTCCTTGCGAAGCTTGGCGCGTTGCCGCATGGTCCAAATGACATAGGTCGCAAAGCCGATAATCAATGCTGCCAAGATGATTGCAGCCAGCACGAGCAGATGGAGCAGTTGGGAATCCAGATACCTGCAATCGTCGTGAATGATTTGTGATACGTCGATTGAAAACGTCTTGTCCTGGCATGCGGTGAATAGGAATAATGTAATTAATAGGATGAAGGTCTTTAGCATATTGTACATTCGAGGCATTTTCGCAAGTTCTTGCTTTGTGATGTTTATTCAAAAGAGAGATAAGGGAGAATCTTTTGGATCTGCTCAGTAGTGAATGTGTTGAGCTGCTGGAATTCGACGATTGACGACAATCGCTTATGGCGTGTGCGGTAACGAACGATTTCGACTGCCTGCTCGTAAGAGATGTATGGATGGCGTTGCAGTTCGGAAACCGTTGCATCATTGATATGAATGAGCCTGAGTCGGTTGGCATCGGCTGTGAACCAGCATCTACACCATTCTTCCATGTAATCTTTCGCTGCATCCCAGGTAAGGAATTCCTCCAGTTGTCGCGTGTCGTAGAATCCTCCATAGCGTTGGCGGTACTTGAGTATCACCGAAGCTGTGCGTGCAGCAATGCCTGGAATTCGGATGAGGGTCAGGCTATCGATAGTGTTAAGGTCAAAGAGGTGAGGCTCGGTGAATTTTCGTGGGCGTTGATCCTTCTCTGTCGTAGCAGCTGCAGCAGCTGTTGCCTCGACGTTGCTTGGCTCGTCCGTCACGGGTTCTTGCTTGGGTGCTGCGATTTCCTGACGGGAGTAGGAATGATTGCGGCGTTGGTAGGTGCGATTGTTGTGCTGGTTGCTTGAGCTGTAGCGATGGGCAGGAGAGGGGGAAATCTGCAATCTTGTGGTGTCGGCAAGCAGCTGGGCCACTTGTGCTTCGAGCACTTCGATACGCTCCTCCTGCTTGTGCATTGTGACGAAGAATCGCGCCACACTGATGCTGATCAGGAAAATGATGAACATCGCAAGGCTGCGTTGTATGTAGGGAGGTATGTGTTTATTATTTCCGGCCATTGTCTTTTTTTCGTTCGTGAAGGGACGAAAATTGCCAAATGGGATACTTGTGCGTGCACCCCATTCGGCAATTTATAGAAGTGTGTTTAGGTCAGAGCGTTACTTCTCTTCCTTCTTAGCGGCGGGTTTCTTGGCAGCTGGCTTTTTAGCGGCTGGCTTTTTGGCAGCGGCTTTCTTCTCGTCAAGCTTCTTTTCAGCCTTCTCAAGCTGAGCTTGGAGCGCTTCGATAACCTTGCCCTGCTCGTTGATCTGCTTCAGGAGCGGGTTGAGTTCCTCGTTCTCGACCTCCTCGGGGAATTCCTGCTTCAGACGAATCTCCATGTCGCTGACGATGTTCATATAGTTGGTGAACGCATCGAAACTGGAGTCGTAGGGTGAGAATGGAACGTAGGCACCCATCTTGGTTGACATGAACTTGAAGTGGTCGGCAGAAAGCAGGTAAGCGAAGTCCTGACGAAGAATCTCGTTGTTCGACATGTGCAGACGCTCGGAGATTGAGTAGATGGCACGGATAGCCTCGTTCTGCAGGTCATTGCCCATCCAGGAGCTGACGTCCTTGTCGTAGCCGTCCCACGAGATGGGGTGACCGACGTTGGCAACAGCGATGGGGGAGATGTTTTCCCAGCACTCGGCAGGTGTGGCAAAGCGGAGATTCTTCTGCTCGGCGAAGTATGGCAGCGCCTTGAAGAAGTTGAAGATGCCGCTCGACTCGGGATTCATGCCACCGATAACGTCAAAGTTCATGGCGATGAGGTAAACCTTCTCTTCGGCAGGCGAGTCAGCAATCCAACCCATATACTGGCCGGCATCGAGACCATACTGGAAGTTGAGGCAGATATCCTCCGAAAGCTTGGTGTTGCGGAACATCAGGCCCACATCCTGCTTGGCAGCGGTGGCGTAAACATAGTTGGGTGACTTCCAGCCCAGGACGTGACGGGTTCCTTCGGTTATGATACCCTTGAATCCCAAGGCTGCAACCTCGGCACCAATTTCATCGTTGTAGATGAAGCCGGTGTTGACGAAGGTCTTCGAATCGTACTGGAAGGTGTCGCTGATGATCTTCTTCTGGATCTCAACCTGATACTTGAAGTCCTCGGCATCGACAAGCGACGACAGGGAGTGGGAGTAGGTCTCGCAGCAGAGTTCGCAGCAGCCCGTGGCCACCAGTTCGCGTACGCAGTCGAGGAACTCGGGGCAATACATCTCGAACTGCTCCATGGCAACACCCGAAATGGAGAGAGCCACCTTGAACTTCTTGTTGGAAGCCTCGATCATCTCAAGAAGCATCTTCGAAGCGGGGATATAGCTCTGATATGCCAAGCGCTTGAGAATCTCTTCGTTGGCATAATCGTCATAATAGTAATGGTCTGCACCGATATCGTAGAAACGATATTTCTTCAGACGGAAGGGCTGATGTATCTCAAACAGCAAACAAACGGTTTTCATAATTAACAATTAGCAATTAAGAATTAATAATTCAATTCCTGGTCGCTGTTTAGGACCAGCCTAATAATCTCTTGTAAGCGTCAACAACGCGGCGGCCTACCTTCTCCCAAGTGATCTGGTTGACCTCGTTGCGACCCATCTCCTGCATGAACTTGTGGAGCTCGGGGTAAGTGATAAGGGCATACATGGCATCAGCCATGGCATCGATGTCCCAATAGTCGCACTTGAAGCAATAGTCGAGAATCTCGCCGCAACCCGACTGCTTCGAGATGATCGAAGGCACGCCGCACTGCATGGCCTCAAGCGGAGATATGCCGAACGGTTCGGAAACCGAAGGCATCACATAGACATCGCTGACCTTGAACATCTCATACACCTGCTTGCCGCGAAGGAAGCCGGTGAAGTGGAAGCGGTCGGCCAGACCCTTCTGTGCTACCAGATGGATCATCTGTTCCATCAGGTCACCGTTGCCAGCCATGACGACACGCGCATTGGGCGCCTTCTGCAGGCAGCGTGAAGCGGCCTCGACGAAGTATTCGCAGCCCTTCTGAGCGGTGATACGGCCCAGGAAGGTGATGACCTTCTCGTCGGTGCCTCGCTTGGCCTCCATGTCAAGCACTTCCTTCGACATGGGCTCCACGGCGTTGTGCATGGCGATGCACTTGGCAGGATCCTGATGGTAATGGTTAATGACCGTCTGACGTGTCAGCTCGGAAACGCACTGAATCTGGTCGGCATTGTTCATGCCGTCGAGCTCGATCTTGAAGGTCGGGTCGTTGGCATCGCACATGCCTCGGGTGCGGTCGAACTGTGTAGCGTGAACGTGGATGACAAGCGGCTTGCCGGTCACCTGCTTGGCATGGATGCCGGCAGGATAGGTTAGCCAGTCATGGGCATGGATTACATCGAATCCGTCATGCTGCAATTCCTTACGTGCAATGACGCCAGCTACGATGGAATAGTTGTTGATCTCTTCGAGCAGGTTTTTGGGATATTTGCCCGAGAATTCGATACATCCGAGGTCGTTGGTGTAGAGGTTGCTGAAGTCAGCGTAGATGCAGTTGCGCAGGTCGTAATATTCCTGCGGATCCATCACATGACCCTGACGCTTCTGTACGTAATCCCAATCGACATCCTTCCATACGACTGGCGTATTCGATGCGCCAATGATGTGTACGAAGTCTTTGATTTCGTCGCCTTGTGGCTTTGGCAGGACAAAGGTGACATCACATTCTCCTGTGTTGACGACACCACGTACGATACCGTACGAAGCGGGTCCGAGACCACCGAGGATATGAGGAGGCCATTCCCAGCCAAACATTAATGCTTTCATGTTTATTCTGGATTTTATTTATTGTTTTTTTCTTGATTGCGCAACATATCGATCCAGGAAGTCCATGGCGCGCAGAATCTCGGCCTGGTTGATTGAGAGCGACTGTGCTCCGTGTCCACGGAATGGCGGGTTGCCGTCATAGACTTCCGAAACGGTGCCGATGCAGTGGCGACCCATCTCTTCCTCGTAGGCATACAGGCGACGCTTGATGAATGCAACGCCGGAGTTGGTGAATACCGAAAGGTATGCCTCGGTGTAGATGCCAAGCAGCCACGGCCAGCAGGCTCCGTTGTGGTAGGCGGCATTGCGCTCGCTCACATTGCCCCAGTAGTCGGGACGATAGAGGCCGGCAGTAGGCGTCAGCGAACGGAGTCCCTTGGGGGTCAGCAGCTCTCGGGTCACCATGTCGAGCACAGCCTTGCGTTCGGGCTTGGTGAATGGGGTATAGGTGAGACCAATGGCGAAGAGCTGGTTCGGACGAACGTCGGCACACTTGAAGTTCTCGGTGACGTAGTCGTAGAGATAGCCTGTGGGAGTGGTGAACAGGCGCTTGAAGTTGGCCTCGTACTTTTCGGCAAGCAGGTCGAGCGCCTCGATCTTGTCGGCGTTCTTCTTCTCATCAGTCTTGTATAAGTCGGTCAGCAGCTTGACGGCATTGTACCATAGGGCATTGAACTCAACGATATAACCCGTACGATAGGTGATGGGATGACCGAATTCGGTGGCATTCATCCACGTGATGGCTTTTCCGTCGGCATTGGCATAGACCAGACCATTCTCGCGCAGCTCCAGTTCGGAGTTGCCCTCGATGATGTAGTTGACTACCTCCTCCACGAATTCGCCATACTTGTCGGCAGCTTTCTTGAAGCCGAAGCGGATGGCATATTGCTGGACAGCCCATACGGCCCAAAGCGGCACATCAGGATAGTTGATTTCATGGATGACCTTGTCGGATGCCTTGTCCTGCATGTAGTTGCGCAAAGCCTCGATGCCACTGGCCATGATTTTATGGTATTCGGGCTCGTCATCGATGAAGAGTGTCGAACCTGGCACGGCGATGAACAGGTCGCGTGCACGCACCTTGAACCATGGATAGCCGGCAATGATGTAGTCCTTGCCGTCGCGCTCAATGATGTTGCTGGTGGCTGAGATCTTGAGGCAGTTGAAGAAGCTGTCGCGTGTGGTGCGGATCTTCAGCTCGCGTGTGAAGAGCGCCTTCAGTCCGTTCGGCTTGATGGGGGTGATGCCTCCCGAGAAGACCACGCTCTCGCCCTTCTTGATCGGGAACTCGAAATAGCCTGGCATGAAGAGGTCTTCCTTGTAGCCGTAGCCACGTACCTGCTCACGCGGGTACTCGACGCCAATGTTCCAGTCGGGATGACTGTGCCACTGGTTTTCTTTCGACAGCTGCATGAAGAGGGTAGGATAGCCCTGGTAGAGGCAGGAACCGATACCATTCTCCACAACCTCGTAGTTGTAGTTCACCTGATTGTTCCGCTGGGTAAGCTCGTTCACATTGCGGAAGGCAAGCTGTGGACGCAGCCTCAAGGTGGTCTCGCTGTGGGCATCAACCAGCGTGTAGCGGATGATGACGCGCGACTCATTGTGCACCAAAAGGCTTTCACGTGTCAGGATGACTCCTCCCACACGATAGGTGTTGGTGGAGATGGTTTCGCAGTTAAACTCACGGATGTACTTGTGTCCACGCGGGGCAAAGGTGTCGCCCTCATACTTGTGGATGCCAAGATTGAACTCTGCACCATGCTGTATGACAGTCTCATCGAGGGAAGAAAGCAATACATGGTTTTCTTCATCCATCTCCGGAATAGGAATGACCAGCAACCCGTGGTACTTGCGGGTGTTGCATCCTGTTACCGAAGTGCTCGAGTATGCTCCGCTTTTATTCGTGCGTAGATACTCGATGTCAAGAGATTGCTCAAGGTTGGTAAGCAGAGTCTTGTCAAACTTCAGATAGCTCATATAGATTAGATTATCGGGTGTGATTGGGTTGATACACGACACATCGTGCCTTCTGAGCACAATATTTCGTTGCAAATATAACGCATTGATTTCATTTATCCAAATTATTTTGTAAAATAGTGCTTATTTTTATACTATATTTGTCAATTTTATGTTTTCGAGCATAAAAATAATGCCCAAAAACAAAAAAAACATTTGTTTTGGCGAACGTATGAATTTATTGTGTACTTTTGCACACAAATAATAAAAGTGAGCAATTCCGCTCAATGTCTGTTATGAGTGTCAATACAAGGTCTGAACTTATCGAAGTGGCGCGTCAGCTGTTTGCCTCTAAAGGTTTCGACAATACGACGATGAATGAGATCGCTGCAAAGTCGGAGAAGGGGCGGCGTACACTTTATACGTATTTCAAGTCGAAGTCGGAAATTTTCCTGGCAGTTGTTGATAGCGAGATGAGCCATATCATCGAGGCCATCGAAGAAATACCACCGCTCGAGATTCCTGCCGACGAGAAGCTCAAGCGCTACATCCTCTGCCGTCTCGACCAGGTGCGCGACACGGTGATTCGCAATGGTTCGCTCAAGGCAGAATTCTTCCGCGATGTCATTCAGCTCGAACATGCGCGGCGACGTCTCGATGTGCGCGAACTGAACATCCTGCGGAGCATCCTGCAGCAAGGCATCGAAGAGGGTACTTTCGACATCGACAATGCTTCGGTCGTGGCTGTGACAATTCACTATGCCTTGCGTGGTCTTGATTTGCCCAACATTCGCGGACAGTTCACTGCATTGGGTGTGCCTACGGCACGGCTGCGCGAGTGTATCTTCAAGATGATCTTCTATGGTATTGTCCGCACTCATTCTCGTTCATATACACATTATTGATAATATAAATAATAGTACAAACAATGAAACTCCTCGAAGGAAAAGTGGCACTTATCACAGGTGCTGCCCGTGGCATTGGCAACGCCATTGCCCACAAGTTCGCCACTGAAGGCGCTGATATCGCATTCACTGACCTCGCGCTCAACGATGAGCACCTCGCCAACATCAACCGTGCTGCCGAGGAAATCGCCGCCCATGGTGTCAAGTGCATCGGCTACGCATCGAATGCTGCTGACTTTGCTGAGACCGAAGCTGTCGTTGCAAAGATCAAGGCTGACTTCGGTCGCATCGATATCCTTGTCAACAATGCAGGTATCACCAAGGACGGACTCATGCTCCGTATGTCGGAGGCACAGTGGGATGCCGTAATCAACGTCAACCTCAAGTCTGCCTTCAATTTCATCCACGCTTGTTGCCCCATCATGCTTCGTCAGAAGGGCGGTTCGATCATCAACATGTCATCCGTCGTCGGCGTACACGGCAATGCCGGCCAGTGCAACTATTCTGCTTCGAAGGCAGGTATGATAGCCCTTGCCAAGTCCATCGCCCAGGAGATGGGTCCCAAAGGCATCCGAGCCAATGCTGTCGCTCCGGGCTTCATCGAGACGGCCATGACTGCTCAGCTGCCGCAGGCAGTGCGTGACGAGTGGATGAAGAAGATTCCGCTTCGTCGTGGTGGACAGACCGAAGACATTGCCAACGTCTGTGTGTTCCTTGCCAGCGATATGTCAAGCTATGTCAGCGGCCAGGTCATCCAGATTGATGGCGGCATGAATATGTAAGCAATTAACAGTTGATAATTAACAATTAACAATTATAATTGTTGGTTAGGTGGAGATTATCTACGAAGATAACCATATCATCGCCGTCAGCAAGACCTGCCACGAGATTGTGCAGGCCGACAAGTCGGGCGACGAGCCGTTGTCCGACACGCTGAAGCGCCTTATCAAGGAGCGTGACGCCAAGCCGGGCAATGTCTTTCTGGGTGTCACCCATAGGCTGGATCGTCCCACTACCGGGGTCGTCCTTTTTGCCAAGACCAGCAAAGCTCTCGAACGTCTCAACCGGATGTTTGCGAGTGGTGAAGTCCACAAGACCTATTGGTGCATCGTCGAGAACGTCTGGGCTTCTGGTGAAAATGCGGCAGGAGCGACTGTCAATCTGCCTCCTCAGGAACAGGACTTGACCGATTATCTGGTCCGCAACGAGAAGCAGAACCGTTCCTACGCCTACCGTGAACCTCGTCAGGGTGCCAAGGAGGCGCGTCTGCATTATCGTGTGATAGCCTCCACCGACCGCTATGCGCTGCTTGAGGTTCAACTCTTTACGGGGCGTCACCATCAGATACGTTGTCAGCTCGCCAACATCGGTCTGCCCATCAAGGGCGACCTGAAGTACGGCGCGCCGCGTTCCAATCCCGATGGTGGCATCTCCCTTCATTCGCGCCAGGCACGGTTCGTTCATCCTGTCTCTAAGCAGGAGGTTGTCGTTGTGGCACCCGTACCCGACGACACGCTTTGGAAGGCTCTCGCCACCCAGTTGGCATAGTCTGCATATCCTCTCCGCATAATTTGGAGGGGATATTTTTTCCCGCTTATTTTGTTTTATTTATATTCCGTTTTTCCACCGAAAAACCGATTTTATTCATAAAAACGGATAAATTTTTTAAAAAGTTGTCACAACTCTTGGTTATGTGCTCAAAGGTTATTATCTTTGCGCAAGAATGCAGACTTTTATTTTCGAATAGCCAATTAACTTATAACTTTTTTCACTAACTAATAAATCTAACAACTTTTCACTATGGCATTAATGGATCAACTCGTTGCCAAAGCCCAGGGCAATAAGCAGCGAATCGTCCTCGCAGAGGGCACCGAACCACGTACTATCCAGGCCGCTGACCGCATTCTTGGCGACGGCGTTGCAGACATCATCCTTATCGGTGCAAAGGCCGAGATTGACGCACTTGCGAAGGAGTACGGCCTCAAGAACATCGACAAGGCTACCATCGTAGAGCCTCTTAATAACCCCAAGGCACAGCAGTATGCCGACCTCCTCTTCAAGCTGCGCGAGAAGAAGGGCATGACCCCCGAGAAGGCTGCCGAACTTGTGAAGGATCCTCTTTATCTTGGCACTCTGATCATCAAGTCGGGTGAGGCCGACGGACAGGTGGCTGGTGCTCGCAACACCACGGGCGATGTTCTTCGTCCTGCACTCCAGATCATCAAGACCGCTCCCGGCATCTCTTGCGTATCGGGCGCATTCATCATGATTATGGAGAATGAGGCCGCCAAGGCTTACGGCAAGGAGGGTATCCTCGTCTTCGCCGACTGTGCCGTCACCCCCAATCCAGATGCCAAGCAGCTTGGTCAGATTGCCGTTTGCTCAGCGCAGACCGCTCACGACATCGCAGGCATCGAGACACCCGTTGTCGGTATGCTTTCGTTCTCGACCAAGGGCTCTGCCAAGCACGAGATGGTGGATAAGGTTGTTGAGGCTACCGCTGTAGCCAAGGAGCTTGATCCCAATCTACAGATTGATGGCGAACTGCAGGCCGATGCCGCCATCGTTCCAAGTGTAGGCGCCAGCAAGGCCAAGGGCAGCACCATCGCCGGCCATTGCAACACCCTCGTCTTCCCAAGCCTTGAGGCAGGCAATATCTGCTACAAGCTCGTTCAGCGTTTCACCGGTGGCACCGCAGTAGGACCAATCCTCCAGGGTATTGCTGCTCCCGTCAACGACCTCTCGCGCGGCTGCAACGTCGATGAGGTTTATCAGACCATCGTCGTTACCTGCAACCAGGCTATCGGTGCCAAGGAGCGTGCAGCTGCCAAATAACTATTAAACAATAACTATTAAAAATTAACTAGGTAAATTAATGAAAATTCTCGTACTGAACTGCGGTTCCTCTTCCCTCAAGTATAAGGTGTTCGACAACAAGAACGTCATTGCCCAGGGTGGTGTTGAAAAGATTGGTCTTCCCGATTCGTTCCTCAAGCTTACTGCTCCCGATGGTTCGAAGGTAGTCGTAGAGAACTTCATGCTCGAGCATACTGCTGCCGTCGAATTTGTCTTCAAGGAGCATCTGCTCAACCCGAAGTATGGCGTGCTGAAGTCGGCTGATGAGATTCAGGCCGTAGGTCACCGTGTGCTGCATGGCGGCATGAAGGTCACCAAGTCCTGTTTGATCACCGATGAGGTTGTCGATGTCATCAAGGAATGTGCAGTCCTCGGCCCTCTTCACAATCCCGCCAACCTCAAGGGCATAATGGCCGTGAAGGAACTCCTTCCCACGGTTCCTCAGGTTGCCGTCTTCGATACAGCATTCCATCAGACCATGCCCGAGAAGGCCTTCATGTATGCCATCCCGCTTAGCATCTACAAGAAGTGGGGCGTACGTCGCTATGGTTTCCACGGCACATCCCATCGTTTCGTCAGCAAGCGCACCATCGAGTATCTGGGTCTCGACCCCAACAATTCCAAACTCATCGTCGCTCACATCGGCAATGGTGCTTCGATGTCGGCAGTGGTCAATGGCAAGTGTGTCGATACATCTATGGGTCTCACCCCACTTGAGGGTCTTGTGATGGGCACCCGTTCGGGCGATATTGATGCTGCCGCTGTCACCTTCATCATGGAGAAGGAGGGACTCTCTCCTGCACAGATGGACACCTTCCTCAACAAGAAGTCAGGTATGCTCGGTCTCTGTGGCTCAAGC
Source organism: uncultured Bacteroidales bacterium (assembly GCA_905235375.1). Lineage (GTDB taxonomy): Bacteria > Bacteroidota > Bacteroidia > Bacteroidales > UBA3663 > Liminaster. The sequence continues at coordinate 62,790 of CAJOLH010000013.1, forward strand.
GATATGCGCGATGCTACCATGAAGGCCAACGAAGGCGATGAGGATGCCAAGCGTGCACTCTCTGCCTACTACTACCGCGTCAAGAAGTACGTCGGTGCATACGCTGCCGCCATGGGTGGTGTCGATGCCATCGCTTTCACGGGTGGTGTAGGAGAGAACGACAAGCTCTTCCGTGCCGAAGTCCTCAAGGATATGGAGTTCCTGGGCATCAAGCTCGATGCCGAGAAGAACAACAAGGTGCGTGGCGAAGAGGCCGTCATCTCTACTCCCGACTCCAAGGTCACTGTGGCCGTCGTTCCTACCGATGAGGAACTGATGATTGCCACCGATACCGAGGAGATCGTAAATGCGCTCTAAGCCGCCCCGTGACTGGCTGATTTTAGCCGGCGAACTCAAATAAAAACAATGTCGAAGTGGCAAAAACTGCTGCTTCGACATTTTTTTGACTCAAGTGCAAAAGTTTTTCATCAATAATTTTCGTCATATAAGATAAAAGATGTATCTTTGCACCCGCTTTCGGCCAGTTTTTTCGGCTTCTTCTACGAATGCCGGGCGAGGCAGGATGCAAGGCCTATGTCTGGGAACGCTACCAGTTATGCCTGACGGTCCATTAATTATTATTATAAACCACTAAATTAAATTCAGTCATTATGGCAGATTTGATGAAGATTGCTGAAGAGGCATTTGCCACAGGCAAGGAACTTCCAGCATTCCAGAGCGGTGATACGATCACTGTATCCTACAAGATCCGTGAGGGTAACAAGGAGCGTATCCAGCAGTACCGAGGCGTTGTGATCCGCATTTCGGGTCATGGTACCAAGAAGCGTTTTACCGTACGCAAGATTTCCGACGGCGTAGGTGTAGAGCGTATTTTCCCAATTGAGTCGCCCTTTATCGAGAAGGTTGAGATCAACAAGTATGGCAAGGTTCGCCGCGCCAAGCTCTATTATCTCCGCAACCTTCAGGGCAAGGCCGCTCGCATCCGCGACCGCAAGGCTCCTGTGGCAAAATAAACAAACCGCTAAACAGACAACACAATGTGACACCCGGCTTTTCGCTGGGTGTTTTTATTTACATTCAATCCCTCGCCAGCATTTGCCGACGAGGGATTGAATGATTAGTGTTTATAGTAGTTATGTATTAGGGATGCTTAGTCATCGACTTCAATCACTTGGAAGTTCTTGTTGTACTCAAGCTCCAAGCCGTTGTTGAGTTTGACGCTATAGCCACGGCGGTCACGATCAATTTCGATGATTGTCGAGCCTGGGAACGAAGCGTTCACATTGGCAATGATCTGTGAAGGAATCAACGCGGTGGGGACTTGGCTTGTCTTGCATTCAATGTCTTTCCAGTTGCCCTTCTTGTCGAATTCAACCTTATCACCACTTTGATACATTACCTTGTAGTCGTCCCAGTCAGCAGTGATGACCAGGGGAACTTTGTCTGCAAAGTTTTGTTTCAGCATTGTCTGGGCGGTAGCGGGCAGACGGTCGAAGGTAATCACTTGTTCATTGTCGGCCTGAAGATGAAGTGGGAGACAGATGGTCAGCACGAGTGCGAGGAAGAAAAGAGTCTTTTTCATAATCTTAATTTTTTAAATTGTAATTAATTAATTTTTTTGTTTTTGCTGGTACAAAGGTACGGACTCTCTCTTTATCCTCCAAATTTTCTTCTCGTTTTTTGCCTCGTATATGACGACACACCCCCCGATATAGCGACAAATAGACGGATATGCTTCTGAATCTGTCGCCTTCGGGCCAATAATTTTGAAATAAGTGCGTGAAATTACCCTTCAGGGTCAAACATCTGTCGATATTGGGCAGGTGTCATGCCAATCACCTCCTGCACGCGGCGTTGCAGTGTTCGTATGTTGCCCAGTCCGCATTCCTCGGCGATGGCAGCGATGGTCCATTGGGGCTTTTCGCGCAGCATACGCAGTGCAGCCAGCACACGCAGGTTGTCGATGTAGGCTTCTGGTGTGCGGTGGATCGACTGGTGGCGGAACAGTCGGTTCAAGCGTTCCTGGCTCACGCCGAGCAGATGGGCAAGGTCGGCAGCGCTGAAGTCGGCTTTCAGATGCGGACGCTCTGCCTCGACTCGCAGCTCGATGAGCCCCATGAGCTGGGCATCGTCCTGTAGGTCGGCATTGTGCTGGCGCTCAACATTGTTCTCGAAGAGCTCGCGGGCTGCCTCGGCGCGACGACGCAGCTCAATGTCCTCTTCCAGCCGCTCCGACAGGTCAAGGTTGCGGCTCACCAGTCGGATAATCTCGCTCTTCAGCCGGTCAAGTTCCTGACGCAACGATGCATTTTCGCTCTTCAGGCTTTCGATTTCTTCTTTTGTCATAGCATTTCGAAAAGGGTGGTGAATCCGGTTTCGTCAAACACCTGGCGCAGGTCTTCGTTCATGCCTGTCAGATAGACATGACTTCCCTTGGGACGAGCTTTCTTGAGTAAGCCCAGGAAAAGGCGTAACCCGCTACTCGAGATGTATTGCAGGTTGGTGCAGTCGAGGATAATGTCGCGGCCCTCGCAGTCATAAAGCACGCGCATGTCTTCTTCGGTCTGCGACGATGCAGCCGTGTCGAGACGGCCTTCGAAGGACATTATCAGATGTTTGTTCTCTTGTTTGAAAGTGGTTCTCATATACATTTTATATATATTATAGTTAATTGATGATTCTTGGAAATTAAGGGATACTTGGGGATACTTAGGGATTTTAAGGGATACTTAGGGATTTTAAGGGACAATAGTTCTTTGGTCTTCCTCTTCGACGAAGTAAAGGCAACGTCCTTTTTACTCCCCTTTTACTCCCCTTTTACTCCTCTTTTACTCCCCTTCTACTCCCCTTCTACTCCCTTTTTATTACCTTTTTCCCCAACGTAAGCACATTCTTTCCGTCGATGCGTTCATAGCTGATACTGTCCATCATCTTGCGCATGAGGTGAACGCCCAGTCCACCAATCTTGCGCTCTTCGGCAGACGTCGAGGTATCGGCTTCTTCCAATGTTGTGGGGTCAAAGGGCAGACCTAAGTCGGTGATGATGAATTTCAGCCACTCTTGGTCGTGCAAGGCATCGATTTGTACTTCGCCCTTCGAGTTGTTAGGATAGGCATACTTCATCACATTCACCACTGCTTCCTCGATGGCAAGATTGACCTGCATGGAAGCTGATGAGCCGAGGCCTGCTGACTCGCAGATGCCATCAATCCATTCTGCCAGGCGTGTTGTCTGGTTGATGTCACAAGGCAGGGTAAGCCGGTGATGTAGTTTGGTGTCGTCTGAGCTGCATTGTTTGGGCATATAGCGTAAGGCCAGCATCGTCAGGTCATCGCTTTGTTCGGTGTCGCCCACAAAGTCATGGACGGCCTCGGTCATTCGGTTGATGAGTTTTTCTGGAGTAGCTCCTTCCTGCATCGTGTTGTTGATTATCGTTTGCATTCTTTCTGTTCCGAATTGCTTCTTGCTGTCATTTTCGGCTTCCGTCAGTCCATCGGTGTAGAGGAAGAGGGTGGCACCCTTTGGTATTGTTATCTCTTGCAGGGTATAGTCGAAGTCCTCGAATGTTCCGACAGGAAGGTTGGGGATGATAGGGAGCGATTGGGAGTCAATAATCGGGGGCTTGTGTCCTGCATTTGAGTAGAGCAATTTCCCTGTGTTGAGGTCGAGCAAGCCGATGAAGAGGGTGATGAACATATTGTAGTCGTTGTTGCGTGACAGCGAATTGTTCATCTGGGCGATGATACGATCAGGAAGTAAGTCACGTTCCGACATCATGCGGAATGCCGATATTGACATGGCCATCACCAAAGCAGCAGGTACTCCCTTGCCCGAAACGTCACCGATGCAGAAGAACAGTTTGTTGCCACGAACGACGAAGTCATAGAAGTCGCCGCCTACCTCGCGGGCAGGGGTGAGCGCTGCAAAGAGTTCTACGTTGCTATGTTCCGGCAGGACGGTAGTCTTTGGCAACATGGCCCGCTGGATGCGGTTGGCAATGTTCAATTCGTTGGCAATTCGTTCCTTCTCGGCACTGAAAACCTGCAGACGTTTGATGTTTCTGACACCGCGAATGATGATGAAGGCCAAAAGCAGGAGCCCAAGGCTGTGAAGCAGGATGATAGGCAGGAACGTACGTTGCTGATAGTCGTAAATTTCTGAGGCAAGCGCCGACAGGTCGCGCATGGCGATGTCTGCACCAAGCAGGGCAAAGGGATTACCGTTTTCATCGCGCATTGGCATCGAATACGTGCTCATCAGCATCACCCTGTAGTTGCTTAGATAGGGTTCGCTCCAGAACCCATCTTCTTTGATGCCTTCTTTGTACCACGAGCGTTCCGTGAAGTTGAAGTCGAAGATTTGTTCTGTTGGCATTCCCGTCTTGCCATCCTTGTAGATCCAGATGCCTTCGGGCTCTCCTTCGCTTCCATTTATGATGCAATAGTTGAAGCCAACAATCTCTTTTTGCATTGTCAGCATCTCGCTGATGTAGAGGTACAGCGAGTCGGTCGCATTCTGTGTCGTAAGCCGGCTGACGGTGGGCAGCATCTCTGTAACGGTCTGCTCCACACCACGTTTCAGCGCTGCCCTGCGGCTCGACTTGCTCAGGTCGCGATGTGCCATCTCGATCATCTTGTGCGTGATGCCGTTACGTGTCGAGAAGTATTGCACGGCAGTGATCAGCTCCAGCAGCAAGGCAGCCACTATCAGCATCGTTATGCCGCTCACTTTGGGTCTTAGTCTTGAAGTCTTCATATCCGTGAAATCTTACGGGCACCCATTTCATGCCGATTACGGGTGCAAAGATATGAATTATTTTTAAATATTGTTCCATCATCACCCTAAAAAATGCGAAATTTCAGGTTATTGCGAGGATAATTCGAAAAAAATTCATATCTTTGCAGCGAACTTTTCGACATAACGAAAAAAAATGAATTATAAAATCAAAAACTCGAAAAGCTGAGACAATAAAGTTTTCGTTGTTCCCGTAGTTTTCGGAACCCGAAAATTTTTAGTCATCACCGCGTTTTTCGATGTTATAGAAGCGTCCATTTCGAACAATCGAAAGAATAGATGGATGAAATACAGAACAGAATATGAAAATCCTCCAACTCCGACTGCTTCTTCCCGCAGTCTTGACAATCCTGATAGTTTCGTGTGGCACCAATAAGGAACCCGACGCGCGGCCCGAAGTTATCCTACAGACCACCAAGGGTGACATTGTGCTGCAGCTCTTCAACGAAACACCCCTCCATCGCGACAATTTCCTCCAGCATGTCCGTTCGGGTTATTACGACTCGCTGCTCTTCCATCGTGTCATCGCCGACTTTATGATTCAGTCGGGTGACAGTACGAGCCGTCATGCCACCCCCTATCAACTCATCGCTGACGAGTCCGATGTAGCCATGGTGCCTGCCGAATTCCGCTATCCGGCCATCTTCCACAAGCGAGGTATGCTCGCGGCTGCACGAACGAGCGATGACGTCAATCCCGATCAGTCCAGTTCTGCGGCTCAGTTCTACATCGTTTGGGGCAAGACCTACAATGATTCGTTGCTCGACAGGATTGACTCCACGATGTTCGAGTGGACCCATGGTCGTCATCACATGGACTCCTTGGCGCGTAACTACTATCGTCAGCATCCTGGCACTCCCCATCTCGACGGCAGCTACACCATCTTCGGTCAGGTCATTGCGGGCCTCGATGTGGTCGATTCCATCCAGTGCAGCCCGACGGACGATAACGATCGACCCCTCGATGACATTCGTATTCTCAGGGCTGTAGTTGCTGGAAAATAGCAGGTCGAGCAAGCAAAATGTCGATTATTGTGTAATAAAAGGTTAATTAACATTTAATGGTGGTCAGTAATTGCATAAGTTATTGTGAAAATCATATAACTTTGCATACAATATAGCACCTAAACTCTTTATTAAGTATCTGCATTTTTCTAAATATATATCTAAATTTTAATTTGTATTTCTTTATTATGGAACAATCGAATGTTAAGCCTGCAGAGGGCAAACTTGGAATTTTGATTGTCGGTAACGGCGCAGTGGCAACTACGTTTATGACGGGTGTCCTGATGGCTCGTCGTGGTTTGGCCAAGCCTATCGGATCAATGACGCAGTATGACAAGGTGCGTGTGGGTCGCGGTGCCGACAAGCGCTATCTGCATTATGGCGACATCGTACCGATCGCCAGTCTCAATGACATTGTCTTTGGCTGTTGGGACGTCTATCCGCAAAATGCCTATCAGAGTGCCGTCTATGCCGAGGTGCTCAAGCGTGAAGACATTGAGCCTGTGCGTGACGAACTGGAACAGATTGTGCCGATGCCTGCCGCATTCGACAAGAACTATGCAAAGCGTCTCGATGGTGACAACGTGAAGCCGTGCAAGAACCGCTGGCAGATGGTTGAGATGCTTCGCGATGACATCCGTCGCTTCCGCAGCGAGAAGCAATGCGATCGCATTGTAGTGCTTTGGGCTGCTTCTACCGAAATTTATGTGCCCATCAACAAGGAAGTTCACTATCGTCTGCAAGACCTCGAACAAGCCATGCAGGCCGATGACCGTGAGCATGTAGCTCCTTCGATGTGCTATGCCTACGCCGCTCTCACCGAAGGCTGTCCTTTCGTGATGGGCGCTCCCAACACCACTGTGGACATCCCAGCCATGTGGGAGCTGGCAGAAAAGACGAATATGCCTATTGCAGGCAAGGATTTCAAGACGGGACAGACGCTGGTGAAGAGCGGTTTTGCCCCAATTATCGGTACCCGTTGCCTCGGTCTTGAGGGATGGTTCTCGACCAACATCCTCGGCAATCGCGACGGACTGGTGCTCGATGTGCCCGAAAACTTCCGCACCAAGGAAGTCAGCAAGCTCTCCACCTTGGAGACCATTCTGAAGGCCGATGCGCAGCCCGACCTCTACAGCGACTATTACCACAAGGTGCGTATCAACTACTATCCCCCGCGCAACGACAACAAGGAGTCGTGGGACAACATCGACATCCGTGGTTGGATGGGCTACCCGATGCAGATCAAGATCAACTTCCTCTGCCGCGACAGTATTCTGGCAGCTCCCGTTTGCCTCGATCTCTGCCTGCTCATCGACCTTGCCGCACGTGCAGGCCGCTATGGCACACAGCGTTTCCTCTCGTTCTTCCTGAAGTCGCCAATGCACGACTACACTCGTGGCGAAGAGGCAGTCAACCACCTCTATCAGCAGCACACCATGCTGAAGAACGCAATCCGCGAAATGGGTGGATTTGAGGCTGACGAAGAAATAGATTGATATTATATTTCCCAGCATTGAAAAGTGCCATACATACGGAAAGTTCGCTTTCACGAATGTATGGCACTTGTTATTTTTCGTCGCAAGCATTCTGTCGCGCGTCGGAGTGCTTTATTCGATAGCATCAAGCACTCTGTCGCGCATCGGAGTGCTCTGTTCGGTAGCATCAAGCATTCTGTCGCGCATTGGAGTGCTCTGTTCGGTAGCATCAAGCACTCTGTCGCGCATCGGAGTGCTCTATCCGATAGCATCAAGCACTCTGTCGCGCGTCGGAGTGCTCTATCCGATAGCATCAAGCATTCTGTCGCGCATCGGAGTGCTCTATTCTGTAGCATCAAGCACTCTGTCGCGCGTCCGCGTGCTCTTTCGGTTGTAGCAAGCATTCTGTCGCGCATCGGAGTGCTTTATTCGGTATCATCAAGCATTCTGTCGCGCATCGGAGTGCTTTATTCGGTAGCATCAAGCACTCTGTCGCGCATCGGAGTGCTCTATCCGATAGCATCAAGCATTCTGTCGCGCATCGGAGTGCTTTATTCGGTATCATCAAGCATCCTGTCGCGCATCAGCGTGCTTTCTCAATAATTGGGAACTATATACCTGTTGACACTGACAAATAATTATTGCCATCCTTTACCCTTCACATATTTCGATTTACCTTTGAAATAGTTGCTCATATCATTGTGCATTTCTTTAAATCTTCCATCATCAAATGAAGTCCTTTCATATGGCTCATCATCAACATTATCACCAATTGGATTATAGTATGTATTACTGAAATCTGTTTGATAGCCTAACTGTGGAAATCTTCCAGTTTGTCCAGCATGGGGATATTTCTTCTTGTAATTACCCTCTTTGTCACGGTCTGTATATACTCCTTCACCTTTACGTGTGTCAATCTGTGGCGCATAAGCGAAATGTGTATCACCTGTCATCTTATATTTATCAAACAAGGATTTATTGGCTGCTTGGTCGAGTTGGTATATATCATAATCGGAAGCGCCTTGTTCGGCTCTTTTTCTTGCTGCGTTTGCATATGTCTTCCAATCAAGTTCTGTAAGAACCTTTTTCACACTATTCTTTACAATTCTGTGAATGTCGCTTTCTGTCAATCTTATAACTTTCTTCATATTTCTAATGTATTTTTATAATAAATATCATTATTTAACAAAAAATATTTGGTGATGTCATTTATTTTGTATATATTTGCAGAAAATAAGATATTTATTGTTATGAATACGTTAGATAATATAATAAAAGAATCAATTGATAACATTATAAACGAAGGGATTGATTTTGACCCTATGACTAGAACGGTTGCATATAATCCAAGTCATGAAGACAATGTTGACACTTCAATAGAAAACAACCCAACGTTAGATAGCCAAATAGTTAGCGGTGTAAATGTTTGGTCAATATTCAAACGAAAAAAAGGAAATAAATTGGACGGAAATCCATTGGTATATGCCCTAAAAAACGAGGGTGGGTGGCATTTTAGAAGTCAAGAAGATGCAGATTCTGTAGAAAAACAATTTCATCTTATTGCCGAAAAATTTGCATCAATATACCCAATTGGTGTTACCATTATTATTCCAAGTGGAAATCAATTAAATACTCATATTGCGGAGGTTGTTATGTCAAAGAGTGAAAATGCAAAATTAATTCAAGGAGTTATTCGAAAAATGACAACCGAGGAAGTAAATGATATTGTTATGGAAGGCGAGTCAAAATTTAGGGAATATTACGGAAATAACTTTAATGCCGCATATTATCAACTATTAGATTATCTTGAAAAAATGAATAAAGAACGGAATGGAACTTTTTCAAGACATTTTATAAAAGACCCAAACATGAGGAATGTTCTTGATATGACATTGAAAGTTAGTGAGGATAGTTATGCAAGATTTGCAAATACCATAAATGGTCAGCACGTTTTGTTGATTGATGACACAATCAGTAGAGGACAAACTATAAAAAACGCATGTAGCATTTTGATGGAATCTTATGCGCCAAAATCCATAACTGTGCTGACATTGTTATCAAAACTATAGGAAAATTAAAATGAGCAGCCTAAAATCAACTGCTCATTTTTTTATCTCGCTGGTGCCAAATTGTATATCATTGCCAAAATAATCTTAGTGTCAACAGGTATATAGTTCCC
>CAJOLH010000014.1 GCA_905235375.1 uncultured Bacteroidales bacterium
CTATCTTCCGCATCAGCAAGCATTCTGTCGCGCGTCAGCGTGCTATCTTCCGCATCAGCAAGCATTCTGTCGCGCGTCAGCGTGCTATCTTCCGCATCATCAAGCATTCTGTCGCGCATCAGCGTGCTTCCTCCGCATCAGCAAGCACTATGTCGCGTGTTGTGATGCTTTATTCCATCGAAGCAAGCATTATCTCGCGCGTCAAAATGCTCTCGCAAAAAGAGGAAGCATCCTGTCGCGCGTCAGAGTGCTTCCTTCGTTATTAGATCAGTTTTTCTGTTCTTGGGCCAACCATTCTAAGGCAGAACAACCGCAATAGCGTTCAAAGACGTGTGAAATCACGCGAATTTCCTTCACGCTCTCTACGATATGTTTCATTTCTTTTAGGGATTAGAAGGGATTTTAGGGATATTAAGGGATTCTAAGGGATTTTTAGGGATATTTGGGGATATTAAGGGACGATACCTTCGCCTATAGAGATTTAGACCAGAGAAACATACGTCCCTTAAAATCCCTTAGAATCCCTTAATATCCCTTAATATCTCTTAGAATCCCCTAATATCCCTTAGAATCCCTTAGAATCCCTTAGAATCATCAAATCGTTACAGTTTCTTCTTGCCATTCTGGATGAAGAGGCCGTTGGCGGGAGCATGATTGAGGGGACGGCCCATGAGGTCGAAGAGGAGGTCTTCGTGGATGTCGCGCGAAACCTCGCGAACTCCGACTTCGCTCAGATCCACCAGCACGACCTTCGTGAGAGTGGCACCATAGCCCTGAATGACCAGGCCCGTCGTCTTAAGCGTAGATACAGATGCTTCGGGAATCACGAACGGGGTAATCTGCTCTCCCGAAAACTGTCCGGTAATGTCGCGGAAGTTGAACTGAAAATCCGTCGCACCTTCATAGACGAACTGAGGATTGGAGCTCCAGCTGCCATCGAAGAACTGCACCATGCTGTAGTCAGCTGCACCATCGATGTCGTAATAGAGCACCAGCAGGTCATCGGCTTCGGTATCGGCAAATTCGAAAGCTGGAATCGAGAGCTGCAGGCCATCGCCCCATGCCATATATCCGCTGCCTGACCAGAGCGTCTTGCCGACTTTCGAATACCAATCGTCGCCTGGCTCATCGTCACCGGGCTGTGGCTCGACATATTCCTGTCCCGAACCTTCGATGATGCCGCGCAGGGCATAGGTGTTATCGACGCGCATATTGTTGTAGCGATTGAAGATACCGTACTTCTCCGAGCCGTTGCCGAACGAGTTGTTGTCCCAGACGAATGCTGCGAAACCATTCTCACGCAGCGTGCTGACAAAGGTCTTGTACCAGTACTCCTGGTTCTCGAGCTGCACCTTCTGCTCCTCCTCCGATGCGGAAGCGTCAAAGTGGTTCGACACGCCATACTCGCCGATGAGCACACCCAGACCATTCTGCCACCACTTCTGCTGTGCCTGGTTCAGAAGGTTCTTCATCGTACTCTCGTTGCTTGCAGGGATGGCTCCATAGCTGGAATAGGCCGTGCCCCAATAGTAATACTGGCCCGAACCGCAGTACTCGTAAGGATCGTAATAGTGGAACTCCACAATCAAATGACCCTCCACCACATCGTCAGGCACTACGAGGCCATTGAGCCCATAGTAGGGGTTGCAGCTGTAGGTCTGCACCACAAGGTTGCGGTAATAGTTCTTTCCGCCCGTGGCACGCACAGCGTTGACGAATGCCTGGTGGTAGCTGTTCTGTACGGCATGGTTCTCGGCAGTAGGCTGTGACCAGTTGACCTGCACCTCATTGATACCGGCAAATGCCAAGTGGTCGTCATAGTCGGCGAAGGTGGTGGCTATCTGTGTCCAGATCTTGGTGAGGCGGTCGTTGATCTTCTCCTGAAACTCGTAATAAGGGTTATTCTCAAGCCAGGACTCATGATGTGTGTTGATGACCACGAGCATATCCAGCCCGATGGCATAATCGACCACTTCCTTCACGCGAGCCAACCACTGCGGGTCGATAGTCATCTGGTCATAATCGACAATGTGTCCCTCCCAGCGCACGGGGATACGGATGGCATTGAAGCCAGCCTCCTGCACGGCCTTGATCATTGCCTCGGTGGTTGCGGGGTTGCCCCAGCAGGTCTCCCACTTGTTGCGGTCTTCCTGCCAAACGTCTGTCCAGGTCCAGTCGGCATTGTTCCATGTTCCTCCGGCACTTTCGAACGAATTGCCGAGGTTCCAGCCTGCCTTCACACTCTTGCACCATGTCTGTGCATCCATCGTCATGCCCGTCTCGTCGGGTTCTGCAGCTGCAAGCACTGGCATCACCGATACCATCATCGCTGCCATCAATAAGGAAGTTCTGTTTTTCATTGCTTTTTAGATGTTAATATTTATGTTTCAGATATGTCGAAATGGATGCTGCAAATATACGCTTAATTTTTGAAATACACGATATTTATCGCGAAAAATTACCTGAAACGATGGCAAATCTTCGATTTTTCGATAGATTGCGCATCATTTCAGGTATTTTTTTGCCAGATTCACCATTCGGTGACCACCTCTTTTCCTTCGAGCCATGCGGCCATGTTGAGGACGAGGAGGTTCCAGTTCTGGAAGCCCTTGTTGAGGACGGGTTCGCCGTTGTCGGGGAGATAGTATTCGTGGAGGGCACCGAAGCGTTCGTAGTCGCGGCCCAGGAGGAGGATGGTCTTCTCAGCCAGTTCGCGAGCCTCACGGTCGAAACCGTAGCGCACAAGGCCACGGAAGGTCAGGTAGTTGGCGACAATCCACACGGGGCCTTGCCAGCTGCTCGGATTGCCCGAAGCCTCGACGTTATACATCTTTTCGAGGGGCGAAAGCGTGCGGATGCCGGCTGCACAGTTGAAGTTGATGGTGTCGCGATACTGACGTGCGACAATCTCGGTGGCCTGCTCGTCGGTCGCGATGCCCGCCCACAGCGCCATGAAACCGCTCCAGACGGAGAAGCGCTGAATGAGACAGTCGTAGCGACGCGGCTGACCCACATGCAGGAAGAGGTCGGTGGGCTGCACGTTCTCCACGTCGGGTTTCTCCTTGGGCAGGAGGTTCAGATCGACGCTGTAGTAGAAGCCGTCGCGTGGGTCCCAGCAATGCTTCTGGATGTCGTGCTTCAGCGTCTCGGCTTCGGCGGCATACTGACGACCGAGGTCATCAAGGTGCAGGCACTCGCTGAGGTACTGCATAGCCAGCAGCTCGCGATACATCAACGCATTGAGGAAGATGGAGCCACTCGACTCCTTGGGGCGATAGAAGGTAGATGGGTCGTTATCGACACCGATGGCAAAGTCATCCTCCCAGAAGAGCAAGCCCGTGGCGCTGTGGCGATGCCAGTTCATGTACTTTGCCTCGAAAGCCTGGAGCTTGTAGAAGTCTTCGCGCAGCCACTCGGCATCGCCGCCCTGCCCACGCACGATGAAGGCAGCATGCTGCGCCAGGATGGGCTTGTGCATATTGCTCTTCCAAGGGTTGATGGTCTTGAGCCATTCGGCACGCGAGGGCGAGAAACGCTCAATCCAAATGGGAATCCATCCGTCCATACCTCCGTAGGAAAGGGCATTGAGGATGCAGCCCTGTTCGTAGCGGACAGCCTCCTCACGGTCCTGACGTGTGCCATGTTCGAGCAGAATCTGCCGCAGGGCGACGTTGCTGAGCCACGAGTCCCAGTCCCACAAGACGTCGTTGTATTGCGCACTGCCCGGGGCGAGGAATGGAAAGGGCAGTGCCTCACCTGCCTCGCGATACATTCCCTTCATGTCACGATAGATATGTTCGCGACAGATCTTCGTATATCGCTTCACATTCGCCTCGGTGCGCTCAGGCACCTGGGCAGAGAGTGTGGCTGCTGACAGGAGCAGCACGAGACATAGTATCAGATTGCGTTTCATGCGGCAAAGATAATCATTTTATTTGAACTGTGGGAAAAATAGCGAAAAAAACTGCAACTCCGATAAGCAAAAACCACTTATACGATACGAAAAGCCGTTTTATTTGCAAAATTTCGCACAGTATAAGCCTATTATTGAACAAAGATCCGTATTTTCGCAAAGATAATCCTTAGAAAATCACTATGAGCATACCCACCAACAAACAAGAGTTCGTTGCCTCCATTGTGGAGGGGTATTCGAAACTGAACGAACAAATCGACAAGTTGACTCCAGAAGTCGCCGCAGCACCTTTCAACTTTTCGGCCGACCCCAAGAAATGCGGTGTACGCTGGATGTACGACCTCTGCCTGCGCGACCTCCTGACCCATCTCTACGAATGGCAGGTCCTGATGCGTGAATTCGTGCGGAACATCCGTGAGGGACATCCCAGGGACTACCTCCCCGACGAATACCGAAAGAACTACCATGAGATGGACAAGATGCTCGTGGAAAAGCATCAGGGCACCAGTCTGGAAGATGCCAAGAATCTTTTGGAACAGACACATCAGGAAATGCTGAGCCTGGTGGAAAGCTTTACCGACGAAGAGTTGTTTGCCAAAGGTGTGTTCAAATGCACCTACACCACCACTATGGCTGCTTACTTCGATAGTGTAACAACGAGTGCGTATGGTCAAGCTGTCAAGCTATTGAAAGCCCATCTAAAGAACCATTAGAATCACTAATCACATTTGAACGAAGCCCCTTGGACCAGTTGCTTGAAGGTCCAAGGGGCTTCGTATATGATGACTCCGTTGCTTAACGATTATTTCAAATCGTAGGCAAGGGTTTGGAGGATGTTCTTCGACGAGTTGCCGATGAGGAAGTTGAAGCGACCAGGTTCGGAACGCCAATCCATGGCAGCGACATCGTAGAACTGGAAGGCGCGGTCGTTGAGCGTGAGGGTGACCTCCTTGGTCTCACCGGGCTGGAGGAAGACCTTCTGGAAGGCCTTGAGCTCCTTGACTGGACGAGCCACCGACGACTTGACATCCTGCACATAGAGCTGCACAACCTCGGCACCTGCACGGCTGCCGGTGTTGGTGACGCTCACATTGACCTTGACGGCACCTGGTGTAGCATCGGCCACCTTGGCATCGTGCATCGTGAAGGTGGTGTAGCTGAGACCGAAGCCGAAGGGGAAGAGCGGCGCGAACTTCTGCTTGTCGATATAGCGATAGCCGATGTCGAGACCTTCGTCGTAGTAGATGTCCCAAAGATGGACGGTGCTGTCCTGACGCTCAATGCCGGGATAGCGACGCGGATCGGCCACACGCTGACGGCCCTGCTTGAGGACGGGAGCGTGGACTGCGCACTGGTCGAGCGAAGCATACCACGTGATGGGCAGGTGACCCGACGGATTGACATCGCCCACGAGGACCTGTGCCAGCGAAGTGCCAGCCTCGGAACCGAGATACCAGTCCTGAAGGACAGCAGGCACGCTGTTGAGCCACGGCATTGCTACGGCATTGCCCGAAATGTTGACCACGACGAGACGCGGATTGGCCTGAGCCAGTGCTTCGATGAGCTGGTCCTGACCGTAAGGCAGCGCATAGTCGGCACGATCGGTGCCTTCGTTGTCCTGTCCGCCCGACTTGTTGAGACCGCCGATGAAGATGACCAGATCGGCCTCGCGAGCCATCTGCACAGCCTCGTCACGCAGTTGGTCGGCACTACGGGAGTCACGCAGATCCTGACCGGTGGAGACTCCATTGTATTCGCCACCCGGATCGCCCACATAACCGCGTGCATAGCTGACCTTCACACCTGTGCCAGCGAGACGAGCCTTGAGTCCATCAAGGGGCACGATCTCATGCTGCGCCTTGAGGCTGCTGGAACCACCACCCACGGTCATCATCTTGATGGCGTTCTCGCCAACAACGAGGAGACGCTTGGTGGAGTTGAGGAGATCCAAAGGAAGGATTGAGGGAGCGTCATTCTTGAGGAGGACGATACCCTCAGCGCCTACCTCCTGGGCGAGCTGGATGTGCGACTCGCTGTTGATGGAGCCAAAGCCACGGTTGCGGTTCATGGTGGTGCGATAGATGAGACGCAGCACACGGCGCACCTTGTCGTTAAGCTCCTTCTCCCCTACCTTGCCTTCGACGATGAGCTGGCGGTAGGGTTTGGCCATGAGGTAATTGTCGTAAGCATTGGTGGCTCCCATCGAGAGTCCGTCGGTCCATGTGCCATACTCGAGGTCGAGGCCGTTGTAGATAGCCTCGTGGGTGCTCTGTGTGCCGCCCCAGTCGCTGATGATGGCACCATCGAAGCCCCATTCGCCCTTGAGTATCTCGTTCATCAGATACTGGTTGTGGCAGGCGTGCTGGCCACGGAAGAGGTTGTAGCCGCCCATCAGGGTCCAGGCTCCGCCCTCGCGGATGGCAGCCTCGAAAGCAGGGAGATAGATCTCGCGGAGCGTACGCTCGTCGCAAAGGACATTGGAGGTGTAACGCTCATGCTCGTTGTTGTTGAGCGCATAGTGCTTCACACAGACGGCCACGCCCTGCTGCTGAACGCCCTTGACATATCCCACAGCCATACGACCGGAAAGGTAGGGATCCTCGCCCATATACTCGAAGCTGCGGCCATTGAGCGGTGTGCGACAGATGTTGACACCGGGGCCGAGGAGTACGGACTTGTTGCGATAGCGTGCCTCCTCGCCAATCGACTGACCATAGCGGAGGGCAAGGTCGGTGTTCCACGTAGCGGCCAGGCAGGTCAGCGCAGGAAATGCCGTACATGAGTCGTTGGAACAGCCAGCCTGCTCCCATTCATCCCAAAGCACGTCGGGACGGATGCCGTGCGGGCCATCGGTACACCACAGTTCGGGGATGCCGAGGCGACCTACACCAGGGCTGGAGAACTTCGACTGCGCATGGATGATGGCAATCTTCTCATCGAGTGTCATGCGTGACAAAGCATCCTCGACACGCGATTCGATGGACTGGGTCTCGTCAAGATAGACGGGCAGTCTCTGAGCCTGCAGTGCTCCAGTGGTAAGGAGCACTGCGAAGGTAATGATGTGCAGTTTCATGTTGATTGGTTTATATTTTCACATTATTTTTGCCAAACGCGCACCCAATCGATTTCGTACGAAAGGGGAAGGGCATTTTCATCCACACCATTCATACCGCCCCAATCGCCGCCCCAAGCGAGGTTGAGGATGACGTAGAAGGGAGCATTGTAGGGCCAGTCGGTGCGTCCGAGGCCACGATTGTCGTAGCTGAGCTGCACCTTGCCATCGACGTAGGTGGTGATGTTCTCAGCAGTCCAAAGGATGGCGTAGGTATGGAACTCACCCTCTGCACCAGCCAAGTACATCTCGTGGGTAACCTGGGTACCATTGGAATGGACGTGATCGATGGCATGGAGACTCGACGATACGTAGTTGGGATGGCATCCGACCTCCTCCATGATGTCGATTTCGCCATCGTCAGGCCATGCACGGAAGTTGACAGGCATCATCCAGAATGCAGGCCATGTGCCCTTGCCCTTTGGCAGCTTGAGGCTGGCCTCGATGTAGCCGTACTGCCAGCCGGTCTTCGCATTGGCATAGACACGACCCGAATAGATCTTTCCGTTCTCCTTGAAGCAGTTGATGGAGAGGATGCCGCCCTTGACAGTGGCCACCTCACGACCACCGGGTGAAGCTACATTGACGTAGGTCTGCAGCTCATGGTTGACCCATCCGGGATTGGCTACCTGATAGGTCCAGCCGTTCTGCTCGTCGATGGTGCCATCCTTCTCGAACTCATCATGCCAGACGAGCTTATAGTCGGGACCCATGGGGCAAACGATGCTGGGCTTGGTAGCAGCCTCCTGCGTGATGGTTACAAACTCGCGCTGGGAACCAGCCTTGACAGTGATCTGTCCCTGGCGTGGCTCAAAGTTGACGTTTTCGGAGATGGTGACAGTGACGGAAGCAGCGCCAGCCTTACCCGATTCGGGGGTGACGGTGAACCACGTCTCGCCACTGGTGGCAAAGGCAGCCCATTCGCGATCGGCCTGGACACTGACGGTAGAAGTGCCGCCCTCGGCAGGTACGCTGATGGTTGAAGGCGTGGCAGAGAGCTGGATGTTGACGATGTCATTATCATCGTTGTCACTGCTACCGCAAGCTGAGAATGTCAGCAGGATGCCTGCTGCGATAGTCAGTATATTCATTATTTTCATCGTTGAGTATAAAGAATTATTAAGAATAGAATCCCTTGGAATCAAAACTGCCTGACGTGTCCTGACGGGCACATCAGGCAGCGCTTACACACACATTATTACTAACAAAACGCTAATCAGCTTCCTGAATGATGATATCCTTGATGGTCACTTCACTGCCAGCGGGATTGCCTGCGAAGTCGAACACCATCTTGAATGTATCATTGGTGATGTCGCCCTTGGGCAGAGTGAGGTCAGTAAGCTCGACTACTTTCTCCTCGTAGGCCTCACAGGAATGACGATCGCCGGTGAGGTAGTTTTCGTCGTTGCCGTTCTCGGTGAACTTGACGGTCACGCCGGGCTGATCCTGGTTGGCGAAGAGCGTAAAGCGGATGTTATACTTCTTGTCGGCGCTGATGTCGGCCTTGCCCAGTTCGGTGGCGATGTGCCACTGAGCCTGCCACTGGTCGCTCGTAGCCTCAGGGAGCACGATGGTGTAGCTGTTGCCCTCGACGACAGTCTCGGGATCGGCTATCTGTGCCCAGCCGGGAGCATAGTAGAACGAAATGGTCGGGTGAGAGCCCTTGAGCCAGAGGTTGCGGTCGCCATTGAGATCCCAGTCAATATGCTTCGGGCCCTTGTGAACCTGCAGGTGCATATCGCTGACGGTGATGACCGTATTGGCTGCATTGCCGCCGAAGTCGTAGATGATCTTCAGGTTGGTGATGTCAGCCACCTCGGCACCGTCCTTGGATGTCATCGGCACGTCAATCAGCGTTACCCATGTCTCCTCGTAAGCTGTTACCGCATGACGGTCCTCGGTGAGGAAGACGTTGTCGTTGTCCTCCTGCGTGAGCTTGACGGTGACGCCTGGATGATCGGTGCTCGACACAATCTTGCAACGGAAGTCGTAGGTGAGATCCTTGCTGAGGGTGATGCCGGTGTTGTGGAATCCTGTCTGACCCATCCACTGGTCGGAGGTAGCTTCTGGCAAGGTCCAGGTGTAGGAAGTACCATTTATCTCACATTCGGGATCGGCAATCTGCGACCATCCGGGAGCATACCAGTACTGCAGATCGACGGGCATACCTTCGAGCAGATTTTCGCCGCTCCAATCACCTTCATCACCGGGTGCGGGTTCATCGGACGGAGGAACGATGGTGTTCTTGCTGTGCTCGATGAAGCAGATGTTCTTGATGGTCACATCGGTGCCGGCTTCATTGCCGCCGAAGTCGAGGAAGAAGTCGTAGGTGAGACCGCCGAGGTCGATGCCAGGCACGTCGTAGAAGTAGTAGATGTAGTCATCCATAGCACCTACCTTGACACGATCGGCGCAGATGAAGTTGCCATCATTGCCCGCGCCAGTCTGTACGAGCTTGACGGTGATGCCGGGATGATCCTTGGTAGAGGTGATGACGCACGAGAAGTCGTAGTTCTGTCCAGCGGGCACGATGGTGTTGTCGAGCGAGGTGTGGAGCGAGAACTGAGCCTGCCACTGGTCGGAGGTAGCCTCGGGGAGACTTACCTTGATGCTGTTGCCGTCAAATTCGTATGGGAAGTCGGCAATCTGAGCCCAACCTGGAGCGTAGTAGATCGTGTTGAAGACTGGGTTGGCCTGCTTCCAGAGGTTGTCGGGACTATTATAGTCGAAGCCAGCGAATACAGTCTCATGGGTGGTGGTAAGGATGTACTGCCATGCGATGCCAGAGGTTTCGCTGACGAGAGTCATCGACTTGGTGGTCATGTTGACAACGAGGTAGCGGGGATTCTGCCAGATGTCATCGTTGGCAATGTAGGGGAAATAGGTCTTTGCGGGGAAGGTCAGGTAAAGGTCATCGCCATCAACCTCGAAACCATAGGTGGTTGACATGGCCTCAACGGGCATACTGAAGTCTTCGGTAGCACCAGTGGTATTGAGCGCGGCGGTACCGTAGTTGACGTACATCGTACCGTTGGCACCTGGGTTGAAGGTGTAGCGATAGTCATCGGTGAACTCAAGGAAGTTGTCGTAGAGGCCGGTACCCTTCTTGTCATCGGGCTGGGCTGACCACCATCCGGTAGGATTGCCTGCGTTTTCACCGCAACCAAGATGACCCGGTGTATTGTTATCTATATACCAGGGAGCCTTGCTGAGCATGGTGACGTAGCGGGTGAAATCGACGATGGTGTTGTCGATATGGAAAGTCTTGGTGATCTTTCCGTCGCTGATGCCGTTGCGATTGCCGATCTGAACGGTGACGGTATAGTCGCCCGCAGTGGTAAAGATACGCTGAAAGCCGTTGACGGTGCTACTCTCAATCTTCTTGCCGGTATCGATGCGCCAAATGGGATAGACACCCTTGGCACCCTTGAGGCTGAGGGTCACCTGATTGATGGACTGATCAACAGAGATGTCAACCATATCCTCGAAGGAGGATGCCTGAGGCACGCCGTTCTCGTTGAGCCCTTCGATGTCGTCGGGTGAGCAGGCAACCAACGAACCAGCTACCAGAAGGGCACTGAATATATATTTGAATGGATTATTCATATTTTTAATTTGTTATCAATTAATACTCATTCTGCTTGAGAGCGACATCAGAATCGAGCTCAGACTGAGCGATGGGGATGTACTTCTTGCTGGGAGTCCAAGTGCCTACGCGGCCCTGATCGTTGGGATTGGTGCCATCGCAGGGAGTGGGAACGAGCACGGAGGCTGCAAGACCAGTGCGAACGAGGTCCCAGTAGCGCTTACCTTCGCCTACAAACTCGAGCTTACGCTCGTTGATGATGTTGTCGATGGTGGCATCGACAGCACCCAGACCAGCGCGCTGACGCACCTGGGTGAGCAGCGACTTGGCATCGCCAGAATTGAGGCGAACCATCAGCTCGGCAGCATTGAGCAAAGTCTCGGCATAGCGGTAGTATCGGAGGTTGTTGTTGTAGTTGAGGTTGTTGTCGAAACCGGCATCAGCATTGTTGGCCGAGAATGGACGATACTTGTTGAGCCAAATGTGGGTGTCCTGGAAACGGTTGGTGTATTCAACGCCACGCACATCCCAGCAGGTAGCATCGCGACGCACGTCGCCGGGTTCGAACATATTGTAGGTGGCTGTGCGAACTGGGAGGAATCCCCATCCGTCGGCACCAGCGTTCAAGCCGTCGCCACCAGGCCATGAGTTGGGGGCAATGAGAGTAGGAAGCACGGTACCACCGATAGCCAGTGGGCTGCTCCATCCACGCTCGTTATTGCCATCCTCGTAGTTGATTTCCCAGATTGACTCTTCACACCATTCGCCGGTCTCCTCCCAGAGGTTGGCATAGTTGGGGTTGAGTGCGTACTTGCCCGACGAGATGATCTCGTTCATAAAGCCGAGGGCTTTGCTGTAGCGGCCCTGGTCGTTCTGGTACATCACCATCTCGGCATACATCATGTAGATCATTGCCTGCGAAATGCGTCCGCTGTTGGCATCGTCCCAGCGCATGGGGAGCACACCAGAGGCAGCCACTTCCTCGAGTTCGACGATGAGCTGGTCATAAACCTCGTCGGCAGTAATCTGCGGGGCAGTGTAAGGAGCGGTAAGATTCTCAAGATAGAAGGGGATGTTGCCGAAATAGTGCCACAGCATGTTGTAGTAGAACACGCGGAGGCCACGGGCCTGCATCTCGTAGGAAGTCTTGTTGGCTGCCGTCATGTCGGGCACGTTGTACTCGATATACTTGAGCACGTCGTTGCAGCGCTTGACGCCACTGTAATCGACAGTCCAGAGCGAAGAGAGGGTGTTGTTCTCGTTGGCCTGGTAGTTGGAGAGCATGTGCCAGTTCTGCATATCTCCAAGGTTGGCACCGCCTACCCAGAAGAGGTCGCCCATGATCTCGGCGTCGATGTTGAGTGCATTGTACTGTCCAAGTCCCCAGTCGGGCCAATGGATGGGATCATAGGCGGCGATAAGAGCCTCCTGGATGTGAGCATCGGTGGTGTAATATTCTTCAAGGGGCTCACCTGTCGGATTCTCCACGTCAAGGAAGGAGTCGCTGCAGGCCGTGAAGGTCATGGCAGCAGCTGCCATCAGTAAACCAAAATATTTCGTTTTCATTTGAGTAGTCATTTTAATGGGTTAGAATGAAATATTGAATCCAACAGTCCATGTGCGAGCCTGAGGATAGACACCACGATCGATGCCGAGAGAAGTTCCACCCGAACCGATTTCGGGATCGAAGCCCCAATACTTAGTCCATGTTACGAGGTTCTCGACCATACCGTAGATGCGGATGCGCTCGATTAGGGCGCGACGCGTGATCTTGGCAGGCAGAGTGTAGCCAAGGCTCATGTTCTTGATGCGGAGATAAGAGCCGTCACAAACGTAGAGGTCGGAAACCTGCCAGTTGGTCTCGTCGCCCAAAGCAAGACGAGGATACTTGTCAGATGTGCCCTCACCCGTCCAGCGGTCGAGCATCCACTTGGGATAGTTGCCTGAGTAAACATCCGAACGATAGGTGCCATCAAAGACATCTGCACCCTGCACGCCTTGGAGGAAGATGTTGAAGTCGAAGCCCTTCCAGTCGGCATTGACATTGAAGCCGAATGTCCAGTCGGGAGTACCGTTACCGATGTCGGTGCGGTCGTCAGTGGTGATGGCGCCATCGCCATTCAAATCGACAAAGCGAACGTCGCCGGGGACAGCCTTAGGCTGAATGAGATTGCCGTCGGCATTGCGATAGGCATTCACTTCTTCCATGTTCTGGAATATGCCATCGGTCTTGTAGCCGTAGAAGAAGGGGAATGGCTTGCCGTTCTCGGCACGTGTTCCACCACCCGAGATACCCTGAATGCCATCCAACGAGAGGAAGCCTTCGGTATTACCGAGATTCTTCAGCTTGTTCTTCAGGTACGAAACATTACCCTTGAGGGAGTAATGGAAATCGCTGACATGACCCTTGTAGCCGAGTTCGATTTCGACACCCTTGTTCTCCATGTCGCCGACATTGCCAAGAGGCTTGGTCTCGCCCACGTAGCTTGGGATAGGCATCGTGATAATCATGCCGTTGGTCTTCTTGTTGAAGTAATCGACGCTAAGGGTGATGGCATCGTGCATGAAGCCCAGGTCGATACCGAGATCGTGCTGCTCGGATTCCTCCCATTTCAGGTCAGGATTGGCAATACGATTGGCCTTCGAGCCATTGCGCTTGGTAGCGACGCGTCCAAAGAGGACGTTGTTGCCCATCGAAGTCAGCGTAGTATAGGTGAAGTCACCGATGTTGTCGTTACCATTCTTACCCCAGCTGTAGCGCAACTTGCCAATGGAAATCCAATCGGGCAGGTTGAGGAACTCCTCGTTTGCAAAGTTCCAGCCAAGCGAGAACGATGGGAAGACACCGTACTTGTTGTTCGAACCGAAGCGGCTGGATCCGTCGCGACGTACGGTGAACTGGAGCATGTAGCGCTCGTCGTAGTTATAGCTGCCACGGGCGAAGAGTGAAGAGAGGGTATGCTCGGTGAAAGGACCGCCATACACACTATACTGAATGGTAGTGCCGGTGATGTTGCCGTCGGCATCCTTCGAGAGTTCAAAGTTACCCGTAGCATAGTCGATCGACGGTTTGTCGATATTCACAAGGTTCCAACGGCTGCCGCCGACCTGATCACCCTTCGACTTGAAGGCCGACTGACCGAGCACGATGTTGAACGAGTGACGTCCGAGCGTCTTGTCGTAGGAAAGGACGTTTTCGATCTGCCACGTTGTACTCTTGCTTGAGCCTGCCGATGCCGAGGTGTGCTCCTGATGGTTGTTGCCCGACAGATAATAGAGAGACTTGACAGCGCCATTGTATCCCCAGAAGGAAAGGTCAGAGCTGTAGGAGAAGTTGTACTTCAGGTTATCCCACAGACCCAGACTGATGCTGAAATGAGGCACAAACTTATGGCTCCAGTTCTTTGATGGAGTTTGGGCAACCATCATGGCGATGGGGTTGTTCATCTCCTGATAGGCACCGCCGTAGCTGGCGATGGTATATGGATTACCGTTCTCATCGGTAGGCAGGTCATAATCGGCATAGGTAGCCTTCATTGTCTCTGCGTACGCTCCCGAAACAGTTGGTGTCAGAATTGGTGACATATAGAGGGCAGAGCCAAGGACTGAACCATACTCGGAGTTTGTCGAGATGCCAGTGCTGTGGGTGCGCATATATGAGAGGTTGACCGAAAGATCGAGCTTGTTGAGGAAGATACGATCCTTGGTGGCATCGAGCAACGTATAATTGTTGTTGGAGCGAATGGTAAGACGGTCATAGTTCGACTGACCATAGTTACCGCCAACGATACCTTCCTGGCTGAAATAGCCGATCGAAAGATAGTAGTTCACCTTGTCAGAAGCTCCGCTGATGGAGACATCATGGTTGATGATGGGTGCGTTGTCGTTGAATACAAGATCCTGCCAGTCGGTACCGCCATTCACGGGAATGACATTGCCCATGGCATCCTGCAGATTGTAGGGATCGGCATAAATAGGATCCTGGCCTGCGTTCACGTATTTCTCGTTCTGGAGAACGGCATACTCGGTGGCATTGGTCACATCGCGATGCTTCCATGCTGACTGCCAGCCCCACGAAGCATTGTAGTTGATCTGAGCCTTGCCCATCTTGCCCTTCTTGGTAGTGACGAGGATGACACCATTGGCAGCACGTGCACCATAGATGGCACCCGAAGCGGCATCCTTCAAGACTTCGATACTCTCGATATCGTTAGGATTCACAAAGTCGAGACCGCCATCGATAGGCATACCATCGACGATGTAGAGAGGGTCGGAATTGTTGATGGTACCCGTACCACGGACGCGAACACGCGAAGATTCGCCAGGCTGACCGGAGTTGGCTGTTACATTGACACCTGCAGCCAGACCTTTCAGGGCATTGTCAACTCGCACGGGAGCCTTGCCTGCGAAGTCCTCGCTGCTGACTTTTGCGATAGATGCGGTTACGACGCTCTTCTTCTGAACACCATAACCTACTACGACAACGTCTTCGAGCAGCTTGTTGTCCTCGACGAGCACAATGTGCATCTGAGGTTTGGCGACCTGCTCCTGCGCAACATAGCCCACGAAGCTGAATCCGATGGTAGCACCTGCCGGAACACCAGTGAGGGAGAAATTGCCATCGATATCAGTGATAGCACCGATGGTTGTTCCCTTGACATAGGCATTGACACCGATGACGGGCTCGCCCATTTCATCAACGACAACGCCATTCACCACCATATTCTGGGCAAAAAGCCCCAATGGTGAGAAAAGAAGGACAGCAAGGAACGTTATGATCCTTGACATCCGTTTGTCTGAAGTTTTTCTCATGTTAACAATTAAATTTTAGTAAATAATATAAAGTGTTGGAAGATTTTCATGTAGTGTCGAGAGGAAAGCGCAGGTCAATACGCTTTCCGCATTTTCGCTGCAAAGATAGGGCAATTATCCGTAAGTTGTACTTTCAAGTAATGTGTATCGGTAAATTCCACAATATAGATTCGTTTGTTTTTCAATAGATTGGATTTATGCATCGGTAACATTCAGTTGAGCCTTTAGGAATTGCTGAATCGGCCCAACTGACGTACATAATCGGCAAAATGCTCTTTGGGGACAATGGCTTTGTTGCGCGTCTTCAGCCGATTGTTGTACACGGTCTGGGGCGACACGTGCAGGAACTCGGCAATCTTGACGCTATCGGTGATGCCCAGTCGAACCAGCGCATAGATGCGCAGGTCGGTGTTGAGCAGCTCGCCTTTGCGGGGCTCGATACGCTCCTCAGGCTGCAACAGGTTGTTGAAGTCGGTGATGAAATCGGGATAGATGTGGAGGAAGATGGCATCGAAGTTCTGGTAGAACTCTTTCAGCTCGTCCTGCACGAGGTTGGACTTCTCGGTCATCTGCAGCACCTCGTCGTAGAGCTTCACCTTGGTCTTTCGGTTGATGTTCTTGCGGTATTCGTCCATCTTGCTGATGTAGTTGGAGCAAAGCGAAAAGACGTAACCCACATACTCCTCCTTGACGTAGTTGGATTCCTGCAACTGGCGGTTTGCCTCGGCCTGCTGCTCCATGGCGGCCTGCAGCTTTCGGTTGGCTTCGGTAAGCTCGGCATTGGCATGGGTGAGCGCCGCACGATGCTCGTTAAGCTGCTCGTTGGTCAGTTCGAGCTGACTGCGGCCCTGACTAAGCTTGCGGCGCTGACGCCACCCGATGATGACCGCTATCGACAGGACGATGAACAGGACTGCCAGAATCCACGTGATGACCAGCTGGCGTTTCTGCTGTTCCGCCACATGCTCACGATAGCTGGAAAGGATGTCGTTCATCACGCGAGCGATGCTCACCGTGCGTACCAGATTGTTGTAGATGCGCGATGCATCGAGGCACACATTTATATATGTATATGCGCGCGAGAGATCGACGGTGCTATGATCGCGCAAGCCGAACAAGCCCTGAGAGTGGCGCGACTTGTCCTGGGAAATGCCATAGATGACCGACGACAATTCCTCCAGTGAGGCGATGTCCTGATTCGCAGCCCGCAGGTCGGCAATGCCCGAACGAGCCATATACTGCAGATAGAGGTTCTCGTCGCCCTGTTCCTGATACATACGGGCCAGACAATAGGCCAGCATCGCATCTTTACGGGATGTAAGCTGGAGGGTATCGACCACGGGTACCAACGCCTCGATTGCCTCCTGCCCATTGCCTACGCTGTAGGCACGCCAGGACTGCCACCAAAGGTAATTCTCGTCGGTGGGCTCCAAGATCTGATAAATCGAGTCGGTATAGGTCCATGCCTGCTGCTGATAGGCCACCTTCATCGGCTCAGACCACGAGTACTGGGCAAGATGGGAAGAAAGATACTCCTGCTGGTCGTAGTAGGCAAGCCTGAGCGTGCGGTTCAGGCTGCTGGACTTCAACCCATCGAGGGCATAAGTGGCTTCGAGCAGCTGACCGGTGGAAGCAAGCATGAACGAACGCTTGATCTGCCACTCGGCAATGCCATCGAGGTCGCCTCGCTGCCGTGCAATCTGCAGGTTGGCATCCACCAGGCTCATCGCCAGCTCGCTGTCGAACGCAAAACATTCGTCATAGATGCGACGGTTGAGCTGATAGAGCTCCTCCACATCGCCCATGCCTCGCTGCATGGTCTGCAACTGCTGCAGGCGAAGGCGTTTCTGCTCGTTGATATGCTGACGCTGTTGCACAACCGAATCCAAACGCTGAAGCCAGCGCTCCGACTCGGCATTATATGCTAAACTCTTCTCTCCAATGAGAAAAGCACCGAGCAACAACATGAAAAAAACAATTCTCCTGTATTTCATAAATGTATGGTAGTGGTCTTTCGACGGTGCGAAGATACGAACAATTTTTGAGTCAGCAAAATTTTTCGCAGTTTTTTTTCAAAAATTAAAAATTATACCCCTCAGTGAAAGCCATCCTATACAAAAAACATCGATGGCAAAATCTAATTATTTGTTAAATTTTGCCAGTTTCAACCCAAAAACAGTTTTCAAACGGAAAAAAATAATAAATATTTGTCTTTTTTGACCCAACGAATTGCAAAAATCATTAAAAATCATCATATTTGCACCATTCATTTCGACATTCGAAGATCGAAAGCAAATCCCTGCCCTATGAAAACAATGATTGAACGATTTCTGAATCAGACGGAGTTTTCAAGCTACGAGGACTTCATGCAGAATTTCAAGCTGATCGTTCCCGAACATTTCAACTTCGGCTATGATGTCATCGACGCATACGCCGAGGAACAGCCGGAAAAAGAGGCCATCCTCTGGACCAACGACCAAGGAGAGGTGAAGCACCTGAACTACGGGGAATACAAGCAGCTCTCCGACAAGGCAGCCAGCTACCTGCTGACTCTCGGCATCAAGCGGGGCGACCGTGTGATGCTAATCCTGAAGCGCCGTCTGGCCTGGTGGATCACGATGGTGGCGCTCCACAAGATCGGTGCTGTGGCGATCCCTGCCACCCATCTGCTGACCGACAAGGACATCATCTATCGCTGCCATGAAGCCGACATCAAGGCCATCATCGCCGTGGGAGATCATGACGTGCTGCGCAACGTCATCGGCGCACGCGCCTTCTGTTCGTCGCTCGAGCACTGCATCTCAATAGGGCCAAGAGTTCCCCGAGGATGGGACAACTTCTGGCAGGGCCTGTTCGATGCACCGGAATTCGTCAGTCAAAAGGGACAGAACCTTGCCACCGACAACTTCCTGATGTACTTCACCAGCGGCACATCGGGCGAACCGAAAATGGTGATGCATGACTACACCTACGCCCTGGCTCACATCCTCACCGCCAAGTACTGGCACAACGTCCACGAAGGCAGCCTCCACCTTACCTTGGCCGACACCGGCTGGGGAAAAGCCGTGTGGGGCAAGTTCTACGGGCAGATGATAGCAGGAGCCACCGTCTTCATCTATGACTTCGAGGGGCACTTCGAGCCTGCCAACCTTTTGAAGATGATGCAGGATTTCCACGTCACATCGTTCTGCGCTCCTCCCACCGTCTATCGTTTCCTGATTCGCGAAGATCTCAGCAAGTATGACCTCAAGTCGCTCGAATACTGCACCACGGCGGGCGAAGCATTGAATCCCAACGTCTTCATGGAATGGAAGGAGAAGACAGGCATCATGATCTACGAAAGCTACGGACAGACCGAGACCACGCTGGTGCTGGGCACCTATCCCTACGTGAAGCCCGTGCCCGGATCAATGGGTGTGCCCAATCCGCAGTTCAAGGTGGATGTGCTTGATGCCAACGGCAATCCATGCAAACCCATGGAGCATGGCCAGCTGGTGATACGCACCGATGACGGAAAACCCTACGGACTCTTCAAAGAGTACTATCTCAACCCGGCACTGACCGAAAAGGCATATTCCAATAACATCTACTACACCGGTGACGTCGTATATTACGACGAGAACGGCTATTTCTGGTTCGTGTCGCGCGCCGACGATGTCATCAAGAGTTCGGGATACCGCATCGGTCCCTTCGAAGTGGAGTCTGCCCTGATGACCCACAAGGCAGTGGTCGAATGTGCCATCACAGGTGTGCCTGACGACATCAGAGGCATGGTGGTCAAGGCGACCATTGTGCTTGCTCCCGACTACAAGGCGAAAGCCGGCCCGAAGCTCGTGAAAGAACTGCAGGATCATGTCAAGCATGAGACTGCACCTTACAAATATCCCCGCGTGATTGAATTTGTGAACGAATTGCCAAAGACCATCAGCGGAAAGATACGACGTGTGGAGATTCGCGAACACGACAGAAACAACACACGTTAATTTTGACGTGCTAAGATAGCGTTTTTTATACAAACACACGAATTTAGGTCAGTTTTTGGCCTAAATTTTATTTTTAAAAAGGTGTTTCGAAATTTATTTGTATATTTGCGCACATTATATTCCCAATACCAACTAATATCTTTTCACCATCAATTAATAACCCGACCAAAATTATGGCAAACGTTCCTTTCAAGTATGCGCCTATGTTCCAAATGGGCGAAGACAAGACCGAATATCGCCTGCTCACCAAGGAAGGCGTCACGGTCAGCACTTTCGAAGGCCATGAAATCGTCAAAGTATCAAAAGAAGCCCTGACCCTGCTTGCCCAGCAGGCTTTCCACGACGTGGAGTTCATGCTGCGTCGCGAGCACAACCTGCAGGTTGCCAAGATCCTCAAGGATCCGGAGGCTACGGAAAACGACAAGTATGTGGCACTGCAGTTCCTCCGCAATGCCGAGACTTCGGTCAAGGGAATCCTCCCCTTCTGCCAGGACACCGGCACCGCCATCATCCACGGCGAAAAGGGCCAGCAGGTCTGGACCGGCTTCGAGGATGAGGAGGCTCTGAGCTTAGGCGTTTACAATACCTATACGGAGGACAACCTGCGCTATTCGCAGAATGCTCCGCTGAATATGTACGACGAGGTGAACACCCGTTGCAACCTGCCTGCTCAGATTGACATCGAAGCAGTTGAAGGTGCTGAATATCGTTTCGTTATGGTAGCCAAGGGTGGCGGTTCGGCCAACAAGACCTACTTCTACCCCATGACCAAGGCAACCATCCAGAACGAAGGCACGCTGCTGCCATTCCTCGTAGAAGAGATGAAGCACCTTGGCACTGCTGCCTGTCCTCCTTACCATATCGCATTTGTCATTGGTGGCACTTCGGCAGAGAAGAACCTCCTCACCGTGAAGTTAGCCTCCATCAAATACTATGACAACCTGCCTACAACGGGCGACGAGACGGGACGTGCCTTCCGCGACATCGACCTCGAGCAGAAGCTGCTGAAGGAAGCATTCAAGATTGGTCTTGGCGCACAGTTCGGAGGCAAATACCTGGCTCACGACATCCGCGTGATTCGTCTGCCACGTCATGGTGCCAGCTGTCCCATCGGCATGGGCGTAAGCTGCTCAGCAGACCGCAACATCAAGGCCAAGATCAACAAGGACGGCATCTGGCTCGAAAAGATGGATGACAATCCGTCAGAACTTATCCCCGAGGAATACCGCAACCCAGGCGAAGGCGGCAAGGGAATCGAAATCGACCTCGACAAGGGCATCGACGCTGTGCGTGCAGAACTCACTAAGTACCCAGTCTCGACACGCGTAAACCTCAAGGGCACCATCATCGTTGCCCGCGATATCGCACACGCCAAGCTGAAGGCTCGTCTCGATGCAGGCGAAGGCATTCCACAGTACTTCAAGGATCATCCAATCCTCTATGCCGGACCTGCCAAGACTCCTGCTGGATATCCTTGCGGCTCAATGGGTCCAACCACAGCCAACCGTATGGATCCCTACGTTGACGAGTTCCAGGCCAATGGTGCTTCGCTCGTGATGATTGCCAAGGGCAACCGCACACAGCAGGTTACCGATGCGTGCAAGAAGCACGGTGGCTTCTATCTGGGCACCATCGGCGGCGTAGCTGCAGTGCTCTCGCAGAGCAGCATCAAGTCGATCGAATGTGTAGAATATCCGGAACTCGGCATGGAGGCCATCTGGAAGATCACCGTCGAAGACTTCCCCGCCTTCATCCTCGTTGATGACAAGGGCAACGACTTCTTCAAGCAGTTGAAGCCCTGCGCCGGCTGCACTATCCTGTAAGTCATAAACCTCTGAATACAGACCAGCCCCGCACCAGATTCGGTGTGGGGCTGTTTTATATCCAAAGATATCATATATAGCACAGTCACGGACTGAGAAGAAGGGGGAAAAGCCGTTAATACAGTCTTTTTCAGATGAACATATTCTTCCTATATATAGGCAAACTTAAATGAATTATCCCGTTGATACTTTCTTCCCATATATAGCGCGTCTATGTCCCTACGCGTTCCATTTCCGATAGCAAATGGAACGTCAACGTCCCTACGCGTTCCATTTCCGACAGCAAATGGAACGTCAACGTCCCTACGCGTTCCATTTCCGATAGCAAATGGAACGTCAACGTCCCTACGCGTTCCATTTCCGATAGCAAATGGAGCGCCAACGTCCCTACGCGTTCCATTTCCGACAGCAAACGGAGCGTCAACGTCCCTACGCGTTCCATTTCCGATAGCAAATGGAGCGTCAACGTCCCTACGCGTTCCATTTCCGATAGCAAATGGAGCGTCAACGTCCCTACGCGTTCCATTTCCGACAGAAGATGGAACGTCAACGTCCCTACGCGTTCCATTTCCGATAGCAAATGGAGCGTCAACGTCCCTACGCGTTCCATTGCCGATAGAAGATGGAACGCCTACGGACGCAAACGTGCTATATACGAATGAGATGATAAATTACCCAAGTCTCACATTCGCTCCTCTACCTTGTCACGAGCTTGAGCTGAGCTGACTTCATGCCGGGACAAGATATCTTGACCGTGACGGGTCCGGCAGTGCGTGAGGCGCGCAGAATGCCAAGCATAAAGCCTGACTTGAGCGGCTTGCTGTTGATATCGCTGGTAAAGAGCAAGTCGGTGTAGTGATCGACATTGTCGAGCGAGTAAAGCGAAGCTGCGCCACTCACCTCGAAGGTCACATCGCCCGTAGCATCGAACACATGGCGACCCTTGCTATCGACAGCCCATACCTTTATATATTGCAGATCCATACCATCAGCCTTCCAAGCGTTCGGGGTTTCAGCCACGGCACGGAGAGCTACGGCACGTCCCGTGGTCTCAATCTGATGGCGCGACACTTCCTTGCCCTGATTGTAACCGATGGCTACAAGCTTGCCTTTTGCAAACGTGACATCAGGCCATTGGATGATATGCTTCTTGGAGTTCGGCATACCCTTGTCGTACTTGTCGAGGCCTTCGTTACTCGTCCAAAGATTGTTCTGCTTGCGACCCAGGCTCTTTCCGTTGAGCAGCAGTTCCACTTCCTCACAGTTGCTGAAAGTGTAGATGGTCTGCGTAGAGCCGACTTCCTTGTTCCAATTCTCGTCGAGGCGGAGGCTGCCTACCTGCACGTCGTTCCAGCTGACACTCTCCCCTTCACCAGCATTTACTGCGATGCGAACCAGCGGCTCGTCGGGCACGAATGCACTCTTGATGAGATAGGCAGTCGGGTATGGATTGAGCGCGGTGTCGAAGAAGGAGTAGTTCCATCCCTTCTTGGGCCACTTGTTCGACTCTCCCCAATATTCAACAGCACCCCAATAGGCCAGACCGACCATCTTCTCACGATCCATGTTGAAGAATCCCCACAGGAACTGCGACGTCTGGCACTCGCTCTGGAAGAGAATCATGTCGGGGTTATGCTTCAGGTACTCGTTGTAACAATTACTCTGGTAGTTGAACGACGAGACCTCACTGGCCTGTGCCAGTTCGGGAGCGACGCAATGCTCCATGTCACTGCCATCGGGTTCGCGACGAAGGGCACCGGCGCGGGATGGGAACATGGCAACCGTGGTGAGGCGCGAATCGTCCCATCGCTTGAGGTATTCGCGGAAGATGCGATAGGTGGTGACACCCCAGTCGTTGGTATTGAAGCCCGACCAGTCGTTGCGGGTCTGTAGCTCATTGCCCAAACTCCACAGGATCACCGACGGACAGTTGCGATCGCGCTTCACCCATTCGGGGATGAGCTTGTGCCACACACTGGTGAAGGGCTGACGACCTCCCCAATAATCGTTGTCACTCCATTTGTCGATGAGTTCGTCAACGACAAGCATACCCACCCTGTCGGCTATACGGGTAAACGATTCGCTGTAAGGATTGTGGGAGCAACGGATGCAGTTATAGCCGAATGCCTTGGCCTGAAGCATCAGGCGTTCGATGCCGCGATCGAACGAAGCCACACCCAGGCCTCCCATGTCATGATGGTTTGCCATGCCTTGCAGGAACACCTTGCGACCATTGAGCTTGAAGCCGAAATCCTTCGAGAATTCTATCTTGCGGACACCGAAGTTCTCGACAATGCTATCGGCAGTGACCCCATCGGCAATGACAATCACTTCAGCAGCATAAAGGTTGGGCGTATCAAGGTCCCACAACTGCGGATTGGTCAATGTCACCGGATCGAGTTTCACCTCGCTGCATTGCTGGTGCGTGAATTGAGGCATCTGCCCCTTGGTTTCAGCAACCACATTACCCTGCGGATCACGTATGACGGCCTTGAGGCTTGCATTATGCTTCTGCCAGCCATCCACCTCGACTTGAAGTTGCACCACAGCCGATTCTTTCGACACTTCGGGTGTTGTCACATAAACGCCATGACGAGCAATATGCGTGGGATTCTTGACTTCAAGATAGACATCGCGGAAAAGGCCACCGCCCGTGTACCAGCGCGAGCCTTTCGAGGGTCCTGTCGAAGCATAGACTGCCACGACATTCAAGGTGTCGTAACGCAGATAGCGGGTAATGTCAGCCTCGAAACCCACATAGCCATATTCCGTGGAAGCCACCTTCCTGCCATTCAGATAGACATCGCCATAGAAGATGAGTCCGCCGAAGTCGAGCGCCACCTTGCGCCCCTTCCAGACCTCCTCGGCCTTGAACGTCTTCCGATACCAGCCTTCGCACATGGGCTTGAAGCCTCGCGCACCACCGGCGCTTTCGTCCCAAGGCAATTCGAACTGGAAATCATGAGGCAAATCGACATTCCGCCAATTCGCGTCGTCGTAAGCAGGATTCTCGGCACCCGGCTGTGCTCCCAACTGGAACTTCCAATCGAAATTGAACAGCTGGTGCTGATAGGCGGCGAAAATGGAAACAGGGAGATTGTCGGCAGACTTCCGTTCCTGCCGATCGACATACTGGGCTGTTGCTGCCATCGACATGGTCAGCAAAACAAAGGCAATGAGGTGTTTCTTCATAGGATAAGTTGAGGGGAAAAACTATTTATATTACTGCCGTTGGTCGGCACGAATGAAATCGAGCAAGCGCTGGACTGCCTCTTCGGCAGGGATGCCTTTCTGGACGCATTGCTTACCCTTGTAGAGCGAGACCGTACCAGGCCCGGCACCCACATAGCCATAGTCAGCATCAGCCATCTCGCCAGGGCCATTGACGATGCATCCCATGACACCAATCTTGAGGCCTTTCAGTTCCTTGGTGGCCTCCTTGATCTGGGCAAGCGTAGTCTTGAGGTCGAAGAGGGTGCGTCCGCAAGAAGGACAGGCAATATATTCCGTCTTGGTAAAACGTGCCCGCGAAGCTTGAAGGATGTTGAATGCCAGTTCGACACGCTGCTGGAGCGGGAAGTCCACATGATTGATGAGAATGCCATCGACGAGCTGGTCGATAAGCATCACGCCAAAATCGGCAGCCGCACAGAGCTGGACTTCCTCCCAAGTCTTGCAGAACGAATAATCGCGACTGATAATGACGGGATTCGTGCAACCAATCGAACGAATGCCGAAGATGAATGCACGCCATGCACCCACAGGATTATGATTGTTGGCGCGGGCAATGACTGGAATGTCGGGATGTTCCATCATATAATCGACGATGGAGTCGTCGGTATTCAGTTCCTCAAGACTATAATTCAATATTCCCGCAATGCAGACGTCGGCTCCGTAGTTGGTGCCTCCACACACGCAAACAGGCTGGCCATCGCCCAAAGCACCCACACGGGTCGTCTTGAATCGACGCGGTTCGATGGGATTATATAGTTCATCGCCTACGTGTGGGCCATCGAGACACTTATGCTGGGCACGCTCCTCGAAATAATGAACCAACTGACGGGCTACAGGAATTTCGGCTTCGGGATCTTCGGACAGCGAGACACGAATCGTATCTCCAATGCCATCGGCAAGGAGCGCGCCGATACCCACTGCCGACTTGATGCGACCATCGTCGGCATCGCCGGCTTCGGTCACGCCGAGATGCAGCGGGAAGTGCATACCTTCCTTATCCATCTGCTGCACGAGCAGGCGCACCGTACGAACCATCACCGACGTGTTGGAAGCCTTGATGCTGATGACCACATCGGAGAAGTCCTGTTCGACACAGATACGAAGGAACTCCATGCACGACTCCACCATACCCGCAGGAGTATCGCCATAGCGCGACATGATGCGGTCGCTGAGCGATCCATGGTTCACGCCCAAACGAATTGCCGTATGATGGGCCTTGCAGATATTCAGGAACGGGATGAAACGATTGCGAATCTTCTCTATCTCACCTGCATATTCCTCATCGGTATATTCGAGTTTCACGAATGTGCGACCCGGATCGACATAATTGCCGGGATTGATTCGAACCTTCTCGACAACCTCAGCAGCAACATCGGCAACTGCGGCATTGAAGTGAATATCGGCGACGAGGGGCACCTTGTAGCCATCGCGATGAATGCCTGCTTCAATCTCCTTGAGCGCAAGGGCCTCTTTTTTTCCTTGTGCCGTCAGGCGAACGATGTCTGCACCTGCATCCACG
Organism: uncultured Bacteroidales bacterium; assembly: GCA_905235375.1. Lineage (GTDB taxonomy): Bacteria > Bacteroidota > Bacteroidia > Bacteroidales > UBA3663 > Liminaster. Next base: position 25,983 of record CAJOLH010000014.1, read on the forward strand.
ATGCGTTCGATTTGAGCCACCGATGCTTCGACATCGTTGGTATTCGTGTTTGTCATCGACTGCACCCTGATAGGATTCTCGCCTCCAATCACGACATCACCCACTCGACATTCGGTGGATTTCCTTCTATGATAGTTATACATATCAGTTACACTTATAGTCATATTTGAGCTCAGCGAGCTCCTTATTGGCCTTGACAATCTTCTGAGCAAGATTCTTCTTGTACTCGACAAACTTTTCGGCCAACTCGGGGTCTCCCACCGAAAGGATCTGCACCGCAAGGATGGCGGCATTCATCGCGCCATTGAGTGCCACCGTTGCCACAGGAATTCCCGGGGGCATCTGAATCATGGCGAGCATGGCATCCAGACCTTCGAGGCTACCCGTGAGCGGCACACCAATGACCGGCACAGGGGTCGAAGCAGCAACTACACCAGCAAGATGAGCTGCCATGCCTGCACCAGCAATAATCACCTTGATGCCGCGAGAGGCTGCACCTGTGGCAAATTCTTCCACCTCCTTGGGCGTGCGATGAGCCGAAAGGGCAAACATCTCGAAAGGAACCTGGAACTCGTTGAGCAGATCGGCAGCCTTCTTCATGACCGGAAGGTCGCTGGTGCTGCCCATGATGATTGAAACTATTGGAGTCATATCGGAAAATTTACAAATGATAATTCTACTTGTTGGAGATAAAGGAATCTGAAGGGACTGTGATGGGCTTTACAAGACCATGATATCAGCCAGCAGCAAGGAACATATACCGAGCAATGTCCCGGCACCTACCTGCCCTAAGGTATGGCGTCCCAGATAGACACGGGTGCTGCTCACCATTCCTACCACAATGACCCAAGCGAGTGGAAGCCACAACGGCATCGTATCAGGGAAAAAGAAGATGAGCATCAGGAAGAAGGTGGCGCCTGCTGCGTTGGCAGAGGCATGAGCCGAAATTTTCCATTTCCAGCTCACAATCCATGCCACAAACGTCAGAATAACCGAACCATAATAGGGCATCAGCACCCAATCGGGCAAAAAGCCCGTGCGAGTGAGTACAACAGCATTGACCAGATAGCAGACAAAGTTGGTAAAAAACGGCACCATGCGGTCGCGACGGTCACGCAGTGCCCAATGTCCGATGACATGGGTGACATGCAGGAGGGTTATCACCAGAGCAGGCATGACCAATGTATAGAGAAAAACCATCCCCACGAACCAAGCCTTCACCGGAAACGGCAATGCCTTCATCGCGGTGAAAATACATATAACCAATGCCGTATAGGTGAGCACCAGCAAGGGATGAAAGATGTTGCTGACAGCCTGTACCAAGCCCTGATACGGCTTACGGGGGGCAGCAATCTGCGCCTCCTGTTCTTTTCGAATCTGTTCCTGTTGGGTCATACTTCTCTTATGCTTCTTTTCTTAAACGTGCCACCGGGTAGCCGAGCGATTCGCGATACTTGACGACTGTGCGTCGAGCAATCTTGTTGCCCTTCTTGCCGAGTTCTTCAGCCAATGCCTCATCCGTCAGCGGATGACGTTTGTCTTCGCTGTCGATGATTTGCTTCAATGCCTGGATGATGGCAGACTGATTGCTGTCGGCAACCGCATTGGTGAACAGATCCTTCACCAGCACGATTCCGAACTCGGTATCCACATATTTGCTATTTGACACACGACTTATCGTTGAGATGTCGTACTGGCAGCGATCGGCCACGTCCTGCAATGTCATAGGCTTGAGCGTTTCCACCAGACCGGTAAGGAAATAGGCCCGCTGCATATCGACGATTGTCTGCATCACTTCCATCAGGGTGTTACGCCGCTGCTCAAGCGCTTCAATAAAGGTACGGGCATTCTGAATGTTCTCACGCAGGAAGCGTATGCCCTCGCGGTTCGCCTTTTCGTCGTTGCTTCCCTGCAGTCGGTCATAGAGCTGCTCATAATCGGCACTGATGCGAACCTGGGGAACATCTCCGTCGTTCAGCGTCAGCACGAGCTGTCCATCCTCGTTGCGAACGATGAAGTCGGGGCGTATCTGCTGTGCCTTCAGCTCTTCGGTCTTGGCGGTAGCAGGTTGCATATCGCCGGGTTTGGGATTGAGATGGCGAATGACATGAAGCGCATCGACCAATTCCGCATGGGTCTGGATATTCAAATCCTGCTCGATTCTATCAAACCGTTTGTTGGAAAGGTCATCAAACTTCCTGCTGACAATCTCGTAAGCCAGGCGATTGGCAGGAGTTGCCTTGCGTTCCTCCAGCTGAAGGAGCATACATTCGCGCAAATCCCTTGCTCCGATGCCGCTGGGCTCAAGCTCCTGCTGGACAATCTCGACCAGAACAGCCTCCAGGTCTTCCACCGAAGTCTCATAATGCTGTGTCATCTCAAGGTCATCAACCAGCTCGGCAAAGGGACGGCGCAGATAGCCGCTCTCGTCCAGACAATCGATGATATAGCAAGCGAGGAAACGTTCCTCAGGCGTGATGTCGAGCAATTCGATCTGCTTCTTCAGATCGTCGCGGAAGGTATCGGCATTCACCGCATTGTCGATAGGATTGAAATCCTCGTCATCGGCACTATGATTGCTCGACGTGTCCACCGGATCATCATCGTCATTGTCTAACGTGACAGCATCGCCCCGCTCCTTGTCTGAAATGGACGTATCGCTTTCGTAGGTCGAATCGGATGTTTCAGAATCAGCAGGTTCTTCCCCTCCTGGGTTACCGAACTCCCCTCCTTCGTTCGATTCAGCGCCATTGTAAATTGCATCAGGCTGATCGACTGCCTCCAAAGCAACATTTTCCTGCAGTTTCTCGTTGATGAGCTGTTCGAGTTCGTCGCTCGGTGCCTGCACCAATGTCGAAACCAGATACAAGTCCGGATTGTGCTTCTGCTTCTGTTCTATTCTTGATACTTGTGCCATAAGCCAATGGAATTAGGGTTTTGGTTCGAGTTGTGCCACTCCTAAAAGGCGGTCGTAGCGAGCTCCAGGAGCACGATAATAGACATACACGTCATATTGATTGATTGCTTCGTAATAGTTGCCCTCGCATACCGAAAGGGTTGAGCGAGGATTGGTCGCACCCGTGAAATCGGGCACCCACTCCTGTGCACAGAGGAACTGATAGTTGTAATGTCCCTGCTTCAAGAGGACACGTCGGACAAAGCACTGCAGCTCGGGATCGTAGTTCATGCGCCAGTCGTCGGTCAGCTCTCCGTAGGTGAAATCTCCCGTAAGATAGATGCTGCCACTACCTCTTGGCGGCATGGCTCCCGCCAGCCGAAACTCTGCCCAGAAATATTCGCTCTCGGTGGCCTCATCCTCCACACTGTTCAAGGCATGCACCAGATAGTGGCCATGCTGATCCTGGTCGTAACGATAGAAGCTGCCGCTTCGAGCCTGCTGCGTCACAAGTTCGGCATAATAGTAGGGAGCATGGTAGCCCAGACGCTCGACACCAAACGTCGCATAATGACGATCGATGAACTCAAATCGCCGGAAAGTGTTACCAGCCTCAAAGATAAGATCACGGTCGTGCTCGTACCACGCCTTGCTGGCATCCATACGCGAAGGACGGAGGATGTCACGCCGCGTATCGGGACGATGGTTCTGCGTCACCACAAGCCTCAGGTCGCTGGCAGGACTGAGAAATGGCAGCTTGTTCTGGCTCCAAGTGCACTGGAGAGTCAGCTGCTGATGTTCCTGGCGGAAGTCGATGTCGGTATTTCCGCTCACCTCTCCACTCACGAACGCCATCTGCTCGGTCACACTGAAACACGCGACAGCAAGCTGCTCATCGGGGTCACTTTCCAAGTGAAAAACCACCGCATAATTGCCGCTGATGAGCAACTGCACATCCTCATTGGGAAATGCTATGGAATAATGCCAATAGTTGACGAACGTGTTGAACGAGGGAGCCACATCGGTGACACGTGTCGGCTGGAAACCATCGACATAATCGAGTTCCGAAAGGTCATCCTTCTCCCACTGCGCATCGCAATGAATCACCTGGTACTGGAGGAAGAGTTCCTCGTCGGAAAGGATATCGAACGAGATCTCAAGGCTCGAATTGTCGGTATTGTCAATGACGGGAAGCTTGCGGAAATCACCATCCGTGATGACCTGCAAGGTCTTTACATCGTCCGAAAGGGGGTGAGTATAGTATGCAGATGCTTGCAATGACATCGAAGCCATTGCAAGCAATCCTGTAGATATGTAAGCAAAAAACCTTTTCACATCACACCTTTCTCACGCAGCCGGGTCTGCCAGCGCCAGGCATTGGCAAGGGTCTCCTTGAGCGGCACCTGTGCCTTCCAGCCCAGCACGTCGTTGGCACGTCCGGGATTGCCCCAGATCTTTTCAATATCGCCTTCGCGACGCCCCTTGATGACAAACGGAACGTTGACACCGGTAGCCTCGATGAAGGTATTGACAAGTTCGAGCACCGAGACGCCATTGCCCGTACCGAGGTTGTAATACTCAATCTTTTCCTCCGACTTGCCCTGCACCATGCGGTCGAGAGCGCATACGTGAGCCTTGGCAAGGTCGGTAACATCGATGTAGTCGCGGATGCAGGATCCGTCGGGGGTATTGTAGTCGTTGCCAAAGACGTTGAGCTCCTTGCGGATGCCCATTGCGGTCTGGCAGACATAAGGCAGCAGGTTCTGCGGAACGCCACGCGGCAGCTCGCCAATCTCGGCTGTCGGATGAGCACCGATAGGATTGAAATAGCGGAGGATGATGGCATTGAAGCCTACGCCGGTGTGGAGATAGTCCTTGATGATCTCCTCGGCAATCTGCTTGGTGTTGCCGTAGGGCGAAGTGGCAGGCTTGATGGGAGCGTTCTCATCGACAGGGCTCTGATCGGGCTCGCCATAGACGGTGCACGAACTTGAGAAGACGAATCCCTTGAGATTGAAGTCAGCCGCAGCCTCCATCATGTTCATCAGCGAAGAAAGATTGTTACGATAGTAAAGCAAAGGTTTCTGCACCGACTCGCCTACAGCCTTCGATGCTGCAAAATGAATCACACCGGCAATGGGTCCCTCCTTCTGGAAAGCCTGATAGACATCACCCTTGTTGGTGCAGTCAATCTGATAGAACGCCGGGCGTTTGCCCGTGATGCGCTCGATACCATCTACCACCGAAGCCTCCGAATTGGAGAGGTTGTCAAATATCACGACGTCATAGCCTGCATTCTGAAGCTCGACGCAAGTGTGGCTGCCAATGAAACCACAACCACCGGTAAGAACAATTTTATTAGCCATATAAAAATAATTAGAGGTTTCAATGCTGCAAAGATAGGCGTTTTTTCTGAAACATAAAAACATTTTCGTGCTTTTTTTGCCAAAGAAGCGATTTTTTCTTGTTTTTGACAAATTCCTTATACAATAAAAGTGCGATGTTCACGTTTTATGGTTTAGATACTTTTTCGGATGCGACAAACAAAGCATAATCATCGACTGCGAATGCTCGGTCTGAGCATGGGATGTGCGATACTGTTCGGAAGCCTGGCCTATGGCTATGCTCCCGCAACTATGCTTGTCGCCAGTCTGCCTCAGAGCCAGAACGTCAGCCCGCAAACGAAAGGCGAAGAGGCGGATTCGGTGTATCACAGCCGTTATCCCGTAGCGCCCACCACACCCGACATGGCACCCGACCTGGAGAAGGCGCACCCTGCCGATCTCAAGACACCCGAAAACGTAAAGACAGTGGTCGAATACGACTGGAAGAACAACCGCTACCTGATCAAGACGATGCTTGGCGAGAAGCAGATCGGCAATCCCATCCCCATGACGATGCAGGAGTATAGCAAATACACCGAACGCCAGCAGCGCGGAGCCTTCTTTCTCGAACAGTATCACAAGGCGGTGGAGGAAGAGGAAGGGAAAGGCGAATTTGACCTGCTCGATATGCAATTCTCGCTGGGACCTGCCGAGAAACTGTTTGGCCCCGGTGGCATTCGCGTCAAGACGCAAGGCTCAGCATCCCTCTCGATGGGCATGAAGCACAACGTCGTCGATAATCCGACCCTTTCCGAGCAGGCTCGTGACCAGTGGACCTTCGACTTCGACGAACAGATACAGCTCAACATGAAGGCCTCCATCGGCTCGAAGATGTCGTTCGACCTCAACTATAACACCCAGGCGACCTTCGACTTCGATGCCACGCAGTTCAAACTTGCCTTCGCGGGCGAAGAGGACGACATCGTGCAGAACCTTGAGGCAGGCAACGTGTCAATGACCACCGGCAACTCGCTCATCTCCGGCGGTGCCTCACTGTTCGGCGTGAAGTCGAAGTTAAAGTTCGGCAAACTGAACATCACTGCCCTCCTGGCAAAACAGGAATCCTCCTCGAAGACCGTCTCATCGAAGGGCGGCGTGACAAAACGTACCTATGAAATCCTTCCTACCGAATACGACGAGAACCGTCACTACTTCCTCGGACATTTCTTCCGCGACACCTACGACCAGAATATGGAGAAGCTTCCGCTCATCTCCTCTGGCATCGAGATTACGAAGATTGAAGTTTGGATGACCAACAGGAGGGCATCATACGACAATGCGCGCAATATCCTGGCCTTTGCCGACCTTGGCGAAAGCAATCCCGATGAAATGCAGCATCCCGAATGGGCCACATCGTCAGGCACCGAAGCTCCATCGAACAACAACAATTCGCTGTATGCCACCCTGCGCGACAATTATCCCGCACTGCGCGACATCACGTTGGTGTCGAGCACCATACCGACCATTGCCATCCCCGGCTCTGGCGGAACGATGGAGAGCGGCGCCGACTACGAAAAGGTGGAGTCCGCCCGACTGCTTTCAAGTTCCGAGTATTCGCTCAACTCTGCGCTCGGCTATCTCTCCCTCAAGTCGAAAATCGACGATGACTGTGTGCTTGCCGTAGCTTTCCAATACACCAAAGGCGGACAAACCTATCAGGTCGGCGAATTCAGCACCGACAATTCCGACGACACCTCGAAAACCCTCTATGTGAAACTGCTGAAATCGACAGCAGGCAATCCCGAACATTCCATCTGGGATCTCATGATGAAGAACATCTACTCTCTGGGAGTCACCAATCTGCAGCAATCGAACTTCACCATGCAGATCCAATACCTCACTGATTCGATCGGTGTCTATACCAACTACATCAACGATGGACCCATTGCCCAGCAACTGCTGATCAAGGTCATGAACCTCGACCAGTTGAACTCCCATCAGGAACGTCATCCTGACGGACAGTTCGACTGGGTTGCAGGATATACCGTTCAGTCATCCACCGGACGAATCATCTTCCCCGTTGTAGAACCATTTGGCAGCCATCTTGCCAAAAAGTTAGGCAACGATCCCGCCCTTGTCGCCCGCTACTGCTATCCGAACCTCTATTCGCAGACATTGACCGATGCCGAACAGGATGCCGAACACAACAAGTTCCGCATCCGGGGCGACTACACGGCCTCAAGTGGCGCAGAAATCAATCTGGGAGCGATGAATGTGGCACGCGGCTCGGTACGAGTCACGGCTGGCGGCACAACGCTGACCGAAGGATCGGACTATACCGTGGACTACACCATGGGCATAGTGACCATCCTCAACGAGTCGATCATCGAGAGCGGCACCAATGTCAGCGTCAGCCTTGAAGACCAATCGGAATACTCACTCCAGCGCAAGACCATGATGGGCCTCGACATGCAGTACGACTGGTCGAAGAATCTCACCTTGGGCGCCACGGTCATCAATCTGAGCGAGACGCCGCTGACCAGAAAGGTGTCGATGTCGGAGATTCCTATCAACAATACCATCTACGGCTTCAATTTCAAATGGAACAAGGACTTCATGTGGCTCACCAATGCCATCGGTGCCATTCCCTGGATCAAGGCCACGGCTCCTTCGAACCTCAGCATCGAAGGCGAATGGGCGCAGCTCATTGCGAGTCACAGCAGCGAAATCGGCAACAATGGGTCAATCTATATCGACGACTTCGAATCGTCGGAATCATCGACCAACCTTGCCGTACCCACGCTCTGGCAACTCTCTTCCACCCCTGTCAGCATCGAGGGCAGGGATGTGGGCGGCACATTGTTCTCCACCGCATACAACGACCGTCGTGCCCATCTCGCCTGGTACCGCATTGACAACCTCTTCACTTCGCAGACCAGCAACCTGACACCTGCACACATCAAGAATGACATCGTGCAACTTTGCGACCCACGCGTACGTCAGGTAACCTTCGAGGAAATCTATCCCAACAAGGAACTCGAATACGGTGAGACGGGCATCCTCGACGTGATGAACCTCAGTTATTATCCGCGCGAGCGCGGTCAATACAATGTGGGAGCTTCCCGCATACTAGGCGATGGCACCCTCGCCAATCCCCAGGGCAACTGGGGCGGCATGATGCGAGCAATGGATGTGACCAACTTCGAATCGGCCAACTACGAATATATCGAATTCTGGATGATGGACCCGTTCATCCAAATCGAAGGTGACGAGACATGGAAACCCAACGATGAAGGCAAGCTCATCCTGCAACTCGGAGAAATATCTGAAGATATCCTGAAAGACGGTTACAAGTCGTTCGAGAATGGCTTGGACATCAACGGTGACCTTTCTGCCATCAAGGAAACCACTTGGGGACGCGTTTCTACACGAACCTCAACGGTTTATGCCTTCGACAATTCTTCCTCTTCACATGCTGCACAAGACGTTGGTCTCGACGGTCTCAGCGATGCCGACGAAGCAAACTTCCAGACCTATCAGAACTTTGTGGATTCCCTTCGTCAGCGCGTATCGCCGGAGGTTCTTTCTTCGTGGCAGAACGATCCGTATTCGCCCATCAACGACCCGGCTGGCGACAACTACCACTACTTCCGTGGCAGAGACTTTGACAGCGACAATGTCTCAATCCTGAACCGCTACAAGCACATCAACGGCACCGAAGGCAACGCGCCATCGACATCCGACAGCCAGGAGTCCTACAGCACTGCCTACAAGAGTACGCCCGACGTGGAGGACATCAACAAGGATAACACGATCAACGAAAACGAGCGATTCTACGAATACGATATCGAGCTGGTTCGTGGTCACATGAATCTGGCTGAAAACAAATACCTTGCCGACATCAGCACACGCCAGGTTCGTCTGCGCGACGGCCAGACCCACGAAGTGAAGTGGTACCTGTTCCGCGTGCCCTTGCGTTTCCCCGACCGCAGGGAAGGAAACATCAACAACTTCAAGTCCATCCGCTTCATGCGAATGCTCATGACCGGTTGGCAGGAGGCACAGGTTCTTCGATTGGCCACCCTTGACCTCGTGCGCAGTGATTGGCGCACCTATTCCAACGACCTTTCCGATCCAGGTTATCCGCAAAGCTCTGACGCTCTGCTTTCGTCAAGCACAGTAAATATTGAGGAACATTCGGGTTCGCTACCGGTCAATTACGTCTTGCCGCCAGGCATCTCGCGTATCGTCACTCCAGGCACCAATGCCGTCCAGCAGAACGAGCAGGCCCTTGCACTGAAGATCACGAATCTTGACCCGCACGACGCCAAGGCCGTCTATAAGAGTTCAGGGCTCGATCTTCGCCAATACGACAACCTCCAGCTCTTCACCCACCTCCATGCCAATGCCGGCGAGGAAGACCAGCTGCGCGATGGCGACCTTGCCGTGTTCCTCCGTGTCGGCTCGGATTACAAGGACAACTACTACGAGTACGAAGTGCCCCTCCACAAGACACCAGCAGGTAACTACAACAACAACTCGTCGAGCGACCGACTCCTCGTCTGGCCCGAAGACAACATGATCAACGTGGAACTCTCGAAGTTCACTGCCCTGAAGCGTGAACGCAACGCCAAGAAGGAGCTGGGAGTCGATGGTGTGAGCTATACCCTCGAATATTCGGTCTATGACGAGGACAACAAGTCGAACCGCATTTCGGTGAAAGGTAATCCTTCGCTGGGCGAATGTACGGTCTTCATGATCGGTGTGCGCAACGTCGGACGCACCACCAAGTCGGCTGTCGTCTGGGTCAACGAGCTCCGCACCGATGGCATGGACGAGAGCGGAGGCTGGGCAGCACGAGGCAACGCCACATTGCGCATCTCCGACCTTGCCACAGTCAATGGCTCCGGTTCGTACAGCAGCGCCGGTTGGGGCACGGTAGAGCAATCGACCGCTGTGCGTTCGCTCTCGAAGGACTACGACTACAACATCTCCGGCCAAACCGATATCGGCAAGTGGCTGCCTTCACAGGTCAAGCTGCATGCGCCCTTCTATTACAGCTACTCGAAGTCGGTGAGCACACCGAAGTACGATCCGTACAACGAGGACCTGACCGTCGATGAGACACTCGACACCTACCCCACCGAACGGCAAAAGGACTCCATCCGATCGCTCGTTCAGACCACAGCCGAAACCAAGTCGCTGTCGCTGACCGGCGTAAAGTTCGATGTCAAGTCGAAACATTCGATGCCTTGGGACCCCGCCAATGTCACTGTAGGTTATTCGCAGAACAAGCAGACCACCCACGACCCGACTACAGAATACGAGTACAACAATACCTACAAGGGCAACATCAACTACAACTGGGCTCCCTATTTCAAGCCCTGGAAACCATTTGCTTCAAAGAGTGGCAACAATGCGAGAACCGGCAATTCGCAAGCCGACAGGAATGCCGCCAATCAAAGAAGAGCTACCTCGGCAGGCAGCAGTTCGAACAACAAGTCTCCATTCAAGAAACTGAAAGACGACTTCCAGTTCAACTGGTTGCCCAACAGCATCTCCCTCTCCGCCCAGGTCAACCGCACCTATCACGAGGAGCAGCTCAGGAACGTCGAGACCTACCAATCGGACTTCTCCATTCCTGTCTCCTACACCAAGACCTTCACGATGCTGCGTCAGACCAGCATTTCGTGGGACATCACCAAGACGCTGAAAGCCAACTTCCAGTCGGCCACCAATGCGCGTATCGATGAGCCTGACGTTCCCGTCAACCGCTATCTTTACCCCGATGATTATGAACGCTGGAAGGACACCATCTGGACACAGATATGGAAGTTGGGAACGCCTGTCAACTACAACCAGTCGTTCGACGTCTCCTGGACGATACCCATCAACAAGATCACCTGGACCGACTGGATCAACCTTTCGGCCAAATACAAATCGACCTATCAATGGAATCGCGGCACTCAGATCGATGAGCAGACATCGACAGGCAACACCCTTCAGAACAATGCGCAATGGCAGTTCGACGGCAAGTTCAACCTCGAATCGCTCTACAACAAATCGAAATTCCTGAAGAAGGTGAACGATAAATTCAGGCCACAACGGTCAACCGCCTCGAACAACCGCAAACAGGCAAACAACAGAAAGACGCAGAACACCACGCAGACGAAGCAGAAAAAGGACTTCAAGCAAGTGCTTCAGCTTGCTGGCAACGACACGACCATCGTCCTCAAGCATAACCTGGACACGCGTCGCATCATCGTCAGTGCCACCGACAATGAAACCGAACACTCCTATCCGCTCAACTTCAAGAAAGTGGATAGGAACAACATCAGGATTACGGCTTCCGACAGTGTCAAGGTTGAGGTTGTCATCAAGGCAGACAAGCCCCTTGACGACCAGAAATGGTATAAGACATTGCAGGTAGCTTCACGCCTCCTGATGTCGGTACGCAGCATCCAGATCGGCTACAAGCAGACGCTGGACACCTATTTGCCCTATTTCCGGTCGAACATCGGCGACTTCTACGGACAAGGGTCGAGCGATGCAGGCCTCGTCCCGGGCATGGGCTTTGCCTTCGGCTTCGAAAACGGCGAATCATTTACCGAGAAGGCAGCCCGCAATGGGTGGCTCATCGTCAACGACTCGCTCACTTCGCCAGCTGTCTATAACTTCACCAAAGACCTCTCCTACTCGGCAGTCCTTGAACCATGGACTGGCCTGAAGATCAACATCAACGGCGCATGGAAGAACAATGAACGCAAGTCCAACCAGTTCATGTACCCCGACCTTCCTATCACACGCTCGGGATCGTTCCAGATGACCACCATCGCCATCGGTTCAAGTTTTGGAGGCAATGACGCCGGTGACAACTATTCGAGCGAAGTCTTCCACCAGTTCATCCTCAATCGGGAAATCATCTACCAGCGCATCCTCGCCAAATATGCCGAGGCAATCTTCCCGTCCGAGGGCGGATTCATCAGCAGAATGGACAATAAGGATTTTGCCGGCAAGAATGTGGTCAGCTTCAATCCCGAGACGGGTCAATACGAACAGAACTTCGGTGCCTCACGCATCAACTCGAGCGATGTCCTTGTTCCCGCGTTTGTAGCTGCCTATCTGGGAGGTGATGCAAACACTGTCAGCCTCAACCCGATTCCAAAGATGTGGAAAGCGCTGCCCAACTGGAAAGTCACCTACGACGGCGTGCTTCAGCTCTTCCCGAAACTGTCGAAGTGGTTCAAGACGATACAGTTCACTCATGGATACAACTGTACTTACGCCATCGGCAACTACCAGACCTACACCAACTACATCGAACTGGAAGAAGGACTTGGCTACACGCTCGATGCCACCAACAATTGCCCGCTCCCCTCGTCAGAATTCGATATCGGCACCGTCACCCTCACCGAAAGCTGGGCACCCCTCGGCGGTGTGAACGCTACCCTCGTGAATGGCCTTACCGTGAGAGGCGAATACAAGCATACCCGCTCGGTATCGCTGGCGATGTCGAGTGCTCAAATCACCGAAAACGTCTCGAAAGACCTGACGTTCGGCGTCGGCTATAAGATTGCCAACTTCAACCAGAAGATCGGAATGCCCGACGGCAATCAGAAGGGCGTGAGCCATGACCTCAACCTGAAGTTTGACATGACGCACAAGAACCAGATGTCACTGCTTCGCAAGATTTCCGACGAATACACACAAGCCACGTCGGGCAACACGGCATGGACATTCAAGTTCTCGGCCGACTACCAGTTCTCCAAGATGCTGCAGATGAAGCTCTACTACGACCGACAGGTCAACACACCGCTCATCTCCACTTCCTATCCTACCGTAAACAGCGATTTCGGCATGACTTTGACCCTCCAACTCACCCGCTAAAATGCAAAACATGGGGGTCACAAACGACTCTAAAACTGCAAATCGGACATATTTAGCCAAAAATATGCCCGATTTTTTTGTTACGTGATAAATAATGAGTATATTTGCGCGCGAAATATAACGCCTTATAAGCATTAAAACAAGATATATTCTATGAACATTTCCTACAAGTGGCTGAAAGAATATCTGACGTTCAACCTCACTCCCGAGGAGACTTCGGCAGCCCTTACTTCCATCGGTCTTGAGACAGAAGGTGTCGAGGAGATCGAATCCATCCGTGGCGGTCTGAAAGGACTTGTCGTCGGACAGGTACTGACTTGTGACGTGCACCCCAACTCCGACCACATGCACGTCACCACCGTAAATCTTGGCAACGCAAAGTGGGTAGCCGATGCCTACGGCTCACTCTGCACACAAGACGAAGCCGGAAACATCATCGCACAAATCGTCTGTGGCGCGCCCAATGTGGCAGCCGGACAAAAGGTCATTGTCGCTACGCTTGGCACTACCCTTTACGACGGCGACCAGACTTTCACCATCAAGAAAGCCAAGCTCCGTGGCGTGGAATCGAACGGAATGATCTGTGCCGAGGACGAGATAGGTGTCGGCACCGACCATGCCGGTATCATTGTCCTCCCCGAGGACACGCCCGTTGGTATGCCTGCCTCCGAGTACTATCACCTTGAGAGCGATTACCAGATCGCTGTTGACATAACTCCCAATCGCATTGATGCCGCTTCGCACTACGGCGTAGCCCGTGACCTCAATGCCTATCTTGGTGCGCACGACCTTCCCCACAAGCTCACCAAACCCTCCGTCGAGGCATTCGATGCCGTCCACAAGGCCGACATGGCTGCCAACGTGGATTATAATCCCATCACCATCAAGGTCGATAATCCCGAAGCCTGCCCGCGCTACTCCGGCCTGACCATCGCTGGCGTGAAGGTCAAGGAGTCGCCCGAATGGCTCAAGAACAGGCTCAAGTCCATCGGTCTGCGCCCCATCAACAACATCGTCGATATCACCAACTACATCCTGTTCGAAACCGCTGTGCCGATGCATACCTTCGACGCTGACAAGGTCAAGGGAGGACAGATTGTAGTCAGGACCTGCGCCAACGGGACTCCTTTCGTGACCCTCGACGGCCAGGAGCACAAGCTCTCCGACAACGACCTGATGATCTGCAATGCCGAAGAGCCGATGTGCATTGCCGGTGTCTTCGGTGGGCTCGAATCAGGCACGACCGAACACACGACCAACATCTTCCTTGAGTGTGCTTGCTTCCATCCGACATGGATCCGCAAGACGGCACGCCGTCAGCAGCTTTCCACCGATGCCTCCTTCCGCTACGAACGCGGCGTTGACATCAACAACATCCCATACGCCTTGCGTCGTGCTGCCTTGCTCGTCAAGGAGCTGGCAGGAGGCACCATCGTAGGCGACATCCAGGAGGTTTATCCTGTGAAGAATGTTCCTGCGGTCGTTGACCTCACCTACAAGCGCGTCAATACACTTTCGGGCATAGATATCCAGCCCGAAAAGGTGAAGCAGATACTCGGACTCCTTGAGATGGAGATTCTTTCCGAAGACGAGCATGGCGTCAAGATACAGATTCCCGCCTACCGCGTAGATGTCACCCGCGACTGCGATGTCATCGAGGACATACTCCGCATCTACGGCTACGACCGCGTGCAGCTCCCCGGCACCGTTCACACCAGCGCTGTCAGCAAGACAGCCACCGACGTGTCGAACAGCCTGCAGCAGATCATCAGCGAGCAGCTCACCGGAGCTGGCTACAACGAGATTCTGTGCAACTCGCTTACCGCCGAGGCTTTCTACGAAGGCCTGGAGACCTATCCGCAGAGCAAGCTCGTCCACGTGATGAATCCGCTGTCGAACGACCTCAATGTGATGCGTCAGACGCTTCTGTTCGGCGGTCTGCAGTCCATTGGCCGCAACATCAACCACAAGGCGCCCAACTGTCGCTTCTACGAGTTCGGCAACACCTCGTTCTACAATGCCGAGAAACAGGCCGTAGTGAACGCCCAGGTTGCCAATGGCGAGAAGACGGCACTCGAAGTACAGCAGGAGGGGCGTGCCCTTGCCGGCTATTCCGAAGAAAGCCATCTGGGCCTCTGGCTCACAGGCAATCGTCATCAGGGTTCTTGGGCAGTAGCCGACACGAAAGCCACCGTCTTCGAGCTCAAGGCTGCCGTGCTCAACATCCTCCGTCGTCTCGGCCTTGACACCGCGCTTCGCCAGAAGCAGTTCAACTCCGACATCTTCGCAGTCGGCCTCGACATCACCAATCCCAAAGGCAAGGTGCTCGCAACGCTTGGTATCGTTTCGAACAAGATACTCTCCCGCTTCGACATCGACCAGGAGGTTTGTTATGCCGACCTCAACTGGAAGGCACTCATGAAGGACGCTGCCAAGGTGAAGGTCGAACAGCAGGAGATTGCCAAGTTCCCGCCCGTCAAGCGCGACCTTGCCCTGCTCGTTGACCAGAGTGTTCAGTTCGCCGACATCGAGCGTATCGCCTACGACACCGAGAAGCGCCTCCTCAAGAGCATCACCCTCTTCGACGTTTATGAAGGCAAGAACCTCCCTGCCGGCAAGAAGTCGTACGCCATCTCGCTCATCCTGCAGGATGCCGAGAAGACGCTCAACGACAAGGCCATCGATGCCACCATGCAGAAGTTCATCAGGATGTTCGAGACGAAACTCGGTGCTTCACTCCGTTAATTCCAGCAAAAATCATTAATCATAATCACACGAAATATAACAAAGAAACATTATGGGAAGAGCGTTTGAATATCGCAAAGCACGCATTATGGCGCGCAACAGCAAGAACAGCAAAATGTTCTCGAAACTCAGCAAGGAAATAACTATGTGCGTCAAGGCCTCTGGCCCCGACCCAGACAACAATAGCCGTCTGCGCACCCTGATTGCTACGGCAAAGTCGGCCAGTATGCCCAAAGACACCATCGACCGTGCCATCAAAAAGGGCAGCGACAACGATGCCGGCAACTACAAGGAACTCACCTACGAAGGATACGGCCCATTCGGTATCGCCATCGTCGTGGAGGCTGCCACCGACAACAATACCCGCACCGTTGCCAATGTCCGCTCCTACTTCACCAAGTTTGGCGGCACCCTCGGCACTTCCGGCTCGTTGAGCTTCCTCTTTGCCCACAAGTCCGTTTTCACCGTCAAGGCCAAGGAAGGCGTTGACATGGACGAGCTCGAACTTGAGCTGATCGACTACGGTGTCGATGAGATCTACTTCGACGAGGAGGAGAACACCATTACGGCTTATGGTGAGTACGAATCGTACTCCCAGATGCAGCAGTACTTCGAGGAGAATGGTTTCGAGATCGTCAGTGCAGAATTCGTACGCATTCCAAACGATACCAAGGAAGTTACTCCCGAGCAGCGTGAGACCCTCGACAAGCTCCTTGCAAAGTTCGATGAGGACGAAGATGTGACCAATGTCTTCACCAACATCAAGGAGGAGGACGAAGAGGAATAATTTGACCAAATATCCCCCAACATCCCCCCACCACCCCTTATTCGCGCGTACATTATAATTATTTATGTCTATTCAACTACAAAAGATACAAGAACTAATCAAGAATCGCGAGACTGCACGTCTTGGCGGAGGAGAAAAGCGTATAGCTGCTCAGCATGCCAAGGGTAAGCTGACGGCTCGCGAACGCATTGAGGCGCTGGTCGATCCGGGTTCGTTCGAAGAGACCGATATGTTCCTGATCCACCGTTGCACCAACTTCGGCACCGACAAGTCTCACCCGTTCGGCGATGGCGTGGTCACAGGTTCCGCCACCATCGGCGGTCGCCTCGTCTTCCTCTATGCCCAGGACTTCACGGTCAGCGGTGGTTCGCTCAGCGTCACCATGGCCGAAAAGATTTGCAAGATCATGGACATGGCCATGCGTGTAGGCGCTCCGTTCATCGGTCTTAACGACTCGGGAGGTGCCCGTATTCAGGAGGGCATTGCTTCGATGGCTGGCTTTGGCGAAATCTTCGAACGCAACATCCTGGCATCAGGTGTCATTCCTCAGATCTCCTGCATCATGGGTCCCTGTGCCGGCGGATCGGTCTATTCGCCTGCCCTCACCGACTTCGTGCTGATGGTCAAGAACACGTCCTATATGTTCCTCACCGGCCCCAAGGTCGTCAAGGAAGTGCTGGGCGAAGTGGTCGATCAGGAGCAGCTCGGCGGCGCATCGGTTCATGCCACCAAGTCGGGTGTCGCTCATTTTGCTGCCGAGAACGAGGATGAAGCCATTGCAATGATTCGTCAACTGCTCAGCTACATCCCGCAGAACAACATGGAGGAGGCTCCCCGCATCGAATGTACCGACCCCATCGACCGCATGGAGGATTCGTTGAACGAGATCATCCCCGAGTCTGCCAATCAGGCCTACGACATGTATCAGGTCATCGCCTCCATCGTGGACAATGGCGAGATGTTCGAAGTACATTCCGGCTGGGCAAAGAATATCATCGTAGGCTTTGCCCGCATGAACGGACAGAGCGTCGGCATCGTTGCCAACCAGCCCAAGGTAATGGCGGGCTGTCTCGACTCGAATGCTTCGCGCAAGGCGGCTCGTTTCGTGCGCTTCTGCGATGCCTTCAACATTCCGCTGGTCACCCTCGTCGATGTGCCGGGCTTCCTGCCTGGAACAGGACAGGAGTACAATGGCGTGATCGACCATGGTGCCAAGCTGCTCTACGCCTACGGCGAATCGACCGTTCCCAAGGTCACTGTCACACTCCGCAAGAGCTATGGCGGTTCCCACATCGTGATGAGCTGCAAGCAGCTTCGCGGTGATGTCAACTACGCCTGGCCTTCTGCCGAGATTGCCGTCATGGGCTCGGGTGGTGCCGTGGAGGTGCTCTATGGCAAGGAGCTGAAGGCTGCCGAGACGCCCGAGGCCAAGGCTCAGATCATCCAGGAGAAGAAGAACGAGTACGAGAAGCTCTTCTGCAATCCTTACGATGCTGCGCACAAGGGCTACATCGACGATGTCATCGAGCCTCGAAACACCCGTTTCCGCGTAATCCGTGCCCTTGAGAAGCTTCACAACAAGCGTGTCGAGAATCCTGCCAAGAAGCACGACAATCTGCCACTCTAAGAAATGATGAAGAAAACCACCATAATTGCCTCCATGTTTGCCAGTGCAGTTCCACCTGTGCTGGCAGGCAATGCCGACGACTTTGCACAGAACGACCCCTTCGGCTGGATGATGACCATCATCGCCATGTCGGTGGTGTTCAGCGCCCTGATCATTCTCTTCCTGTGTTTCAAGTACATCTATCCGCTCTTTGCCTTGTGCGGATTGAAGCTGATGAAGTCTTTTCATCGCAAAAAGCAGTTCGAGCAGATCACCGACCGTCGTGCCAAGCGCGACATGAAGATTGTCGAGAAATCGTCTGGCAAGGAGGTCGATGACGCTGCACTCGCTGCCGCCATCGGGGTCGCACTCTTCCTGCATGAGGATGGTATGCACGACCAGGAGTCAAATGTCCTCACCTTGACCTCCACCGACAGCGCATGGACAGGTGCAGGCAACAACCAGAAACGCTCACCCATTCGTCGCTTCTAAATCTTTTGTGAAACTATTTTGATGAAGACCTATAAACTGAAAATCAATGGCAACACCTACGAAGTTGCCATCCAGGACGTCAACGGACAGAACGTCGAAGTCGAGGTCAATGGCAAGGCTTACTCCGTTGAACTCGACCAGGCTGTTCGTGCCGAACGTCCCAAGCCTGTCATCGCACGTCCTGCTGCTCCTGCCGCCGCCACTGCTCCCGCTGCTGCCCCTGCATCCAAGCCGCAGGAATCCCATGCTGCGAGTGCCACCAAGTCTCCGCTGCCCGGCACCATCCTCAGCATCAACGTCACCGTCGGACAGTCGGTCAAGGCGGGCGATGTGGCTGTTGTCCTCGAAGCCATGAAGATGGAGAACAACATCAACTGCGGTCGCGATGGCGTCGTCAAGGCCGTTTATGTCCAAAAGGGCGACAATGTCCTCGAAGGCGCTGACCTTCTCCTCGTTGAATAGCAAATGAGAATCAAGCGCATCTATACGTTCATGCTGCAGACTTTTCTGCCGCTCTTCCTCATGACGTTCTTCATCTGCCTTTTCATTGTGCTGATGCAGTTCCTGTGGCGTTATGTGGGAGACCTGGTCGGCAAAGGACTGGGCATCGACGTACTTGCGCAACTCTTCTTCTATGCCTCACTCACCTTTGTGCCGATGGCTTTGCCGCTGGGCATTCTGCTGGCATCATTGATGACGTTTGGCAACCTGGGCGAAAGCCTTGAACTGCTTTCGATGAAGGCCTCTGGCATCTCGCTGCTCAAAATCATGAAACCGCTGACGATATTCATGTTTGTGCTTGCCATTGCCACCTTCTTCTTCCAGGATCGCGTGCTCCCGCTTGCCAATACCAAGATGTACTCCATCCTCATTGGCATCAAGCACACCTCACCCGAGCTTGAGATTCCCGAAGGCGTCTTCTACAAGGAGATCAACAACTACAACATCTACGTTGATCACAAGGACTTCGACACGGGCATTCTCCACGGTGTCACCATCTACATCTTCGACGGCTCCAACATCGAGGATGCCACCGTCACCGTGGCCGACAGTGCCAAAATATCCATGGCTGAGACAGGCAAGCACCTGAAGCTCACCCTATGGAGCGGCCAGCAGGTGGGCACCTTCAAGCAGGGAACGGGCAACAGCTACCAGCAGCAGCAAAAGCACCCCAAGTATCGTCGCGAATCGTTCAGCGAAAAGGAAGTTTACATACCCTACGACAATGGGTTTGACACCGACGAAGAGTCAATCTCCGACCGCCATGTCGGCAAGAACCTGGCTCAGCTTTCCCATTCGGTCGATTCCCTCAACCAGCGCATCGATTCCATCAACTACGGCTATGGCAAGAAGCTGGTCAGCAGCATCTACTATACCGGCGTCCGCCAGCAGGTACGCGACGATACGCTCTACTTCGCCGAGAAGACCGAGAAGCCGCAGAAGATGGTCATCGACCTCGACAGCATCTATGCTTCGCTTACCCCCGGACAGATGGAGAAGCTCACCGACAAGGCCATCAGCCGTGCCAAGAACGTCATCCAGACCTTTGCCATCCAGCGTGAGATGCAGACGTTCGAACAGAAGAACGTCAACTATCACTCCATCGAGATGCATCGCAAGTTCACCCTCTCCGTAGCATGTCTGTTGTTCTTCTTCATCGGGGCTCCACTGGGTGCCATCATCCGAAAGGGTGGCATGGGCATCCCAATCATCACGGGTGTCATCTTCTTCATCTTCTACTATGTCATCGACAATACGGGCTATAAAGCGGCCAAGAATGGCGTAATGCTGCCATGGTTCGGCATCTGGCTTTCGTCCATGGTCCTTGCTCCTATCGGCATCTGGCTGACGTGGCGCGCTGTCAATGATTCGCCACTCTTCGACTGGGACACCTACAAGATCCGATTCTCCCAGCTCATGCGCCGACTGATGCGCCGCAGCCGCCCCCTACTGGAGTTGGCCAAGAGGCAACGCGGACAACGAAGCAATCACAGTGCGTTCTTCGGCCGCAGGCTTCGCAGACGATATAATCCCTCAAATCCATTCTCATGAACCGATTTGTCCCGCTTTTCACATCATCCGCCATTGTCCTCTTCTCAGGCACTGCAATGGCCCAGCAGACGTCCGAACAACTCGGTCGTGCTTCCCATGGCATCCAAATCCGTAACAGACAGAAATTCATCGAAGAATAAGACCATTTTCAAAAGAAACTAAAGCTAAAAGGTATTTGTATGGAAAATTTATCAGCACGCCTCTGTGCACTCTCGCCTTCGGCAACGTTGGCGATGTCACAGAAGAGTCAGGAACTCAAGAATCAGGGGCTCGACATCATCAACCTGTCGGTCGGCGAACCTGACTTCTTTACTCCCGACCATATCAAGGCTGCAGCTAAAAAGGCTGTAGATGACAACTTCTCGTTCTACACTGCGGTACCGGGCTATATGTCCCTCCGCGAAGCTATCAGCCGCAAGCTCAAGAATGAGAACGGCGTAGATTTCTCTCCGGCACAGATTGTCGTAGGCAATGGTGCCAAGCAGGAGATCTGCAATGTCATACTATCGATTGTTGACAAGGGCGACGAGGTAATCATCCCCACCCCCGCATGGGTGAGCTACTTCGAAATGGTGAAACTGGCAGAAGGCGTCAATGTGCCTTTCCATTGCAGCCAGGAGCAGGACTTCAAGATTCTGCCCCACCAGCTCGAAAGCCTCATCACTCCACGCACCAAGGCATTCCTCTTCTGCTCACCCTCCAACCCCACAGGTGCCATCTACACCAAGGAGGAACTGGCAGCTCTTGTCGAGGTGCTTGCCAAGCATCCGAAGATCATCGTCATTGCCGACGAGATTTACGAACATATCTCCTACTGCGGACAACCCACATCCATCGCTTCCTTTGCGGAGATGAAGGATCGCGTGGTCATCATCAACGGCGTGTCGAAGGCATACGCCATGACAGGCTGGCGTATCGGCTTCTGTGCTGCTCCTGCCTATATCGCCAAGGCTGTCAGCAAGCTCCAGAGCCAATACACCTCCGGCTGTTCGAGCATTGCGCAAAAGGCTGCCGAAGCTGCCTACAACGGCCCGCAGGATTGTGTCGAACAGATGCGTCAGGAGTTCGAGCGCCGTCGTGACCTGATCTGCTCGATGGTGAACGACATCCCCGGCTTCCGTCTCGACAAGAAGCCCAGCGGTGCCTTCTACATCTTCCCCGATGTCAGCGCCCTCTTCGGTAAGCAGACACCCGATGGCAAGGTAATTGCCAATGCCGACGACGTAGCCATGTACCTGCTCGAAACCGGTCATGTAGCGGGTGTGAGCGGCGAAGCCTTTGGCGATCCCTCCTGCATCCGTTTCAGCTATGCCACGTCGCAAGCCACAATCTCCGAGGCCATGCGCCGCGTCAAGGAGGCAGTAACAAAGTTACGTTAATCAAGTTTCGCATTTAGCGAAACCATACTGTAGTTATCAGTAGTAAATTTCGAAAGGCAAAGGTATCGTCCCGTGGTTCCCTTCTACCCTCAAAGGTATCGTCCCGTGGTACCCTTTTACTACCCGTGGTACTCTTTTACTCCCGAAGGTATCGTCCCCAAATATCCCTTAATATCCCCAAATATCCCTTAATATCCCCATAAATGTTCAAATTCACCAAATACGTTTGCCTGGCACTGTGGAGCCTCTTCATCCTCGGCCTTCTGGTCGGAGGAGGTGTCATTTGGGCCATCTCAAACGGTTACATTGGCGAGATGCCATCCATCGAGGAACTTGAAAATCCTCAGAGCAAGTACGCCACCATCGTCTATTCAGCCGACTCCGTCGAGCTGGGGCGCTTCAGTCGTGCCAAGGAGAATCGTGTCTTCATCAACTACAACGAGTTGTCACCCAACCTGATCAATGCGCTCGTAGCTACCGAAGACGCCCGTTTCCTCGACCATTCCGGCATCGACATCAAGGCTCTGTTCCGTGCAGCCTTCAAGACGGTTCTGCTCCACCAGCGTTCGGCAGGTGGCGGCTCCACCATCACCCAACAGCTCGCCAAGCAGGTCTATACCAAGGAGGTGGCTTCGAACATCTGGGAGCGTGCCATGCAGAAGCCCATCGAATGGGTCATTGCCGTCAAGCTCGAAAAGCTCTACACCAAGGAGGAGATCATCAACATGTATCTCAACCATTTCGACTTCTGCTACAATGCCGTAGGCATCCGTTCGGCAGCACGCATCTACTTCGACAAGCTCCCCTCCGAGCTCGACGTCGAGCAGTCGGCCATGCTTGTGGGTATGCTGCAGAACCCCTCGCTCTACAATCCCGTCCGTCGTCCTGAGAAGACAAAGAACCGCCGCACCATCGTGCTCCAGCAGATGCTCAAGACCGGCTATCTCACCGAAGTCGAGTACAACGACTACAAGGAGCGTCCCCTCCTGCCACAAACCGATGACAAAGGCAACTACAAGCTGGCCCACTCGGCTGACCACAAGGAAGGCATGGCTCCCTATCTGCGCGAATATCTGCGCAAGATCATGCGTGCAAGCAAACCCAACCGCTCACGCTATGCGTCGTGGCAGGACCAGCAGTATTACGACGACTCCCTCGCTTGGGAGACCAATCCTCTCTATGGCTGGTGCAACAAGAACAAGAAACCCGATGGCTCGTACTACGACCTTACCACCGATGGTCTTCGCATCTACACCAGCATCAACTCCCACATGCAGCAGTATGCCGAGGAAGCGCTTGTCGAACATCTGCGCGACTATCTGCAGCCCGCCTTCAACAAGGAGAAGCTGAATCAGCCCAATGCACCCTACAGCCGCCGGCTCACCGACGACGACGTGACGAACTCCTTGCGTCGTGCCATGAGGCAGTCCGAGCGTTACACCACCATGAAGTCCAAAGGCTATTCGACCGAAGAGATCGAGAAGGCTTTCCAGAAGCCCATCGACATGAAGCTGTTCTCATGGGAAGGCGAGATAGACACCATCATGAGTCCCTGGGACTCGCTGCGCTGGCAGAAGCAGTACCTGCGTGCCGGCTTCCTGTGCATGGATACGCTGGGCTATGTCAAGGCCTACGTAGGTGGTCCCGACTTCGCCTTCTTCCAGTACGACATGGTGACGGCAGGCCGTCGTCAGGTGGGTTCCACCATCAAGCCCCTGCTCTATACGCTCGCGATGGAAGAGGGTCGCACGCCCTGCGACCAGGAACTCAACACCCAGCCCGTGCTCTACGATGCCATCGGACGTCCCTGGACGCCCCGCGATGGCGGCAAGCAGCGCATTGGCGAGATGGTCACCCTGCAATGGGGACTGATGAGGTCAAACAACTGGATTTCCGCCCGCGTCATGAGCCGCATGACGCCCGAACGCTTCGTCGATTTCCTCCACTCCGCTGGCGTGCGCAACCGTCTTGATCCGGTGCTCTCGCTCTGTCTGGGCTCTTGCGACATTTCCGTCGAGGAGATGGTCACCGCCTACTCCGGCTTCCCCGGCCACGGCATGAACAGCCAGCCCCTCTACGTCGTTTCCATCTGCGACAACTCCGGCATGGAGCTGACCCACTTCACCCCGGTCCGCAAGGAGGTCTTCTCAGCCGAAGCCTACTACAAGATGCTACCCATCCTCCGCGACGTGGTTGACTACGGCACAGGTGCCCGCATCCGCAACCGTTACGGCATCACCGCTCCCATGGGCGGCAAGACCGGCACCACCAACGACAACTCCGATGGCTGGTTCATGGCATTCACGCCCGGACTCATCGCCGGCACCTGGGTGGGTGGCGAAGAACGAACCATTCACTTCGACCGCACGTCCGAGGGACAAGGTGCATCGATGGCTCTGCCCATTTGGGCAATGTTCATCAAACGCGTGCTCGCCGATCCCACCCTCCCCTATTCATCGTCCGATACGTTCTTTTATCCCACGGGCTACGACCCATGCAACATCGAAGGGGCTTACGAACATGTGGAGGAGGCTACAGAGTCCGACAACAGTTTCTTCGACTAACTCCCGCTAACTCCTGTTAACTCCCGTTAACTCCTATTTATCAACATTATTAACCCTTAATCAACAATCTGCTCTATGAAAAAGTACTTTGCAGAACTGGTCGGCACCTTCGTGCTTACCCTTCTTGGCTGCGGCACCGCTGTCAGCCTCAATTGCGGCATCGACACTGCTTCCGTTGTAGGCACTGCCCTTGCATTTGGCCTTGCTGTCGTAGCCATGGCTTACACCATCGGCGGCATCTCTGGCTGCCACATCAATCCAGCCATCACCCTTGGCTGCCTCATCTCTGGCCGTATCTCTGGCAAGGATGCCTGCGGTTACATGATCTTCCAGGTTATCGGTGCCATCCTCGCATCCTGCGTTCTTTATCTCCTTGTTTCCACCTCTCCCGAACTCGCTCTGGGCACCAAGACGGGCGCCAACGCTTGCGCTGGCACAGTCACCAACGGCCTCATTGCCGAAATCGTGCTGACCTGCCTATTCGTGCTGGTGGTTCTCGGAACGACTGATGCCAAGAAGGGCGCTGGCAACTTTGCCGGCCTCGCCATCGGCCTCTCCCTCGTGCTCATCCACCTCGTAGGCATCCACTACACCGGCACCTCTGTGAACCCCGCTCGCTCCATCGGTCCTGCTCTCTTCGAGGGTGGCAAGGCACTCAGCCAGCTCTGGGTATTCATCGTTGGTCCATTCGTAGGTGGCGCTTGCGCTGCTTTCATCTGGAAGCTCATCGGCTCTGACGACGACAAGTAATTCATTTCAATAACCTTGCCCTGCCACATCGGTTGGCAGGGCATTTCCTTACCTATGAAGAAAGATATCAAGCAGATTGTCCTCACAGGAGGACCCTGTGCAGGCAAGACAACCGCACTGGTACGCATCAACGAGTATTTGTCCAATCTCGGCTACAAGGTTTTCGTTGTACCCGAAATTCCCACCATGGTCACCGCATCGGGGTGGAGTTACCTGACCAATAACCACGACTTCTATTACGAAGGCGAGAAGATCATCCTCGAACTCCAGCTGGAGATGGAGGACAAGATGCGACGCCTTGCCGAGACGTGTACCGAACCCTGTGTCATCGTCTGCGACCGAGGTGCCCTTGATATCTCAGCCTACATCTCGCCCGAGATGTACGACGAACTCTGTGCCGCCTGCCACACCAATGCCGAGGAGCTGCGCCATGGTGGACGCTACGATGCCGTGCTCCACCTCGTTTCGGCAGCCGATGGTGCAGAGAGTTTCTACACCACCGCCAACAACGCCTCCCGCTATGAGAAGGCCGACGAAGCGGGACTGCGTCTTGCCCGCCAGCTCGACAAGAAGGTCATTCAGGCCTGGACGGGTCATCCCCATCTGCGCGTCATCGACAACCGCAAGGACTTCGAGCAGAAGCTCAATCGCGTGCTCTACGAAATCAACTCCGTGCTCGGCTTGCCACAGGCCATTGTCGAAGAGCGCAAGTACATCGTCGAACTCATCGGCGAACTGCCCAACGACTGCATCGAGAGCTACATCCAGCAGACCTATCTCTCCAGCGAGCCCGGCTCCGAAGTGCGCATCCGTCGCCGCGTCACGGGCAACCACACCGTCAACATTCACACCACACGCCGCCGCATCTCCTCCAACGAGGAAGTCGTCACCGAGCGCCAGGTGTCCAATGCCCTTTACGAGACGCTCCTGCTGCAGGCCGATCCCTATCGCCACACCATCAGCAAGCGTCGCAAGAGCTTCATCGCGGGCGGTCAGTTCTTCGAACTCGATGCCTACGAGGCACCACACGAGGGTCTGATGATTCTCGAAACCAAAGGCATCGCCTCTCACGCCGACCTCCGTCTGCCCCCATTCCTCCGCATCGTCAAGGACATCACCGGCGACTTCGACTACTACAACTACAATCTGGCTTTGCGCAAGTAAGAAAAATGGGTCTCCTTCTTGAAATATGCGCTGGTAGCAAACGCGAGAAGTACGAAGCACTCCTCCCGCAGATTGAAGCTGT
This sequence comes from uncultured Bacteroidales bacterium, assembly GCA_905235375.1. Lineage (GTDB taxonomy): Bacteria > Bacteroidota > Bacteroidia > Bacteroidales > UBA3663 > Liminaster. The sequence continues at coordinate 52,711 of CAJOLH010000014.1, forward strand.
TGTTGCCGCTGAGAGCGACCCCATCGCCAATATGGCCAACGTAGCCTCCATGCTCCATGAGACTTTTGGCTTCTGGTGGACTGGATTCTATCGTGTACCGTGTACTGGACGATATGCTCGTCCTCGGCCCCTTCCAAGGCCCGATGGCATGTACGCGCATCCGAAAAGGACGGGGCGTGTGCGGCACCGCCTGGCAAACCAACCGAACGCAGGTCGTTCCCGACGTTGATCAGTTCCCCGGCCACATTGCGTGCAGCTCTGCATCCAGAAGCGAGATCGTCGTGCCCCTCCACAACGCAAGTGGCGAAGTGACTGGAGTCCTCGACATCGACAGTGCCGAACTCAACACCTTCGACGAGACCGACCGCATCTATCTCGAACAAGTCGCAAAGCTATTTCTTTAGTCCCCAATCGTATCAAGCACTCTGTCACGCGTCAGAGTGCTTTATTCAATCGCGCAAGCACGCTGTCGCGCGTCACAATGCTATTTCCTGTAGAAGCAAGCACGCTGTCGCGCATCACGATGCTTTATCCAATCGCGCAAGCACTATGTCGGCCGACATAGTGCTTGATTACATTTTACAAGGTCATCCTTCTCGCAAACCTGTTTTTTTCGTAAATTACCTAGAATCCGCAGCATTGTTAAAAAATATTTTTTAGAATAACTTGGGCAACAAAAAGTTACCCAAGTGTTTGTCATGTCAAAAATTTCACTTATCTTT